>JAPLCC010000017.1 GCA_026392415.1 Propionibacteriales bacterium
ACGCCGCGGCGGGTCCAGGGCGCGGGGCGATAGAGCCACTTCGTGGCGACGTACCGCACCAGCCGGATCACTCGTGGCCACGGGTGCGGGCCGATCATCTTCTCGTCGAGGCCCTCCTCGACGGTGGCGACCTCGCGGAAGAGCATCCGGACGGCATGCTTGAAGGAGACCTTGCCCAGCGGCTCGTAGGAGGCGTTGAGCAGGGTCACTGTTGTCGCGGACACTGCGGGCACCTCCTTCCTGGTCTCCGTTCTACGGTGCTTTCGTATCGAGCGTTCATCATTTGGGTGACGACGGGAAGTCGTGATCGTGCGCCGGGCAGGACTCGAACCTGCACGCCCCGAAGGGATCTGGTCTACAGCCAGACGGGCCAGCCAGTTGCCCAACCGACGCATGGGTGAAACAGCAAGGCCGCTCCGGTCGCGGTTCAGGTCCGGGTCGGTGTCGACCTGTGGACGTTCGCCTCGCTGGAGCGGCCCGGTGGTTCCGGTGCGTGATCGGCACCTACGGGGGCGGCTCCAGCTCCCTGAGCGAGCACTCATAACCGTCGAACCGGGTCGGGGCGACGTGGAGTCGGTGGATTCCCACGGCCTTGTCCTTCCCGATACGTGTTTGTCAGGCCGGCCAGGTGGCTCGGTCGGGACCAAGGCTAGGTCTCGCCGACCGCGTGGGCGAACGATTTACCGCCCCTGTGCTCGTGACCTTGTGGCCGCCGGATCCCGGGGCGACCTTCTCAACTGCGTCGATCTGGGTACTGCCCCAATGTCTGGACGACCAGGCAGGACCGGAGGACGCATGCCAGGTGGTTCGGCCACCGCCGACCTCGTCTATCTCGTCGCCGGCGGCAGTCTGCTGCTGGCGATCGTCCTGCCTGCCCTGCTCGACCGCTGGGCGGTGTCCGCACCGATGGTGCTGGTCGCTGTCGGCATCGTGGTGGGGCTGACCCCGTTACCGGACGGACTTCCCCTCGAACCGTCGAGCAACCGGAGTGTCATCGAGCACGTCACCGAGGTCGTCGTGATCGTGGCGCTGATGGGCGTCGGTCTGGCGCTCGATCGTCCGCTCAACCTGCTGCGGTGGTCGTCCTGGCGGAGCTGGGGTACGACGTGGCGCGTGCTCGGGATCGCGATGCCGGTGTGCATCGCGGCGGTCGCACTCCTCGGAACGACCCTCGGTGTCACTCTCGGAGCTGCGCTGCTGTTGGGTGCTGCACTGGCACCGACCGATCCGGTCCTGGCCTCGGACGTCCAGGTCGCTGGTCCGCAGACCGGGGAGCACGAGGTCGACGAACCCGACGAGGTGCGGTTCACGCTCACCAGCGAAGCGGGCTTGAATGACGCCCTCGCCTTCCCGTTCGTCTATCTCGCGATCTTCGTCGCCTCGGCGCAGACCGGCGCGGGGGACTGGCTGCACTGGCTGGGCTGGTACGTGATCGCCAAGGTCGCCATCGGCATCGCCGCCGGCTACGCAGTCGGTTGGGTGCTGGCGAAGGTGGCGTTCCGCTCGGCGAGCCGCTCGCTCCGGGTGGCTGAGCGCGGGGAGGCGCTGACGTCGCTCGCGGCCCTCGTGACGGCGTACGGCCTCACGGAGATCGTGGGTGGTTACGGCTTCCTCGGCGTGTTCGTCTGTGCGATGACGTTCCGTTCGGCCGAGCGCTCGCACGACTACCACGCGGCGATGCACGAGGTGACCGAGCGGCTCGAGCGGCTGCTCACCCTGCTGTTGCTGCTGGTCCTCGGCATCGCGCTGAGCCGCGGACTGCTCGAGGCGCTGGACTGGCGCGGTGTCCTGATCGGGCTGGCGTTGCTCCTGGTGATCCGACCGCTTGCCGGGGCCGTCTCGCTGATCGGTTCGACGTCGTCGCTGACCACGCCCCAGCGGTGGGCGGTCGCTTTCTTCGGCGTCCGCGGCATCGGCTCGGTCTACTACCTGGCGTACGCCGCGGGCGAGGTGCCGAGCCTCGGGTCGGACTGGATGTGGTCGACCATCGGCTTCACCGTGACCGCGTCGGTCTTCCTCCACGGCACCCTGGCCACCCCGATCATGCGCCGGGTGGAGCCGCCCGACCGCGCTCCTGATGCCGTCGTCGGGTGATCAGATTCCTTCGCGCCCGTGCGGCGTCTGCCATCCCGCGAGGTCCGGTCCCTTGGGGACGATCCCGGTGGGATTGATGTCCTCGTGGACGACGTAGTAGTGCCGCTTGATCTGTTCGAAGTCGATCGTCTCGCCGAACCCGGGCGTCTGGAACAGGTCGCGCGCATAGCCCCACAGCGCCGGCATCTCGATCAGCTTGTTGCGGTTGCACTTGAAGTGGCCGTGGTAGACCGGGTCGAACCGCACCAGTGTCGTGAACAGCCGCACGTCGGCCTCGGTGATGGCCTCACCCATCAGGAAGCGACGGTCGGTGAGGCGTTCCTCGAGCCAGTCGAGCGTCTCGAAGAGCCGGTCGTACGCCGCGTCGTACGCCTCCTGTGAGCCGGCGAAACCACACCGGTAGACGCCGTTGTTGACCTCGGTGAAGACCCGCTTCATCACGGACTCCATCTCCTCGCGGACGTCGTCCGGCCACAGGTCCGGCGCGTCGGGGCGGTGCCACTCGCGCCACTCGAAGAAGAAGTCGTGGGTGATCCACGGGAAGTCGTTGGTGACCACGGCCTTGGACGCGACGTCGACCACCGCGGGCACGGTGATGCCGCGCGGGTAGTCGGCGTACCGCGCGAAGTACGCCTCCTGCAGTCGCTCGTGGCCCAGCACCGGGTCCACCCCGCCGGGGTCGAGGTCGAACGTCCAGCTGCGCTGGTCGTGCGTCGGCCCGGTCAGGCCGAGGGAGATGACGTCCTCCAGGCCCAGGAGCTTGCGCACGATGATCGACCGGTTCGCCCACGGGCATGCTGCCGCTGCGACGAGCCGGTAGCGCCCCGGCTCGGCCGGCCAGGTCGGCGCCTCGAGCTCGCGGCCGCCGTACGGGTCCTGTGAGAGCCCGGGCTCGCGCGTGATCCGGTCGGGGATGTAGTTCATGTCCCGGTCGAAGGCCTTGCCCTGCTCGGTGTACGTCGGCATGCGGTCAGCCTAGGTCCGTGGGTCGAGACCCGGAACGAAGAATTGTCGGAAGAGACAGTTCCGCTGGTCTCGATGGCGGGACTAGGTTCCGAGAATGCGCTCCCCACGAATTTCCATGACTCTCGGCGCGGCCATCCTGGTGCTGTCCATCAGTGCCTGCGGGGATGGTGACGACAAGTCCTCCGACAAGTCGGGTGACGACAAGACGGCGGCCCCGGTCTCTCCTGACGACGGCACCTACGCCAGTGCCGTCGGACCGAACGAGGAGCAGGTGACCCTCGAGGTCGAGGACGACACGATCGTGCACGTCAAGGCCAAGGTGGTCGGCGACTGCGGCGGAACCACGTCGAGCAGCGAGTCGGACGGCGGTGCGGAGATCCCGATCGTGGACGGAGCCGTCGACTTCACCGAGGAGAGCAATGGCTCCACGACGACGCTCACCGGCGCGTTCACCGACGACGGCGCCTTCGAGGGGACCTACACGAACGTGAATCCCACCGCCGCGTGCCCGAGCGAGCCGTTCACCTTCACGGCAACTGCCCAGTAGGCAGGCGCTGCTTCAACGTCCCCAGGGCCGGTTGCTTCGCGGTGGCCCGCAACGCCGCCGCGATCAGCGCCGCCGAGGCGAGCGTGCACGCGACGACGTACCAGAGGCTGCCGATGGGGGTGCCGTCCTCGGTGATGCCGTCGGTGGCCGCGAAGTACGCCGGAAGCGCGGTCGCCCACAGCACCATGTGCACGCCGAGGTAGATCGCCGGGTAGACCCGCACGAACGTGGGGGAGTCGACGGGGGTGACCTCCCCGGCACGGATGGCGCGCCACGCGTCGACGAGCAGCCAGATTCCGATCGCCCAGACGACGCCGAGCTCGACCCAGAGGATCGTGCGCTGGAGGTCGACCTGGTTGTCGCCGCGCAGCGAGCCGGTGGGGGCGCTGACGATCATCATCGCGAACGGTGTGAGGACGCCGGCGACGACGGTGCGCCACGCGACCTGCCCGCCGCCCAGCGCGGCGCGGCCCTCGCGTGGGCCGACGAAGCGGATCACCAGCCAGGCCATCGCTGCGAAGGAGACGGAGGCGAAGAGCAGCATGCTGTTCATCGGCACGGAGTCCAGGGCCGGCTGGTTGATCATCCGGTTGTCGGTGTTCCACGCCCACCACTTCAGCTGCGGGCCGAGCTGGTCGAAGATCTCGTAGAACACCTGGCACACGAACGCGACGGCGAAGGCCGCCGCGATCGCTCCGCGGCGTTCGAGGACGCGCAGTGCGCGGACCAGCTCCCAGGCCAGCGTGGTGATCGCGGGATAAAAGGCGACGATGTAGAGCGGTAGCCGGTCGTACATGAACTGCACCGTGAACACGTTGTGGCTGAAGATGAAGCCGACGTGCTCCTCGAGTCCGAACCAGCCGGGGAAGTAGAGCGGCGGCTCGACGACCGCGAGGTAGACCAGCGACGCGAACCACAGCGAGATGCCGACCGGGTCGCCGTCGCGGCGCCACCGCCGCCAGGAGTGCACGAGGGCCCAGACGGCGCCGCCGATGATGAGCAGCTCGAGGAAAGGCATCGTGGCGTTCTCGAGGCCGAACGGGCTGCGCAGGCTGGCGAACGGATTGCGGTCGTTGCAGTCGAAGCCGAGGCCGGCGGCGACCTTCTCGGCTGCGGAGTCGCAGGTGTAGCTCATGGTCGGTCAGCCTTTCAGCCATGGTGGGAAGGTCGCAGTGGTGGTCGCGGGGACCAGGGCGAGCGCGAGGTTGTAGGTCAGGAACGCGACGTTGAGGACCGCCGTCAGCGCGAGGATTCGGATCACGACGGACGCCGCGGTCCGCTCGCCCTCGGCGGGGTCGAGCCAGGTCAGGGACGCGATGCGATCGCGCAGGTGCCACAGGATCCCGGGCAGCGCCCAGACGAAGCCCAGCGGGAACTCGGTCATCGGCCACTGGCGAACCGTGCCGGCGTGCAAGGACAGGTCCTCGGGCACCCGGTTCCACACCAGCAGCTGCTGGCTGATGCCGGAGAACTCGAAGGCGGTCTCGAAGACGGCCGCGACCAGGCAGCCGACGAGGACGAGCACAGGGATCGAGCTCGTGAGCCGGGAGACCTTGCCGAGCAGCCAGGCAATCGCCAGGCCGACGGCGGGAATCATCCAGAGGAAGACCAGCGCCTCCATCAGCAGCGGCTGGTCGAGCATCGGCTCGTCGACGCCGGAGAACGGCAGGTTCGGGATCCAGTCGCCGCGGGACAGGAAGTACGGGTTGTAGGTGAACCGCCGGTTGTCGAGATTGACCAGCGACTCCTGCCAGTAGACGAGCGCCCAGCTGACGCTCAGCACCAGCGGCCAGGTCGCCCAGCCCGACTTCCGGATGCCGCGCACCAGGAAACCGATCCAGACCAGGGCGCCGAGCCCGATGAGCACCTCGCCCCGGATCACCGATGCCTTGACGTCGTCGGGCACGCCGTCGCCGTTGCGCTGCAGGGGGATGTCGGTCAGTAGCCAGCCGACGTAGCCCCACAACTGGTAGGCGAGGAAGAGTGCGCCGATCGCAGCCAGGGCGCGGAGTGTGCGCGACGAGGTCGTCACGGGCAGGCCTCGAGACGGACGGCCACGCCGTTGAGCAGGGTCATGCCGGCGAGCACCTCCAGATCGGCGGTGTCGCTCGACATGAGCTGGTTGACGTTGGTGCCCTCGCTCGCGTTCGCGAGCTGCCAGCCGCCGCGATGCCCCCAGCCATGGGGGACGGCCACGGTTCCGGGGCCGACGTCGTCGGTGACCGTGACGGCGACCTCGATCGCCCCGTGCCGCGACACGATGCGTACGGCGCCGCCGTCGACCACGCCCGCCGCCGCAGCGTCCTCGGGGTGGATCCGGGCGGACTGGCGCCTTGCGCCCTTCATCAAGGTCGGGCTGTTGTGCATCCAGGAGTTCTGCGAGCGGATCTCGCGCAGCCCGATCAGCAGGATCGGGAAGTCCGGGTCGGATCCGTCGGCCCCGTCGGTGCGGTGCCGGTTGCCCAGCCGGGCGAGCTCCTCGGCGATCTCGGGCGGGTCG
Source organism: Propionibacteriales bacterium (assembly GCA_026392415.1). Lineage (GTDB taxonomy): Bacteria > Actinomycetota > Actinomycetes > Propionibacteriales > Nocardioidaceae > Nocardioides. The sequence continues at coordinate 6,108 of JAPLCC010000017.1, forward strand.
AGGCACACCTTGCCGCCCGGCAGCCGGACGACGTCGGCCAGGATCCCGGTCGCCGCGTGCTCACCGAGGACGACGCCGTGCGGGTGCTTGCGCGCGGTCTTCGCGTTGAGGCCGCCGCGCCGCAGCCCGAACCGGTCGCCGTACGGGCCGGTGCGCAGCAGCATCGTCATCAGTCGTCGTGGCGTGAGCCGCAGGCCGCGCCGTTCGAGGGCCAGCAGCGGGCGGTTGAGGGCGGACAGGGGTCCGCCGGCGGTCAGGGACAGGCCCATCCGGTGGGCCAGTTCCTCGAAGACCTCCCATTCGGGACGCGCTTCGCCGTACGGCTCGAGGACGGCTTCGGTGGCCTGGAAGAACGGTCGGGGTGACGCCGCGGTGAGGGCGAACGGGAAGTCCTCGCGCTCGAGGAAGGTGACGGCCGGGAGGACGTAGTCGGCGTACCGGTTGGTCTCGTTGACGTAGAGGTCGAAGGAGACGAGGAGGTCGAGCTCCTGGAGCGCGGCCACGAGGCGCTCCCCGTCGGGCACGGTCAGCACGGGGTTGCCTGCGGTGACGATCAGCGCGCGGAGGCGGCCGTGGCCGGTGCGCGTGATCTCCTCGGCCATGATCCCGGAGGGGAAGATGCCCATCACGTCGGGGAAGCCGCCGACGCGGGAGTGGCTGGCGCCGTACGTCATCGCGCCGGCCTTCTCGGCGAGCTCCTCGAGCGGGATGACGCCCTGGGAGAACACCGTGCCGCCGGGACGGTCCAGGTTGCCGGTCACCAGGCTGAGCACGTCGATCAGGAAGGATACCAGCGTGCCGTGTCGGCCCAGGCAGGCGCCGGTGCGGCCGTACGCCGTCGCGCGGGGTGCAGTGGCGAAGTCGCGCGCCAGTTGCCGGACGACGTCCGCGTCGACTCCGGTGCGGGCTGCGGTCTCTTCGGGCGGGAAGCCGAGCGCCGCATCGCGGAGCAGGTCGACGCCGGTGGACTGCGCAGCGATCGCGGCCTCGTCGGTCAGGCCTTCGGTGAACACGACGTGCAGCAGGGAGAGCAGCAACCAGGCGTCGGAGTCGGGCCGCACCCGGACGTGCTCGTGCGCCTTCGCGGTCTCGGTGCGGCGCGGGTCCACGACGACCACCCGGCCGCCGCGGGCGGTGATGGCGGACAGCTCGTGCTTGATCCGCGGCGCGCGGACGGCGCTGCCGTGGGAGACGTGGGGATTGGCTCCGAGCATCAACACGAAGTCGGTGCGGGGGAGGTCGGGGAACGGCATCTGGGTCGCGGCGCCGTACAGCAGCTTGCTGGCGACGAAGCGGCTGTTGATGTCCTGGGAGCCGGTCGTGTACTGGTGCACCGAGCCGAGCCGCTTGAGGAACAGCCCGCTCCACAGGGCTGCCGAGTAGGAGAAGGCGCTGGGGTTGCCGAGGTAGTGCCCGACCGCGGAGCCGCCGTCCTCGTCCCAGGCCTGCTTCAGCCTCGCCGCGATGTCGGTGAGTGCTTCGTCCCACGAGACCTGCTCGAACTCACCTTCGGCAGTCCGCCGCAGGGGGTGGAGCACCCGGTCGGGGTCGTTCTGGATCTCGGTGAACGCGATCCCCTTGGGACAGGCGGTGCCCTTGGACAGCGGATGGTCGGCGTCCGGGCGCAGCGACACCAACCGACCGTGGTCGACGGTCGCGATCAACCCGCACAACGGCTCGCAGATCCGGCAGTAGGTGACTGCTTCGGTGCTCGTGGCCGTGGGCATTCGAGCACTTTGACATACGACTGGACAGGTGTCCAGCAATCTCTAGGTGGACAGGCCCAACGCGGCGCGAGCTCGCTGCATCTCTTCCTTCCACGCGGCCTGCCCCGGAAGGTGTGTCTGCGTCGAGAAGCTGTGGGTGTAACTGGCGCCCGCGCTGTCCGCGCCGGTGACGGTGAGCCAGGACTTGAACCGCTTGCTGGTGAAGTCGTACGCCGTCAGGTCCCGCAGGTGGAAGTCGCGGCTCTCCGGATGCTCCAACGCCTCCATGCCCACGCCGGATCCCGAGGGGAGCACCACCCGCCCGGCCGCGCCGCGCATCATGCGCGAGGCGGCATCGTTTCCACCTGCGGTGAGGAAGAGGAGTCGCTGACTGGTCAGCACCAGTCGTCCCAGTGGCGCACGGAGGATGGTGGCCCCCATCTTGCGACCGTCCCACCGGTAGATCCCGTCGACATCGAGGACGACCTGTTCCGGTGCGGGTCGATCCCAACATCGTCGGAGCGCGGCGTTCTCCGTGGCCGCCCGGTTCAAGAGCGACTGCGGGGCCGGCGCAGTGGCCTCGTCTGCGCTGATGACCCCAGCGGCGTAGGCGATGGCGGCCGAGACACGCCACGTGTCGGTCGCCAAGCGTCTCGCGACAGAGGCGAGCACGAGTGCGTTGTCCTGCAGGGCGGCCTGGATGTCCCCTCGCGCGCCCGCTGCTGCGAGAAGCAAGGTGTAGGCGTCAGCTCCCACCGCGAGGGAGGCGAGCTCAGCGTCGTCGGGCTGCATCGCGTGCGGCGGCAGGGACTCCGCCAGTCCTTGCCGGAAGAGCTCGGGACTCGCGAAGGCCTTCTCCCCGCCCCGGGTTCTCAGGTCTTGCAGTGTGTCGTGAAGAGCCATCGGATCCTCCTGTCTGACCGGGGCGTTCGGCGTCACGGTGGAAGACCAGAATCGCCCAGGTTGCGAAATCTGGTGGGCAAATGCCTGGCGTCAGTCGAGGGTGGCGCTGTGGTCCGGCACGTACGTCGCGTGCTCGCGCGGGGGCCGCTCGTAGCCCTTCGGCTCGGGACGCTCGGGCAAGGTGAGTGTCGGCGGTGGCACGTCGACGTAGGGGATGGTGGAGAGCAGGTGGGCGATCATGTTCAGCCGGGCGCGCTTCTTGGAGTCTGACTCCACGACGTACCAGGGTGCCTCGGGGATGTCGGTGTGCACCATCATCTCGTCCTTGGCCCGGGAGTAGCTCTCCCAGCGGGTGATCGACTCCAGGTCCATCGGCGAGAGCTTCCACTGCCGCATCGGGTCGTGGAGCCGCGACTTGAAGCGCCGCTGCTGTTCGGCGTTGCTGACGGAGAACCAGTACTTGCGCAGCATGATCCCGTCCTCCACGAGGAGCCGCTCGAAGATCGGGCACTGGTGCAGGAACCGTCGGTACTCGTCGGGCGTGCAGTAATCCATCACCCGCTCGATGCCGGCCCGGTTGTACCAGGACCGGTCGAACAGGGTGATTTCACCAGCCGCGGGAAGGTGCTCGACGAAGCGCTGGAAGTACCACTGGGTCTTCTCGCGTTCCGAAGGGGTCGGCAGCGCCGCGATCCGGGTGGTGCGGGGGCTCAGGTATTCGATGATCCGTTTGATCGTGCCGCCCTTGCCCGCGGCGTCGCGACCTTCGAAGATCACCACGACGCGCTGCTTCTCGACCTTGACCCACTCCTGGGCCTTGACCAGTTCTGCCTGCAGCCGCAACAGCTCGGCGTCGTAGACGCTGGTGCTGATCGAGTTCGCGTCTTTGGCCATGAATCGATCATGGGCGCCCCACGCCTCGGTGTCACGCCCACCGGAGCTCGGTTCAGGCGAGGTCGATGTACTCGATGTAGCCGGTGCCGGTGATCGGCCTGCCCGCGAAGCGGCCGTCGTACTGATAGCTCCCCACGAAGCCGGCGCCGAGGCCGTAGGCCCAGTCGCTGTGGGGGAGCCCTTCGAGCTCGAGGAGTGGTTGACCCGCCTTGTCGCGGGCGGCCAGCGAGAAGTGGCTCGGCATCCGCATCCGTCGCCCGCTGGGCGTCGGCAACGAGATGTCGTCGTACGCCGTCACGACGAAGTGGGTGTCCGGGTAGGCCGAGCCGTGGTCGTCGAGTCCGCGGACGTACGTCGACCGGGCGAGCACGACGCCACCCGGACCGTGGACCTCGGCGAACAGGATCTGCGTCGACGCGTCCACGTTGAGCACGTGGTAGGTGAAGAACCTGGCCGGGATCGTCGGGTGCATCGGGGACGGCAGGGAGTGGGCGCCGATCCCGCTGGCGTACTCGAAGGTGCACAGGCCGCTCGCGGCGTCGCCGCCAACGGTGCCTTCGTACTGGCACAGCAGGCTCCAGTGGGAGTAGAGCCCGCCGCGCAGGTCGACGAAGTGGCTGACCTTGTCGGTCGCCTCGATGTGGAGCTCGACGTCCCCGTCGGGGTGGCGCCGCGTCAGGTCGAAGCGCGGGTAGGTGCCCTCGATGAGGAGGTCGTCGCCGAAGCGCAGGCTGCTTCCGTCGTCGGCGAACGCGCACTCCTTCTCGATCGAGTAGGTGTGGAAGGTGTCCGCAGACATCGCGGAGGTCGCCGACACCAGGTATGCCGTGTCGCGCGCGGACGTCGTGATGGCCTGGTCGTTGGCGAAGATCGCCACCCCGGGCGTCCCGACGATCGCCATCACACCGAACGTCCGGTGTGGTGCCGGCAGGCCGGGGACCATGACGCCGTAGTGCACCCAGCTGGATCGCGGGCCGTGCGGGGGAGCAAGGGACGTGCTCGGGTCGAACGGGCGCCCGATCCGCGACGGTGCGCGGTCGAGCAGGCTCAGCGGGAACGCAACCATCAGCGAGGAGCGAGGACGACGATCGGCAGCGGCCGGGTCGTGCGCTGCCGGTATTTCGCGAACGTGCCGCGGTTGGCCTTGTTGCAGAGCGAGAACATCCGCTCGTAGTCAGGGTCGTCGGTGCGCACGGTCCGCGCGGTGCCTGCGATCTTGCGTACGCCGACCTGGAACTCGACGTCCTTGTTGGCCTCGAGGTTGAGGATCCACGCCGGGTCGCGCCGGGCGCCGCCGTTGGAGCCGACGACCAGGCGGTTGTCGCCGTCGGTCGCGTAGACCAGCGCGGTGGTCCGGGTGAGCCCGCTCTTGCGCCCGGTCGTGCGCAGCAGCAACGTCGGCATCCCCATCAGGAGGCGGTGTCCGACGAGCCCGCGGGACGTCTCGTAGACCTTCTGGTGGGCGTCGAGCGTGGCGAGGAAGAGGTCGCGCTGACTGGGGAGCTTCATGGGGAGAGCATGCCAGCCGGGCGGACCGACCCGCGTGGGTCAGGCCGCTCGCCGTGCGGGCGCGTAGGTCATCCGGTCGCGCACGTCGATCTTGGGTGGCGGTCTCCAGACCGGCTTTCCGGTGTCCTCGTCGATGACGACGGTCCATGGGGTGTTGTGAATGACCGTGTGGTGATGTCGGCACAGCAGGATCAGGTTGCCGAGACTGGTCGCGCCACCGTCGGCCCAGTGGACGATGTGGTGGGCGTCGCAGGCAATGGGCAGACGGGTGCAGCCGGGGAACGCGCAGTGCCTGTCGCGGAGGATGAGCGCGAGCCAGATCGCGGCAGTGACGAGCCGTCGGGCGCGACCGACGTCGAGGATCTGGCCGTCGGCGCCGAGGACTCCGGGGATGATCTCGGCGTCGCAGGCGAGGCGTCGTACGGCGGCTGCGGAGAGGCGCTGCTCGGAGGGCAGGACGCCGTCGTGAGCGAGCCCTGCGTCGATGACCTTCTGACGCAGGCTGTCGTGGTCGATGGTGACGATGATCCGCGCCGTGGTGCCGTGGTCGTGGGGGACCTGGTCGCTGGCGACGAGCCGACGGCAGGCCTCGACGAGCGCGTCCCAGAATCGCTTGCCGTGGTCGCGGGGGTCGCGTCCGTCGTGGCCGCAGGTCGGGTCGGCGCACGCGGTGTTGGTCTGGTGGCCGTTCTCGTCGATCAGGCGCTCGCCGGCGGGCGTGCGGACGCCGCCGCAGGCGCCGGGCTCGGTGGTGACGGGCGCGGACAGCGGCATCAGCGCGACCTTGATGAGCTCGAACTCCTCGACGCTGCTGTAGCCGCGGAGGTTGACGCCACCGAGTCCGTCGGGGGAGCCGGCGAGGAAGCGGGCCTGGTGGGCGCCGCGCTCCTGCTTCTCCTTGGTCCGGTCGGCGCCGAGGATCCGGCCGTCGGCGTCGACCTCCCGGGCAATGTCGGGGAAGGCGAGCTGGAGGTCGCTGGCGTCGTAGCCGTGGGTGTGGACCAGGTCGAGCAGTCGGTCGGCGACGGCGACGCGGAACTCGGGGTCACGCGGCAGGGTGAGGACCTTGCTGGCGATCGCGCGCGCCTGGGGGAGTGAGATCAGGCCGTGGTCGAGGGCATCGCTGACCGCAGGCAGGTGACGCAACTGCTCCACCGCTCGCACGAGGCCGCCACCGGAGCCCTTGTGGCCGCCGGTGACATGGGTGAGGAAGTCCTTGGTGGAAGCCCAGCCGCGGTCTTCGGCGGCGTGCGTGTCCTGCAGTCGCCCGGTGACGCCGAGCAGTGCGGCGTCGAGCATCGCCCTGGCACGGGCGATCTTGTCAGCGGCGCCGAGGGCGTCCTCGCCGCTGACCTGGGCCCACGGGACCTGAGCCAGCTCCGCAGCGCACTGGACGGCGGCGGTGGCCGACTCGAGCGCGGTGGGAGAGGTCATGTGCCCACTCTATCGAACACATGTTCGAGATGCAAGCATATGGCCAGACTTGTGTGATGAATCGCGGATCGTGCTAGAACATGTTCTACTTCTGTCCGTGACCATCACGCACGACATCCTCGGCCAGACCGTGACCATGCCCGTCGACGTACGCGACAGCTCCAACGCCACCGTCATCTTCGACGTGGACCTCGAGGCTGCCCGGGCTCTGGCCCCTGCCGGCTTCGAGGTGATCGAGAGCGCGCCGGGCCGCGCGCAGTTCGCGCTCGCGCTGATCGACTACAAGGACAACGACCTCGGTGCCTACCTGGAGGTCGGCACCATCCTCTTCGTCCGTCCCGAGGGCGGCGGTGAGGACGGCACGTTCATCACCCATCTGCCCGTCACCGAATCGTTCACCTGCGCTGCCGGCAACCAGATCTGGGGCTTCCCCAAGTCCGTCGAGCAGATCGACGTGACCAACACCGAGACCACCACGCGCTGGGTGCTGACGATGGACGGCGAGCTCGTCGTCGACGTCACCCTGCCCCGAGGCGGCACTGACGAGATGCCGCCGATGCCGCTGGCCGCCTACACCCTCATCGACGGCCGACCGCACGTCACCGCCTTCACCCAGGGCGGCAGCGGCAGCGGGATGTACTTCGACGGCGAGGTGTCGCTGACCCTCGGTTCGCACCCGATCGCCAAGGAGCTCGCCTCCCTCGGCCTGTCGCCGGAGACCGTGGTCCTGAGCACGTGGACCGAGCGGATGCAGGCCCGGTTCGACGAGCCCACGCCGCTCTGACCAGAGCCGCTCAGCCGGAGCTGGTCTTCGTGGTGAGGAAGTCGGTGTCCTTGATCTCGGCGAGCTGCTTCCGGAAGTGCCGGGGCGCCCACGGGTAGACCTCGACGTTGCCGCCCGCGCCGACGTACCAGCTCGTGCAGCCGGATGCCCAGATCGTTGCGGGCATGGCTGCCCTGACGTCGTCGTAGTAGGCATCGGTCGCGGTGGTGGTCGGTGCGACGGTGTCGATCTCGCCCCTCCGCCAGCGGTCGATCCACTGCAACATGTGGCCGGCCTGGGCCTCGGCGATCGCGATGAGCGAGTAGTTGCCCACGGGGGAGTTCGGTCCCATGAACATGAAGAAGTTCGGGAAGCCGGGGAGCGTCACGGTGCGGTAGGCGCGTGGGCCGGCCGCCCACGCCTGCTCGAGGGTGGTGCCGTCGGGTCCGGTCATCGCGATCGGGCGCAGGTAGGCGTGGGAGTCGAAGCCCGTGGCCAGGACCAGGACGTCGCAGGGGTGGAGCACCCCGTCGGTCGTGCGTACGCCGTCGGGCTCGATCCGCTCGATGCCGGTGGCCACCACCTCGACGTCGTCGCGTTGCACGGCGTCGTAGTAGCTGGTGGAGATGATCAGGCGACGGCACATCGGCTCGAAGTCCGGCGTGAGCTGCGCGCGCAGCGCGGGGTCCTTGATCTGGCGCAGCTGACGCCGGATCTGCCAGGTCGCGAACCTGCGCGCGATTCCGGGGCGCAGCAGGGCGGGGGAGAAGGACTCGATGAAGAGTCGCCAGCCGTGATAGCTCAGCCTGTCGTACGACGGCAAGCGGCGATGCAGCCATTTGGTGAACCGGGAGAACTCCGGGTTCCCGAGCTGCATCACCCAGTGCGGGGTGCGCTGGAAGACGGTCAGCTGGCTGGCCCGCCCGGCGAGGTCGGAGACGATCTGGGCTCCGGTCGACCCGGTGCCGATCACGCCGATGCGTTGGCCATCGAGCGGTGCGTCGTGGTCCCACCGGGCGGAGTGGAAGGAGGGTCCGGCGAACGTGTCGAGGCCTTCGATGTCGGGATAGCGGGGGTGGTGCAGGATCCCGGTCGCTGACACGACGAAGTCGAAGCGCGCGCTGTCGCCGGCCGCGGTGGTGAGCTCCCAGCAGCCGTCGGTCCAGTCGACGCTGGCCACCTCGGCGGCGTACCGGATGTGGGCACTGACCCCGGTGTCGCGGGCGACCTGCTCGAGGTAGGCGTGGATCTCTGCGCCCGGCGCCATCGCCCGGCTCCAGTGGGGGTTGCGCGCGAAGGAGTACTGGTAGAAGCGGGAGGGGACGTCGCACGCGATGCCGGGGTAGGTGTTCTCGCGCCAGGTGCCGCCGGTGTCCTCGGCCTTCTCGAAGATCGTGAACGTCTCGATGCCTGCCTCGAGCAGCAGTGCGCCCAGGCAGATCCCGGACATCCCGGCGCCGACGATGGCGATGCGCGGCTGGCGCAGGGTGCTGGTCACGGGATCACCGCAGTCGCAGCGCGGCGGGCGCGTGGTCGGGGACGGCAGGGGAGTTGGGGGCGACCGGCTCGATGGATCGGTACGGCGCCCCGACCGGCGGGCGCGGATCGTCCTCGCCCTTGTTGGGCCAGAGCGCAACCGCGCGCTCGGCCATCGCGGTGATCGTCAGCGACGGATTCACCCCGAGGTTGGCGCCGATCGTGGAGCCGTCGATGACGTGCAGGCCGTCGTGGCCGAACAGTCGGTGATAGGGGTCGACCACCCCGCTGGCCGGGTCGAGCCCGATGACGGCTCCGCCGATGTAGTGCGCGGTCGCGGGCTTGCCGGCCAGGTCGCTGGCGAGGGTCATCGGTTCGCCGCCGATCTTCGCGGCGTAGCGGCGTACGACGTCGTGGGCGAGCGGCAGCCACGACGGGTTGGGCGCCCCAGTGCCTTGGCGGGTGCGGAGCTTGCCGCGGTGGAGGTAGGAGGTGAGCGAGTTGTCGAGGGACTGCATCACCAGCAGCGAGACGGTGCGCTGCGAGGTGCCCTTCGTCCGGCGGCTGCGGAGGAACCTGGCGGGGTGGCGGGCCTGTTGGCCGAGGAACCGCAGCGCCCGGCGCGGTCCGCCGTCGATGAGTGGCACGTTCATGACGGCCATCGCGTCCTGGTTGGCGCTGCTGTGGCAGAGCTCGACGTGCGTGGCGGGTTCGGGGTGGAAGGACGAGGTGATCGCCACGCCCCGGTCGAAGCCCCGCGGGTCCGGCGCGACGGCCGCGACGATGGCCTCGGAGTTGGATCGCGACAGCTCACCGAGCCGGTCGGAGATGTGGGGGAGTGAGCCGTTGGCCTTGAGTTGGTGGAGCAGCAGTTGCGTGCCCCGGGCTGCGGCAGCGAACACGACCTGGTCGGCGTGGAACCGGCGTACCTCTTTGGGATGGGCGGGGTTCCGGGCAGTGATCTCGTACCCGCCACCCGTTCGCGGCCGAACCTCGACCACCTCGGTCAGTTCGTGCACCTCTGCGCCCGCCGCTTCGGCGAGGTGCAGGTAGTTCTTCGGCAGCGTGTTCTTCGCATTGTGCGGGCAACCGGTTGTACAACGCGCGCAGTGCACGCACCCGTTGCGCTCCGGCCCGGCGCCACCGAAGTACGGATCCGCGACTGCCGCTCCCGGTGCGCTCTCGTCGAAGAGTACGCCGACCTCGGTGGCCTGGAACGTGTCCTCGACGCCGAGGTCGCGGGCGACGTCGCGGAGCATGTCGTCGGCGGCCCACAGCCGCGGGTTGGTCGTGACGCCGAGCATCCGCCGGGCCTGGTCGTAGTACGGCGCCAACTTGGTCCGCCAGTCGGTGATCGCCGCCCAGGAAGGGTCGTCGTAGAACGCGTCGTGCGGCGAGTAGAGGGTGTTGGCGTAGATCAGCGACCCGCCGCCCACCCCGACCGCACTGAACAGCGAGATCTGACCGAGCAGGCTCATCCGCATCGGCCCGAACATCTTCAGCCGCGGCGCCCACAGCGTGTCCCGTGACCCGGCGTTCGCGAAGTCGGTGTCACTCCACCGCCGCCCGGTCTCGAGCACGCCGACCCGGTAGCCCTTCTCGGACAGGCGGAGGGCTGTCACGGAACCGCCGAAGCCCGAGCCGACCACGACGACGTCGTACTGGGTGGGGGTGGGCATGGTGGGTTGATCCAAACATCTGATTGGACAGGTGTCCAGTCACTTCAGATGTGCCAGACTTTCCGAGCATGGGGATCATGTCGGGCCGATCCAGGCGCGACCGCGTCGTATCGGCGGTTGAAGGACGAACGGGCGAAGCCACACTGGAGCGATTCCTTCGACTGTTCGTTGCGATGACGATCGCGCTGGCTGTTGCGGCAGTCGGGGTGGTTGTCACGAGCTCGGCAGTCAACGCTGAATCGACCGTTTCCGGGATACCGGGAGTGTGTGCTGACCCGCGAACCCCGCGCATCGTCGTCCAGGCCGATGGGACCCAGGCTGCTGCCTGGTACTGCCTGGACGACGGAGGCAACGCGTCACACGACTCTTACGTCCAGTTCAGCATTTCCGAGGCCGGCGGCGCGTGGTCCACGGCCCAGGTGGTCCTCGAAAACATCGGACACATGGGTTCGGGCCCCGAGATGGCCTTGAACGACGGCAGAGCAGTTGTTGCCAGCTCCAGGTACGCGTCGAGCGGCGCGATGGAGGGCCCGATGGCGGTGATGGTCGACGAGGACGGCGTCCGCCCTCTCGTGAATGTGCCCGAGAGCTCGCTCCCGACCCTGGCCACGAGCCCGGCGGGGAACATCGTCTTGGCGTGGCAGCAATTCCAGCCCAACGCTCGGGCCTTGGCCTTTGCGGTTACCGGAACCTTCGATGGTGGCGTCGGGCTCCCAACTGCGATCTCCACACAGGACGAGCCGTTCTCCGGCGACATCCATGCTGTCGTGGACGACGCAGGAAACGCAGTCGTTCAATCGGGGGTCTCCTTGCACACCCTGGCTGGCCTGAACCAAGGCGGCACCTCGACGTGGCAACACCAGTTGTTCTACGGCGGCCGTGCGCTTCTCCTCGGGGGCGGTCAGATCACGGCGGTCGGCATTCAGGCGCAGCCGCAGGGGGGTCAGTTTCATTGCGTTGCAATCCAACGGCCCATTGGCGGTTCCTTCGGGGCGCCTATCGACCTTGGCCCGTGCCACAACGTCATCGCCGCGCAGAACGACGCTGGGCTGGGGCTGATCGCTTTGGCTCGAGGTGAGGCAGGGGCGATGTCGATGACCATCTTTGTCGTCCCTCCGGGCGGAGCCCCGACTGCGGAGACAGATCTCGATGGTGGCGTCATCGTTCACCAGGTCATCCCGCGAGCGGCGACGGTCGATGGCAATGGAGTTGCCACCATTGCCTGGGAATCCCTCGGATCGCAGGAGAATGTTCGAAAGACCGCATCTCTCGACCTCGCCGAACTCGTGGGCCACGGTGGCACCGGGCGCGTGATGTCACGACAGGCTGATCAAGCCGGGACCGTGGCCGTCACTTCAACTGGGTCGAGCCCGGCCGTCTCCCACGGGACGTGGGTTGGCTCGGGTCCGATCTCGCTCGCATCCAGTGCGGCCGGTTTGTTGGCCGGAATCTGGCCCAGCGGAACCGCCTTCGTCAAGGGGAACCTGTCTCCGACGGTGACCGGTTTGACGCCCAAGTCCTCTCCAGTTGGCGGAGGCACGACAGTCACGATCACTGGGACAAGGTTTGTCAAGGACTCGATCGTGCACTTCGGCGACGTTCCAGCAACGTCGGTCACCTACGTATCGCCCACCCAGTTGAAGGCAGTGGCCCCAGCGCACTCTCCCGGGGAGGTCTCTGTACGCGTCATTGCCCAAGGCAGCAGCGTGCCGTCGTCGCAATCCAAGTTCGTCTATGGCCCGCCTCCCGTCATATCGGGTCTGTCCCCGCGGCTCGGAAATACTGCGGGCGGAACCGATGTGACGATCACTGGGTCTAACTTCGTACCGGGAACCACGGTCAAGTTCGGCTACGCGGCCGCCACCAACGTGCGCTTCATTTCTTCGAACACGATTGTCGTTTCGGCACCGAAGAATGCTTCCGGCACGGTAGCGGTCAACGCAACAACCCTTGCGGGTAGTAGTGCAGCCACGAATGCCGGCCAGTTCCTCTACGTCAGCAACGACTCCGGCGGGATGCCGACCTACGCAATCAGCAGCATGAGCCAGGTCGAAGGCAACGCGACCTCCTCCAACATGACGTTCACGATCACCCGCACCGGAAGCACCGGAGTCGCCGGATCGGTCAAGGTCGCCACAGAACCCGTCGCCGGTGGCGCGACGTCTGGGACTGATTTCACCGCCAAAGCCCCCACAGCGATCAGCTTCCCGGCGGGCGCGAGCAGCAAGACATTCACTGTCGCCATCAAGGGCGACCTCGTCGCGGAGCCTGACGAGTCCTTCCGCGTGGTCCTCAGCAATCCCGTGAACGGCGATCTTGCCGCGGTTCCCTACGGCAACGGTCAGATCCTGAACGACGACTCGAATGCTCCGACGAGCCTGTCCATCGGCGACGTCTCGATCACCGAAGGCAACGCGTCCACGAAGACCGTGACCTTCACCGTCACCCGCAGTGGAAAGCTGACCGGAACATCGTCGGTCAAGTTCCAGACCGTCAATGGAACCGCGATTGCGCCGGGCGACTACACCGCGAAGGCCCTGACATCCCTGTCGTTCACGGCCGGCCAGACGACCAAGACCCTGACAGTCACGATCAAGGGCGACACCGCGGCCGAGCCCAACGAGTCATTCTTCGTCATGCTCTCAGCAGCAACCGGCGCGACCATCGCCGACGGCGTCGGCGAGGGAACCATCCTCAACGACGATTGACCGAACGACGAGCGAAGCTCAGATCAGGCGGGCTCAGGTACACCTCGCCCGCGGATGCACCCTCCGTGCACGACGACCGCCACCGACCGAGCTGGGCGACGCCGACCTCGCCCGGGCGTTCAAGCGGGTCGACCTACTGTCGGCCCCGTGGCGGGCCGTCGAGGCCGGCGGGTCGCTGTCGGCTCATTGGCAATGGCTCGAACGCGCCTGAGGATTTCCGACGCTCTCGCGGCGATGGGACGCCGTGGTCAGCCGCACCAGCCAACTCGGCAGCGCGCGAAACCCGCGGTCCGTCCTCGTCTCACCTCCGCAAGCGGCCGCAGCAGAATGTGGAGATGCCCCATGTCACGAGTGCCTCTTGAATCGCACGTCTGGAGGCTAACTACTCGAGTCCGCTGAACTCGCGACCGGGATCCGTGACTCGGAACGAAACGACTGGGAACACGGGACCATGGCGCTCCTCTCCGACATGATTCGACCATGAATGCTTCCTCGCCTATGTCAGCGAACGACACCGCGTCTGGTGCTGATCAACTCCTGGCGGAGTGGGAAGAGAGGGCTGTGCTCGCAATTTTGGCCTTCAACTCAGCGGCCGACCGAAGTCGCTTTTGGGATCGGGCCATAGGTGTCGCAGCGGTTGCACTAACCACGGCCGTGGGGACCTCTGTATTCGCAAGCCTACAAACGGAGATCAGTTCGCAATTCCAGATCGTCGTCGGCCTCGTCACCCTCCTTGCGGCACTCCTGTCTGCACTGCAGACCTTTGCGCCACTGGAACAAGGCATCGAAGACTACAGGCGGGCGGCGCGCCGCTACAGCGCACTTCGGCGGCATATTGAGCACGAGCGTCTAGGGCTCGCCAGAGCCGGCGACCAACAAGAGGTGCTCAGGAGAGTCTCAGAGCAACTGGCGGCGGCAGCGGATGAGAGTCCCAACGCGCCGAGAAGCATCTACCAGCGAGAACGGCGGCGCATCAAGGGTCAATCGACGTCTTGGGAGCGACTGATCCTGAGGGTGAGAGGCCTCCGGTAGCGAGCCGAACGCGGCCCGCTACCGCACGGCAGGTGCGCCCTTTGAGGCAACCGCGGGCGAGCCGCCTGCGAGCCGATTCGCGGTGGAGTGACACGGTTCGCCGTGCTCCAAGTTCGAGCGCTTGCGACGGCGATCAGTCGACGTTCAATGCTGGCTCGACGTTATTGCTCTGGTGGAACTCGATGGCTTCAGGTGACTCTTCGAAGGTGAGGAGTTCGCCAGCGAGGTCGGCCAGATGGTTGCGTGCCTCGGCCGGAGTTGCGTAGAAGAACTCACGACGTAGGTTCACTCGGTTTACTCGTTTGTCGGCCAGGCGCTGGTGCATCTGCTGCTCGATGCCCACGGCGTCCTCGGCGAAGAACAGCGCATGAACGTCGAATGCGAACGGCACCGAGGCGTCGCCAAGTTCACGCACGCGATCCATCGGCTCCAGTCGGCGCGTCATGCCGACCTTGATCATGCGATCTCCGAACGCCCCGATGTTGGAGATGACGTAGACGTACCCGGCCCGGGCGTTAGCAGCGCGGTAGTCGACGTCTGCAATCGCCTTCTCGATCTCTGCGATCTGTTCACGCATCCGCTGGGCTCCTTCAGCGTCTCCCTTCGCCTCGAGAGCAGCAAGAGCATTCGCATAGTGCGACTGCTCCTTCTCCAGGCGTTGGCGCTCACGCTCCATCTCCTGCTGGGCCTTGCGCTCTTCGCGAAGGCGCTCGCGCTCTTCCCGCTCGCGTTCCTTCTCCCGGGCCAGTTGCTCAACGTAATCCGCGGTGAACTCGAGCTCCTTGATCCGAATTCGGTGGTAAGCCGGAGTCACACGGATGGACATGGTTCGTCCGAGCTTCTCGATGGTGAAGGCGACCTTCTCCAAGCGGTCCTTGGCGCTGTCCACGCGGTAGGGCTTCAACCCGCGGACCAGATTGTCCGCTTCGGCGTTGTAGGCCCGCAGCATGAGCTTGGAGAAGTCGTTGATCATCTTGCGACCCTCGACGGCCGAGCCATTGACAGTCCAAGATTGCGCCGCTTCGATGGCTCCGCCGTCCTTTCGGTTCGCCGCCTTGATCTCAACGCGAAGGCCTTCGATAGCGCTCTTGTAGGCGACCGAGTCGTCAAGCGGATGGTGGAAGGAGTAGACACCGGCCTCCTGGAGGATCTGCTCCTCATGCGTCTCGACGACCTGCTGTCGAAGCGCAGCGACTTCGGTTCGCACTTGGTCGGCTTCGATCCGCAGCCGGTCGAGCTCTTCCGCCTTGGCAACTCGCTGACGCTCCAGCTCAACTGCGTCCAGCGCGCCGAGGCGCGCAAGTTCGGAGCGGAGAAAGTCCAGTTCGTCGGATTGCTGACGCGCCACGTTTCGTGCACCGAACAACGGCACCTTGGTGGGTGCGGCAGCAGGGCCGCGCTGGGCCGGCGGAGCAGGTACCGCCGCCGGCGGTGGCGCGACGACGGGCGCAGGGGGTGCGGGTTGCGGGGTGGCTTGGTGTGGCTGGAAGTGCTCGGTCCAGCGAGCTCCGTCCCACCAGCGCAATCCAGGGGCGCCGTTGGGGTCTGGATGCCAGGCGGGGGGATGCTGGGTCATCTCCGCAGGCTACGGGTGGCTGACGACACAACCTAGGTGATCAGGCAGTCTGCCTAGTCGATGGTCCGGGGCGCCGACCCCAGACGACTGCGAACGCGGCGGAAAGACGCAGTTACCGGTTCACGCGGTTCGTTGGCTTCCCGCGGTCGCACGCTGAGGCCCGTGCGCCCGAAGCTCCTACGACAGATTTCCCACGTCGTGTTCGAGATCTCGCACCGCGCGGCGGACAATGCGGAAGAAGGCGTCCTTGATCTCTTGGGCCGTCATCTTGCTTGTGTCCTCGCCAAGCGCGAAGAGGTCCCTCTCCATCTCCTTTCGGCCATAGAGGTCGAAGTTCGGGATGTATGCATGACTGCGTGACCGTGGATGCTTGATGGCCCAATAGGCTCGCATGAAAGTCTTCCGAGCGGGTTGAGTTGGAGTTCCGTACCTGGCGGCGAGCCGGTCGACCGATCCGTCGAGCCGTTTGAGCAGTGTCAGGTCGTCGAGCTGACGAAAGTACTGAATCCAGCCGTTCGCAACGCCCTCGAAGACACACCCAGTGATGGCGAGGTTCCGGTGCCAGGCGAAGCGCTGGTCGGCCAAGGCGGCATTCATTCCACGCGTGACATCCCGATACCAGTTCGCGTGGATACTCGCTAGATGCGACTCGAGTCGGACGATGCTCGAGTGCCGGACGCCGATGCGATCAGCGCTCATCACGTAGCCCAAGTACGTGAACCCGTCCACAACCTGCCCGATCTCCGACTTGCCCCCTGCCGTACTCGCGTGGGCAGAAAGGTTGATCGCCTTCAGAGCGTCGCGGCACTTCGCATCGGCCTCGTTAGCATCTGCCGATGAGCAAAGGATGAGGATGTCGTCCACAAACCGGTGGTAGGAAATTCTGGGGATAGCATCCATCGTCAGATCTACCGGCCGCATGTAGACCTCAGCCAGCAGATTGGAGATTGACAGGCCCTGTGGGACGCCCGACGTCAAGAGTGCTTTGGGGCGCGGAGACCGATCTGGCGCCGTCGGCGTCGCGATGGCGCGGCGTATGATCCGCAGTACCTCCGCCTTCTTGATGCGGGCATTGAGCAGCGTCATCAAGACGTCGTGATCGACCGACGGATAGAAGTCCCGTACGTCGATCCGTACGAAGGTGTCGTAAGAGTGAGTCCGGAGTGCGCTCATCGCATGGGCTACCCCTGTCTGGGGGAGCTTCCCTGATGAGTTGGGGTACAACGCAACCAGCAGGTCGGCCATAGCTCTCAGAGCGATCCGATCGCGAACGGTCGGGATTGAGATCTCTCGAGGAGCCTTGCCCGCGCCCTTGAGGAACAGCCGCTGGCGATAGGGCGTGAAGGAATACGTGCCCGCACGACAGCGTGTCGAGATGACGCGCACCACGTCGGTGAGGTCAGCGTGAACCGCCTCGATGGAGACGCCATCGCGTCCGCGCACGGCCCCCTTAGCAACGCGATCCCTAAAGATCTCAGTTAGGTGAGCGTGGGTCGTTACGCGGCGAAACACCTCCGACGGCGCCGGAGCCTGCGGGCTAGCCGGCACCGTCGATGACCCAGTCGCCGAACTGCCACATCAGCCAAATCGGCAGCACAAGAGAGAGGTATGGGATCAGGGTCAAAGCCACGCTGAGCACTCGCGCGATCGACCACTGCGATTTATAGGCCTGGTAGTCAGGGGTTGTGTGATTCTCGGAGTGACGGATTATCTCGCTGTACGCCGTGTGCAGCGCGGTGTACTCCGCGAGGGTAGACCCCGTTCCGAGGGTCCGAGCCCCTTCCACCCGGGAAGAGATGTCCTGAATTTCTTTGTAGGCGTTCTCCATACGAACGGCTCGACCTGGGTAGTCGAGCGCTGCGATCACGAGTGACGCCGATAGGCTGAGCACGGCGCAAGCCGCCAGGAATGTCTCGCCAGAGTCGCCGTACATTGAACTGTCGACGAGCAGGCCCAGAGCCGCGACCGTCGTCGCAGTCGCAAGTGCGATCAACGCAGTGTTCCAAGCGCGGCTGCGCGACTGAATGCGTTCAAACGCGAAGATGCGACTCTTGTACGTGTCGTATGAGCGGCTTTCCAGAGCTTCGAGAAGCTGGGGGATGGTTTTGGGGGGCTGGGCCACTAGTCTCCTCGAAACTATCGGAGCTGCATTGCATCAAGTCGGCACTCCTGCATTCTTCCGCGGGAGCCTCACCGGGGTGAAGGCCCCGCACCGTGAGGCGCGTGGCCTGTTTATCAGTCCTGCTCGCGCCATGCCTCCGCGCAAGCGAGTGACCCAACCCGGGTGTGACACTATCGGCTCGGCCATGCCGGGGGCGTCACCCGCGGCCGCTTTGCCGGAGTCGCAACCCGCCGGCACGTTTTCAGGGCACTGCTCGGGCACCCAGACCAAATGTCGCAAGCCTCGGTCATGCTCACCTGCTCGCCAGACGCTTGCTTGCCTTATACGCCATCAGGGAGTCGAACCATGAACGCGCTGCGGTCTGGCCGCTAGTGCTCGGCTGGCCGGCCGGTAAGCAGGGGGTAGGACCCATCGGCCGCCGGTCATGAGGGGTCTACCTAGCAACGCCGAACCAAACTTCGCGGCTGGGCGCGCTCGCAGGGTCTGGCTGGGAAGGCCCGGCACTTGAGCGAGCGATTCAGTGCGCCAAACTGGGCGGCGTGCCGCGGAAGCTATACGCCTGCGACGTAGGCGGTGAGGAAGTGGGCGCCGTGGCGGTCGAGGTTTCCTCGGGCGCGGTCGTAGTGTTCGGTGGTTCGCGGGTCGGCGTGCCGGGCGAGGATCCGGGCGTCCCGCAGCGGGACGCCAGCGTCGAGGGCGTTGGTGATCGCGGCGTGGCGCAGCGAGTGCGGGCTGATGTGTCGGGGGATCGCAGCGGCCCGGGCGATGCGCTGGACCAGTGTGAAGTTTGCGGTCAAGGCGTCTTTGAAGAACGGCAAGCTCACTAGCTTCGTCTCGGAGGTGGGTGTCGAAGGATCCATCGAAGTGTCGATCGAGTTCACCAAGAAGGCGTAGTCGAACGCGCGCCGCCTCGCGGCGGTATGGGGCAGGCCCGACTTACGGTGGTCCGAGCAGCGGTCCCTCATGCCAACATGAGCCGTGGACCTGAACTTCGAGCGCAAGCGATACGCGCGCCACGTTCCCGTGCTTTACGACCCGATCTCGGGCTCGCGTCCGCTGCGAATTCTGTTCGATGAGACCTCAACAGCAGACTGGCGCGCCGGCAACAGCGAAGCGTCGGCTCTTCTTCGAAGTCTCGCGAAGGCCGGCGCTATCGAGTCGTTGAACTACTCCGATGATGGCCCGCCAGCCACCGCACTGCGTCTGCCAAGTCTGCATAACGATGGTGCGGTAGCCGGTTGGGCTCTTGCGGCGCGAGTCGACGATCCTTCGCGTCCTCAGTTGTCGCACGAAGTCACGTACGCCATCGGTGACTCGATCCGACTATCGGCGATATCGGGAGACGTTGGCCGGGCCGATCGGGTTCAGAGCGATCGAACCTACAGTCATCTTTCCGAGGAGGACGCCGCGCGCGAGCGCGGTCTAGCATCGGTCGCATACGGCACGGCGCTCGCGGTTAAAGCCGATTTGCTGGTGACCACTCGCCCGTTCCTGACGCGCAACCTCTGGTTCTCCGGCCAGGGCACGGTCAGTGCCTCCCCTGAGGTGGCAATCGCACTAATTGGGCAGTTTTTGCGGTCCCGCTCAGACTTCCTAGTCCGGCTGCCTAACCTTCCCAGTCAGTCGGTGCTCGCGCGCACCGGGAAGGGCACCTTTTACTGGATTGCCGCCCGCGCATTGTTGCCGTCAGGCTGGAGTTGGCAGGACCAGTGCCGAGTGCATGATGAGGTTGACGGAAGCGCGGATCTAGGGACGCTAGCGTTATCGGTGTTCCAGAGAGTTTCAAGGTGCTTGGTCGCGAGGGACTCGGCCCGGTGGCTGGACTACATGCCGGCGACCAACGACGTGATTGACGACCTGATGTCGACGCTCGACGTGATTCTCGTGAACCTCGTCGGCGCTTACGATGCGGTTGCTCGGGTAGCCAACAAACTCCTCGCAATCGACGCTCGCGGCAATCAGGTTGGTTGGCAGAAGTCAGGCTGGCTGGATCAGGTCCGAAGGCGATCGGCCCTGCTAGCCGCCATCATTGAACGTGGCACGCCCGAGGCCGACTTATTTGAGGTACTTCGACTCCTGCGTAACACCGTTCACGAGGTGCCCCTCCAACCGCTTGGCCAGATCTCATCCTGGGGGGAGATTGCTTCCGGCGGTACCGCAATGCGTCTGCCTCGGCGGGACTCTCAACGGATAGTCGAGATCCTCAATCGGCGTGGCTGGTCCGACACGTTTGGGCTCGATGACTGGGACGAAGCCGGCGTTTTGATTTCCCCCATTCGAGTGATTGAGCACCTGATCCCGGCTGCGGTGAGGACGCTAAATCAGATGATGGCAGTGCAACTGATTAGTCCGACTTCGGCAGAGACGTCCCTTGGTGCAGTCGCCTTTAGGGGGGACCCGACTCATGAGTTGTTCTCACCGCGAGTGCAACAGGACGTCCTGATGCAGTTCGGACTCGATGTCATAACGCTCCGTGGCGCCCGGTTGTGAAGTGGTGATTGGCATGCCGAAGCGAGAAGGAGTCACCGGTCGAAGCGAAGCAGCGCCCCCTCGGTTGCCGTGCCCGGCGCAGCCAGGTCCAATCGGGCGGCAACTACGGGGCCGCATGGCGCACGCGGGAATCTCCTAGCTTGCCGTGCCGGGACCGCGCACAGGACGGTGGTGCGACACGGCGGATCACCCACAACTGACGGGTCCCATCACCTACTGGAGTTGCGGGAACGTCCCGGTGCCGAGGCCGAGGCTCTTTAGGTCGTCCCAGAGCCAGCGTGCCGCGATGCTGGATGCTGGCCTGCGGTTGGACATGTCGTCTGCGCCTGTGCCTGTCCACCCGAGACTGCCGGTCGGTTCGCGGTTCTGCTGGGCGAGCCAGGAACGAATAGTCTCAAGAGTCGCGGTGTGGCGCTCCAGATCCGCCGACTGGTCGCCGTCGGCGGCCGTAACCACGGCCCTTCCCGACGTAGACCATGTGGCCTCGGGCCCAGTAGGAGCGATCGTCGGCATGAGGGCCATCGGCACCCGCATCGCGACCAAACTCGGCCGGTTGCCAAGCGGCCCGAGACGGCCCTCGTGCTGCCGAAGTTCCAGGATGACACCGAACGGGGCGAGCGCTGAATTCGGCATAGACCAAGCGAGGCGGGCGAACGAGTGAGCGAGTGCGTCGTCGTACGCCTCACACGCGCGCCCGTACACCTCAACCTCGAACTCCATGAGCCGCTGTGGCGAGTATAAGTTCCAGACCCAGCCGCCGCTCGGCGTCTCCACGTCCGTATCCGGCAGATGTGAAACGACCTGGGCCGCTCCCGTTGCGTCGATCCACGCGACGAGATCCTCGAACTCCCCACCTGAGTACGTCGGCGAGACCGTGAGTGAGATCTGTGCATCGCGGTCTCGTTCAACTGCATCGAATATCTCCGCGGCCCTTGCTCGCACGTCGTTCGAGGGGAGTTCACCGTGGAACAGGGAGCCGCGGTTGACGAGACGTCGAGCAAGGTCGTAGCGCCTCTCTTGTGCCCAGATCCCGTCGGGGGCGCCAAGGAACGGGTCGCGGGACAACTTCTGGAGGGTTGCCTTGGCGATCATGTTCCGCACCATGGTCCACGGCCAGGCATCACCCTCAGGTGCACCACCGCTGATCCAAGGCAGCCAGTCCGACGCCCGGTCAGGCAAGGGCGCCAGCGGGTGGACCCCCTGCGGAACCTCGGTTACGTAGTCGGCGGCCGTCGGAGCAGTGCTGATGGCCACGTTGAGGCGGTGTCCGGACACAGTGACGCCCAATCCGACCGGGCCGGCAGCAAACGGAAACGGCAGGACGCCGTCCGCTAGAGGGCCTAGGGAGTCGGCCCAGTTGCGCAGTGCTGTGAGGAGGCGGGCTCCACTCGTACCGGCGTCGAGGTTCTCGTCGTCCTCGGTGCGCCAGTCTCGGTGCCCGTTGAAAGCCTCTTTGATGATCCAGGCGGCCGCACCGGGATTCCCGGCAACCCATGACCCCAACAGCAAATCCACCGTCGCTGCGGACGGTGCGCTCAGCGCGGCTACAGCCGCGGCCCACCGCCACCTGTTGAAGCTGAAGGCGTCGGCTACAACCTCCGCCGGCGGGACGTCGCCAGCGAGGATCGCCTGTGCCGCGAACCAGTGGTTGAAGATAGGCAGGGAGAACGAGATTGAACCGTCGGGGCCGTCGGCGACCAGCCTGCTCGATCGTGCGATCTGGCGGTCGCTGAACGACAGGCCATCTGCGCTCGTTCTCGTGAGTGCGACGGCGAGCCTTTCTAGGACCGCCCGAGTCTCGCCTGAGGTCACGGCCGATCGCTCGGTTCCCGTCGCCAGCGCGTTCTCGACCAGGCTCCGAATCAGGTCTGCCTCCCCGCGTGGAGTTTCGTCCCGGCCCAGCATGGATCCCGCCGCGAGGGCGAAGAATGGCCTTGTCACCGTCGTCCGCATGTCTGTCGTCCAACGCCAAGTGGCGAGCGACTTGCCACTGGCCAACTCAACGAGCTTGAGTGCCTCAGCCTCAGCCAGAAGTGGCGCCGTTGCCTCCTCAGCCGACGTCGGGGACAGGATGCCCGGTCGAGCCGTGAGCAGAACTCGGACGTTGGGATATGTCTTGGCCAGGGTGCGGGCGGACTCCAGCAGAGCCTGCGCTGCCGCGGGATTGGTCTCGTCTAGTCCGTCAACAGCGATTGAGGCGCCTCGTCCGTGGCGCCAGGTGGGCCCGAGTTGCCCTTCAACGGCCCCTTCGAGTGTCTGGCCGGGCAAGTCTCGGGCGCTCAGCCACACCGGGAAAGGAGCAGCGTCACTTGCGGTGAGATTCTCGATCCCCGCTCGATGCCAGGCTTCCGCGGTCTCTGACTTCCCAGATCCGAAGTCGCCCAGAAGCACCATGACTCCGCCGGTCTGGACAGGCAGGACGTCGATCCGGTCGAAGTGTGACGCCAAGGCAGTCTCGTCGAGCTGGAACACCTGCAGGCGGACCGCCCGGCGAGCGCGAGACCTCTGCTGGAGAACCGTAGCGAGGTCATCAGAACTCAACGCAGCGCCGGGCCCCACGAGTTGGAGGAGGCTGTCCCGGGCGCTGACATTGCGCTGCTGCGCCCATCTCTCGGTCAGTTCGGTCCGATCGCCATCGCCGAGCGCTGCCGCAATCGCCGGGTAAGTGAGTTCAACCAGTCGCAGCGAACGCGACAGGTGGTCACTCGTTGAGGTCCAGTTCGTCGAGGCCGCTGCCATGGCTTCGTCGAGGCGCTTCGCTAGCGGGCCGTGAGCTTCCTCGACCGGGCTAGCGAGTTCCTCCGGGGTGATGGTCTTGAGCCATTGTCTGTAGGTCCGCCACCGGCATGAGAAGTCGACCCTCTTGCGGACACGCCACCACACGACCCACCGAAAGGACATCTTGCGGGCAAGTGCCCGTCCCGCGGGTGCGGCCAAACCTCCAAGGAGGCGCCCGCCGCCAGCAGCAAGGGCGGGGCCTTCCAATCCGCTCACAGTGACCCCATTCTTGAAGGCTAGTATCTCGGCCCGGTCTAGCGTCCGGGTTGCGGCATCCGCCGCGTGTCGCCAGCCTCGCGCTACATCGGAGCTCCGGCTAGGAACCGGGAATCGCCATTGTCGTGTTCTTGCGGATTGGCCGCCCGCGGCAAGAGTCATCGCCGCCGTGTCGATCTTGGCGGATCGACCGCCGCTGCATTCTGGGCGGTTTGCCCTACGTCGTAGGCCCGGTCGCGTCGGATGGTCGAACCTCGCCAACTCGCCGTCGTACCCCTCTGGAATGCTGACCCTCCGGTCAGAACGCCAGGGAGGCACGACAGCAGTGAGCGACATCGCGGGGGAGTTGGCGCGGGTCAAGGGTGCGTTCGCGCAGCCGACCCTGACGCTGCTCCACCAGCGGCAGGCGCCGGTGGTGATCACGATCTTCCGGGCGGCGTTCGGGCGGAACAACAAGCCGATACCTACCGCTCGGCTGCACAGCCAGGTGGAGGAGCACCTCGCCGCGATCCGTACTGCGGGGGAGAGCGACGTACCGGCGGGCAGTGGGCGGGACATCTGTCAGCGGTGGATGCGGGGGCAGTGGTTGGTGCGGTCGCTCGACGAGGTCGGCGATGAGGTCTACACGCTCACCTCGCACGCCCAGCAGGCGCTCGAGTTGGTCAAGTCGATGACCCGCGACCGGGCGACGCTTAGTGAGCACCGGATCGCGACCATCCTCGGCACAGTGCGGCGGTTCAACTCCGAGGCGAACCCGGACCGCGGGGCGCGGGTCACCCTGCTCAACGAGGAGATCGCGCGGCTCAAGGCCGAGCGGGACCGGTTGGTCGACGGGGCGGAGATGGTCAGCGCCACCGAGGACTACATGCTCGAGGGGTACACCGAGCTCCTCTCCCTGATCTCCGCGCTGCCCAGTGACTTCGCCCGTGTCGAGGAGCGGTTCGCGACGATCCGCGGCGAGATCCTGGCCGCGTTCCGGGCTGAGGACCGGCCGGCTGGTGAGGTCATCGACGACTACCTCGCCCGTGCCGACGCCCTTATGACCGCCACCCATGAGGGCCGGGCGTTCGAAGGGGCGTTCGCGCTGCTGCGTGACGACGCGCTCGTCACCCAGCTGCGCGAAGACCTCACCGCACTGCTCGACCACCCGTTGTCCGACGGGATCCTCGGCGACGCCGACCGCGCCGAACTGCGGGGGACCGTTCGACTGGTGCGCGACGGGCTGGACCGGGTGCTCGCCCAGCGGTCGCGGGTGACCGCGACGCTGCGGGAGTACATCGTGTCCCACGACGCCGCGCGCGACCGCGAGCTCGAGCAGACCCTGCGGCAGGTCGAGTCCGAGCTGATGGGGTGGATGGCGACCACCGGGCCGCGGGCGACCCACGACGTCTCGCTCTTGCCGTTGCGGACGAACCTGGACCACTTGCGGGAGCGGTTCTATGACCCGGCGGACGACGTACTGCCGGAGCGGCTGGGTGTGGCGGAGGTCGACGACGGGCCTTCCTTGTCCCTCGCTGAGTTGATGGCGCAGGGTGGGCCGCAGCTCTCGACTCTGCGGCAGCGGTTGTCGGATGCGCTGGGTGCGCTGTTGCCGGCTGGGTCGTTGGGTGAGCTGTTCGACGGGCTCGAGCCGTCGCTGCGTCGGCCGGTGGAGATCTTCGGGCTGCTGCACCTGGCGGCTGACCATGCATGGGAGACCGAGGACGTGGCGGAGGAGTTTGCTGCCGTACGACCGGATGGGTCGCGGCGGAGGTTCTTGGTGCCGCGGATGGCGATTCCTGACCCTGATTTGGCTGAGAGTGAGTTGCGGGCGTGAGTTCGGAAGTTGATGTGGATGGTCTCGAGACGGCCGCGGGCGGCCTCCTCGACCAACGGGGAGACGCTGCGGACGGCCTCGGGGACCAGCGGGAGGGTTTCGGGGGTCTCGAGACGGCCGCGGGCGGCCTCCTCGACCAACGGGGGGACGGGCGTCTCGATACGTCCTCGCCTGGCGGCTCGGACTACTCGACGAACCTGGGGGACGGGGGCGGCTCGGACTACTCGACGAGCCTGGGGGACGGGGGTCTCGAGACGGGCCGTGAGACGGCCCTCCTCGACCAACGCTTCGAGGACGACTCGGTTTCTCTGTTTGAGGGGGATGAGGGTGGGCTGGAGTACGGGCAGCGGCATGCGCTCGTGACGCTGCTCAAGCAGCGGTTCATCAGTGCGCGCACGCACCCGCGGGACTGGCAGGTGCTGGTCGAGAACGAGCGGGTGCTGCGGTCGCGGCTCAACGACCTCTTCCTCGACCTTGCCATCGACCGCGGCCGTGAGGTGGCGTGGAAGCGGCAGGCGGTCTCGGAGACGGCCAGCCGGTTCCCGACGCTGTTGTACGACGCTGCCTGGTCGCGGGAGGAGACGTTGGTGCTCGTACACCTGCGGGACCGGTTGCGGGCCGGGGTGGCGAGTGGGGACGTGCGGGTGTTCATCGACCGGGAGGACATCGTCGACTACATCGCAACGTTCCGGCCGGCGCATGCGACGGATGAGGCCGGGGATGAGAAGCGGGCTCGGAATGCGGTGGCTTCGGTGGTGAAGTCTGGGTTGCTGATTGGTGCGGTCGGGGACGACCGGTACGAGATCAGTGAGGCTGTGGAGCCTTTGCTGCCGTTGGAGCTCTTGGCTGAGTTGCTGGAGGCGTTGCGGGCGGCGAATGGGACTGAGGTTGTGGTGGAGGACGAGGCGGATCTGTTTGAGGAGGGGTGTCTCGATACGTCCTCGCCTGGCGGCTCGGACTACTCGACGAACCTGACCGACGGGGGTCTCGAGACGGTTGCTGGCGCAACCTCCTCGCCCTCCGGGGGTGGCGGGGGTCTCGAGACGGTTGCTGGCGCAACCTCCTCGACCAACGATGGGGGCGAAGCGTGAGTGTGGATCAAGGGCGTCTCGATACGCCCTCGCCTGGCGGCTCGGGCTACTCGACGAACCTGGACGAGACCGACGGGTTGTTTGGGGAGCAGGTGGTTTCGGCTCCGGCGGATGACACCGTGCAGTGGCGGGCTTCGTTGTTGCAGTTGGTCAACTGGGGTGGGTTCGGGGGACTGACGACCGTGCCGCTGCGGGGCGACACGACGATGATCTCCGGAGCATCCGGCGTCGGGAAGAGCACGATCCTCGATGCCTACACGGCGCTGATGATGCCGTCGGACACCAAGTTCAACGGGGCCTCCAACGACGCCGTCGCCGGGCGGGCGCGGAGTGTGGGGCAGCGGAACCTGCTGTCCTACCTGCGAGGTGCTGTCGACGTGATCGACAACCCGAAGACGGGGCGGCCCGAGGAGCAGTTGCTGCGGGGCAAGGGCACCGACACCTGGGGTGCCGTTGCGGTGACGTTCGTCAACGACCAGGGCGGTCGGTTCACGGCGCTGCGGACCTACTACGTCCCGCGGCGCGCCACCCGCTCCGGCGAGGTGCAGATGCAGCTCACCACCCACGAGGGGGCGCTCGCGCTCGACGCGCTCGAGGTCGCCGTGCCCGAGCGCTTCCATGCCAACACCCTCAAGAAGCTCTTCCCCGGCATCCGCGTGCACCGGACCTATGCGGAGTACGCCGCCGTCCTGCACGCGCGGCTCGGCATCGGTGCCAACGGTGACGGCGCGAAGGCGCTGCGGCTGCTCGCGCGGATCCAGGCCGGCAACCAGGTGCGCAGTGTCGACGAGCTCTACAAGGACATGGTGCTGGAGCGGCCGGCGACGTACGCCGCTGCCGACCGGGCCATCGAGCACTTCGACGACCTCGACGCGGCGTACGTCGCGATGCGCACCGAGGAGCAGAAGCTCGAACTCCTCGAACCGATCACCGACCTGCACGAGCGCCGGGTCGTGGCGACTCGGCGCCGCGCTGAGCTCGATTCGTACGGCGTCACGCTCGCCGGTGACACGCCCCTGCGGCTCTGGCTGCTGCGCACCCACCGGCGGCTGCTCGAGGCCGAGGTCGGCAGCAACCGCGCGGCACGCAGCGCGACCACCGGAAGCCTGACCACCGCGCGGGCCCTCGAGTCCACGCTGGCCAGTGACCTGGAGGCCGCCAAGGAGGCGCACCGGGCGGCCGGCGGGGGAGACCTGCAGGCGCTCGCCGCCCAGATCGACCACGAGCGCGTCATCCGCGAGGAACGCGGCAACCGGCTCGCCGAGCTCGAGGAGCGCGTCTACCCGCTGGTCGGGCTCACCGACGCCGACGCCCCCGACCTCGAGGTCGCCCTCGACTCCGCCTCGGCGTTCGCCGAGCTCCAGGTGCAGGCGCGCAAGCGGCTCGCCCACGGCGACGAGCAGCAGGCCGCGCTCCGCGCCGAGCGCGACAAGGTGCGCGACGGCCTCGTGCCGCTGAAGAACGACCAGGCCGTCCTTCGTCGCGAACGGGACTCCCTGGAGTCCCGCGCCGGCCGGGTGCCGGCGCACCTCCACGAACTGCGTGCCGAGGTCGCTGCCGCCAGCGGACTGAGCGTCGAGGAGCTCCCGTTCGTCGCCGAGCTCATCGACGTCGCTCCCGAGGAAGCTCGGTGGCGGACCGCCATCGAGACCGTCCTCGGCGGTACTGCCCGGATGATGCTGGTGCCGCTCGACCGGCTCAGCGACTTCTCGTCCGCGATCGACGGGGTTCGCCTCCGGAGTCGACTGACGTTCCAGGGAGTCGAGCTCGACCTCCCGGAGACCGGACCGTCCGACCCGGAGCGGATCGCCGGCAAGCTGCTCTTCAAGGACTCGCCGTTCGCCGGCTGGGTGCAGCAGCACGTCGAGGAACCCGCCCGCAACGCGCTGTGCGTCGAGACGGCCGACGGCCTCGACGGCGGGGGCTTCCGGGTGACCGCGTCCGGTCAGACCCGCAACGGCCTGCGCGGCACCCACGGGCGCAACGATCAGCGCAGCATCATCGGCTTCTCCAACGGCGACGCCATCGCCGAGATCGACGCGCAGCTGGCGGCGAGCGAGCGGCAGCTGCAGGACCTCGACGCGCGGATCGCCGAGGTGGACCGGCGCGCGAGCCTGCTGGAGCTCCAGCGCAAGGCCTACGACGCCATCGCGATGGTGCGCTTCGACGACGTCGACGTGACGGGCAGTGACCGGCGGATCGCCGAGCTCGAGCAGCGCCGCGCCGACATCCTCACCTCCGACGACCAGCTGCAGGTGCTGCAGGCGCAGATCGATGACCTGGTCGTCCGCCTCGAGACCACCCGGCAGCAGCGCTTCGGGCTGGAGCAGGCGCAGAAGGACCTCAACTCCGCCCACGGCGAGCTCGTCGAGTCCGAGGACATGGTCAACGACCGGCTGCAGGCGATGGAGTCGGGTGGAGCCATCGAGCTGACCGACGAGCAGGCAGCCGCCCTGGCCGCCGACTTCGCGGCCGCCGCAGCGCCGGCCGACCCCGAGGACCTCGAGCGGTTCAGCGACAACGCCCACCGGCTCGGCGAGCGGCTGCGTGGCGCGGTCTCCGAGGTCGAGGCCGAGATCCGCCGGTGCGAGGAGGACCTCGCGCTGATCTTCCGGCACTACAAGTTCCAGTGGGACTCACCGAACCTCGGCGGCATCGCCGACTCCTACCCCGACTACGCGCGGATCCTCGACGAGATCCGCGGCAAGGGTCTCGCCGACCGGCGCTCCGAGTGGCGGCGTCGGCTGACCGAATGGAGTGGCCAGGACCTCGTGCCGCTCGTCGGCGCGATGGCCGCCTCGATCGAGGAGATCGAGGACCGGCTCGAGCCGATCAACGCGATCCTTCGCCGCCTCGAGTTCGGTGGCCTGGCGAGCGACCGGCTGCGGATCCGGCTGCGACGGCTGAGTCCGGCGCACGTCCAGGTCTTCATGAAGGACCTCCGCGCGCTGTCCTCCGGCGTCACGACCGAGCTCGCCGAGGCCGACCTGGAGAAGCGGTTCACGCTGCTGAGCGGCTTCATGAACCAGCTGCGCAAGCCCGCCCAGGCAGGCGAGGCCGGCCCGGTCACGAGTGACCGCGACCGGCTCCTCGACGTACGCCGCCACGTGGAGATCAGCGCCGAACGCTATGACCACCTGACCGGCGAGCTGCGGGCGACGTACCGGACGCTGGGGGAGAAGTCCGGCGGCGAGAGCCAGGAGCTGGTCGCCTTCATCGTCGGCTCGGCGCTGCGTTTCCGGCTCGGCGACGAGATGCGGTCCCGGCCACGGTTCGCGCCGGTCTTCCTCGACGAGGGCTTCGTGAAGGCCGACTCCGAGTTCGCCGGGCGCGCCGTGCAGGCGTGGAAGGGCCTCGGTTTCCAGCTGATCATCGGCGTCCCGCTCGACAAGGTCACCGGCCTCGAGCCGCACATGGACGAGCTGCTCGCGATCACCAAGAACTCCGCGACCCACCAGTCGTGGATCACGCCGATCACCGACGCGACCGACGATGAGTGACGCCACGTCCGTCTTCACGCGCGAGGGCGACACATGGTTGCCCAGCGTCCTCTCCCGCGGGCCGTGGGACGAAAGAGCCCAGCACGGCGGTGCTGCGGGCACGCTCCTGGCCCACCTCGCCGAGTCCGCCGTGGACGAGCCCGGGTGGCAGCTCTCGCGATTGAGCATCGAGCTGATCAAGCCGGTGCCGGTCGCGCCGATCACGACGAGGACCGAGGTCCATCCCGCCCGCTCCACGACGCGCGTCACGCTCGAGCTGCTCGCCGGCGACGTACTGGTGGCGCGGGCGCATGCCCTGCTCATCCGGGGCCAGGCATTCGAACTGCCCGACGGCCTGCCCGGCTGGGACCCGGCTCAGCTCCTGCCCGGCCCTGACGACTGCACCGAGCGGCTGGCGATCCCGGGCATGCCTGCCGAGGTCTCCTTCTACCACTCAGCCATGGACCACCGGATGGCGCAGGGCGACACCTCGCAGCCGGGGCGGGCGGCGGCGTGGTTCCGGCCGGTCGTGCCGCTGATCGAGGGCCAACCCACCACGGCTGCGATGCGTGCCGCGGCCGCAGCCGACTTCGGCAACGGGCTCAGCTGGGTGCTCCCGGCCGACCGCTACCTCTTCTCCAACGCCGACCTCAACGTGCACCTGCACCGCCTGCCCGTGGGCGAGTGGATCGGCCTGTCGTCGGAGACCCAGGCCGACGGCGGTGGTGTCGGTACGACGCTGTCGCGCCTGTACGACGCACACGGCCCCATCGGCGTCGCCATCCAGACGCTCGTGATGCGCGAGCGCCGCGACCCCTCGTAACGAAGGGATCCCACGGCGGTCCCCAGCCGCTATCTTCGGCAGATGACGACGTTGGCGGACATGGGCGGCCGCGCCGAGTTCTACGGCCCGGTCCAGCACGTGCCCGAGGAACCGGCCTTCCACGCCGACTGGGAACGACGGGCCTTCGGGTGCGCGGTCTTCGCCAGCGGTGTCCTCAACCCCACCGGCCCCGACCTCGACTCGGCCCGCTGGGCGATCGAACAGATCGAACCCGAGGACTACCTGGGGCCGTACTACTGGCGCTGGTTGCGCGGGCTCGAGCTGCAGCTCGAGCAGCTGAAGTGGTTGCGGCCGGGCGAGGTGGACGCGCGCATCCAGGGCGAACCGCCCCTGCCCGGCGGCCGACACGTCGCCAAGGTGCAGACCAAGGTCGCGGGCGCGACGTTGCGGATGATCGCCCGCCCGACCCTCCCGCGCTGGATGGCCGCGCACCTGCTGCCCCGCGTCATCGGTGGCAACCGCCCGACGTTGCGCCGGCCCCGGTTCAAGGTCGGGGGCGCAGTCCGGGTCCGCTCCGAACGCATCGACACCCACACCCGCCAGCCCGGCTACGTGACCGGCAAGCCCGGCACCATCGTCGGCAACAGCGGCGCCGCAAGGTTCTCGGACGAGCGGGCGCTGGGGCGGCGGAGCAAGCCGCAGTACGTCTACACCGTCGCGTTCGCAGGACGGGACCTGTGGGGCGAGGCCGCGGAGCCCGACACCGAGGTCCGCATCGAGCTGTTCGAGTCCTATCTGGAGGCACCATGACCGCCGCCGACCCCCGCGCGATCCGGGTCGAGGCGGTGGAGTCGCTGCTCGCAGAGAAGGGACTGGTGGACCCGGCGGTCGTCGACACGATCATCGAGCACTACGAGACCAATGTCGGCCCGCTCAACGGCGCCAAGGTGGTGGCCCGCGCGTGGACCGACCCCGCCTTCCGCAACCGGCTTCTCGACAACGGCACCAAGGCCATCGCGGAGCTGGGTTTCGGTGGTCCCGAGGGCGCGATGATGGTCGCCATCGAGAACACCCCGGACGTCCACAACGTCGTCGTCTGCACGCTCTGCTCCTGCTATCCGTGGCCGGTCCTCGGGCTCCCGCCCACCTGGTACAAGTCGTCGGAGTACCGCTCGCGGATGGTCGCGGAGCCGCGCAAGCTGCTCGGCGAGATGGGCCTCGAGGTGCCAGCGACGAAGAAGGTCCGGGTGTGGGACAGCTCGGTCGAAGCCCGCTACCTCGTCATCCCGGAGCGCCCGGCGGGCACCGAGGCGATGAGCGCCGACGACCTCGCCGGTCTGGTCACCCGCGACTCGATGATCGGTGTTGCGGTCGCGACGGTGCCTGGCAGTGACTGACCAGACGGTTGAGCAGGCGACGGTGGACGTCGACCTCGAAGGCCCGGTCTCACCGCCGCGCGACAACGGCACCATCGTCTTCTCCGCACCCTGGGAGCGCCGGGTGTTCGGGATCGTGCTGGCGCTGTGCCGCGACGGGCAGTGCGCGTGGGAGGACTTCCGCCAGCAGTTGATCGCGCAGATCGCTGCGGACCGGGACCGGCCCTACTGGGAGAGCTGGGCGGCAGCGCTCGAGGCGGTCCTCAGCGCCGGGTCAGCAGTGAGCCCGGTCGAGATCGAGGAGCGCACCGGCGTACTGGCGGCTCGCCCGCACGGCCATGACCACCGCGACGACGAACACGGCCACGGGCACGGCCACTGAAACGGGTCAGTTGCCGCCGGCCGGCAGCTCTTCGAGCATCACGTCCGGGTTGTCGCGGGCAGTGACCTGCGCGCGCCAGCGGTCGACGAAGAGAGCCAGGTAGGAGCCGTCGCTGCGCTGCAGCACCTCGACACCGCGGATGCCGGACAGCGCGGACGCGCCCTCGGCGTCGGTACGGCGCGCGACCTGGTACTCCAGCCGCGAGAACTTGATCGGTGAGTTGAACTCGTTGAGCATCCGGTCCTCGACGACCTCGAACTGCATCGGGCCGACGGCCGCCAGCACGGGCGACTGGTCGCCGCGCAGGTCGGAGCGGAGCACCTGCACCACGCCCTCCTGGTCGAGCTGCTCGATGCCCTTGCGGAACTGCTTGTAGCGGCCGATGTCGCCAGCCGTGGCGGTCATGAAGTGCTCGGGGGCGAACGAGGGGACGGGCGGGTACTCGATCGCGTCGCCGACGTACACGGTGTCGCCCACGCGCAGCGCCTGGGCGTTGACGAAGCCGATGATGTCGCCCGGCTCGGCGGTCTCGACCGAGGTGGTCTCGCGGCCGAACACGGCCTGCGCGAACTTGGTGGCGAACGGGCGGCCGCTGGCGGCGTGGGTGACGATCATGCCGCGCTCGAAGGAGCCGGACACGATGCGGGCGTAGGCCAGGCGGTCGCGGTGGGCGTTGTTCATGCCCGACTGGACCTTGAACACGAACGCGCTGAAGTCGTCCTTGACCTCGCGGACCGAGCCGTCGACGCCGAGCGTCGCTTTCGGCTCAGGGGCGAGGTCCAGCAGCAGGTCGAGCAGCTGCGCGACGCCGAAGTTCTGCAGCGCCGAGGCGAACATGACGGGCGTGGTCTCGCCGGCGAGGAAGCGCTTCTGGTCGTGGTCGGCGTCGTCGAGCTCGAGCAGCTCGTGCTCCTCGACGGCGTGCGACCACACCAGGGCGTCGTTCTCGTCGACCTCGTCGGCACCCATCCGCTTCTCGGGGGCGCGTGTGGCGCCACCGGCGGTGCGGGTGTACTTCACGAACTCGCCCGTACGACGGTCCAGGACGCCGCGGAAGTCGCCGGCCTCGCCGACCGGCCAGGTCAGGGGAGTCGGGCGGAGCTTGATCTTCTCCTGGATCAGGTCCATCAGCTCCAGCGCGGACAGGCCGGGCCGGTCCCACTTGTTGATGACCGTGATCACGGGGATGCCGCGCAGGGCGCAGACCTTGAACAGCTTGAGCGTCTGCGGCTCGAGTCCCTTACCGGCGTCGACCAGCATCACGGCCGAGTCGACCGCCGACAGCACGCGGTAGGTGTCCTCGGAGAAGTCGCTGTGGCCGGGGGTGTCGACGAGGTTGATCACGTGGTCGCGGTAGACGAACTGCAGTGCGGCGGAGGTGATCGAGATGCCTCGGGCCTTCTCCATCGCCATCCAGTCCGACACCGTGGCGCGCCGGTCACCCTTGCCGTGGACCGCTCCGGCCTCGGTGATCACCCGCGCGTGGAGCGCCAGCGCTTCGGTCAGCGTGGACTTGCCGGCGTCGGGGTGACTGATGACGGCGAAGGTACGGCGGGGACGAGTGTCGGACACTGGCCGAAATCTACCGGGGAGAGTCCACAGGAGCCGATTCTGCGTCGGCGGACTCGCACGGCAGGTTCGTCGAGTAGTCCCGTAGCGAGGAACGAGCGAAGGGACGTATCGAGACGTGGCGAGGCGTCTCGATACGCCGCTCGTTCCTCGCGGCTACTCGACGAACCTGGCCCGCCTCACACGGGCAGGGTCACGTCCTCGCCGGGGTCGAGCCAGGACACCCGGTCGGCCAGGGGTGACTGGCTCAGGACGGCCTCCGCCGCGGCACGACCCTGCTGGAAGTGCGACCAGCCCTCGTAGTGCACGGGTACGACGTGCGCCGGGTCGACCAGCTCGATCAGCTCGGCGCCCTCGCGGGCGTCCATCGTGTAGCGGAACCAGCCGGAGAGGTAGCGGAAACGGACCGATCCCAGGTGCAGCAGGACCGTGCCGATCTTCAACCGGGACGCGACCTCGCGCAGGGCGGGGTAAAGCACGGTGTCGCCCGTGACCCAGAGCTCGCCGTGCTCCTGACCGGCCCAGGCGAGGGAGAAGCCGATCACCGGCCCCGTGATCGGCTCGCTGCCGACCGGACCGTGCCGACACGGCGTGGCAGTGACCGTGATGCTCTCCTTGCCCGGCGCCTCCAGCACGGTGGTCTCCCACGCCGCGAGCCCGACACAGTTGCCGCCCAGCTTCGCTGCCGCCTTCTTCGTCGTGACCGTCGTGCCCCAGGTCGGGAGAAGCGCCTGCGCCGAGGGATCGAGGTTGTCGCCGTGATGGTGATGGCTGACCAGCACGGCATCGATCGGACCCAGGTCCGCCGCGGCGATCGACGGACCGGCGAGCTTGCGCGACGTCGTACCCCAGCCGAAGAAGTAGCGCTTGCCCGGCGGGTCGAACGTCGGGTCGGTCAGGATCCGCCAGCCACCGACCTCGATGAGCGTCGTCGGACCGCCGATGTGCGTGATCTTCGTGGGAGCCATGGCAGGAATCTAGGGGCAGAACGAGACGAGTCTGCGGCAACACGTTGATATCGTGCGGACATCGGGCATCGGGCATCTGGAGGCGGTCGATTTGGGCATCGGGACGCGCATCGTTCAGATCGCCGCTGAAGTGGGCGGGTTCGACCTGGATGTCGAGCGGGATCGAACTGCTTCGGAGCCGCTCCAGTTCGAGTGATCGCGCTCAGGGCGTCTCGATACGCCGCTCGTTCCTCGCGGCTACTCGACGACCTTGGGGGGTCAAGGCACCCGGATCAGCACGTCGGGGCCGAGGTCGGCGATCGACCGGTAGCCGTTGAGGCCCATGGTCAGGTCGGCCTCGGCGAGCAGGCACTGGAGCACGTGCTCCGCACCGGCGGCGCCGCCGACGGTGATGCCCCAGCCGTAGGGGCGCCCGACGGCGACCGCGGTGGCACCGAGCGCGAGGGCCTTGACGACGTCGACGCCCGTGCGCACGCCGGAGTCGAAGATGACCGGCATCCCCTCGGCCGCGGTGACCACGGCCGGGAGGAAGTCGAGCGCGGGTGCGCTGGCGGCCTGCCGCCCGCCGTGGTTGGAGCAGTAGATGCCGTCGACGCCGGCGTCCCGCGCGCGGCGTACGTCGTCGGGGTGGCAGATGCCCTTGAGCAGCAGCGGCAGGTCCGTCAGTCCGCGCAACCAGGCAAGGTCGTCCCACGACAGTGCGGGATTGCCGAAGGTGAGCGCCCAAGTGATGGTGGCCGTCGCCGGGTCCTCCTCGGGCGTCTTCTCCAGGCGACTGCGGAAGACCGGGTCCGAGAAGTAGTTGGCCAGGCAGAGGCCCTGCAGTTGGGGCATCGCGGCGTGCTGCAGGTCGCGCGGGCGCCAGCCCAGGGTCCAGGTGTCGAGGGTGACCACGATGCCCGCGTAGCCGGCCGCCTCGGCCCGGCGTACGAAGCTCTCCGCGAGCTCGCGGTCGTTGGGTGTGTAGAGCTGGTAGAAACCGGGCGTCTCGCCGAGCTCGGCGGCGACGTCCTCCATCGGGTCCTGGGTCAGCGTCGAGGCGACCATCGGTACGCCGGTCGCCGCCGCGGCCTTCGCGACCTCGATGTCGCCGTGCTGGCTCTCGTGCATGATCCCGACGACACCGATCGGCGCCATCAGCAGGGGAGTGGGGTAGCGCCGGCCGAACAGCTCGACCGACAGGTCCCGCTCGGCTGCCCCTGACAACATCCGAGGGACGACGCCCCACCGTTCGAACGCCGTGACGTTGCCTCGCTGCGTGCCCTCATCACCCGCGCCGCCGGCGACGTAGTCGTAGAGCACCGGGTCGAGCAGCTCCTTCGCCTGCGCCTCGAGCTCGGCGAAGGTCACCGGGTACGGCGGCTTCTGGCCACTCAGACCGGCGAGGTAGATGCCCATGTTGAAGTCGGCGAAGTTCGGCATGGCGCGAGCATGCCAGAGGCGCCCGTGGTGGAAGCGCGAGCAGCGCCAGTGCCCCCTCCAGGAATCGAACCTGGATCCTCGCCTTCGTAGGGCGATGTCGTGTCCGTTGGACCAAGGAGGCTGGGTGCCCCTGTGACGCCGGGGCTCGCGTTTCGTACACCGTCTCGGACTCGAACCGAGGACCTTCGACTTAAGAGGACGCTGCTCTACCAACTGAGCTAACGGTGCGTAGCGGGGCCACGAGTCGAACGTGGGCCGACGGGCTTATGAGACCCATGGCGTCTCCCGACACCCGCTTGGTTCCGTCGTACGACGGGGAGCTGCTCGACCAGGGCTCGAACCTGGGGCCTCCCGGGTAACAACCGGGCGCTCTGCCAACTGAGCTATCGAGCATCGTGCTGCAGTGCCCGCCCCGGGATTCGAACCCGGACGCCCTGGGGACACGGCGTCCTGAACGCCGCGCGTCTACCGTTCCGCCAGGCGGGCCTGGTGCTCACCGGGGGAGTCGAACCCCCACGTCCCGAAGGACACGCGGCCCTCAACCGCGACCGTCTACCAATTCCGGCAGGTGAGCAGGGCAGGTCAGACGGCACCGACGCTGCCTTTGATGCTGTCCACTGTTGAGTTGTTCGTCGCGCTGCCCGCACAAGCAGAAGGGCCGCCCCGATGAGGCTTGTCCCAGGTCGGTGGTGACCTGTGGACGTTCGCGTCGCTGGAGCGGCCCGGTGTTTCCCGGTGCGTGATGGCACCTAGAGGGGCGGCTCCAGCTGGCCCAGCATCTGATTGAGCTTCGCCATGTTCGACAGCTTGTTGCGTCCGAGGGGTCGGAGGAGGAGGGCAGCGTCGAGCGCACGGGACGCGTTGCGACCCGTGGCGACGGGGAGATGGTGAGTGCCCACAGCCCTGCCCTTCCTGCTCGTGCTGGATCGACCGGCCGGGTGGCTCGGTCGTGACCAAGGTTAGGGGCGGACCTCCGGGCCGGCCTAACGATTTAACGCCGTGACGCTGCCTCGCTTCGTGCCCTCATGACGCTCATCACGAAGAATTCACAGACTCACCAGGCATGGGTCACGCTCATCCCCGACGCGATCGGGGACGCTGGTGCCCCAACGAGAACGATGCTCCGACAACGGAAGGACGACCGACGACATGGCGACGCTCGAAGGTCGATCGAGCACGCTGCTCCCGGGGTCCGGCCGAGTGCCGGGTCTGGACGCGCTCCGGGCCCTCGCAGTGGTCGTCGTGGTCGGCTACCACCTCGGGGTTCCGGTCCTGGGCGGCGGATTCCTCGGCGTGACCCTCTTCTTCGTCCTCTCCGGCTACCTCATCACCCGCCTGCTCCTCGACGCGATCCAGCGCACCGGCTCCGTGGGCCTGTCGAACTTCTGGGGTCGCCGACTGCGGAGGCTCGTACCGGCCGCCTACACCGTGGTGCTGGTGTGCGTCAGCGTGGCCATGTTCGCGGCGCCGGAGCGGCTCGACCGGATCCGGGGCGACGCGCTGGCGGCGCTGGGCTACTCCAGCAACTGGTGGACGATCTTCCACCGCGTGTCCTACTTCGACACCTTCGACGTGCCCTCACCGCTGGCCCACCTGTGGACCCTCGCGATCGAGGAGCAGTTCTACCTGATCTGGCCGGTCGTCCTCACCGGGCTCCTGGTCCTCGTCCGCAGACGCGAGGCGATCCTCGCCGTGCTCGGCGTCGCCGTGCTCGCCTCGGCGACACAGATGGCGGTGACGTACGACGCTGCGGACCCCAACCGCAGCTATCTGGGCACCGACACCCGGATGGGCGAGCTGCTCGTCGGCTCGATGCTCGCCATCGCGCTCCACCTCGTCGTCGTCAAACCAGCGCTGACGGGGATCGATGCGTGGGCGGTCCGGGTCCTGCAACCCCGACCTGCGCTCACCCTCCTGGCGGGATCTGCGGGGGTCTGGGCGATCCTGGTGGTGACCGCGTCGGGACAGTCGACGTTCACCTACCGCGGCGGGATCCTGCTCGCGGCGATCGCCTCGGCCGGGATGATCCTGGCGCTCCAGGCACCGTCCATCGCCACGATGTCGGCCCGCCTGGACGACGGGGCGCTCGGCGCGCTCGGCCGTCGCTCGTACTCGATCTACCTCTGGCACTTCCCGATCCTGGTCGCCTTCTCGACGGCCGAGGACTTCGGGCGCTTCGACGTCGGTCGCTCAGCCCTGGTCGTCGCATTGACCCTGCTGTGCGCCGAGGCGTCGTACCGAGCGATCGAGGGGCCGGTGCGCCGCCTCGGCTTCACCGAGTCGGCCCGGGTCGTCGTGCGCACCGTACGGCGCCTGCCGCGGGCACGTCGGGCGCTGGCGGCGACGGGCGTGTCCTGCGCGCTCGCGCTACCGGCTCTCGCGCTGACCGGGTTCAACGCCGCGGCCCCACCGGACCATGGGCCCACGACGTTCCTGACCGGAGCCGCGCCGGCGGCCGCCGGGCCCGGTCCGGCACCGGCGCGCGCCGTTCCGAAACCTCCGCAGGCCGAACTTCCCGTCGGCCCCCTTGTCGGACGCGACACGGTGGCCATCGGCGACTCGCTGATGATCAACATCGCGCCGTTGCTCAACGAGCGATTCCCCGGCATCACGATCAACGCCAAGGTCGGTCGACAACCGCGCAACGGCCTCGCCGTGGCCCGGTCCTACAGCCAGTTCAATGCGCCCGGTCGCACGTACGTGCTGGGCATCGGCACCAACGGTCCGATCGACGACAAGGCCCTCGACCGTTTCGTCGTCGAGCACAGCAGCGCGCGGATCCTGCTGATCACCCCTCGGGTCAATCGACCCTGGGAGGGCGTGAGCGTCGCCGCGATCCGCCGCGCAGCGGCCCACGACAACGTGCGGGTGGTCGACTTCCACAAGGCCTCGCGCGGGCACGGGAACTACTTCGGTGGCGACGGGGTCCACCTGACGCCAGCAGGGCAGCGGGCCACGGTGCGGCTGATCCGGGAAGCGGCATCCGACTGAGGCTCAGAAGGCGCTGATCCCCGTCAGCGCCCGGCCGATCAGCAGCTTCTGGATCTGGCTGGTGCCCTCGTAGAGCGTCGTGACCCGCGCGTCGCGGAGCGCCTTGCCGACGGGGAACTCGTCGACGTAGCCATAGCCGCCGAAGACCTGGACCGCCTGGTTGGCGGCCCGCACTGACGCCTCGGAAGCGAAGAGCTTGGCCATCGAGGCGGCCGTCCCGAACGGCTCGCCGCGCTCGGCCAGGTCGGCGGCGCGCCACACCATCAGACGGGCGGCCTCGGTGTCGACCGCCATGTCGGAGAGCATCTCCTGCACCAGCTGGTACGACGCGATGGGCTTGCCGAACTGGGTGCGCTCGCCGGCGTACGCGACGCTCGCCTCGAGGCAGCCGCGCGCGAGGCCGACGCACCCGGCGGCGACCGACACCCGGCCCTTGTCGAGCGCGGTCATCGCGATCCGGAAGCCGGAGCCCTCGTCGCCGAGCCGGTTGGCGTCCGGCACCCGGACCTCGGAGAGGATCAGCTCGGCGGTGGCCTGGCCGCGCAGGCCGAGCTTGCCCTTGATCTCGCGCCGCTCGAAGCCGGGGGAGTCGGTGGGGACGAGGAACGCCGTGATCCCCTTCGGGCCCGGCCCACCGGTGCGGGCGAAGACCAGCGCGACGGTGGCCCACGTGCCGTTGGTGATGAACAGCTTGTTCCCGCTGATCAGCCAGTCGTCGCCGTCGCGGACCGCGCGGGACACGAGCGAGCCGGCGTCGGAGCCGGTGCCGGGTTCGGTGAGGCCGAAGCAGGCGAGCGACGATCCGTCGCACAGCGAGGGCAACCATTGCCGCTTCTGCTCCTCGGTGCCCCACGTCTGGATCGACTTGCTGACCAGGCCGAGCGAGACGCTGACGATCCCGCGGATCGAGGTGTCACCGCGGCCGAGCTCCTCCATCATCAGGACGTAGGACAGGAAGTCGCCGCCGGAGCCGCCGTACTCCTCGTCGATGCCCATCCCGAGGAAGCCGACCTGGGCCAGTTTGCCGACGATCGCCCGGTCGACCTGCTCCGCGCGGTCCCATGCGGCGGAGTTCGGCACCACCTCGCGGTCCACCCAGTCGCGGGCGAGGTCGCGCAGCGATTGCTGGTCATCGGTCAGCGTGAGGTCCATGCCGCCATCGTGCCCGATGGGGGCGTGTGCAGAGATTGGTCAAGTCGTACGTACGTGATTGTGTCACATGTACGTGCGTCGTACGATGGGCCGTATGGGAAACGCAGTCACGCCGTCGCAACTGCGCCAGGACATCTATCGGCTCATCGACAAGGTCCTGGAGACGGGCGAGCCCTTGGAAATCGAGCGGAAGGGCCGGCGGCTACGCCTGGTAGCCGAAGCGCCCATCGACAGGCTGTCCCGCATCCGCGTCGACCCAGATGTGATCAGCGGCGACCCTGAAGACCTTGTGTCGATTGACTGGTCCGTCGAATGGGACGGCGAGAAGGCGATCAACCCGTGACGGACCTGCACCTGGACACTCATGTGCTGGTCTGGCTCTACGCAGGGGAACACTCACGCTTTCCGGAGCGGCTCCGGGAGCGCCTGGCAGTTGATCAGCTGCGGTTCTCGCCGATGGCCCGGCTCGAGTTGACCTACCTTCACGAGATTGGCCGAATCGGTGCTCCTGCAGACCGAATCATCGATGAACTGCAACGATCGATCGGCCTGGTCGAGGACCGAACGGCGTTCGACGCTGTCATCCGTGCGGCCGAGACCCAGACGTGGACACGGGATCCGTTTGACCGCATCATCGCGGCGCAGTCTCTGGTGGCGTTCGCCTCGCTGGCGACGAAGGACGAGAGGGTTCAGCAAGGCCTCGGGCAGTACGCCGTGTGGGACTGAAGGCGGGTCACTTCGGGGCGCGCTTTCCATCTGGTCGTCGCGATACGCGACGACCAGGATCAGTAGGCTCGCCCGCATGACTGCTGACTGGCGGAGCGAGACGGTCGACAAGGTGCGTTCACTCATCGTGAAGGCGGAGCCCGGCGTGACCGAAGAGGCGAAGTGGAAGAAGGCCTCCAATCCGGACGGCGTGCCGACCTTCACCGCCGACGGCCTGGTCTGCACCGTCGAGACCTACAAGGACAAGGTGAAGGTCACCTTCGCCAAGGGCGCCTCGCTCGACGACCCGCAGGGCCTGTTCAACGCGAGCCTGGACGCCGGCACCCGCCGGGCGATCGACATCTTCGAGGCCGACACGTTCGACCAGGGCGCGTTCGTGGAGCTGATCCGCGCGGCCGTCGTACTCAACCGCAGCTGAGCGCGATCAGGCTTCGGTACGACGTACGAAGCCTGTCTCGTAGGCAACGACAACGGCCTGCACCCGGTCGCGCACCCCGAGCTTGCTGAGGATCCGCGCCACGTGGGTCTTCACGGTGGTCTCCGCGACCACCATCTCGGCAGCCAGCTCCGCGTTCGACAGGCCGCGCGCGATCAGCCGGAGCACGTCGAGCTCCCGCTCGGTGAGCGACGCGAGCGCGGGCGGGATGCCGGGGACGACGAGCGGCTCGGCGAACCGCTCCACCAGTCGTTGGGTGATGGACGGCTCGATCAGGGAGTCGCCGGTCGCTGCGGCGCGCACCGCAGCGATGAGGCGCGACGACGGCGCGTCCTTGAGCAGGAAGCCGGCCGCACCGGCCCGCAGCGCCCGGAAGACGTACTCGTTCTGGTCGAAGGTCGTGAGCACCACGATCGTCGGCGGATGAGGCTGCTGCAGGATCTGCTCGGCTGCGGCCAGCCCGTCGAGCTCGGGCATCCGGATGTCCATGAGCACGACGTCAGGCCTCGCCAGAGCCGCCTGGCGGATCGCCTCGTTGCCGTTCGCGGCCTCGGCGACGACCTCGATGTCGCCCTCGGCCTCGAGGATCACCCGGAAGCCGGTGCGCACCAGCTCCTGGTCGTCGGCGATGAGGACTCTGATCACCTCACTCATGGTGCCGTCCTCCGTCCTCGGACGGATCCTCCTCGAGGATGACGCGCCCAGTCAGGATCATCCTCGCTGCGGACGCCGACGACCAGCCTCCGTTGAGAGCGTGCTCTCAACGGGGTCATTGGGACGCCGCATCGGAAGGAAGCAGCGATGGAACTCCTCAAGGGCATTCGCCCCCTCGACTACGTGTTGGCAGCCGTCATGGTCGCGCTGGCGACCCTGCTCGGATTCGCGAACACGACCATGGCCGACGACCCGGACCTGGCCCATGCGATCGACTCGGACTCGGTGCTGATCGTCCCGGTGTTCATCCTGGCTGCCCTGCCGATCCTCTGGCGCCGACGCGCCATCCTGCCGGCGATCGCTGTCTCCTTCGTGGTGCTCGCGGCCAGCATCCCGGCGTTCGGGTGGATCACCCGGTGCGGGTTCGCGTTGCCCCTCTCGATCGCCATGGCCTACGCCGTCGCGCGGTTCGCGGGCAGCAGGCAGAACCAGGTGATCGGCCTGGTCGGGGTGTTCGCCCTGCAGATCGTCACGCTGGTCAAGGACGCATCCACCGGTGGGCTGGGTGCCCTTGCGCTGTCGGTTCCGCTGGCCGCGGTCTTCTACGGCATCGGAATCTTTGTGCAGAGTCGTGCCGGGAAGAGCGATTCCGGTTCTACGCTGGTTGCCGAGCGCGTCCACGCCTGAGGGGGTCGAGCCATGAGTGTCGACGTCAGCGGCCTGTACCGCGGCATCCGTCCCATCGACGTGGTGTTCGCGTCGGCCCTGACCGCCCTCGGCACCTGGCTGATGATCGAGAACGTCCTCATCACGGATGCCGAGGTCGCCGACGCCGTCGGCACGGGCGAGATGTACCACCGGGTGAGCTCGCACTCGTGGGCGATGGTGCCGGTGTTCCTGCTCGCGACGGTGCCGGTGCTCTGGGCGCGGCGCAACCCACTGGCCGTCACCGGGTTCGCCCTGACCGCGATGATCGCCCACGACCTGCTCTTCGGGTGGGTCACCCGGTGCGGTGCAGGGTTGCCCCTCGCCTTCGTTCTCGCGTACGTCGGTGCCGTGGCCCTGGAACGCAGGCAGGCATGGATGGCGCTCGGCCTCACCACGGCACTCACCGCGGCGGTCCTGGTCGTCGATGCGACGACCGGGATCGAGCCCGTCGTCCTCGCCCTGCCTATCGTCGGGGTCATGTTCGGTGTCGGCCGCGCGGTCCGACACCGCACGGCCCTGGGCGTCGAGCTCAAGGCGCGCACCGCCGAGCTCCGGCAGTTGCGCGACGACCGGGTGGCGCTCGAGCTCAGCAGCGATCGCGCCCGGTTGTCCCGCGAGCTCGACGGGCTCCTGCAGGAGCGTCTCGGCCAGCTCACCCTGGCCGCCGAGTCGGGCAAGGACCTCGACCCGGCGGGAGCCCGGGCACTCTTCGAGTCCATCGAGACGGACAGCCGCGCCACCCTCGACGGGATGCGCGAGATCGTCGGCCTGTTGCGGGGCGGGGACGTCGCGCTGGCGCCCGCACCGACGGTCGCCCATCTCGACGCGTTGCTGGCCCGCCATCTGGAGGCGGACTCGCGGTTGACGGTCGTCGGCGACCCGCGGTCGCTGCCTGCGACGGTCGAGCTGTCGGCGTACCGCATCGTCGAGCACCTGGTGGACGTGCTGGCCGACCACCCCGATTCGCGCATCGAGGTCGGGGTGCGGTTCGAGGACGATGCGCTGGAGATCAGGGTGAACGGACCGGTGGCGCGCTTCGCCGACGTCAAGGCGGCCGTTGCCCGGGCGCGGGAACGGGCACGCTTCCTCGGCGGCTCCCTCGACGTGAAGGTGACGCGCGGCCACGCCCATGTCGTGGCCCAACTGCCGGTCCCGCACTAGGTGCCACCGCGATGCTGTCCACCACCCTCATGGCTGCCGCGGGCCTCGCCCTGCTCGGGTGGCGCCGCAGTCCGCGGAGCGCGTCGGTCGCTTCGCTGGGGTTGTTGCTGATGGTGGGAGTGCTCGGCACGCCCTACTCCTGGATCGCCATCGCTCTCTGTTCGCTGGCCTTCGCGGTCCTGGCCCTCGGCTGGTCCGGGCGGGCGGCCTGGCTCGTCGCGCTCTGCGGGCTCGGCTACGTGGTGACGCTCTTCGCCGTGACGAACGAGAGCAGCTGGGTGGCGGCGCTGATGTTCACCGTGCCGCCGTACGTCGCCGGGACGGCGTACCGGCTCCGCAAGGAGACGGCCGACGAGCTGGCGGTGCGCGCCCAGGAGCTCGACGACGAGAGGGAACTGTTCGCCGAGATCGCCCTGCGTCATGAACGGGCCCGGATCGCCAGCGAGCTCCACGACATCGTCGGGCACGCGATCAGCGTGATGGTCATCCAGGCGGCCGCCGGCCAGCGACTCGTCGACGCCGACCCCGTGCGTGCCAAGGCGGCTTTCGAGGCGATCTCCGAGTCGGCCCGGCAGGGAAAGGAGGACCTCGAGCGGCTGATCGATCTCCTGGGTGGGGCCGGCTCCGATCCGGTGCCGGCGGACCTCTCCCTGGTGGAGGAAGTGGTGGCCAGGGCAGGACGGAGCGGGCTGAACGTCCGGTGCCGCTTCGAAGGCGACCGGTACGGCGTCGCGGCGCCGGTCGCGCACCTCGCGTTCCGTGTGGTCCAGGAGAGCCTGACCAATGCGCTTCGGTATGCACCCGGTGCGGAGGTGCGCATCGTGATCAGCGTCGACGAGGTCGGCCGGGGCCTGGTGGTGCGGGTCGAGAACGACGGCCCGGCGTCCGAGGACGCCGG
This sequence comes from Propionibacteriales bacterium, assembly GCA_026392415.1. Taxonomy (GTDB): domain Bacteria; phylum Actinomycetota; class Actinomycetes; order Propionibacteriales; family Nocardioidaceae; genus Nocardioides. The sequence goes on from JAPLCC010000017.1 coordinate 51,007, forward strand.
GCTCGCCGGCACCGGTCGCGGGCTGATCGGTCTGCGCGAGCGGATCCAGACGCTCGGCGGCCAGCTCAACGCAGGACCGGCCGGTGGAGGCGGTTGGGCGACCGAGGCCCGCCTCCCCGGCACCTGAGAATCGATCGGTCGGGGTTCCTCAGGCCATCTCGGGGACGTGCAGGTGGGCGTAGGCGAGGTCGAACTCGTGGACCTCGACGATCATTCCGTTGGAGTCGGTCGCCGCCCGGGTGCGCAGGTCGTCGGCGGCTGTCCTGCTGGCGTCCATCGCGGCGCGTGACTCCCACGCGGTGGTCACGCAGCCCAGACCGGCCAGCCGGTCCACCAGCATGCTGGCGCTGCAGAACCCGTCGAGCTCCTCGAGTCGGGGCATGATCGCGACCCGGAAGGTCTCCGTCATGGCATCGAGGTCGCCCTCGATCCAGCTGACCCGGCAGCACTCGGCGTGGTGGGTGCGGTGCATGACCGCGATCTCCCACGAGTCGACCTGCAAGGACGCGCCGAGGATGTCCTTCCCGCGGTCGCGGGTCGAGCGCAACTGCTTGTCGCTGGCAGCCATCGCCTCCTCGGAGTCCCACGAACTGGTGGCGATGCAGTAGCCGGTCTCGCGGTCGACCAGGAGCGAGAGGCCGCGACAGCCCTCGGCTCCGTCGAGCATCGGAACCACTTCGTCCTGGACGTACCTGATGCCCGCATCGATGTTGCCGGGCCTGCCATGGAAAGTGCTGGAGCGTGCGAACACGGCCCACTCCTCTCGGAGACGGGGCGGCGCCCTCCCGGCACCGCCGGTGGTTCCTGCTTACTCCTCCGGACGCTCGGGCGCCAGAGTTGCGATCCGGCGAAGTGCATTCAGAGCGTGACTCCGAGGTGTTTGTGCACCGCGTCGTGCGCTCCCGAGAGCACCGCGATCACGTCGCGGCTCGACACCATGCCGACGAACTCGTCGTCTCGCGTCACCGGAAGATGCCGGATGTCCGCGGCGGCCATCAGTCGGGCGGCCTCGCCGATGCTCGTGTCCGTGGCAGCGGTGACGAGCTCGCCGGACATCGCCTCGCCGACCAGGAGGTGGGTGGGATCGATGCCCTGTGCCAGGTGGGTGATGACGTCACGCTCGGACAGGATGCCGATCGGGACGTCGTGACGGAGCACCAGGAGCGCCCCGAGCTCTTCCGCGCCGAGGACGGCGATGGCGGTCTGCAGCGTCGCATCGTGCTCGAGAGTGGTGACGGGCCACGAGGCGAGGATGGCGATCGGGTCAACGGCGGTCGGAATCATGGGATCTCTTCTCGGGTGGTCGGTGCGGGGACAGGCCGGTCAGCGGACGAGAGCCACCGGGCACTGGGCGTGGTGCAGGACGTGCTGGCTGGTCGAGCCGAGGAGCAGTTCCGCGAAGGCGTCGCGACCGCGGGTGCCCACGACCACCAACGAGGCCGCAGCGCTGGCGTCCACCAGCACCTGACCGCCGCGGACCGGGATGGCCTCGGGCTGGATCTCGACGCCGGGGTATTCGATCGCGAGGTCGGTGCAGATGTCGGCGACGAAGGTGTCAGCCTCCGCTATCCGGCGCGCGATGGATCCCGTGCCGGCCGGGTCGAGGTTCAACATGCGGGTGCTGAGTGAGGTGTAGCCGTGGATGGCAGTGATCGACTCGCCGGTCGACAGCGCCCTCTCGCACGCGAAGTGCAGGGCTCGGCCGGACTCGGCCGATCCGTCGACCCCGACGATGATCCGACGCGCATGGAGTGAGCGCTGCGGACGTACGACGACCACGGGGCAGTCGGCATGCCGCGCAATGTGCTGGCTGACCGAACCGGTCAGCGTGCCGGTGGCGAGCCCATGGCCGGTGCTGCCGACGACGAGCATCGACGCGCCCGAACCCGCGCGAATGAGCTCGGGCACGACCGGCCCGCGGGAGAGCTCCACCGTGCTCTCCGCGACGTCGAGATCCTCGAGACGCTGGAGGGCCGCGTCGCGTCGCCCTTCGGCAGTCCGGTCGTCCTGGGCGCGGTAGCGACCGATGAGGGGATCCAGCTGGGTGGCGACGATCACGACGTCGACCGGCAGCTTCTGTGCGTCGGCGGTCGCGGCGGCCCAGGCCAGCGCGGCCTCGGCATCAGGCGAGCCGTCGTATCCGAGGACGATGCGGGGGGAGTGTGAGGTCATGTCTCCACGCTCGTCGAGGCCGCCCGGCGCTGGTAGGGGCACCAGGCCCGGTCGGTGGGGACCTTGGACCTCTCGGGCCGCCGCACCGCCAAGGCCTACGGTTCGTCCATGAGCCCGCGACCGCTGCTGCCGTCGTGGGTGCGCGGTTACCGCCGTCGCTGGCTGCGCGCCGACCTGCTGGCCGGGGCAACCGTGACGGCCTACCTGGTGCCCCAGGTCATGGCGTACGCCGAACTGGCCGGGCTTCCGGCCGTGGCCGGGATCTGGGCGTGTCTCGGTGCGATGGCGGTCTACGCCTTCGTCGGCACCTCCCGGCTGCTCTCGGTCGGACCCGAGTCCACGACCGCGCTCATGGTCGGCGTGGTGATCGGTTCGGTCCCCGCTGCCAGGGCCGACCCTTCGAACTTCGCGGCGACGTTGGCTCTCGTGGTCGCCGGGCTCTGTGTGATCGGCTACTTCGCCCGGGTGGCCGTCGTGGCCGATCTCCTGTCGCGACCTGTCCTGGTCGGCTACATGGCCGGCATCGCGGTCCTGATGGTCGTGTCCCAGCTGGGGACGTTGACCGCGTTGACGGTGACGGGCGACGGGCTCGTGCCGGAGATCCGCAGCGTGTTCGAGCAGTTCGATGCGGTGCACGGACCGACGCTCGCTCTGGGAACGGTGACGGCGGCCGCGATGATCGTCGGCTCCCTGGTGCTTCCCCGAGCGCCGGTCTCGCTGATCGGCCTGGTCGCTGCCACGGCGGTGGTCGCTGCCCTTGGCCTCGAGGACCACGGCGTACGAGTCATCGGGAGCATTCCCTCGGGCCTCCCGGTGCCGGGCATTCCGCACCTGGACGGTTCGACGATCCTGGCGATGGTGCCGGCCGCGCTCGGTGTCGCCTTCGTCGGCTACACCGACAACGTCCTCACTTCGCGCGCGTTTCCGGGGGAGACGCGGGAACCGGTCGACGCCAAGCGGGAGCTGCTCGCGCTCGGTGGCGCCAATCTCGGCGCCGGACTGATGCAGGGCTTCCCGGTCAGCAGCAGCGGAAGCCGCACCGCCATCATCAACGCCGTCGGCGGGCGAACGCAGATGGCAGGACTCACCGCGGTGGGGGTGACGCTCCTGGTGCTGGTCGCGCTCCGGCCGCTGTTGGAGATGGTGCCTGCGGCAGCGCTCGGAGCAGTCGTCCTGTACGCCGCGACGAAGATCGTGTCGATTGCCGAGTTCAGACGATTCGCCCGATTCCGCGCGAGCGAACTGGTGATCGCGCTGGTCACCCTCGTGGCGGTGCTCGTCGTCGGCGTCCTCTGGGGTGTGCTGGTCGCCATCGGCCTCTCGGTGCTCGACCTGCTCCGCCGGGTCGCTCGACCCCACGACGCCGTCGAGGGGTTCGTTCCCGGCCTGGCGGGGATGCACGACGTCGACGACTACCCGCAGGCCGAGGTCGTCCCGGGCCTGATGATCTACCGCTACGACTCGCCGCTGTTCTTCGCGAACGCCGAGAACTTCCGGGCTCGGGCGCTGGACGCGGTGGCGGACGCGGAGACACCGGTGCGTTGGTTCGTCATCAACGCCGAGGCGATCGTCGAGGTGGACATCACCGCTGTCGACGTCCTCGAGAGCCTGATCGAGGACCTTGAGCACCGCGGAGTGGTGGTCGCGATCGCGCGGATGAAGCAGGAGCTCGCCGACCAGCTCGAGGTCGCCGGACTACTGGACCGGGTGGGTCACGACCGGTTGTTCCCGACCCTGCCCACCGCCGTCGCAGCATTCCGAGAGGCGAATCCGGAGGACGGCTGATCGACCATGTGTCCCAGCGGTACGACGGCCACCGGGCACTGAGCGTGTTCGACGAGGAAGCGGGCGACGGAGCCGAGGAGGAAGTCGTTCAGGGCGCCGTGCGGCTGGGAGCCGACGACGACGAGACTGGCGCTGCGTGAGAGATCGGCGAGGACGTGCTCGACGTCGCCGCGGTCGATCTCGACCGACACGTCCACGTCCGGGTACTGCTCGCCCAAGCCCGCGAGGGTCTCGCTCACGATCCAGCGTTCGACTGCCAGATCAGCCTGCGGGTCGGCGGCCAGCGCATGGCGGCCGCCGGACGTGGATTCCCAGAAGCAGTGGGCCACCGTGAGGGGGTCGCTCTGCCACGAGGCTGCACGGAAGGCGAACTCCAGCACGGAGGTCGAGCCCTCGAGACCGTCGACACCGACCACGACGCCGGACGGTGCCTCGGGGTCCGGGGCCTCGCGCACCACCACGACCGGGCAGTGGGACCGGCGCACGACCGCTGAGGAGGTGGATCCCAGCAACAGGCTCCGCACCCGTCCGAGTCCGCGCGAGCCGAGAACGATGAGGTGCGCACGGTCGGAGAGGTCGACGAGCATGTTGCTGACGCTGTCGGGGCTGCAGATTCCCGTGACCTGATCCGGTCCGAGCCGCTCCTCCATCCGGGCACGGGTCCGGTCGACGAGGTCGTTGCCCGCGCTCACCACCTCCAGGTTCAGGGACTGCGGGTCCACGCCGGCGCCGGCGACCCAGGGGGAGACGGGCGGAGCTGCATGCGCGACCACCAGCGCGCGTTTCTCGCGCGCAGCCAGATCGGCCGCCCAGGCAAGGGCGTGATCGGACTGTTCGTCGGCGACGATGCCGACGACGATCGCGTCGGCCGGGACCTGGAAAGTGGTCATGGATCGAGGGTGTTCCCGCGAGCGGACGCAGCCCACGGTCGTCGGTCCCGGGCGCCCGGGACCTTCGACCCTCCCGGGTCGGCGTTGCCCGCGCGAGGATCGAAGGATGACCAGACGGAGCGGCGCTGACGTCCTGCTGAGCGACGGCGCCCTGTCCGTCGTACGACCGCTGCTGCCGGCGGATGCCCCGGGCCTGCACGACCTCCACGAGAGGGTCTCGGACGAGGCGCTCCGGACCCGGTTCTTCGCGGCATCGCGAGGTACGGCGCACAAGTACGTCGACCACGTGTTCGCCTCGCCAGCGACCATCGCGCTGGTGGCCGAGGTCGACGGCCGGATCGCGGCACTGGCCACAGCGGAGCCGATCACCGACGACCTGTGTGAAGTCGCCTTCCTGGTGGCCGACGAGCACGGTGGGCGTGGTCTCGGGACACTGCTCCTGGAGCATCTCGCGGCGGAGGCCCGCGACCGTGGCTTCCGGGAATTCGAGGCACGGGTCCTGCGCTCCAACCAGCCCATGCTCGCGGTCTTCCGCGATGCCGGCTTCCGGGGCACCCGGCGCTTCGACGGCTGGGACGCCGTGCTGCGGATGAGCACGGCCGTCACGCCGACGATCCAGGCGGCCGCCGACCAGCGGGAGTTCATGGCCGAGCAGCGGTCCCTCGCTCCGCTCTTCGCGCCCCGAGGTGTGGTCGTCTACGGCGTGAGGCGGGACGGCACCGGTATCGGGGCCAGCGTCGTCTCCTCGATCCTGGCCGGCCGGTTCAACGGCCCGACGGCCATCGTCCATCCGCACGCGTCGAACGTCCTGGACGTGCCGGCGTACCCGAGGGCGCGCGAGGCCCCGGAGCCGCTGGACCTTGCCGTCATCACGGTCCCTGCGGACGCCGTCGTCGCAGCGCTGGAGGACGCCGCTCTCGCCGGAGTCCGCGCAGCCGTGGTCATCTCGAGCGGGTTCCAGGAGATGGGTACGCGAGGGGGAGAGATGCAACTGGCGCTGGCCCGCTGCGCCCGTCGCCATGGCATTCGGATCGTGGGCCCGAACGGCCTCGGGCTGATCACCAACGATCCGGACGTCCGGCTCCATGCGACCTTCGGTGGCACCGTTCCAGCGGCCGGAGGGCTGGCCGTGGCGAGTCAGTCCGGAGGAGTCGGGATCGCTCTGATGGACCTCGTCGCGCGCTCCGGCATCGGGATCCGGTGCTTCGTCTCGCTCGGCAACAAGGCGGACGTGTCGGGCAACGACCTGCTCGCTGCCTGGTACGGCGACGACCAGGTCACCTGTGCCGCGCTGTATCTCGAGTCGTTCGGCAACCCCCGCAAGTTCGCCCGGTTCGCACGCACCTTCAGTGAGCGCAAGCCACTGCTGGCGGTGGTCGGCGGCAGGTCGACCGCCGGCCGACGCGCCGGGGCGTCGCACACCGCCGCGGCGGCGTCGCCGGCAGCCGGGGTCCGGGCCCTGTTCGCGCAGGCAGGCGTCATCGAGTGTCAGGACGCCGAACAGCTCGCGGAGACCGCACTACTGCTCACCCGTGAGCCGGTGCCTGCGGGCGACCGCGTGGCCGTCGTCAGCAACGCGGGCGGAATGGGCGTGCTCGCCGCTGACCGCGCCATGGACGAGAACCTGCAGGTCGTCGAGTTCTCGCCGGGCCTCAGCGTGCGGATCGGAGCGCTGGTGAACAACACCAACGGAACCTCCAACCCGGTGGACGCGGGCGCCGGAGCAGGCCCGGAACAGGTCGCGGCCATCACCGACGCGATCCTCGGCTCGGGCGAGGTCGACTCGGTGATCGTGGTGCTCGTCGCGACCGGCGCGAACGACCTGGCTGCTGCGATCAGCGCTCTCGCCGACGTACGACGCCAGCACCCCGCTCAGCCCCTCGTCGTCGTCTCGATCGGCGGTGGGCCGCTGCTCGACTCCGACGCCGTCACGTCCTTCCGGACATCAGCCGCCGCGCTCGGTGCGCTGGGTCGGGTCAGTCGCTACGCCGTCTGGCGCAGTGCTCCCCGGGAGGACGCAGAGCCGACCGACCCCCATGAGGTCCACCAGGCACGGGCCACGGCGCGGAGCCTGTTGGAGGGCGCCTCGGAGCAGGGAGGGTGGGTCCACCCGCAGGCGGCGCGTGATCTCCTCGGCCCCTACCGAATCGAGCTGGCGGGCAGATTCGCGCGTGACGCCGTCGAGGCTGCGGCGATCGCGGCCGGGATCGGCTTCCCCGTGGCGGTGAAGGTCGCCGATCCGGTTGTCGTGCACCGGACCGAGCGAGGACTCGTCCGGTCCGGGCTCGACGCTCCTGCCGAGGTGGAGTCCGCAGTCGAGTGGTTCGAGCAACAGCACGGATCGCCCTGCACCGTGATGGTCCAGGCGATGGCGACCGGTGTCGAACTGGTCCTCGGTGTGGTGCGTGACCCGGCGTTCGGGCCCCTGGTCATGGTGGGTGCAGGCGGCGTCGCGACGGACGTGTGGGACGACCGGGCCTTCCTGGTGCCGCCGTTCGCCGAGTCCGAAGCCCGGCGGGTGCTGCGCTCGCTTCGGTTGTGGCCCCTGCTCGCGGGTTTCCGGGGTGCGCCAGCGACGGCGGTCGGCGAGGTCGCACAGCTGGCCGTCCGCCTGGGCCGACTCGCTGTCGACGTCCCCGAGGTGGCAGAGATCGATCTCAACCCGGTGATGGCCGGCCCGCAGGGATGCGTCGTCGTCGACGCCAAGGTGCGCCTGGCCGGAGCAGGCGCGGAGTCGACGGATCTGCCGCGCCAGCTCCGTCGTCCGCAATGATGCAGGGGTGGAGACGGTCGAGGAGTTCTTCTCGCGGTCGGTTCGCTCGTGGCGTGCCGCGCCAGCGGCAGGAGACGCCGTGCCCGCCGCTGATCCGGCGGTCCTGCACGCGCTCTTCGCAGCCCAGTTGCAGAGCCGCCACCTGGACTACGCCGCGCGATGGCTGCAGGCGCAGGGGCGCGGCCACTACACGATCGGGTCCGCGGGCCACGAGAGCAACGCGGCCCTGGGGCTGCTGGCCCGGGTGGACGACCCGGCGCTGCTGCACTACCGCTCCGGCGGGTTCTACGCCGCCCGAGCGGCGCACGCAGGGACGACCGACCCGATCCGGGACGTGTTGCTGAGCCTGACGTCCTCGGCTCGCGACCCGATGTCGGGTGGGCGGCACAAGGTCTGGGGCCATCGCGACCTCCACATCATCCCGCAGACGTCCACGATCAGCTCGCACCTGCCGCGCGCGGTGGGCCTGGCCTACGCACTGGGGCTGGCGCGGTCGGTGGGCCACAGCACGCCCTGGCCGAGCGACGCGATCGTGATCTGCAGCTTCGGTGACGCGTCCGCGAACCACTCGACGGCGGTGGGGGCGATCAACGCGGCGGCGTACCTCACCCGCCGTGAGGTGCGCTGCCCGATCCTCCTCGTCTGCGAGGACAACCGGATCGGCGTCAGCACCCGGTCCCCGGTCGGCTGGCCCGGCGCGATGCTGCAGGGCATCCCCGGCATCGACTACGTCCACGCCGACGGAGCCGACCCCACGACCCTCCTCGACCGCACTGCGGCAGCCGTTGCCCGCGTCCGGGAGGCCCGCCGGCCTGTCGTCCTCCATCTCGACACCGTCCGGTTCCTCGGCCACGCCGGCTCGGACACGGAGATCGCCTACCGCACCCGGGCGGAGATCGTCAGCGACTACGAACGCGATCCGCTGCTCGCGACCGCGCGGTGCCTCATGGACACCGGCCGAGCCACGCCGGAGGAGATCCTGGCGGCGTACGAAGAGATGCGGTCACGGGTGATGGAGGCGGCGCGAAACGCGCTCGACGAGCCCCACCTCCCGGATCGGGCACAGGTCATGGCACCGCTCGCCCTGCCGGCGGTCTCGCCGTCGATCGCCACCCCCGCGGCGACCGGGAGTGAGCCGGACAGTGCTCGGCTGACCCTCGCCCAGTCGATCAACCAGACGCTGACGGAGGTGCTGGCCACTCACCCGGAGACGCTGGTCTTCGGCGAGGACGTCGCCGTCAAGGGTGGCGTGTACGGCGTCACCCGCGGCCTGCGCAAGCGCTTCGGCGCCCAACGGGTCTTCGACACCCTCCTCGACGAGCAGACCATCCTCGGGGTGGCACTCGGGTCCGCGCTGGCCGGGTTCGTGCCGATCCCGGAGATCCAGTACCTCGCCTATCTCCACAATGCGGAGGACCAGTTGCGCGGAGAGGCGGCGTCGCTCCGGTTCTTCTCCAACGGCCAGTACCAGAACGGCATGGTCGTCCGCGTTGCCGGCCTCGCCTACCAGCGCGGCTTCGGGGGCCACTTCCACAACGACAACTCCGTCGCCGTCCTGCGCGACATCCCCGGTCTGGTGCTCGCGGTGCCCAGCCATCCGGCCGACGCGCCGGGCCTGCTGCGCACCTGTGTCGAGCTGGCCCGCCAGGACGGGCGGGTGTGTGTCTACCTGGAGCCCATTGCGCTCTACCACGTCCGCGACCTGGTGGCTGGCGACGGCGCGTGGACGTCGCCCTTCGCAGGTGGCGCGAGCGAGACCTCCCACCGCCCGTTGGGCGAGGTCGGGGTCCACGGCGACGGTGACGACCTGTTGCTCGTGACCTTCGGCAACGGCGTGCCGATGAGCCTGCACGCGAGCGAGAGGCTCCGCGAGCACGGCGTCGCGACCACGGTCGTCGACCTCCGCTGGTTGGCGCCGTTGCCCCTCGAGGCGTTGAGCGCGGTGGCCGGGCGATTCCCCGCGGTGCTGGTCGTCGACGAGACCCGGGCCAGCGGGGGAGTGTCCGAAGGGGTCGTGACCGGCCTTCTCGAGCACGCCTACCGCGGCCGGCTCACCCGGATCGCCAGCGCGGACACCTACATCCCGCTCGGCCCTGCGGCCGAGACGGTCCTGTTGTCCGAGGACGACATCGTCGCCGCCGCCCTCGCTGGACGCTGACGGGTCAGCGGTCAGTCAGTCAGTCAGTCACTCAGTCGGCGAGGACGTGCCGCGCGCCGGCCTTGGTGAACAGGTCCTGGTTCTTGGCATACCACTCGACGGTGCGGGCCAGGCCCTCTTCGAAGTCGATCTTCGGGGTGAAGCCGAAGTCGTGCAGCTTCGAGGAGTCGAGGAACTGGTCCGGGATCTCGATGAAGTTGTCGGGCTTCGGGATGGTGACCGACTCGAGCGAGTTGTCGAGGATGGTGCCGATCTGCTCAATGACCTGGCGCACGCTGCGGATGTTGCTGAAGTCCTTCGGCTCCTTGCCCCCGGCCGTGGTGAAGCTGCCCACGTTGTACGCCGCCCAGCCGTACGTCGCCCGGCCGGTGCTGGGGATGTCGGTGCTGTAGTGGCGCTCGACGTTCTCGGCGAGGAAGAGATAGGAGTCGACCAGGTCGTCGATGTAGACGTACTCGCGCAGCACGTCGGCGTTGCCCAGGTTGATCACCGGGGCCTTGTCGTTGAGCATGCGCAGGCTGGTGCGCGGGATCAGCCGCGAGAAGTTGAGGTCGCCGGAGCCGTAGATGTTGCAGCTGCGGACGATCAGGGCCGGCACCTTGAACTGGAACCCGTAGGTCTGCGTGATCATGTCGGCGCAGGCCTTCGAGGCGCTGTAGACGTCCATGCCGCGCAGCGCGTGGCCCTCGCGGTAGGGCAGCGGCTCCGGGTCGTCGAGGTCGGCGTGGTCGCCGTACGACTTGTCCGTCGATGCGATGAGCACCCGCGGGATGTTGTTGATGCGCGCGGCCTCGAGCACGTTCATCGTCGGCAGGATGTTGTTGTGCAGCGTGCTCATCGGAGCGTTCGCCGCGTCACCCACGATCGCGGACGCCGCGAGGTGGAAGATGGTGTCGATCTGGTGGCGGTTGCACAGTCGCTGGACCTGCGCGAAGTCGTCCATCTCGCAGACCTCGATGTCCGGCCGGCCGTCGAAGCCGAGCAGGGCAGCGGTGGGCACGGGCCGGTTGTGGCGCACGGTGATGGTGACCATCGCTCCGCGGCGGATGAGCGCCTCGGCCAGGTTGCTGGCGACGAAGCCGTCGCCGCCCGTGACGAGAACGCGCTTGCCGTACCAGAAGTCATTCATGGTGGGTGTTTTTCCTGTCGGACTCATGGGGCGCCCGCCGCACAAGCGGCGACATTTGCACCCACACAGACTGCGAAACTCGGCGTGGGGGCGGCCGAATTCGGTGACCATTGGTCGAGCGGGCGCGACTCTATCAGCGGCGGGATCGATATGGTGGCGACTGCCAGATCTCGCTCACCAAGGAGTGTCGTTGCAGACCCCAGTCGTCATGTTCGTGTTCAACCGACCGGACCTGACCCGGCGCACGCTGGCCTCCATCAGGGCTGCGAAGCCCGAGAAGCTGTTCGTGATCGCGGACGGGCCCCGGGCCGGCAACGAGACCGACGAGCGGCTCTGCGGCGAGGTGCGGGCGCTCTTCGACGAGGTCGACTGGCCCTGTGAGGTCTTTCCGCGCTTCGCCGAGACGAACCGTGGTCTCGACCCCAACATCGAGGCCGGCATCGACTGGGTGTTCTCCCAGGTGGACGAGGCGATCTTCCTCGAGGACGACTGCATCGCCGACCCGACGTTCTTCGTCTACTGCGAGGACCTCCTCGAGCGTTACCGCGACAACTTGGACGTCTGGTTGATCTCGGGCGACACGCACGAGGTGCCCGAGGCCTACTTCGGTGACAACAGCTACGACTTCGCGACCTGGGCCAGCATCTGGGGCTGGGCGAGTTGGGCCGACCGCTGGCAGGCTCACCGGGCCCTGTTCGACCGCCAGCACGTCCCCGTCGACGAGCCGGGCCGTCTGGTGCCGCCGCACCGGGTCGTGCCGGCACCCCCGCACCCCGACGCCCTGGTGTCCGAGGCGGGCCGACGGCACTTCACCAAGGTCTCGACCGACGTCGACCCGTCGTCGTACTTCTGGGACCACCACTGGTGGATCACGATCATCAACCAGAACGGCCTGTCCGCCGTCCCGCGCCACAACCTGATCGAGAACGACGGCTACGGCGAAGGTGCCACCAACGTCCGGGCGAAGAAGGACTCGATCCCGGCGCGCCCGCTCGAGCTGCCGATCCGGCACCCCGCGGCCGTGGTCCGCAACCGCCGGGTCGAGGAAGAGCTCGAGCTGGTCATGGTGCGCACCGACAGCCTGTTGCCGCGCATCATGAAGGCGATCATCCGGCCGCTGTGGTTGCGGGCGATCGTGCGCAAGATCGTCACGCAGCCCCTGATCTGGCGCCTGGTGCGGAAGGTTCTCCGCTAGACCGAGGTCGCGTCGGACCGCGGGTCGACCAGGATCTTGGCGTGCCTCTCGGGGTCGCCGAGCGCGGTGAACGCGGCGGCGACGCCGCCGAGCCCGACCGAGCCGGTCATCAGGGGCGTCGGGTCGACCTTGCCGTCGGCCATGAGGTGAAGCGCCTCACGGAACTCGGTGGGTGTGTAGCCCAGCACGAACCGCAGGTCGATCTCCTTGTTGATCGCAATCGCCGGGCGGATCGCGTCGCTGCCCATGCAGACGCCGACGACGACCACCCGTGAGTGGATCGGCGCGCTGGCGATGACCTGGTCGATGATGCCGGGGACGCCTACGCACTCGAAGACGACCGGACCCTCGGGCATCGCGCCGAGCTTCTCCGCCGTCTCCATCGCCGTCCACCACGGCAGCAGCGGTACGGCGCGCAGCTTGGTCATCGAGTCCACGGCCAGGTCGAAGAGCCCGGCTGCGGTGATGAACTTCCCGCGGGCGTCGGCGGCGTCGTACGGCGAATCGGTGGTGGGGTTCACGACGACGTCGGCGCCGCACTGGGCGGCGAGCGCACGACGGCCGGCGGAGAAGTCGCTGGCGATGACCGTGCGGACGCCCGAGGCCTTGAGCAGTGAGATCACCGCGAGGCCGATCGGCCCGCAGCCGATCACGACCGCGATCTGACCCTTCTTCACCTGCCCGCGGCGTACGGCGTGCAGCCCCACCGCCATCGGCTCGGTCAGCGCGGCCTTGTCGGAGGGCAGCCCGTTCGGGACCGGCATCGCGAGGGCCGCCTGGACGACGACCTGCTCGGCGTAGGCACCCGGCGCATGGGGGGAGAGACCCGTGGTGTGGACGGCACCGTCGGTCCGCAGGATCGGCATCGCGACGACGCGCGTGCCGGTCTTGATCTCCTTGCTGGTGCGCGGCCCACGGTCCACGACCTCGCCGCAGAACTCGTGGCCGAAGACGACGGAGTCACCGGCCCGCATGAACCCGTCGTAGCCACTGGCGGCGGCTGCATCGGCCATGTCGTCGGCGTGCACGCGGGCGTGCAGGTCCGAGCCGCAGATCCCGCAGTGGTGCACGTCGAGCAGCAGGTGTCCGCGACCGGGCTCGGGTGCCGGGACGTCGGTGACCGCGAGCTGGGTGTCGTGACAGACGACGGCCTTCATGGGGTTCTCCTACGCGTAGGTGTAGTCGTTCAGGTCGTAGCGTGCAGCCTCCCACTTGGTCTCCAGCGTGAGAGCCGGCCGCAGGGGTACGTCGCCGTGGGCGTCGAAGTAGTAGCTGTTGGCCGTCGAGCACGCATCGCGGAAGAACACCTGCTGCGGCCGACGGCCCAGCATCCGCTGGAAGTAGGCGTCGTTGGCCTCGGCGCTGACCTCGACGCGGGTCGACTTGCGGCGGCGCGCCTCGCGCAGCGCCCGGACGATGTGGCGGCTCTGCGCCTCGATCAGGTTGAAGTACGACGACCCGTTGAACCCGTAAGGGCCGAGCATCATGAAGAGGTTCGGGAAGCCCGGCATGCTGACGCCCTGGTAGGCCTGGAAGCGGTTCTCGTCCCACCAGGTCTCGAGGTCCACCCCGTCATGGCCGGTCACGGGGATCGGGGGCATGTTGCCCTTCTCGAACACCTTGAAGCCGGTCGCGAGGATCAGCACGTCGACCTCGTGCTCGACGCCGTCGGTGGTGCGGACGCCGGTCGGCGTGATGGCCTCGATGCCCGTGGTCTCGAGGACGACGTTGTCGCGGTTGAAGGCAGGCAGGTACTTGTTCGAGAAGCTGGGCCGCTTGCAGCCCAGGCCGTACTTCGGCGTGAGCTTCTCGCGCACGACCGGGTCCTTGACCTGCTGGCGCAAGAACGCCTTGCCGAGCCGTTCGCCGCCGTCCGCGAGCGGCAGGACGCCGTAGAAATGGGCGGCGATGGGGAAGTTGGCCTCGACGAAGGCCTCGCTGATGGCTCGGGTCACCGTCTTGGCGCCGGGCACCCGGAGCGCCGTGCGCAGGGGCCAGGCCAGGCGCGCGTCCGGCTTCGGCAGGCACCAGATCGGGGTGCGCTGGAAGACCGTGAGCTTTCCGACTTCGGGGGCGATCGTCGGAATGACCTGCACGGCGGAGGCGCCGGTGCCGATGATGGCGACCCGCTTGCCGGTGAGGTCGACGCCGTGGTCCCAGCGCGCCGTGTGCAGCGTGTCGCCCGCGAAGGACTCCACGCCGGGGATGTCGGGCAGCTTGGGCTGGGTCAGCACGCCGGTCGCGACGACGACGTTGCGGGCCACGATCTCGTCACCGGCGGAGGTGGTGAGCGTCCACAGGTGCGTGTCGTCGTCGAAGCGGGCGCCGGTCGCACGGGTGTTGAAGCGGGTGCGCGCGCGCAGGTCGTACTTGTCCATGCAGTGCTCGGCGTAGGCCTTGAGCTCGGCCCCGGGTGCGTAGACCCGCGACCAGGTGCTCCGCTGCTCGAAGGAGAACTGGTAGCTGAACGACGGGATGTCGACGCCCACGCCGGGATAGGTGTTCCAGTGCCAGGCGCCACCGACCCCGTCGCCGTCCTCGAGCATCAGGAAGTCGGTGAAGCCGGCCTTGTCGAGCTGGATCGCCGCACCGATGCCGGAGAAGCCGGCTCCGATGATGACGACGTCGTGCTGGGTGGTGGGCATGATGCCTCCCGATCGATCGAGGATGTCAGTAGAGGTCGGCTCGTACGACGAGCCGGTCGCCCCGGGCGCGCGAGACACAGGGCAGCAGGGACCCGGCGGCGCGCTCGTCGGCGGTGAGGGAGCCGTCACGGTGGTCAGCCTCGCCCTCGACGACGTTGAGCCTGCAGGTGCCACAGAAGCCCTGGCGGCAGGAGTAGGGGATCGCGGGGTACGCCTCGGCGAGGACGTCGAGCGGCGACCGGTCGGCCGGCACCTCGAACACCTCGCCCGTGTTCTCGAGCTCGAGGGTGAATGCCCGGCCGTCGACGACCGGCGGCGCAGAGAACCGCTCGGAGTGGAACTCGACGTCCGTCCGGCCGATCAGCCCGGTGCGGAGCACGTCGATCATCGGGACCGGTCCGCAGCAGTAGACCGCCGTCCCGGCCTCCACGCCGGCCAGCAGGTCGGCGGCGGTGGGAAGACCGTCGGTGTCGTCGGTGCGGATCACCACCCGGTCGCCGTACGCCGCCAGCTCGTCGAGGAACGGAAGGGTGTCGCGCCGGCGGCCGACGTAGACCATCGTCCAGTCGACACCGAGTGCGTCGGCGAGCCGCAGCATCGGCAGGATCGGGGTGATGCCGATGCCGCCCGCGACGAAGTGGAGACGCTCGGCGGGGGAGCCGTGGCCGGGCACGGCGAGCGGGAACGCGTTTCGTGGGCGGCTGACCCGGAGGGTGTTGCCCTCGGGCAGGTCATGCATCTCGACCGACCCGCCGAGTCCTTCGGGGATGCGCCGCACGGCGATGCGGTAGGACGACCGGTCGGCCGGGTCGCCGCAGAGGGAGTACTGGCGCTTGCGTCCGGACGGCAGGTGGATGTCGAGGTGTGCTCCCGGCCGCCACTTCGGCAGCCGCGCACCGTCGGTCGTGGACAGCTGGAAGCTGACCACGTCCTGGTCGGTCGCGACGACGGTGCGCTCCGCGACGACCAGTTCGAGGGTCGCGTCGCGGGGCCCAGGGGACGGCGGGACCGCGGTGGGGCCGATGCGGGTCCACGCCTTGACGAGGACCTCGACCGCGTCGAGGAGCGGGTCGGGAGTCGCGTGAGTCATCAGCTGGCGGCTCGAGCCGCCGGGCTCTTCGCCAGGTAGGCGACGGCTTGGGCGGTGTTGCCGATCCAGGCCGGGGTGAAGCGCGGGTGCAGTGCGATCACGGCGCTCCAGGTCACCTTGGCGATCGAGGGCACCGTGCCCCGCTGGCCGCCGCGCACGAGCTCCAGCCAGATCCGGGCGTAGCTGTGATCAGCCATGTCGGGGTCCTGTCGGACCAGGTCGTGCGCGACGCGCACCAGGAGCAGCAGGAAGCCGGTGTAGCCGATCGCCAGGGCGCTCACGCGCTGGCCGTAGCCGACGCCGAAGTACTCCGCCACGTCGTGCGCGACCATCCGGTGCTCGACCTCCTCGGCGCCATGCCACCGGAACAGGTCGAGGACGACGGGGTCGGCCCCGTGCTCCTCGAGGGGAGCGGAGAGAATCCAGTCGCCGAGCAGGGCGGTGATGTTCTCGATGCCGCCGATGAGCGCGAGCCGGGCGACCAGGTGGCGGTGGCGGGCTGCCGCATCGGGCAGGTCCCGCGGCCCGAGGATCTGCTGGAACACGCGCTCGGCCACCTCGACCATCGGCGCGGTGTCGATGCCCTGGGCGCGGAACAGGTCGCCGAGGACGTCGTCGTGGGCCTGGGCATGCATGGCTTCCTGCCCGATGAAGCCGCGGACGGCTTCGCGCAGCTCCTCGTCCTGGATGAGGGGGAGCGCCTCGTTGAAGGTCTCGCAGAACCAGCGCTCGCCCTCCGGCAGGACGAAGTTGATGGCGTTGATGATGTGGGAGGCGAAGGCGTCCTTGCTGATCCACTGCAGCGGAGTCCGGCTGACGTCGAAGGCGACGTTGCGGGCGTGCAGGGCGACGACGCCCGGGTCGGTGAACCTCTTAGACATCGTTGTCTCCCTGGTTTCCTTCGCGGTTGAGGACGTAGCTCGTGACGAGGTCGGCGACGAGCTGGGGATCGCTGACGGGCAGCCAGTGCCCGCGGTCGAGGTCGACCCGGGTGAGGTCCACGGTCCAGTCGGCCGCGCCCTCGAACATCGCCGGCGTCATCGCGAGGTCCTTGGTGTTCACGACCAGCTGGAGCGGGACGGGGCTGCGCCGGGGCTTCGGGTGGAGCAGGCGCTCCAGCATGTTGGCCCGGTAGAGACGGACACCGGCGACCATGTCGTCGGTGAAGGTCGCGGCGGGCGCGGGGGCGGCGATCCCCTCGGTGGCCTTGAAGAGGTGGGGCCAGACCCTGGGGCCGAGCACGGGCAGCAGCGCCTCCGGGAGGCGCGGGGTCAGGAAGAAGTAGATGTACGACGACTTGGCCGCCTGCTGCGCGAGGGTGGCGAGGTTGCGCGGCGTCGGGCGCTTGGCCAGCCCACGCATCCACGTCATGGCGTGGTCCAGGCTCGGGCCCGAGATCGACGTGAAGCTCGCGAACCACTCGTCGGCATCGGGACGGCAGACCGCCTCCCACAGCTGGATCGATCCCCAGTCGTGGGCGACCAGGTGCACGGGGCGATCGCTCACGGCGTTGGCCACGGCGACGGCGTCGTCGGCGAGAAGTTCGAGGGTGAACCTGTCCTTCGAGCCGGGCAGCGGCGAGGCGCCGTGGCCACGGGTGTCGTAGGTGACCACGTGGAAGTTCTCGGCGAGCAGGGGGACCACGTCGTCCCAGACGGCGTGGGTGTCCGGCCAGCCGTGCACGAGAACGACGGTCTCGGCGGACGGGTCGCCGTGCTCGAAGATCGCGAGCCGCGCGTCGCCGCTGACGACGGAGGACGAACCGATCTCGTGCTGAGCCTGCTTTGCGGAGGTCATGCCTTCTCACTTTCACAGTTCACCTGAACAGTCACCGTAGTATGACCGGCATGGCAGGACGCTGACAACGAAAGTGGAACTTGATGCAAATCACACGAGCGGCGCAGCGCGAGGCAACCCGGCAGGCGATGCTCGAGGCCGCCGTCGACCTGATGTCCTCCGAGGGTCTGGCTGCTGTCAGCACGCGCCGGATCGCCGATGCCGTGAAGGTTTCGCAGAGCGCCGTGATGTATCACTTCCCGACCCGGCTGGACCTGCACGCCGGTGCGGTCCGGCACCTGGCCGATGCCATCGAGAGCGATGCCCGCCGATCCGTCCAGGAGGCGCTCCTCGCCGGCCCACCCGACGCGGAGCGGATGATCGACCTTGCCTGGCGCATCTTCGCCACCCCCAGGGCGCTGGCCGTCGCCCAGGTGTGGATGGCGGCCGGGGCCGAACCGGCGTACGTCGAGACGGTGCGCGCGCTCGAGCTGAAGATCGTCGCCCTGGGGCTCGAGGCCATGGGCCCCTTCGCTGATCAGTTCGAGGACGAGGCAGCCCTCTTCGCCTTCATGGACACCGCCTTCTCCGTGATCCGCGGACTCGTGATCTCGGTGCCGGTGTGGAGCATGGGCCTCATCGAGGAACGGTGGCAGGGCAGCAAGAGGGTGCTTCTCGGGTTGATGCCGCCAGCCAGATAGGCAACGGGCGTCAGTGGCCGCACTGACAGTCGCCACCACAGCACCCGCCGGCCTTCGGTGGCGAGGGTGGCACGTCGAGTGACGGATTCTGGTCGAAGAACCCGAACGGCTTGAGCCAGAACGACACCGTGTCGGCGGGCATGACCGGCCAGTCCTCCACCCGGGTGATGTGGTGGATGCCGAAGACGTACCAGAGCACCACGTCGGTGTTCTCGAGCGGCTCGTCGTCGGCGATCCAGCGGGTCATCCCGGTGTCGACCGTCGACTGGGTCGGGTAGTCGCCGGCCGGCCAGCGCTCGCGCTCGTGCTGGCGGGTCACCCACACGGTGTGGCCGATCACCGGAGCCCGCAGGAACTGCACGGTGTCCGGATCCATCAGTGCGGGGATCGATGCGCTCGGCACCAGCTTGTAGCTCGGGTGGGTCCCGTGCCGGTTCGTCTTGTTGGGGTTGATGACCTTCCACGACCGCTGGCGCTGCCAGTCGAAGTCGCGCCCGGCCTCGGCCTCGCTGCGGATCGGGGTCGCCTTCGTGACGATCGCGAGACCGTACGGGTTGTCCGCCGAGACCGGCAGCGCCTCGGAGTCGACCTCCATCACCGTGTTGCCGTCGCCGTCGATGTCGAGATCCAGTCGGGCCACCAGGAAGTGCTGGTGGAACGGTGCGTAGGTGAACTTGTCGATCACCGTTCCCGTGGCTGGGGGACCGTCCAGCTCGTCGTACGGCGTGCTCACCATGATCCCGGTGGCGCGCACCTCGCACTCGATGTTGCCGTCCTGGTAGAAGCGCCAGTAGACGAGGTACTCGTAGTTCGCGACCGTCGCGTGGAACGACACGACCATGCGCCGCATCCGCCTGACCTCTGCGCCGGTGTGGCCGTCGACGTGCTTCCACAGGACCGCGTTGTCCTCCTCGTGCAGGCAGATCGCGTTCTTGATCACGTACGGCTCACCGAGGGAGTCGTGCAGCACCGCGTCGACGTACCGGATCTCTCCGAGGCAGTCGCAGCCGAGCTCGAGCGAGGTGGTCATGAAGCCCAGACCCCACTCGCCGATGTCGTACGCCGTGCGCCGGTGGTGCTCCCACGAAGGGTCGCGGTACGGGACGATCATCTCCGCGAAGGACATTCGGTTCGCGATCTCGCGGCCGTCGTACGACACCTGGTGGATGGTCAGCGCCTCGCGGAAGTTGAAGCCCAGCCGGATCGACCACTTCTGCCACGTCAGCTCGTTGCCCTCGATGGTGAACGACACGCCGTCGGGCTGGGTGATCTCCAGCGGCTTCAGGTCGGTGCGCAGCGTGCCGGTCCACGGGCCGGGGGCGTACTCCGCGTCGACGTCCGGCATGCCGGGGTTGGGGCCCTCGTCGATCTGGAGCAGCTCGTTGGTGTTCATGTCGACGATCAGCTTCAGGCCCGGGACCGGGTGGGCGTAGGGGTTCCCCTCAGGGGTCGCACGCGCCCAGATGTCGCACCAGCCGAGCCGCCGGTCGCGCCACTGCTCGGGCATCTGGGCGCCGGCGTAGGTCCAGGCATCGACGAGGATCAGGCTCATGTCGGTGAGCCCGCGCTGGGCCAGGGCCGCGATCACGTCCGGGTGCTCGCGCATCGCCACGTCGCAGTCGTGCCACTCGTCGACCGTGAAGTTGGGGGTCACGCCCGGGACATGGGTCCAGGAGGTGACGGAGTCGGCCACCAGGTCGACGGCCGCTTCGTAGGCCTGGTTGTCCGCGCGGCTCCACAACACGGCCAGGGCCGAACGGGGGACGGGATCACCGGCGCGCCACGCCTTGACGTCGGCCTTGGGCGGTTCCAGCAGCTCGATCCCGGCGTAGCGCCAGCCGTCCCCGACGCCGTTGTCGCGCCGCAGAACCGCGGCCACCTGACGGAACTCGTCCTCGTTCAACGGCTCAAGCGGATGCTGCGGCATGTGTGGTTCCCATCGACTCGCCCCTCGGAGACGCCTAGCCTGATCGCAAGCGGGCCGGTGCGCAACAGAATGGGCGAGGGAGCAGACATGGCGGAGAAGAAGGTCTTCCACAACATCATCAACGGCAAGGTCGTCGAATCTGCCTCGGGATCGATGATGGACGTGATCAATCCGTCGACGGGCGAGGTCTATGCCTGTGCCCCCAACTCCGACGAGCGCGACGTCGACCTTGCCTTCCAGGCGTCCGCCGCGGCGTTCGAGAGCTGGCGCTGGACGACGCCGAGCGAACGGCAGCGAGCCCTGCTCAAGCTGGCCGACGTGATCGAGGAGAACGCCGAAGAGCTGGTGGCGATCGAATCCGAGAACACGGGCAAGCCGATGTCACTGACGATGTCGGAGGAACTTCCACCGATGGTCGACCAGATCCGGTTCTTCGCCGGTGCCGCCCGGGTCCTCGAGGGCCGGTCGTCGGGGGAGTACCTCAAGGGTTTCACCTCGACCATCCGTCGCGAGCCGGTCGGACCGGTTGCCCAGGTCGCTCCGTGGAACTACCCGATGATGATGGCGGTCTGGAAGTTCGCGCCGGCCCTCGCGGCCGGCTGCACGGTGGTGCTCAAGCCGTCGGACACGACGCCGGCGTCGTCGTACTGGATGGTCGAGAAGATGCAGGAGATCTTCCCGCCGGGTGTGTGCAACCTGGTCTGCGGCGACCGTGACACGGGCGCCGCCCTGACGACGCACAAGGTGCCCCAACTGGTGTCGATCACCGGCTCGACCCGAGCAGGAATGGCCGTCGCCGCCGCCGCCGCGACGGACCTCAAGCGCGCCCACCTCGAGCTGGGTGGCAAGGCGCCGGTCGTCGTCTTCGACGACGTCGACATCGCCGCCGCTGTCGAGGGCATCTCGGTCGCCGGGCTCTTCAACGCCGGCCAGGACTGCACGGCGGCCACCCGGGTCATCGTCCAGGCCGGTGTGTACGACGAGTTCACGGCCGCGCTCACGGCGGCAGCCGCCGCTACGCGGACCGGCTACGACCCCGCTGACGAGGACATCCTCTACGGCCCGATCAACAACGCCACCCAGCTGGCGCACATCGGCGGACTGGTCGACCGGACGCCCAGCCATGCGCGGGTGGCCACGGGCGGCAACCGGGTCGACCGCGGAGGTTACTTCTACGAACCCACGGTGGTCGCCGACCTGCGCCAGGACGACGAACTGATCCGCACCGAGGTGTTCGGTCCGGTGATCACCGTCCAGAAGTTCGGTGACGAGGACGAGGCGCTGCGGATGGCCAACGACAGCGTCTACGGTCTCTCGTCATCGGTGTGGACCTCGGACGTCGGCACTGCGGCGCGGATGTCGGCCCGGCTCGACTTCGGCTGCGTGTGGGTCAACACCCACATCCCGCTGGCCGCGGAGATGCCCCACGGCGGGTTCAAGCACTCCGGGTACGGCAAGGACCTCTCGATGTACGGGCTGGAGGACTACACCCGGATCAAGCACGTGATGCTGCACCACGGCTTCGAAGGGCCCACCGGCTGAGGGTCTCGAGACGGTTGCTGCGCAACCTCCTCGACCAACGGTCAGTCGGGCGCCTTCACGGGGGTGTCGTGATGCAGCGTGTCGCCGTGGAAGAACGGCTTCTGCTCGGCCCTCCGTGAGATCAGGAACATCACCGGCAGCCCGAGCAGGATCGTGCCCATGCCGAACAGGAACACGCTGCCGATCTCCCAGTCCGGGCCGGGAACCGTCCAGGCGCCGACGTATCCGTAGTCGGCGGACAGCATGTCCTTGGCGCTCTTGAAGAACGCGAAGGTCAGCATCAGCGCGCCGGTCAGCGGCAAGATCCCCTTGATCCACAGGTCCTTGCCGCCCTTGAGGATGTCCGCGCGGAAGTACCAGACGCAGGCATAGGCGGTGATCCCGTAGTAGAAGGCGATCATCAGTCCGATGGCGAGCAGCACGTCGCCGTACACGTTCTCGCCCATCAGGCTGAGGGCGACGTAGATCGCGATGGCGAGGGTGCCGATCGCGAACGTCGAGAAGGACGGCGTCGCGAACCTCGGGTGCACCCGGGCGAACTGCGACTGGATGGCGCGGTAGACGCCCATCGCCAGCGTGCCGCGGGCAGCCGGCAGGATCGTGGTCTGCGTCGACGCCACGGCCGAGACCAGCACGGCCAGCAACACGATCCAGTCCCACTGACCCAGCACCGGATGACCGATCGCGCTGAACACGTCGTCGGCATTCGCCTCGTTGCCGAGCCCGATGCCGGTGGTGCCGACACCGGCGTAGGAGACAGCCGCCAGTGTCGTCAGGAGGTAGGTCGCCAGCAGGATGAACGTGGCCGCGACGGCCGCCTTGCCGGGGGTGTTGCCCTTGTCCTTGGTCTCCTCGTTGAGGGACAGGATCGTGTCCCAGCCCCAGTAGATGAAGATCATCAGGAGCATGCCCTCGGTGAGCGCGGCCCAGCCGCCACCGCCGTCGGCGAAGAACTCCATCGGGTTGAACCACGACGCCTCGATGTCGATCGAGCTGCCCGGGCGGTCGCCGCCGAAGATCGCGATGAACGCGACGACGACCAGGATGCCGAGGGCGAGGTACTGGATCGCGACCAGGACGTTCTGCAGCCAGTTCGCGATCTCGATGCCGCGGTAGGACACCCAGGTCATCGTCGCGATGAAGACCACGCCGAGCACCGTCACCCAGAACGTGCTGTCGGCCAGGTCGTCGGCGTTGAAGAGCAGGAAGGTGTACTGGGCTGCGACCTGGGCCAGGTTGGCCAGCACGATGATCCCGGCCATCGCCAGCACCCAGCCGGAGAACCACCCGGTGCGCGGACCGAAGGCCTTCGTCACCCACGTGAACGTGGTGCCGCAGTCGGGGATCACCTTGTTGAGCTCGCGATACGCGTACGCCGTCAACAGCATCGGGATGAAACCGAGGATCACCGCGACGGGCGCCAGGACCCCGGTCGCGATGACGACGTACCCCAGCGTGGCCGCCAAGGAGTACGCCGGGGCCACGGAGGCGAGTCCGATCACCAGGGTGCCGGTGAAGGTCAGCGAGTCACCGCTGAGTCCCTTGTCGGCGCCGGTGTCGTGGGCAGAAGGCTCTTCACGGGCCGCTGTCGACATTCGACCTCGACCTCCCCTCCGGGGTAGGTGCGTGACGGGTTCGCGCTGCGACGACTGTATTCCCGGGCAAGGCCGCTGCGGTGTATTCCCGGTAAAGACTTCTGTGCGCCCCTACGATGCTGAATGTGCCGCGTCCCGCCGTCACCGCCCTTGCCCACGCCGAGCCGTCGGTCTTCTGGCTCGACGACCCGGCGGCGCCCCTCGCGCAGCCGATGCTGACGACCGACGTGGCGGCAGATCTGGTGGTCGTGGGCGGGGGCTACACCGGCCTGTGGGCCGCGCTGCAGGCCAAGGAGGCCGACCCGACACGCGACGTCGTGCTGCTCGAGGCGCAGACGATCGGCTGGGCCGCCTCCGGCCGCAACGGAGGGTTCTGCGCGGCGAGCCTCACGCACGGCGAGGCCAACGGTCTGGACCGGTTCGCCGACGAGTTCGCCGTGTTGCAGCGGATGGGGGCAGCGAACCTCGACGGGATCGAGGACACCCTGCGGCGGCACCGGATCGACGCCGAGTTCGAGCGCACCGGTGAGATCGACTTCGCGGTCGCGCCGTGGCAGGTCGAGGACCTGCAGCAGCTCGTCGCCCTGATCCGCGAGCACGGCGGCAACGTCGAGTTCCTGGAGCAGGAGCGGGCGCGCGCGTTCGTCGACTCGCCGACCTACCTCGCAGGCATGCACGACCCCGATGGGGTGGCGATGGTCCATCCGGGCAAGCTGGCCTGGGGCCTGAAGCGTGCCTGCCTCGACCTCGGCGTCCGGATCCACGAGCACACCGAGGCGAGCGCCATCGAGAAGGACGGTGCGCAGCTGCGGCTGCGGACGGCGTACGGCTCGGTGCGGGCGCCGAAGGTGGTGCTGGGCACCAACGTCTTCACGGGCCTGCTCAAGCGGTTGCACCACTACGTCGTCCCGGTCTACGACTACGTCCTGGTCACCGAGCCGCTCTCGGACGCCCAGCTCGCGTCGATCGGCTGGCAGGGGCGTCAGGGACTGGCCGATTCGGCGAACCAGTTCCACTACTACCGGCTCACCGCGGACAACCGCATCCTGTGGGGCGGGTACGACGCGGTCTACCACTACGGCAGTCGGGTGCGCGCGGAGTACGAGCACCGCCCGGCGACGTACGGCCTGCTCGCGGAGCAGTTCTTCGAGACCTTCCCGCAGCTCGCGGGACTGTCCTTCACGCACCGCTGGGCGGGCGCCATCGATGCCTGCACCCGGTTCACCGCCTTCTGGGGGCAGGCGTACGGCGGCCGGCTGGCCTACGTCGCCGGCTACACCGGGCTCGGTGTCGCGTCGACCCGCTTCGGCGCCCAGGTGCTGCTCGACCTGGTCGACGGACTCGACACCGAACGGACCCGACTGGACTTCGTGCGCAGCAAGCCGCTCCCGTTCCCGCCCGAGCCGTTGCGCTACGCCTCGATCATGGCGACCAAGTGGTCGATCGAGCGGGCGGACCTGCACGACGGCCGGCGCAATTTGTGGCTGCGAACGCTCGACAGGTTCGGTCTGGGTTTCGATTCATGAGGAGGCACCGTGCAGCGTGACGCCGATGTGGTCGTGGTCGGAGCCGGCCTGTCCGGGCTGATCGCTGCACGCGAGGTCCTGCGCGCCGGATTCGAGCCCGTGGTTCTCGAGGCGAGCGATCGCATCGGTGGCCGGATCCTGACCGAGGAGCCGCTGCCCGGGGTGTTCCTCGAGCTCGGTGCGCAGTGGATCGGCGACACCCATCACCGGATGGCCGCGCTGGCCGAGGAGTTCGGGATCGGGCTCTACCCCCAGTTCGAGGCCGGCGAGACGTCGTACGAGTTCGCGGGCGAGGTGCTGCGCGGCGAGGCGTTCCACAGCAAGTACGCCGCGGACCTGGCCGCTGTCGAAGGGGTCCTGCGCGAGCTCGACCGGATGGCGGCCAGCGTCTCGGTCGCCGAGCCGTGGGCGGCGCCCAGCGCTGATGAGTGGGACCGGATCTCCGTCGGCCAGTGGTACGACGCGCAGGGGTTGTCGCCCCTCGGCCGGGAGCTGCTCGAGATCTGCACGGTCGGCATCCTCGCCGTCCCGACGGTCGAGGTGTCGTTGCTCGGACTCCTCGTCAACGTGGTGACCTGCGGCGTGACCGCTGACCTGCTGTCCGAGTCCGAGGGCGGCGCGCAGACGCAGCGGTTCGTCGGCGGCACTGCGTTGATCCCCCAGAAGGTCGCCGAGTCGCTGGGCGACCGGGTGGTGCTCGACTCGCCGGTGCTCACCATCGACCACTCGTCCGATCGGGTCACGGTGACCTGCCGCGGGGGACTGGTCGCCACCGGACGGCAGGTGATCGTGGCCGTGGCGCCCACCCTCGCCGGCCGGATCATGTACGACCCGCCCCTGCCCGCGAAGCGCGACCAGTTGACCCAGCGGATGCCGCAGGCATCGGCGCACAAGATGTTCGCGGTCTACGACGAGCCGTTCTGGCGTGCCGACGGACTCAACGCCCAGCTGATCTCGTCGGTGGGGCCGGCCCGGATGTCGAACGACGCCTGCATGCCCGAGGAGTCCAACGGCCCCGGGATCATCCTCGGCTTCCTCGAGGGTGAGAACGCGCGCGTGGAAGGGCGTTGGCCCGCCGAGCAACGCCAGGCAGCGTTCCGCGACGAGCTCGCCCGCCACTTCGGACCCCGGGCCGCGCGCCCCGAACTGATCGTGGAGGGCGGTTGGGCGGACAAGGAGTGGACTCGCGGCTGCTACAACGCCAACCCCGGGCCCTGCGGCTGGATCCACTTCGGCGACGCCCTCGCCGCAGCGGTCGGCCCGATCAAGTGGGCCGCCACCGAGACGGCGCTGGAGTGGAGCGGCTACATGGAGGGAGCCGTGGACGCAGGGGAGCGCGCCGCCCGGGAAGTCCTCGCCGACCTCGGCTAAGGCAGGTCGTTGAAGACCCCGGCCAGGACGTCACACGCCTCGGCCAGCAGTTCGTCGGGCATGGACAGTGGTGGCAGGAGACGGAGCACGTTGCCGTAGGTGCCGCAGGTCAGCACGACGACGCCCTGCGCCGCGGCGCCCGCTGCGACGGCCCTGGCGAGATCGGGGTCGGGATCGGTCGTGCCGGGGCGGACCAGCTCGACGGCCACCATCGCGCCGCGGCCACGCACGTCTCCGATCCTCGGGTCGTCCTGCTGGAGTGTGGTCAGCCTCTCGATCAGCGTCTTGCCGATGGCGCGAGCCCGGTCGACCAGCCCCTCGGCATCGATGGTCTCCAGGACCGCGAGGGCGGCTGCGCAGGCGACGGGGTTGCCGCCGTAGGTCCCGCCGAGGCCGCCGACGTGTGCGGCGTTCATGATCTCGGCGCGACCGGTGACGGCGCTGAGTGGCAGTCCACCGGCGATCCCCTTGGCCGTGGCGATCAGGTCGGGTACGACGCCCTCGTGCTCCATCGCGAACATCGCCCCGGTGCGGGCGAAACCGGTCTGTACCTCGTCGGCCACGAAGACCACGTCGTTGGCGGTGCACCACTCGACGAGCGCGGGCAGGAAGCCCGGTGCCGGAACGATGAAGCCACCCTCGCCCTGGATCGGTTCGATCACGACGGCGGCGAGGTTGTGGGCGCCCACCTGCTTCTCGATGACGTCGATGGCCCGACGTGCAGCGGCCGGCCCATCGGTCCCGGCGTCGCGGAACGGGTAGGACATCGGCGCGCGATAGACCTCGGACGCGAACGGCCCGAAGCCGTCCTTGTAGGGCATGTTCTTCGCGGTCATCGCCATCGTCAGGTTCGTGCGCCCGTGGTAGGCGTGGTCGAACACCGCGACCGCGTCCTTGCCGGTGTGGGCGCGGGCGATCTTGACGGCGTTCTCGACCGCCTCGGCGCCCGAGTTGAAGAGCACCGTCCGCTTGTCGTGGTCGCCGGGAGTGACCCGGTTCAGCGCCTCGGCCACCTCGACGTACCCGGCGTACGGCGTGATCATGAAGCAGGTGTGCGTGAAGGCGGCGGCCTGGCTCGCGACCGCTTCGACGACGCGCGGGGCGCTGTTGCCGACGGTGACGACGGCGATGCCCGAGCCCAGGTCGATCAACGAGTTGCCGTCCACGTCGACCAGTACGCCGCCGCCGGCTGCGGTCACGTAGACCGGCAGCGTGGTGCCGATTCCGGTCGGGACGGCTGCGGTCTTCCGTTCCTGCAGTGCCCGGGACGCAGGTCCGGGGATCTCGGTCACGAGACGGCGGACCTGGGGGAGGCCGGGGCCGCCCACGGCGACAGGATCGGTGGACATGGTTGTTCTCCTCCGGGCAAACGACTGGTGGTCCGACGCTATGACTTGCAGGGCTGCCGCACAATGGAGCGATGCAGTCCTCGCCGCTCGGCATGGCCACGATCCGCGAACGCCTGGGCGAGGCGTTGTTCCACCGCGTGGCCGGCCCGGACGGACCGCAGCACCGCGACCGGATCCACTTCACGGAGGGCCCGCGCTGGTTCGAGGCGGACAGCCCGATCACCCGGGTCCACGGTGACGCTTCCATGTTCGTCGGCGGAATCCGGGCGCTGCTGATGCAGACGTTGCACCCCGTCGCGATGCGCGCGGTCTCGGAGCATTCCGGATTTCGCGGTGACATGTGGGGGCGTCTGGCCCGCACCAGCCACTTCCTGGCGGTCACCACCTTCGGCACCGCCGACGACGCGCAGCGTTCCGTCGACATCGTGCGGTCGATCCACGACCGGGTCACCGGCATCGGGCCCGACGGGACGCCGTACATCGCGAGCGACCCGCACCTGCTGCTCTGGGTGCACGTCGCCGAGATCGACAGCTTCCTGCTCGCCCACCAGACGTACGGCGCCCGGCCACTCGACGCAGCCGAGCGCGACGAGTACGTCGCGCAGACCGCCGAGATCGCGCGGCGGCTCGGGGTCCTCGACCCGCCGACCACGGAAGCAGAACTGCGCGAGGTGCTCGCGCGGTTCAGTCCAGAACTGCGCGGCACGCGTGACGCCCGTGAAGCGGTCCGCTACCTGCTCTTCAAGCCGCCGCTGCCGCTGGCCGCGCGGGCGCCGTACGGCGTCCTGGTGTCGGCTGCGATCGGGCTGATGCCGAGGTGGACCCGGCGCCACCTGCGCCTGCCCTGGTTGCCGATCGCTGAGCGCACCGTCGTCCGCGGACTCGGGACGGCAGCCGTCGCATCCATCCGCTGGGCGATGACCCCACCGACCAGCGCGGATTCGCTGGCCGGCGCGGGAGCCACGCCGCAGTAGCGGGTTTGCTTACCTACTGGGTCATGGGTGCGGTACCCGTCCCGACCCGAGGTACACGGGCCGATCACGGGCTGATCAGAGGCCTTGACGAATTTGAGTGAGCATGTGTTCACTGAAGCGTATGACGGGGGCAACGCAGGAGCGATCATCCGAGCGAGCGACGATGTCGTGGGAGAAGGTGCGCAAGGCGGCGGACAAGCTCACCACGCCCCTGTTGCCCGACGACTACCTCACCCTGATCAACCCGCTGTGGAGCTCGCGCGAGCTGCGCGGGCGGGTCGAGGAGGTCATCAAGGAGACCGACGACGCCGCCACGCTGGTCATCCGTCCCGGCTGGGGCTGGAAGTACCTGCACCGTCCCGGCCAGTTCGTCGGGATCGGGGTCCAGATCGGTGGCAAGTACCACTGGCGGTCCTACTCCGTGAGCTCGCCGCCGGTCCGTTCGGGACGCACGCTCGCGATCACGGTCCGCGCGATGCCGGAGGGCTTCCTGTCCGACCACCTCGTCAACGGACTGGAGCCGGGCACCATCGTCCGGCTGGCGACGCCGAGCGGCGACTTCGTGCTGCCCGACCCGCCGCCCGCCAAGTCGCTCTTCATGGTCGGCGGGAGCGGCATCACGCCTGTGATGTCGATGCTGCGCACGCTGGACCGGCGCAACACGATGTCGGACGTCGTCCTGCACTACTCGTCGACCTCGCCGGAGCGGATGATCTTCCGCGACGAGCTGTGGGCGCTGCACGAGAAGCACCCGCAACTCACCTTCATCGAGCGGCACACCGACGCCGAGGGCATCTTCCAGCTCGCGGAGCTCGACCAGGTCGCCCGTGACTGGCGCGAACGCGAGACCTGGGCTTGCGGGCCGGCGCCGATGCTGGACGCGGTCGAGGAGTTCTGGGAGCGCGCAGGACTGCCGGACCAGCTGCACCTGGAGCGTTTCTCGCTGGCCGTGAACGGCGACGGTGGCGAAGGTGGCGAGATCACCTTCCAGAACTCCGGCAAGCAGATCGAGGCCGACGGTGCGACCACCGTGCTCGAGGCGGGGGAGAAGGCCGGCGTGGGCATGCCCTACGGCTGCCGTGTCGGCATCTGCCACACCTGCACGGTCACCAAGATCTCCGGCACCATGCGCGACCTGCGCAACGGCAACGACTACGACCAGCCCAACGAGCAGGTGCAGACCTGCGTGACCGTCCCGGTCGGTGCGTGCGTGCTCGACATCTGAGCCCCGCAACCCGTCCGTCCATCCACAACCCGGAGGAGAACCCGTGGCCATCGCCGATGTCGCCCAGTACACCCACCTGAGTGCCGAGGAGGTCGAGCAGATCGGGCGTGAGCTCGACGCGATCCGCACCGAGATCGAGGAGTCGCGCGGCGCCGCCGACGCGGCGTACATCAACCGGGTGATCACCACCCAGCGCTGGATGGCTGCCGCTGCCCGGATCGGCATGATCGTGAGCGCACCCCTGGACCCGAAGGTACGGCGGCCCGTCGTGGCCGCGAGCGCGATCACCCTCGGCCTGGCCAAGATCCTCGAGAACATGGAGATCGGCCACAACGTCATGCACGGCCAGTGGGACTGGATGAACGATCCCGAGATCCACTCCTCGACCTGGGAGTGGGACACCGGCCAGCCGGCAGAGCAGTGGAAGCACAGCCACAACTACATCCACCACCAGTTCACCAACGTCCTCGGCTACGACAACGACATCGGGTACGGCGTGCTGCGCATGGCGCGCGAGCAGAAGTGGCACCCGGTGAATCTCGGGCAGCCGGTCTACAACGCCCTGCTGGCCAGCCTCTTCCAGTGGGGTGTGGCCCTGCACGATCTCGACCTCGAGGCGATCCGCAAGGGCAAGAAGGACCCGAAGGAGATGAAGCGCCAGCTCAAGCAGATCGGGAAGAAGGGTCGCAACCAGATCCTCAAGGACTACGTGCTCTACCCGGCGCTGAGCGGCAAGCAGTGGAAGTCCACGATCAAGGCCAATGCGAGCGCCAACCTGATGCGCAACCTCTGGTCCTACCTCATCATCTTCTGCGGGCACTTCCCCGACGGTGCCCTGCACTTCACCGAGGACGAGATCGACGAGGAGACCCGCGCGGAGTGGTACCTGCGCCAGGTGCTCGGCACGGCGAACTTCGAGGGCGGGAAGCTGCTGCACCTGATGTCCGGCAACCTCGGCTACCAGATCGAGCACCACCTCTTCCCGGACCTGCCGAGCAACCGCTACGCCGAGATCTCCGTCAAGGTGCGCGCGCTGTGCGAGAAGTACGACATCCCGTACACGACCGGCCCGCTGCACCGCCAGTACGGACAGGTCCTCCGGGTGATCATGAAGCTGTCGCTGCCCAACAAGCTCACCTCCGACGACAAGCCGCCCACCGGTGAGGACGTGACGATCGAGCACGGCCGCCACCGTCAGGAGCTGCGCCAGGAGCGGCGCCGCGAGCTCGGCGGCTGGTCCCGGTCCGAGCAGGCCTCGGCCTGAGCACCGTGCCGGACCGTCGTACGGTCACGCGCTGTGCGCTCGCCCGGGTCTGCGGGGTCTGTGAGGAACCACTGGGGCGTCCGATCGTCTTCGTCGGCGATGCCGACGAGGACGCCCGCAACACCTTCCACCAGCCACCCATGCACGAGTCGTGTGCGCAGGGGATTCTGGCGGCCGCCGGGCCGGACGCCGTACTGGTGCGCACCGGTGGCTTCGAGTTCGTCCGTCCCGGGCGCGACGACGCCGACCCGCTGCCGCGGTTCGAGCCGAACTCGAGGCTGTGAGCCCAGGAGTGTGACCTTGATGTCTTAACCGTCGCGAGCGCGTGAAGGGCGGCAGGGCGGGTACCTCTTGCTGTTGGCGGCAACTGTGCTGTCCGACATGGAGGTGGCACACGTGGTGGAGACCTGGCCCGGATCGGCGTACCCGCTGGGGGCGACGTTCGACGGCAGCGGCACGAACTTCGCGCTCTTCAGCGAGGTGGCCGAGCGCGTCGAGCTCTGTCTCGTGGAGGTCGACGACGCAGGTCAGCGAGTCGAGACGAGGGTCGACCTGACCGAGGTCGACGGCTACGTCTGGCACGCCTATCTCCCCGAGGTGCAGCCCGGCCAGTGCTACGGCTATCGCGTCCACGGCCCGTGGGACCCGTCGCGAGGGCTTCGGTGCAACCCGAACAAACTCCTCCTCGACCCCTATGCCCGGGCCACGCTGGGTGACATCGCATGGGGACAGAGCCTCTTCGGCTACGACTTCGGCGAGCCCGACTCCCGCAATGACGAGGATTCCCTGGACCGGATGACGCTCGGCGTCGTGACCAACCCGTACTTCGACTGGGAGGGCGACCGGCACCCGCGGACGCCGTACGCCGAGACGGTGATCTACGAAGCGCACGTCAAGGGTCTGACGGCGACCCACCCGGACGTCCCCGAGCACCTGCGCGGGACCTACGCGGGCCTGGCCCACAGCTCGGTCGTCGAGCACCTGCACCACCTGGGTGTCACCGCGGTCGAGCTGATGCCGGTGCACCAGTTCGTGCACGACGACGTGCTGCTCCAGCGCGACCTGAGCAACTACTGGGGGTACAACACCCTGGGCTTCTTCGCCCCGCACGCGGCGTACGGTGCCGGCTCGGCGCCCGGCCACCAGGTGCAGGAGTTCAAGTCCATGGTCAAGGCGCTGCACGACGCGGGTATCGAGGTCATCCTCGACGTGGTCTACAACCACACCGCGGAGGGCAACCACCTCGGCCCGACCCTGAGCTTCAAGGGCATCGACAACCCGGCCTACTACCGCCTCGTCGACGACGACCAGCAGCACTACATGGACTACACCGGCACCGGGAACTCCCTCAACGCCGGCAACCCGCACTCGCTGCAGCTGATCATGGACTCGCTGCGCTACTGGGTGAGCGAGATGCACGTCGACGGTTTCCGCTTCGACCTCGCCTCCGCGCTGGCCCGCGAGTTCTACGACGTCGACAAGCTCGCAACCTTCTTCGAGCTCGTGCAGCAGGACCCGGTTGTCAGCCAGGTGAAGCTGATCGCGGAGCCCTGGGACGTCGGCCCCGGGGGCTATCAGGTCGGCAACTTCCCGCCGCAGTGGACGGAGTGGAACGGCGCCTACCGCGACAGCGTTCGCGACTTCTGGCGCGGCGAGGCCAATCTCGGCGAGCTGGCCAGCCGGCTCGCCGGCTCCGCCGATCTCTACGAGCACTCCGGGCGGCGTCCGGTGGCGAGCATCAACTTCGTCACTGCACACGACGGCTTCACCCTGCGTGACCTGGTCTCCTACGAGCAGAAGCACAACGACGCCAACGGCGAGGACGGCCGCGACGGAGCCGACGACAACAGGTCGTGGAACCACGGTGTCGAGGGTCCGACGGACAGTGCCGAGATCAACGAGGCGCGCGCCCGCGACCAGCGCAACCTGCTCGCGACGCTCCTGCTCAGTCAGGGCGTCCCGATGCTGGTGCACGGCGACGAGCTCGGCCGCAGCCAGCAGGGCAACAACAACACCTACGCTCAGGACTCGGCGCTGAGCTGGATCGACTGGGAGCGCACGGACCGGCCGCTGTGCGAGTTCGTGAGTGAGCTCGTCCGGCTGCGCCGCGAGCACCCCTCCCTACGCCGTCAGCGTTTCTTCACCGGTACGACGGTGCGGACGGGCGAGGGTCAGCGGCTCAACGACATCGTCTGGCTGCACCCGGACGGTCGACCCATGGAGGACGACGACTGGCAGGGCCTGCGCACCGTCGGCATGTACCTCAACGGCGACGGCATCGCGGGCCGTGATCCGCGGGGGCAACCGATCCGCGACGACCATTTCCTGATCCTCTTCAACGGTGCCGACGAGCGCAAGGTGGCGCTCCCGGACGAGGAGTTCGCGACCGGCTGGCGGGTGGTGATCGACACCAGCGGCAGCTGCGACCCGGAGCTGCGGGTCGAGGCAGGTGGAGCATTCGTGCTGCCGCACCGCAGTGTCGTCGTGCTCCAGCAGTGGCACGAGCCGGCGCCCGAGGCCGACGTCAGCCCGGCTGCCTCCGTCGCATCGATGGCAGCCGAGCGGTGACCCCGTCGGCAAGGGTGGACCGCGTCCCCAGCAGCACCTACCGCCTCCAGATTCGTGAGTCCTTCGACCTGGACGCAGCGCGAGAGCTGCTGCCCTACCTCGACGAGCTCGGCGTCGGCTGGCTCTACCTGTCGCCGATCCTCGAGGCGCACCCCGGAAGTGACCACGGGTACGACGTCGTCGACCCCACCCGTGTCGACCCGGCCCGTGGTGGCCCGGAGGCACTGGCGCGGCTGTCCGCCGAGGCCCACGGCCGCGGCATGGGGGTGGTCGTCGACATCGTCCCGAACCACGTCGGCGTGGAGACC
This sequence comes from Propionibacteriales bacterium, assembly GCA_026392415.1. GTDB lineage: Bacteria > Actinomycetota > Actinomycetes > Propionibacteriales > Nocardioidaceae > Nocardioides. Next base: position 84,970 of record JAPLCC010000017.1, read on the forward strand.
CCGCTGACCAACGGCTGGTGGTGGGACGTGCTCCGGAACGGACGCGACTCCCGGTTCGCGCGGTTCTTCGACATCGACTGGTCGGCCGGCAACGGCCAGGTCCTCATCCCGGTGGTCGGTGACGACGACACCGGCGACGGCGGTGAGGTGATGAACGTTCGTCTGGTCGAGGGGATGCTGGGCCATCACGAGCACCGTTTCCCGGTGGCGGCCGGCACGGCTGAGGACACCGACGACCCTCAGGTCGTGCTTGAGCGCCAGCACTACCGGTTGGTCAGCTGGCGTGCGGCGGACGACGAGCTCAACTACCGCCGCTTCTTCGCCGTGAACACCTTGGCCGGACTGCGCGTCGAGGACCGCGACGTCTTCGAGTCCTCCCACGTGGAGATCGCCCGATGGTTCCGGCAGCACCTGGTCGACGGCCTCCGGGTGGACCACCCCGACGGCCTGCGCCACCCGGCGGCGTACCTCGACGACCTCGCTGACCTGACCGGCTCGGCGTGGGTGGTGGTGGAGAAGATCCTCGAATCGGGCGAGGAACTGCCGGAGCGCTGGCGCACCGACGGCACCACGGGCTATGAGGTGCTCGCGACCATCGACCGGGTGCTCGTCGACCCTGACGGCGAGCTGACACTGACGGCGCTCGAGGACCGGCTGCGTGGCGGCGTACCGCGGTGGCCGGAGCTGGTGCGCGACAACAAACGTCAGGTGGCCGAGACGATCCTGCATGCCGAGGTGCGCCGGATCGCACGCGAGATCGCGCGCGAGCTGGAGATCGAGCCGGACCCTGCCTGGAGCGCACCGATCGAGGCCGTGCTGGTCGAGCTGTTCGCCGTCTTCGGGGTCTACCGAAGCTATCTGCCCGACGGTGACGAGCACCTGCGGCTGGCAGCCGAGGTCGTTCTCGACGATCGTCCCGATCTCGCCGCCGCGCTCGAGGTGGTGCTGCCGCTGCTCGACGACCGGGTGTCTGCTCCGTCGCTCCGCTTCCAGCAGACGAGCGGAATGATCATGGCCAAGGGAGTCGAGGACCGTGCGTTCTACCGGTGGGGCCGGCTGACCTCGCTCAACGAGGTCGGCGCGGACCCGGACAGCTTCGCGCTCGACGCCGTCCGCTTCCACGCTGCCATGGCTCATCGACAGCAGACAGCCCCGGACGCGATGACGACCCTCAGCACCCACGACACCAAGCGCGGCGAGGACGTCCGGGCGCGGATCGCCGTCCTGGCCGAGGACCCCGACTGGTGGGCGGACACCGTGGACGCGCTGCTCGACGCCGCGTCCGCGCCCGACCCCGGATTCGCGAACCTGCTGTGGCAGGCCGCGGTCGGTGCGTGGCCGATCGAGCGCGAGCGCCTGCACGGCTACGCCGAGAAGGCCATGCGCGAAGCCGGAGACCGGACGACGTGGACCGAGCCGGACCTGGTCTTCGAGAAGTCCGTGCATGCCGTCGTCGACGCGGCGTACGACGACCCCGCCGTCGCCGCCCTGGTGAGCGGTGCGGCCGCGCGGCTCGCGGAGCCGGGCTGGAGCAATGCCCTCTCCGCCAAGCTGTTGAGCCTCACGGTGCCGGGCGTTCCGGACGTCTACCAGGGCAGCGAGCTGTGGGAACAGAGCCTGGTGGACCCCGACAACCGGCGTCCCGTCGACTTCGACCTGCGCCGCCAGCTGCTGGTGGAGTCGGCGACGCCGGATCGCCCGGCCGGTCCGGACGACGACGGTCGGGCCAAGCTCCACGTCGTCCGTACGGCGCTGCGCCTGCGGCGCGACCGCCCCGACCTGTTCGCGCACTACGAGCCCGTCCGGGCCACCGGTGCAGCCGCCGGACACGTGCTTGCCTTCGACCGCGGCGGCGCCCTCGCCGTCGTCACCCGGCTTCCCGTCGGCCTCGCGCGCGTCGGTGGTTGGGGCGACACCCACCTCGACCTGCCGCCGGGGAAGTGGCGGGACCTGCTCACCGACCGGCCCGCCTCCGCGGCGCTCGGGTCACTGCTGGACCGGTTGCCGGTCGCCCTTCTGGTCCGGGAGGACGCATGACAACCTCACGACGGCCCTTCGACGTGTGGGCGCCTCGAGCCCGGCGAGTCCGGCTCAGCCTCGGGGACGAGGTGCTCCCGATGATCAGGGCGGGCGAGGGCTGGTGGACCCCGGCGGCCGATGGCCGACCCGTGCCCGACGGGACCAGGTACGGCTACTGCCTGGACGACGACGAGCGGGCACTGCCGGACCCCCGCTCACGACGGCAACCGGACGGGGTGCACGAGCGGTCCGCGACCTTCGACCCCGGCGCGCACGTCTGGGCGGACCAGGCCTGGACCGGACGTCAACTGGCCGGCGCCACGATCTACGAGTTGCACGTCGGCACCTTCACCCCGCAGGGCACGCTCGACGCCGTCGCTGAGCGGCTCGACCACCTGGTGAGCCTCGGCGTCGGCTTCGTCGAGCTGATGCCGGTCAATGCCTTCAACGGCGTGCACAACTGGGGGTATGACGGCGTCCTGTGGTCCGCGGTGCACGAGGAGTACGGCGGACCGGCGGCGTACCAGCGGCTGGTCGATGCCTGCCACCAGGCGGGCATCGGAGTCATCCAGGACGTGGTCCACAACCACCTCGGCCCCTCGGGGAACCACCTCCCGCGGTTCGGGCCCTACCTCAAGGACGGGCGCAACACGTGGGGCGACCTGGTCAACCTCGACGGGGAGGGGTCGCAGGAGGTGCGCCGGTACATCATCGACAACGCTCTGATGTGGCTCCGCGACTTCCACGTCGACGGTCTTCGGCTCGACGCGGTCCACGCCCTCGAGGACTCCTCGGACGTGCACCTGCTCGAGGAGATGGCGATCGAGGTGAAGGCCCTGTCGGTCCACCAGAACCGCCCGCTCACCCTGATCGCAGAGTCCGACCTCAACGACGCCCGCCTGGTGACACCGCGCGAGGCGGGGGGCTACGGCCTCGACGCTCAGTGGAGCGACGACTTCCACCACGCCGTCCATGTCGCGTTGACCCGCGAGACCGAGGGTTACTACGCCGACTTCGAGCCGATCGGCGCACTCGCGAAGGTGCTGGACCGCGGCTTCTTCCACGACGGCACGTTCTCCTCCTTCCGGGGTCGCGACCACGGCAGCCCCGTCGACACCGACCGGATGCCCGCGTCGCGACTGGTCGTCTGCTCCCAGAATCACGACCAGGTCGGAAACCGTGCGCGGGGCGACCGGACGGCGGACCAGCTCGACGCCGAGCTGCTGCTGTGCGGCGCGCTCCTCACGCTGGCCTCGCCCTTCACACCGATGCTCTTCCAGGGTGAGGAGTGGGCGGCGAGCACACCGTTCGCGTTCTTCACCTCGCATCCGGAGCCGGACCTGGCCAAGGCCACCGCAGAGGGCCGTCTCGCGGAGTTCGAGCGGATGGGATGGGATCCGGCGGAGGTGCTCGACCCCCAGGACCCCGCCACCTTCCTCGACAGCAAGCTGGTCTGGGAGGAGATCGCCGAACGCCGCCACGCCCATGTGCTCGCCGGCTACCGCCGTCTCGCTGTCCTGCGTCGCGAACACCCCGAGCTCACCGATCCGCGGTTCGGGTCGACGACCGTCGACGAGCGGGCGCGTCGATTGACGCTCGCTCGTGGTGCTCTCGCGATTCAGCTGAACCTCTGTGAGGTCTCCTGGAACGTGCCGGCCGCCGAAGTCCTCTTCAGCACCACCGATCGCATCGTGGCCGGCCGGACCGGAGGACGAGTCGTCGTACCTCCGGGAAATGCAGTGCTGGTGCGCACCGCACAACGACTCCCGTTAGGTTCGCCCCATGGACACTGAGCGCTTGTCTGAACTGCTGGACGAGGGGTGCGCGGTCTTCGGTGTCCCCGGGGCACAGCTCGGACTGTTGCAGGGAGTGGACCGTCAGGTCCTCTGCGTGGGGACGCGCGCGGTCGGCGAGGACTCCCCGGTCGATCACGGCACGGCGTTCCACGCGGGCTCGATCGCCAAGTCACTGGCGGCACTGCTGGTGGTCGACGCTGCCGCCCGCGGAGAGCTGGACCTCGACGTGCCGTGTGGCCAGCAGGCCGACGGGCTGTGGGACGACACCCCGCGGGCGCTGATGGCGCAGACCACCGGGCGGCCGAATATCCTGCCGGAGCCGGACGAGGACATCGATGCCTTCGTGGCCCGCGTCGGCGCGATGCCGCGGGTGCACCACCCCGGTCTCTTCTCCTACTGCAACGCCGGTTGGTCCGTGCTGGACGTCCTGCTCCGGGAGCGCACGGGCGCCGGGTTCGAGCAGCTGGCGGCCGATCGAGTCCTCGGCGAGGGCGCGACCTTCGGCCAGCCGGAGGGTGCCGCCGCCGGACACGCGGTGGCACCGGGCGTGGCGCCGTACGCCGTGCCGGGAGAGTTCGCCGTGGCAGCCTCCGCGGCGGGGTCCCGCTGGTGGGCGACGGCCAATCAGCTGCTCGACTACGCGCGCCTGCACCTGGACGACGGCGTCGGGCTGATCGCTCCGGACGCCGTGCGGGAGATGCGTCGACCGCACGCCCCGGTGCCCGCCGCCACGGTCTCCGACTCATGGGGTCTCGGCTGGGCCCTGTGGGACCGCGCCGAGCACCGCGCCTTCGGCTGGGCGGGCTACACCGGCGGGCACCGTGCCTACCTGCGTTGCTTCCCCGAGCAGGATGCGGCCGTCGTGCTCCTTGCCAACAGTGCCGGCCCCCTGTTCGGGCCGCCCGGGGGCAGCGCCCTGTTCGATGCCCTGCTTCCCGTCGTCCTCGACGTGCTCGGCGCGCCCTCGCTGGAGGCGCCGTACCGACCTGACGGTCGCGCCGACGCCGAGCTGGTCGGCGGCTACGGTCCGCTCACCCTGAGCGCCGGTGAGGACGGATCGATGATGCTGGACGCTGCAGCTTTTGGCGAGCCGGAGCCACTCGTGCTGCACCGGGCGGGCGGGGACGCCTTCGAGCTCGCCGGATCTCCTCCGGGCGGCATGACGGTCGCGGTGGTCGACGACCTGCTCTACGTCGGCCCGTTCGCACTGCCGCGCAACGGCTGAGTGCCGGGCAATTGCGGCTGGCCCGCCGACCCGGGGGAAGGTCGACGGGCCAGGGGCTCTGGTCCGGTCATCGCAGGACGGGGAACCGCCGCACGATCTGGCTCTTCGCCCACAGGGTGCCCATACCCCAGGTGTCGCCGGCCAGAGTGGCCGCGAGCACGACGAGGGTGATCGCGCCGAGCAGGTGGTCGTCGAGCACGGGGTTGTTCTCCAGCGGGAACGAGGCGGCGTACATCATCAGGTAGAGCACGCTTCCGGTGGCGGCGGCCATCCGGACGCCGACGCCGAGGATGAGGGCGACGCCGATGCCAGCGAGGCCGAGCATGAACAGCCAGTCGGCCCAGGCGTCACCGGCGATGCCGGTGAAGAAGCCGTGGAACCAGTTGTCCTCGGACACGCCGAAGTTGAGGAAGCCGAAGGTCGGGCTGCCCTCGTTGATCCAGGCATCCGGGCCGAACCGGTCGACGGTGCCGGTCTCGGCATTCACGCCGGTGGCGTAGCCGAGCGCCAGCAGCTTGTCGAGGAACGCCCAGAGGAATGTCACTCCGAATCCGATCCGAAGGACAGCCAGGGCCCGCCTCGCCGTCACATGGGTCACGATGTCGCGCTCGACGAGAACGTCTGCATGCAGGTGGTTGTGTACGGCGGTCATGATTCCTCCACAGTCCGGGGCCCCGAGGGGTTGTGTCTCCACTGTGGTGGCTGCCGCTGTCCGGGCGGAGAGGCGTAGGTCCGATCCCCGACGGCCAAAGGTCCCGTCAGTCCAGCGAACCGACGCCGGACGGAACAGAACCTTGCGTGGCCCAGGACGGAATGATGAAGAGCCCCTGCGCCTTGATCCCGGGTTCGTCACTGTTCGCGGCGCTGATCTGCGCAGTGACGGTGACCTTGCGGCCGACCTCTTCGGTGATCTGCGCCTGCATCCGAACGCGTCCGAGCGGGATCGGCTGCTCGTAGCGCAGGGTCAGGGTGCCCGTGACCGTCAGTCGGGTGTGGGCGGCGCTGGCGGTCTCACCCATCAGGTGGTCGAGGATCAGGGCCGAGACGCCGCCGTGGACGCACCCCGGGGGACCCTCGTAGGCGACGCCGAGGTCGACCTCGGAGCGCACGATCCCGTCCTCGCCCCACTGCAGCACCACCGGCGGCGCGATCGCATTGCGGATCCCGACGACGGCGTTGCCCCAGTTCCACGACCGTCCCTCGGCGTTGAAGTGCACGCCGGCCGGGGCGTCGTCGGCGTCCTCGGCAAGGATCCGGGCGGCCTGCCTCACCAGTTCCTGTGCCTCGGCGACGACGTCGGGGGACACCTGGGTGCGGATCGCGACGTCGACGAGTCCGCGGATGTCGTCGGCCAGCGCACCGTGGACCTGCTCGGACTCGACGATCGAGGCGGTGGATGCGTCGGAGAGCACGAAGGACGCGGAGGAGAGACTGGACACCTGTCCAGACTAGCGGTGATTGCTGGCAGAGTGGCGCCGTGTCCCCGCTGACCTTTCGACCGCTACCGCCCGGACCTCCGCAGCTCGCAGCGGTGTCTCCCGGCCCGGACCTCGCGGCGGCCGGCTTCGCCGAGACCGAGTACGTCGTCTCGGGCACGGCCTGGCGCCACGTCGCGGCACCAGGACCGGACGGTGGCGCGGTCCGCGGTGACGAGGCGTCCTTCGCGACCCGGATCGTCGTGCGGGCTCCGGTCGACGTCGCGTCGTTCAGCGGCGTGGTCGTCGTCGAGTGGCTCAACGTCAGCAGCGGCAGCGACGCAGCGCCCGACTACACCTACCTGGCCGAGGAGATCGTCCGGCGGCGGCATGCCTGGGTCGGTGTCTCCGCGCAACAGCTCGGAGTCGTCGGCGGTCGGCCGTCCATCGGTGGGGACCCGTCGACCGGCCTCGCCGGCAGCGACCCGGCGCGGTACGGCGACCTGACGCATCCGGGTGACGCCTACAGCTATGACATGTTCGGCCGCATCGCTGCCGCGCTGGGCCGGGGTGCAGGTCCACTCGCGGAGCACCCGGTCACCCGGCTGATCGCTGTCGGTGAGTCACAGTCGGCCTTCGCGCTGACCACCTACATCAATACCGTCGTGCCGACGGGTGACGTCTTCGAGTTCGATGCCTACCTCGTGCACAGCCGGGGTCGCGCCGAGCTGGGCCTCGGTGACGTCGGACGTCCGCACGACCTGGACGCCGTACGGTCGGGCCCGCCGGCGCCCTTTCGCGGAGACCTCCGGGCTCCGGTGATCGTCGTCCAGACCGAGACCGACGTGCTCTCGTCCCGCTTCCGTTACGTCGACGCGCGGCAGGAGGACGGTCCGCTCCTGCGCGTGTGGGAGGTCGCCGGCACCGCCCATGCCGACCTGTGGCAGATCGGTGAGTTCGAGTCGCTGCTGGGCTGTCCGGAACCGGTGAATCGCGGACAGCAGGCCTACGTGCTCCGGGCCGCCCTGCGCTCGCTGGAGACCTGGGCTGCGGGGGAGGGCGCCCCACCTGCGGCCGAAGGACTCGCCGTGGAGCCGGATCAGGATCGCTTCGAGGTCGATGCGGTGGGCAACGTCCGTGGCGGCGTCCGCACGCCCTGCGTCGACGCTCCCGTGCAGGTTCTGACCGGTCTGGCGCCGCCGGACGCCTCGGTGCTCTGCAGCCTTTTCGGGGCCACCCGGGAGCTGGCCGACGACGTGCTCCGGGCCAGGCACCGGTCCGTCGAGCACTACCTCGAGGAGTACGCCGCAGCGACCGATGCAGCCATCGCGGCCGGGTTCGTCCTGCCCGAGGACCGGGTGGCGCTGCTGGCCGAGGCCCGCCCGGACCTGGTCGCGGCCACGGTCGGACCGCCGCGCTCTTGAGCCGGCAGGAACGTTCGGGTGTCAGCCGACGAACGCCGGATCCTTCTCGAGCGCGGCGGTGTAGGCGCCCGCGCGTGCAGCGCCATTGAGGCGAGCCCTCTTGATCAGCGCCGCCTGCGCCATTGCGCGCCCGGCGAGATCCTCCGACCACACGCGCAGGACGGGTGCCTGCAGCGCCCGGCCGTAGGAGAAGCTGAGTTCCCACGGCTGCGCCGGGAGGCGGTTGAGTGCGTCGAGGCGAGCGGTGGCTTCCTGGTCGCTCTGGCCGCCGGAGAGGAAGAGCACCCCGGCCACGGCAGCGGGCACGGCGGCACGCAGCGCCTCGATGGTGGCGGTGGCGATCTCCCCGTCGCTCGCCTGCGCTGCTGCAACCGTTCCCGGGAGGACCATGTTCGGTTTGAGCAGCGTGGCTTCCAGCACCACCCGATGCTCGGCCAGTTGCGCGTAGACCTCGTCGAGCACCCGGCGGGTGACCGTTGCGCACGTCGAGATGTCGTGGGCACCGTCCATCAGGACCTCGGGCTCGACGATGGGGACCAGTCCGGCCTCCTGGGAGAGTGCGGCGTAGCGCGCCAGGAGGTGAGCGTTCGTCCGGATGGCTGTGTCGGTCGGCATGCCGTCGTCGATACGGATGACGGCGCGCCACTTGGCGAACCGCAACCCCAGCCCGGCGTACACGCCGAGCCTTTCGCGAAGTCCGTCGAGGCCCTCGGTGGCGACCTCTCCGGGGAACCCGGCGAGCGGCCTGATGCCGCGGTCCACCTTGATGCCGGGGATGATGCCCTGCCTGCGCAGGACCTCCGGCAGCGCCGTGCCTGCGTCGTCGGTCTGATGGACGGTCTCGTCGAACAGGATCACTCCGCTGATGTGCTCGCTGAGGCCCTCAGCGGTGAAGAGGGTCTCGCGGTAGGCACGGCGAAGCGACTCGCTCGATTCCAGTCCCACGGCGGCGAGCCGCTTGGCCATGGTCGGGGCGCTCTCGTCGGCAGCGAGCACCCCCTTGCCCGGTGCCACGATCGCCCGTGCCGTCTCCACCATTGCGTCGGTCATTGCGTCGGTCATTGCGTCGGTCTTCATCACTGCTCCACTCCTCGGTCGAGCTGATCTGTCAGAACCAGCGGACGAACGCTGGGCGTGTCACGCCAGGACGCCGCGGTGGTCAGTCAACCGCGGCGTGGCACTGATGATCCGGTCGGCAATGCTGCGCCGGGCGACCGCCTCGCACAGCGCCATCCCCCCGTTGGACCCACCCAGGTGGTTCGCCTTGACGAGCCGGTGTGCCCGGGTCACTGCGGCAAGAATCTGTCCGGGCGGCACACTGCCGGCGTACTCGACCATCAATCGTTCAGCGAGATCGCGTCGCTCGTTCCTGCGGTTCCACATGTCGTTCACGGGTGTCTCCCTCCACCGCTCAACAGGGTCCGCCGGTGGGGCCGGTGGGGAACAGTGCCAAAGGTCCCAAGTCCTGGGCCTTCGCTCGCCACCGCAGCGCAACAGGCGTCTATCGTGACGGCCATGCCCACCCCGATGCCTACGACCAGCGCGGCCTGATCACGATGCAGACCCGACGCACGCCGGATGCGCGTTTCGCCGAACTGCCGGACTATCCCTTCGCGGAGCACCACGCGGAGGTCGGAGACGGCCTCCGGATGCACTACGTCGACGAAGGGCCCCGCGACGGATCCCCGGTGCTGATGCTGCACGGCGAGCCGACGTGGAGCTACCTGTACCGGCACATGATCCCGGTCTTCGCAGGCGCAGGGATGCGGGCTCTCGCGCCGGACCTGATCGGATTCGGCAAGTCCGACAAGCCCACGCAGATGGACGACTACTCCTACCAGGCCCACATGGACTGGGTGACGACATGGATGCTCGACCTGGACCTGCGCGGCATCACCCTCATCTGCCAGGACTGGGGGTCACTGATCGGGCTGCGACTGGCCGCGGAGAACGTCGAGCGGTTCGACCGGATCGTCGTCGCCAACGGCTTCCTGCCCACCGGTGACCACGACCCGGGTTCGGCCTTCAAGGTGTGGCGGGCGTTCGCCCGCCGCACGCCGGTCTTCCCGATCGGTCGGATCGTCGACTTCGGCACCCAGCGCAAGCTCACCAGCGCCGAGCGCGCGGCGTACGACGCACCGTTCCCGGACCGGTCCTTCAAGGCCGGTGCCCGCATGTTTCCTCGGCTCGTCCCCACCTCGCCGAGCGACCCCGCAGCGCCGGCCAACCGTGCAGCGTGGCAGACGCTGGGGGAGTGGCAGAAGCCCTTCCTGACGCTCTTCGGCGCCGCCGATCCGATCCTCGGGAAGATGGACCGGCAGCTGCGGGCACATGTGCCGGGCAGTGAGGGCCAGCCGCACGCCCGGCTCAGTGGCAGTCACTTCGTCCAGGAGGACGCCGGCGTCGAGATCGCCCAGCGGACCGTCGACTGGATCGCGTCGCTGGAGCCGACCGCGACCTGACCCGGCCACCCTCAGGTCATCGTGAGGACGAGGAGCGCGACCACGCAGAGGGCGATCAGCCCGATCGCGACCAGGTAGACGACTGATTCGAGCCGGCTGGCGCGGTGCTCACCCATGAGATCGGCGTCGCGGGCCAGCCCGTGGATGAACAGCAACAGCGGCAGCAGCAGCACCGCGTTGAGCACCTGGGTCAACACGAGAAGGGGAACGAGCGGCACGCCAGGGATGAGCACCGACGCCGCGGCGGTGCCGGTGATCAGGATGAAGGTCGAGTAGAACACCGGAGCTCGACGGAAACCGTCGTCGAGTGCCCCTTCGTGGCCGGTGAACTCGCACACCGAATACGCCGTCGACAGGGGCACGATCGCCGCCGCCAGCAGTGCTGCTCCGATGAGCCCCACGCCGAACAGCATGCTGGCGAACTGACCGGCCAGCGGTTCGAGAGCACCGGCGGCGTCCGCGGCAGAGTCGATCCGCACCCCGTCGACGTGCAGTGTCTCCGCGCAGGTCACCACGACGAAGAACCCGATGACCCCGGTCAGCACCGATCCGGTCACGACGTCGATGCGTTCGTTGCCCAGGTCGGCTGGTGCGAGCTTCTTGTCCACTGCGTAGGACTGGATGAAGCTCAACCCCCACGGTGCCAACGTGGTCCCGACCGTCGCGACGATGATGAGCAGTGCGTCGCGGTCCATCGGGGTCGACGGCACGAGCAGCCCAGTGGCGGCCTTCCCCCAGTCGGGTCCGACCACGAAGCCGGCGGCGATGTAGGCGATGAACACCGCGGCCAGCAGCATCAGCAGGTGCTCGACGCGGTGGAAACGTCCCCGGAGGACGAGCACCGAGACGAACACGGCAGCGATCGGCACGGACAGGTGGCGGGTGATGCCGAACAGCTCGAACCCGGCTGCCAGGCCGGCGAACTCGGCACACGCGGTGCCGAGGTTCGCCGCCAGCAGGAGAGCCATGGCGAGGGTGCCCGACCGGGCGCCGTACCGGTCCCGGACGAGTCCGATGAGTCCCTGGCCCGTGGCGACGCCCATCCGCGCGCCGAGACTGTGGAAGAGCACCAGGGCCACGGTCGACAGGAGCAGCACCCAGAGGAGCTGGTAGCCGTAGTCGGCGCCGAGCACCGAGTACGTCGTGATGCCTGCCGGATCGTCGTCGGAGAGCCCTGCGAGCAGTCCCGGTCCGACCACGGCCAGGAGGGCAGCCGCTCGGACCTTCCGGGCCCGGGACCGAGGGTGCTGCGGGCGGACCGGAGCGTCGATGGTGTCCACCGCTCATCGCTCCGCAGGACGGTTGAGTCGCCAACCGGCCGTGCGCAGGAAGCGGTGACGTCGGATCGGGGACCGGTGTCGGCTGAGCTCGACGATCGTCTCGGCGTGCTCCGTGGCGGCAGCAGCAGCCAGTCGTCGCCGTTCGCCGAGACTCAGCGCGTGGACGAGGCGGCGACCGGTGCGGGGGTGGCTGCGGTGGATGGCCGCGGCGGCGTGGGCCGGGTCGACTGCATGGATCACGTCCGTGGCGTCGTGGGTGCTGAGCCTGGTGAGCAGCTCGGCCAGTCCGTGGGCGTCGAGTCGACGGAAGTTCGCGGCGTCGGTGGTGAGCTGCACCTGGTGACCACGACGCGACGACAGGTGCACAGCAGCCCAGGCGAGGGGGTTCACCGGCCGCCGTCGGGCCAGGCGCCCGAGGCCCACCCGCCGCAGGAGACCGGCACTGCCCAGGTCGAGTGCCACGACGTCGAGACCGCCGGCGCTTCGCCGCAGGATCACCTCGGACACCCGGGACAGGCGCAGACCGCGGAGGTCGACGACCTGGGTGTCCAGGACGTCGCGGCCCAACAAGAGCTCGTGAGGCTCGAGCGGAGGCCGACGAGGGTCCGCCTCCACGGCGTCGGCGGGTGCCCGGACGACGAGTTGCCCTGGGGTCACGTCGATGACGTCAGCCCAGGTCAGGAGGTGGGCCCGTCGCCGCCCCGCCTTCACGAAAACGCGGTGCACCGGCGGCTCCTCGAGCCCGAGCTGCACGCTGAGATCCGCCACTCGCCCGAGCCGGTGGCCGTCCTGTGTGACCACCGGTAGGCCGAGCTGCTCGGAAAGAAAGATGGTCACGGGCCCTGTCGCTCACCTTCGTCGGCGTCCCGCCCATCGCAGCACACTCGAGCGGCGCTCCGCAGGGCCGAACGTCCCGGTGGCGCGGGACATCAGGCAGCCGGCCAGGCCGCAGGTCAGCGCCGGAGGAATCCGAGGAGCAGGTTCGTGAGGCTGAAGGCGTCGTCCCAGACGGTGATCAGACCGTCGCGGACGGTGAAGGTCCCCCGGACCCAGAAGCCGGTCTTCACCGGGCCCTTCCAGAGGTGGTCGGTGCGGTCGGTGAGCACGCGGCCGTCCTCGCCCGCTGCGATGGCGTGGATGTCCACGCCGAATCCCAGACCGCGTCGCTCCATGTCTCGCACCATCGCGAACACCCTCTTGCCGCGGAAGGTGGGAAGCCCGGTGTTGCGCCATTCGACGTCCGGGCTGAGCAGTGCCAGCGCTCGATCGCTGTCCGGTACGGCGAGGGCCTCGAGGAAGTCGCGCACGACAGCGATGTTGGCGGTGGTCATGGCGTCAGTCATGGCCGCAGGCTAGCGGGATAGGTTGAGGCGTGTTCCACGTGATGTTCCTCGAGCCGCAGATCCCACCCAACACGGGCAACGCGATCCGGATGGTGTCGGGCACCGGAGCCACCCTGCACCTGGTCGAGCCGCTCGGGTTCGACCTGTCCGAGCCCAAGTTGAAGCGGGCGGGGCTGGACTACCACGACCTCGCGTCCGTCGAGGTGCATGCCGATCTCGACACAGCGCTGGGCAGCGCAGCGCTGGCCACCTCCAGGGTCTTCGCGTTCACGGCGCACGCGACCCGTTGGTACACGGAGGTCGAGTTCCGGGCCGGCGACGTCCTGCTGTTCGGGCCGGAACCGACCGGACTGTCCGACGACGTGCTGGGCCACCCTCGGGTCACCGAGCGGATCCGGATCCCGATGCTGGCCGGACGTCGGTCGCTCAACTTGTCGAACTCGGCTGCCGTGGTGACCTACGAGGCCTGGCGTCAGCAGGGATTCCCGGGCGCGCAGTAGGCGGGTTCTTCGTCGTGTCTCCCCGTCGCCGCGGACCGTGCGGCTTAACCTCGAACCGTGGCTGATCTGACCGAACCCTGTCCGAACTGCGACACCCTCATGCGTTGGGAGACCTCCCACGAGCGTTGCGACGGGTGCGGCTACATCCGGCCGTGCTGTGAAGGCGCTCCCTGCAACTGATGTCAGACCGCGGCCTTGGCGCCGGTTGTGGTCGCACCGACGTGTTCGCACGCCAGATCACAGCATTCGACGACCGGACGACCGGTGTCGATGTCGTGGCTGGACGGCCACGGGTCGGCACGTCGGCGGAGCGCGTCGGCCACACGTTGATCGGCATCGGAGATGTCGGTTCGGGTCCTGATCCGCGCTGCCGCCGTCGCCGGGTCGACATCGCAGCGAAGTTCGACGACGTCGACAGACAGACCTCCCGCCATCGATGCGGCCCGCTCCCGGTCGTCGGCCCGGGTCCAGGAAGCGTCCAGTACGACGGACTCGCCCCGACGCACCAACATCTCGGCCCGGTGCAGCAGTTCCCGATAGGTGGCTGCGGTGTGTTCGCCGTCGTAGATGCCTTGGCTGACCGGAGCCGCCGCTGAAGCGGCCGGATCGATGCCGGCCATCTCCTTGCGGACCCGATCGCTGCTGATGACCACCATGCCCAGACGATCTGCAACGGCACCGGCGAGAGTCGACTTCCCGCATCCCGGGGCACCGCCGACGAGTACGAGCTTGACGGCGCCGGCGCGCAGGTGAGCCAACGCAAGTTCGACGAACTGGTCGACCTCCGGTGCGTGATCCGCGCCGACCTGCGCGGCCCGGAGCCACCCGACCTTGGCGCGCACGAACGCGCGGTAGGCGATGAAGTGGTGAATGAGGGAAGGGGGCGCCGGGTCGTCCAGGTACTCGGCCCAGGTCGAGATCAGCTGGCTTGCCTGCCACGGGGTGCCCAGGACCTCGAGACCCATGGCCAGGAAGGCGATGTCGTCGAGCCGATCCACGTGCCGGAGTCGGTCGTCGAACTCCAAGCAGTCCAGCAACCGCGGACCGTCGGGGAGACAGAAGACATCCTGGGGAGTCAGGTCGCCGTGGCCGTCGACGATCGCGCCACGCGCCCTGCGGTCCTCGAACAGCTCCTCTCGTACCTCGAGGTAGCGACCAACGAGGGACGTCAGCTCGGCCAGGACGGACGCGTCGACGAACCGCCCCGCGAACTGTTCCGACTCGGCGAGGTTGGCCTCCCAGCGACCGCGAAGCGCCGCAAGGGTGCCGCTCTCCTCGATCCGGGGACTGGTGGTCGCACCGGCGTGAAAGCTCGCGATCGCTCGCGCGATCCGTCCCACCTCGCTTGCGATGTCCTCACCGTTCTGGATGAGGGTCGAGAGTCGGTAGCGCTCGGGCAGGCGGCGCATCACGACCACGGGCTCAGCCACGCCGGATGGATCGACCAGGTCACCGACGCCCAGGTACACGTCCGGCGACAGCCGGCTGTTCAGCTCGACCTCACGCTCGCAGACGCGTCGTCGCTGGTCGCGATCACGGAAGTCGAGGAAGCCGAGGTCCACAGGCTTCTTGAACTTGTAGGCGCGCTCGCCCAGGAACAGCACCACTCCGGAATGCGTCTCGTTGAAGTCACACCACGGCGACGGTGCGGGCACGCTGCGTTCGGTCACATGTCGACCATCGCGCGTTGTGCAGATGAGGGCGATGGGCTCCCGACCCCAGTGCGGGGGACCTTCGACCTGTCGCAGTCGCAAGGGATGAGTAATTCCTACGCAGCGCACGTCGGTCCCTGTCCCGGCACGCTGTGCTCCATGTCGCCGGACAGGCCCGGCGCAAGTGAGGAGACGAGTCGTGCGCAACTTTGTGGGAGCCGTGGTGCTCGCCGGTGTTCTGGTGTCCTTGTCAGGCTGCGGTGACGATGGGGGTGAGACGGCGTCGCGAGAGTCGGCGTCCGCTGACGGTGGTGCGTCGTTGGGGCCGGATCTCGCCCAGAAGCCCGAGGGTTGGCCCGAGGACATCAGCCTCCCTCCGCAGACGCAGATCACGGCGAGCCTCGTCGAGGAGGCCTCCGAGGGCCGCACCCGACGTACGGTCAACGCCAAGACCTTGCTGTCGCCCGAGGATGCCCAAGCGTTCTACGAGGACCTGTTGGCGGACTGGTCCGCCTCCGGGGGCGAGCGGGGCGGTGTGACGACCTCCGGGGCATGGACCCTGGGCGATCGATCTGTGAGCACCACGGCCGCCGACACAGGCGACGCGACCACGCTGACCGTCACTGTGACTGAGCCGTGACGCCGTCACCTGCGCGGAGCCGCCCCGGTGCACTGCTGATCGCGGCGGGCCTCCTGGCCATCACGTTCGCTCTCGGCGCCTGCTCGGAAGACATCGGCGACAAGGTGGCGGAGAGGGTTGCCGAGGAGCAACTCGGTGATGGTGCCGAGGTCGATGTTGACGCTGGGAGCGGAAAGGTTCGGATCGATGACGGCGACGGCGGCTCCTATGTCGGCGGCACCGGATTGCCGGAGGACTTCCCCGACGAGGTACCGCTTGTCGAGGGTGAGGTCCTCAACGGTGCCGCCGTCAAGGACGGCGGCAGTGTGGTCTGGACGGTCACCGTGCAGGTCGCCGGAGCAGATCAGGAAGCGTTCGATGCGGCCGTCCAGAAGCTCGAGGGCGCCGGGTTCGATCTGGCCACCGAGATCCAGAGCGGCCTCTACGGCGGCCAGCTCGACAACGGGAAGTGGAGTGTCGTCCTCGCTGTGTACGGCGACGCGACCGCCGGGACTGCAGTGGTCGGTTACACGGTGGGGGACAGCAGCCGATGAGGGCGCTCGGGTCTGCGCGACTGGTGGTGGCCGGCATGGTCGGGGTGCTCTCTGTCGCCGGTTGCGGCGGTGAGGCGGACCGGTCCACACAGGAAAGGCCCGTCTCCACCGGGTCCTCCGCGTCGTCATCGGCTGCGGCGTCGTCGGACCCGTCGTCTACGTCGTCCGTGGGTAGCGAGACCCCTTCTCCGGGCGGTGACCTGCTGCCCGGCGGCGCCGATGAACACCAAGGCGGCTGGGAGACGTCGTTCGGCCGCATGACGTTCACGGTGACGGGTGATCGGTTCCGGGGCGCCTACGACGGCGAGGCGGGCACGGTCACGGGAATCGTCGACGGTGCGCAGGTGGTGGGCGAGTGGTACGAGTCGTTGAACTCAGTGGAGTGCGAGATCGAGCGTGGCGGGACGACCTACTGGGGGACCTTCACCTTCGACTTCGCCGCCGATGGGAACAGCTTCGAGGGCGCCTGGGGCTACTGCGATGAAGCGCAGGAAAGTGGCTGGTCCGGCGAACGGACCCTCGAGGACGAGCCGTCGTGACTGCCACCGGCGTGCTCGTCATCGCGAGTTCTCGGTGAGCGCGCTGCGCAGTTCGGCCCTCCCCGAGATACCGAGCTTGCGATAGACCTTCGCGAGGTGGTTGTCGACTGTCCGCGCCGAGAGGCCGAGTTGCTCGCCGATCTCCTTGCTGCGCACTCGGCGCGCGGCGAGCTGGGCGATCTCGATCTCCCGCGGACTGAGGATGACAGCCGACTCGGGCCATGAGCCGAGCAGGTGCACCGACCGAAGCACCGCGGCTGTGCGCCGGCCACGTGCGGCTGTGTCGTGGCGCCCTGCCTCCTGGTGGAGGCGGGCAGCCTGCTCCCAGCAGTCGGCGGCACGGCCGACCAGCCCCATCGTCTCCAGGTGAGTCGCCGCCGCCGACAGGCGCTGAGCCGAGCCGTCGACGTGGGCCGCCGCGCGGGTCGCCAGTATTCGGGCGACACCTCCGCGGCTGGCGAGTTCGAGCAGCTCGTCGGCGAGCGCAGGCGAGCGGGAGGTCATCCATGCCTCATCAAGGGCGAGCACGCCGAGGTGGCCGTGCATCTCGGCGAGTGCGCGGCGTGCCGTTCTCGCGAGCACGTCCGGTCCTGATCTCGTGGCTGCGACGCGGGCGAGATGCAGAGCGACCTTCACATCGGGCTCGTCCGCGGGGTCCGGTGGCTCCGACGTTGCCTGCCCTCGCCGTGCCGCCACCGCGAGCACCAGAGCCTCGGCCGTCGATCGCAGGCCGGTGAAGTCGTGCCATGCGAGGTGTCGCACTGCGCGCTCGCCCAGGACAGCGGCGTCCTCAAGGCGCCCCGTGTGCAGCGCGAGCTCCGCGGCGGCGTATTCCCACATGCCGAGTTCGCGCCCGGCGGCGCGGCCGGCAAGGTCGCGCCGCGACGTCGCCATTTCCTCTGCCGTCGAGAGCTCACCGTCGAAGACGAGCGCGAGGAAGCGCGAGAGCTCGAGCAGGTGGCCGGAGCTGGCTGGCGCTACCGTGGTGCGCCCGAGGGCTTGCAGTCCGATCGCGACCTCGTGTTCGGCGGCGGACCTGCTGCCGTCAAGGCTGGCGATCATCGCTCCGATCACGGCGGTGCCCACGGTGCCCGCGGCGTCGACCTCTTCGATGGCGACATCGGGGGCAGCTACGTCCGTCTCCCCGGCCATCAGTCGCCACTTGACCAGCTCGGTCGCGATCAGGTCCCGGGTCCGGGCGCCCATCGGGGAGCGCAGCAGCGAAGTGACGGCCTCGACAGCGGCCGCCGCATCTCCACGTCGGACCGCGTGGAGGATGCCGAGCTCGTGGGCAAGCCGGACGAGTAGGCCGTCTCGGTCGGGTGCGGTCTGGTCGACCGTGAGTAGTGCCCGGGCAGCGTCGAGGTGCATGGCGGCTGTTTCGAGATGCCCCCCGGCCGATGCCTCGGCACCGCGCAGCAGTTGGGTTGCGGCGAGGTCGTCGGGGGCCGTTGTCAGCAGCTCGCTCCGCTCGGGTGCGGTCAACCCGACCCACTGGGCGGCAGCGACGATCGTGGCCGCTGGAGGTGGCGTCCCGGCTCGCACCGCCATCAGTGCCGCGCGTGCTTGCCATGTTTCGCTGCCGCCGGCGGCCACCGAAGCCGCCGTGACCAGTGCGAGCGCCTCCGCCGCCCGCATCCTGTGAATTGTCGGCGCCATCGCGGTGAGCACGAGGTCACGGTCCAGACGCCGGGCGAACCCGATGGCACCGCTGTCCTCCTGCAATGCGCGGTCACTGAGCAATTGATCCATGCCCGGGACCTGTTGGACGGCGTCTGGCGGGACGGTGCCAGCGACGGCCACGACCTCGGCCGCACGGCGTTGGTCAGCCGGGAGGAGCGCCGGGTCGAGGTACCATCGCCCGAGCCCGGAAGCTCCTGATCGCGGCCACGTCAGCTCCACTCCTCCGGGTGTCGGCTCGGCAACGGCGGACTGGAGCAGTGCCACGGCGACCGCCGGCCGGCCGTCGCACCTGGCCAACAGGTCGGCGGCCGCTCCAGCCGAGAGCTCGCCACCCACGCGGATCGTGGCGAGGGCCAGGATCTCGTCCGGCCTTGCGGGGTCCACCTCAAGCAACTCCCAGCCGCCGGCGCTGATGCCGTCCGGGATTGATCGCGGCAGGCTGGCGAGGTCGGTGGCAACGAGCACGACGGGTACTCCTGCTCGCGCCAGGCGGGACACGAGCAACCCGGAGGCACTGTCGAGGTCGTCGGCGTCGTCGACCACCACGCAGGTTGCAAGGGTGGGGGTGGCGAGAAGGCGCGGCAGCCGGGTGTAGGCAAGCAGGGCGAGTGAGGGGTCCTCGGAGCTGACCGGCCCGTCTAGCTGGTGGGACGACAGCAGCGGCGCGAAGGGGGCGAGCGGAAGACCCGCCGTGCCGTCGGCGCCCGCGACTTCCTCGATCGCACGCCCGGCGTCACGCAGCGCATCGGCGACCAGCCGTGCGGTGTGGGTGCGCCCGCCTCCCCGTGCCATTCGAATCACTGCGGAGCGTCCGACGGCCACGGCCGCAGTTGCTCTCGTCACGGCCTCCCGATGGTCCACGGGGGGATTCTCCCGGTGCGGCGGGCCCGCGTCCCCCGGTTTCGTTCAATTGAAGAGGACTTGCTCATGCCCGGAGGCGGGTCCGGCACCGGCGACAGGATCGGATCAGCGAGCTGCCCAAGGCTCTGTTAGCCCCCTGGGAGGCTGCGGTCTCGGGCCTGGACAGCGCCGAGTCCTTCGGTCGCAAGGAGACGGGCGCGTCCGTGACCCCCGGCCTGCACAAGCAGACCTACACCATCACCGGCCCTGACGGTCCCGAGCTGGAGCTCGTCCGGACCCATGGCTTCACGCCCGTTGCGTCAGGAGCGACCCACGTCTTCCTGCAGCTCTCGTGGCGCGGCGCCGCGGCCTCGCCCGACGCGGGAGCGCAGCTGGCCGCCGTCTTCCATGAGATGGCCAACCGCGACTTCGCCGTGCTCGAAACCAGGCAGCGCTGCCTCGACGAGGACGTCACGCCCCGGCGCTACTTGAACGTCAAGCCCGACCGGGCCGCCGTACGCGCGCGGCGGACCTGACCTCGATGGTGGAAGACGAACGGGGGCTCTGAGATAGCGAAGGCCCAGAGAAGTCTCTGGTTTCGGCCGCGGTTCTACTGCGTTCTCAGTGCGGTATGGCGGGGGTCCTGGTGCCCGGTCAACTCGTTGCGGGGATCTGCAACGGGGTGAAGTCGCCGACGATCTCAATGTTGAGTTGCGAGGCAAGGTCTCTGACCCACTCGTGGGTGCCAGCATGAAGGTATCGGAGTCCATCTACCACGGTGATGGCACTGCCTTCTCTGCTCACTCCCTTTCTGAGGTTCCATCCGTTGACGTCGTTCCCCCGCGAATACCCAGCCTTCTTCGCGTACGTCGAGACTTCCTGGGCATTGGCGCCGCGTCGCTTCTCGCCGTTGATCCGGCCGATCGCCCCGAGATAGATGACTGTTGACATCAAGCTCTCCTCGTGAGTTCCCTTGACCTTGAATGGCAGAGGCGGTTCGTCGTACAGCGGGTCGAACTTGATCGGCGTGCCATCGTCGAGCGATCGTGGGGCAGTCACCGTAGGTTTGGTGCCGCCGTCCAGCGAGGCAATGAATGCGCGTGCCGCCGCCTCAAGGGCTTGGGTGAGTGCGTCGACGGTGTGCTGAGGCATAATCGCTCCTAGGGGTGCTGTGTAGTGCTCAGCAATGCTAGCAGTGCACAGCATTGCTGTGCAACATCTTGCCGCAATGTCCGGGATGTGCCCCGGCCTCCTCGCCAACGCAGATCGGACAGTACGGTCTGGAGTTCAAGCGAAAGGGCCCCGACGCTGCGTTTCCGCAGGTCAAGGGCCCTTTCTGGTTACGACGTCTGTCAGATGTCGTAATGCTGACTGACTGACCCATGCTGACCTGCGCAAACGTCGAGGATTGCCGGTTATTTGTACCGGATTTGTAACAGGCTAACTGCCTTTCGGGTGTCCCCGGCTGCCCTGGCTGGCCGAGCTGTGTCCAGGAACCAGCCACAACGCGGAAGGACTGGACATCATCGGTCGCCGGGGAGTCCGCCCGCGGCCCACCGCAGCGCGCGGAGCATGAGTCCGCTGCGCAGTCGCGAATAGGGATACCACTGGAGCTCGCGCCGGGGGGTGATCCTCGGGGTCACCACGGCCTGGCTGCGCGTGTACTTGAGCAGACCGTGGTCGCCCATCCGCGCACCGATGCCGGACTTCTTCCAACCTGACATCGGCAGGGTTGCGGTGAACAGGTTGGCGAAGACGTCGTTGACGTTGACGGCGCCCGCCTCGAGTCGGGAGGCGACCTCCCGGGCGCGCCGGGCGTCGCGGGTAAACACGCTCGCAGAGAGGCCGTACTCGGAGTCGTTGGCAAGGGCGACGGCGTGAGCAAGGTCGTCGACCTTCATGATCGGCATGGTGGGGCCGAACGTCTCCTCGCGCATGCAGTTCATGGTGTGATCGACGTCGGCCAGCACGGTTGGCTGGACGAGCTTGCCGCTGATCGATCCGCCGACCAGGACCCGTGCGCCCTTGTCGACCGCGTCGGCGATGTGGCGGGACACGATCTCCACTTGCGCATCGCTCACCAGCGGACCGACGTCGAGGTTGAAGTCGGGTCCAGGTGTCCCGACCCGCAGTGCGCGCGTCTTTGCGACGACCCGCGTGAGGAAGTCGTCGTAGGCCGCCGCTTCGACATAGACCCGCTCCACGGACGTGCACATCTGTCCGGCGTTACAGAAAGCTCCCCAGACTGCCGCGTTGGCGGCGCGCTCGATGTCCGCGTCGGCGAGGACGATCAGCGGGTCCTTGCCGCCGAGCTCGAGGCTGTAGGGGACCAGTCTTTCGCCGGCCCGTTGGGCGATGGCACGGCCGGTGCGGGTGGAGCCGGTGAACTGCACGAAGTCGACCTCGTCAACGACCGCAGCCCCGGATTCTCCTGCGCCGCTCACGCACGCGAGGACCGGGGGAGCGCCGATCGCGGCCCATCCGTCGATGGCGGTCCGCACCGTGTTCGGGGTCAGTTCCGACGGTTTGACGACGGCCGCAGATCCGGCGATGAGGGCGGGCACGACGTCGATCAGGGACAGTGCGAGCGGGAAGTTCCACGGAGTGATGTTGCCGACCACCGGAAAAGGTCGACGGACCTCGACCTGCCGCTTGGGCAGCGTGAGGGGGGAGTGTGCGCGGTGGCGTCGCTCGCCGAGGAGGTGCGGGGCCCGACGCAGGTAGTAGGTGATCACGTCCGCGACGTACGGTGCCTCGATGTTGGCTTCGACCCAGGTCTTGCCAGTCTCCTCCTGAAGGCTTCGCGCGAGCTCGTCGGCATGGTCGAGCAACCACGTGCGGTAGCGCCGCAACCAGTATCCGCGGCCCTCGAGCCCGAGCGACTCCCACGCGGGTTGCGCCGCCCTCAGGTCGGCCACGAGCGCCGAGACGTCGAGCGCGGACGCGACCGTGGTCTCGGTCGTCATGACCCGCCCCCGATCCGGCGGTGGTACGCCGCGCGAGCGACCGGATCAGCATGCGTCATCAGTTCGTCGAAGCCGGTCAGCCGCTCGGCGCGCAGTCGCGCCCGTGCGGGCAGCAGGCCCAACGCCTGGACCGTCGCGTTCAGGACCCTGGGGCGGGCCGCGCGCAGGCGACCGCTGCCGACGGCGTCGACGACGGCAGCGGCGATGGCCTCAGGATCGACGACGGCCACCTTCTCTGCCCAGCCCGGGACGTTCGCGCCAGCGGAGAGCTCGGTTCGGACCACGCCGGGCAGGATCGCGGTGACTCCGATCCCGAGCGGAGAGAGCTCGCGGTGCAGCGATTCGGTGTAGCCGAGGACGAAGTGCTTGGTGCCGCAATAGGTCGCGAGACCTGCCGTTGGATTGACGGCTGCCAGCGAAGCAATGTTGATCAGATGACCTAATCCACGTGCGGCGAAGCGGCGGGCGGCAAGCTTCGAACCGGTCACGACGCCCAAGACGTTGATCGCGATCTGCTGGTCGGTCAGTGCGTCGGACTCGTCGGTATGGCGTCCGGTCGGCATGATGCCGGCGTTGTTGACCAGGATGTCGAGAGGACCAAGCAGATGTTCGACCTGGTCGAGGAAGTCCGCGAAGCTGGCGCGGTCCCTGACGTCGAGCGGCAGACCAACGACGTCAACGCCCAGTTCGGCTGCCGTGGCCTGCGCCAACGCCGAGTCGACGTCGCCGATCGCGACTCTCGCACCTCGCGCCGCGAAGGCAGCCGCTGTGCTGCGGCCGATGCCACGGGCGCCGCCGGTGATCGCGACAACCTTGCCGTCAAGGTCGAAAGTGCCGCTGCGCCGCATGGGTCCTCCTGGGAGTGGTGTGCCTGACCTCGGCAATCTAGGTCGACCCGTGTCCTCGGCGGAATGGCGAAACGGATCCCGTCAGTTGACCGAATCGCTCGCGACCGTGCACGCGTTAGGGTGCGGTTTCGGGACATCGTCAGACGTCAACAGGGGAGGGTCTCGTGGGGACATCACCATCGCCAGCGGACCCTCCGGAGGGTCTGCGCAGAGTCGCGGAGCTCCTCAGCGACGAGGCTCTGCTGGAAGGCTTGCTCACGGGTGTGATCGAGTCGATCAGCGCCGAACTGCCTGACCTGGCCGCCGATCCTGAGATGTCGGCTGCGTTGGACGCGGCATGTCGTACGGGGCTGCGGGCGGTCGTCCGCTCCGTGGCTGCTGGAATGCAGGAGCTCAGGCTGCCGGAGGAGACGCTGGCACTTCCTCGGACCCTGGCCAGGCGCGGGCTGGGGATCGAACCCGTGGTCCAGGGCTTCGGTGCCGTCCGGCAGGCGACGCTCCGCATCTTCAACGACCTTTCCGAGGTGCTGGGAGACGAAGCCGGGATCGGCAAGGACCTGGTGCCCACGTGGTCCTTCATTCTGCGGTGGACGGACACCGGCATGGAGATCCTGCTGGCCGAGCACGCGCGGGAGCGCGACCTGCTCGTGCAGAGCCGCACCGCTCACCGCATGGATGCAGTGCGAGCGCTCCTGGCCGCGGACCAGGTGGACGTCGATGAACTGTCCGACGTGCTCAGCTATCCCCTGCGACGTCATCACACCGCCTTCGTCGGATGGACGGCCGGCGCCCAGTCAGGCGCAGCGGCCGGTCGTCAGAGCAGCTCGGCACTTGCCGCGTGGCTCTCCCAACGCTTCGACGGGCAGGTGCTCGTCGTGCCATCGGGCCTCACAACGGCGTGGGCCTGGCTGGCGACCTCACGAGAGCCCGACTTCGTCCCGGACGACCTGTTGCGTCTGCCAGGCGGAGCGGTCGTCGCCATCGGTACGACGGCGTACGGCCCCGCAGGCTTCCGCAGCAGCCACCAAGAGGCCATGGCTGCCCAGAGCATTCTTCGCGCGCGTGGCATGGGCGAGGGAGTGCACTTCTACGACGACATCGAATTGCCTGGTCTGGTTGGCGCCAACCCTGAGGGCATGCGCGCCCTGGTCCGAAGGGAGCTTCGCGGGCTCGCGGTCGACGACCCGACGGGGGCCAAGGTGCGCGCGACGCTCTTGGCGTACTACCGCGCCAACCTGCTCCTCGCTCCGGCCGCCGAAGTGCTCGGCATCCACAAGAACACCGTGCGCTATCGCCTGCAGCAGGCCGAGGAACTTCTCGGGCGACCGCTCACTGAGCGTCGGGTCAAGGTCGAGGTCGCCCTTCACTGCGTGGAGGTCTACGGCAGTGACGTCCTGCCGCACTAGACGCCGCATCTCCTGCTGACCATTCTCCGGTCGCAGTTCGGGAACTTGGCTCTGTGTGCCAGTTTTCTCTGCCCGTTTGGCTCCACGGTGCCTATCTCGGCAGCCCTGATGTGGCTCACAGTGACATTCTCATGTCGCCGCCCCGTGGAGTCTCCCCATGACTGTTCTCTTCGAACGCACCCTTGACAGCCCCTGCGCGCCGGCCGCGGCCTGGGCCTATCTGGTCGAACACCGTGCGGTGCCGGACTGGTTGTTCGGCGTCACGTCTTTCACCCCAGTCGGGTCCCAGATCGCCGGGGTGGGCGCGACGTTCGACGTGTCGATCAGTCTTGGTGTGACGCTGAAGTCCCAGGTCCAGGTCGTGGCCTGGACAGAAGGCGAGAGCGCTGCGTTCGAGTCCGTAAAGGGGTTCAAGAACACCTCGGTCTGGCGCGTGACGCCGACCAGCGGTGGGGGCACCCGGCTGACCGTCGCCGTCAGTTACGACCTCCCGCTCGGGCCAGCAGGCAAGGCGATGGGCCGGGTCATCGAACCGTTCGTCGTCGCTGCCACCAACCGCAGCGTGCAGAGCCTCGAAACCCAACTCGCCGACCTCGTGCCCGATCACGCGTGACACGACTCGGGGCCCTGACGGGCCTTGGGCCCTCTCGCTCTTTGATCCTCTAGTTCCAAGGAGTTCTCATGCTTCCGCTTCAAACCGACGTCGGAGTTGTCCCGCTCAGCGAGGTCATGGTCGCTGGCGCCGGATTCGCCGTCATCTTCGGCGCCATGGGTGTGATCGGCATCCGGATCCGGGCGGGAAGGGCGCAGGCCTTTCGTGCCCTGGCCGACCGACTCGAGGCACGCACCGGGATCGCCGGGTGGGCGGTCCTTCCCGTTGTCGTGTGCCTGGCCTCGTTGGTCATCGGTGCCGCCGGGATGATGTGGGACGTCAACCAGCACATCGAGAACGGTCGAGACGAGGGATTGATCAGCCAGCCCTCCCACGTGTTGTCGCTCGTAGGTCTCGTGGGCGCGGTGTTCGGTTCGTGGCTGTCCCTGGTGCTGCCTCGAGGCGTGCCGTCGCCCTCAGCGATCCGGCTGAGTAGGAGTTGGCACGTCCCCGCCGGAGGTCTGGTCGCCTTCCTCTGCATGAGCATGACGATCGTGACTTTTCCGCTCGACGACGTGTGGCACCGGGTCTTCGGGCTCGACGTGTCCTTGTGGAGCCCGATCCACTTCGTCCTGATGGGGTCGGCCGTCTTCGGTGCCTTCGGGCTGTGGTTCCTGATGGCCGAGGGCGCTCACGCCGGCTGCGGCGTCCGGGGTGCGCCGGCGGCACGTGTCCTGCTGTTCCTGCTACCTGCCCTGATCCTGGCGTTCCCGTCCATCCTTCTCGACGAGTGGAACCTCGGGCTGCCGCAGGCGGCTCCGGGCTACGAGCTGGTGGTCCTGGCGCTCGGCCTGGTCGTGCTGGTCGCTCTGCGGGTCACGCACGGGCGAGGTGCGGCGTTGGTGGCCTGGCTCGTCTATGTCGGTTTCGCTGGCCTGTTGATGGGCTACGTCCTGGTGCTGGGATTCAACTTCCCGAAGATGCCGTTGGTGCTCGGTTTCGCGCTCGGCGTCGAGGTGGCGGCAGCGCTGGTCGGCACTGCCCGGGTGTGGCGTTTCGCTTCGATCGCAGGCTTCACGGGAACCTCCCTCGGGGTCGCGACGGACTTCGGATGGAGCTGGCTGATCCAGCGTCCCTTGCCATGGGAGCCCGAGATGGTCGCCCACGCCTTCCCGGCCACTCTGCTGGCCGGGGTGGGCGCCGCAATGGTCGGCGCCTACATCGGCAACGCTCTGGAAAGGAACCACGCCGTCGTCGGGACCAGAGCGGCCACGGGGGTCGCGGTGGCTGGCATCGCAGCGGTTGCTGCCGGGCTGGTCCTGGTCGCGGGATCACCTGGGGGCGGGGGTTCGGTCCAGCTCGACCTGGCCATGAACGACGATGGCACGGCGATCACCTCGATCGACGCCCGCTTCGATCCAGCCGATGTGGTCGAGGGTGCCGACTACGTCACGGTCATCTCGTATCAGGGGGACGGGTTGGAGTTCGCCCGGATGGTGCCCCAGGCCGACGGCTCGTGGCACGTCGAGGGGAACTTCCCGGTCACGGGCTCGTGGAAGACGATGCTGCGGATATCCAAGGATGGGGACCGCTCCGCGACGCCGTTGCGGGCGCCGGCCGATCCGGAGCTTGGGCTGGAGGCCATCCCGGTCGAGACGTCCGCAACCCACGACCTGGTCGATGACCTCACGATGATGCAGCGCGAGCGCAAGCCGGACACGCCCCAGTGGTTGTGGACCGCCGGGCTGCTCGGATGCGTGGCGATCTGGCTGGCGATGGCCGCCGCGCTCGGCGCAGCCCTGCGACGAGTCGCTGTGCCGGCCCCGGCGGGTGCGCACCGTGCAGAGGCCATCCGATGAGCCGCACAACGCAGCGTCGGGTCGAGCAGTCCGCAACGACGCGACAGCCTCAGCACGACGTGATCGTCGTGGGCGGAGGGTTCTCCGGGATCGGCATCGCGATCAAGCTCCAGCAGGCCGGATACGACCGGTTCGTCGTCCTGGAGGACGGTGACGGCGTCGGCGGCACGTGGCACTGGAACCGCTATCCGGGCGTGGCGGTCGACATCCCCTCCTTCAGCTACCAGTACTCCTTCGAGCAGCGGCCGACCTGGTCGCGGTCCTACGCGCCCGGGGCGGAGCTCAAGGCCTATGCAGAGCACTGCGTGGACGAGTACGGGGTGCGGGATCGGTTCCGCCTCAACACGCGGGTCGAGAGCGCGGTGTTCGACGAGCAAGCGGGCATCTGGCTGCTGACCACCAGTGCGGGGGAGGAGTTGACCTGCCGTTTCCTCGTCAATGCCGCCGGGGTCCTGACCCAGCCCAAGCACCCTGACATCGACGGGATCGAGGACTTCGCCGGTCCGATCGTCCACACGGCCCGGTGGGACGACTCGATCGACCTGGCGGGCAAGCGGGTCGCCGTGATCGGGACGGGTGCGTCCGGTGTCCAGGTGATCCCCGAGATCGCTCCGATCGTGGACAGCCTGGTGGTGTTCCAGCGAACGCCGATCTGGTGCCTGCCCAAGCCCGACGTGGCGTTGCCCGGACCGTTGCAGTGGGCGCTCGGTCGAGTGCCTGGCGTGAAGGCGAGCGTTCGAGGGGCCAGCCAGGCGTTCGTCGAACTGGCCTTTCCCCTCTCGGCGCACTATCACCGGCCGCTCCATGTGGCCAACGCTGCCGAGCGGGTGGCCCGCGGCTACCTGCGTCACCAGGTCAAGGATCAGGACGTACGGGTAAAGCTGACTCCGTCGTACGCCGTGGGGTGCAAGCGGCCGAGCTTCCACAACTCCTACCTGGCCACCTTCAACCGTCCCAACGTGACCTTGGAGACCGAGCCGATCCAGTCCGTCGAGGGCAACGGGATCCGAACGGTGGAGGGCACCGTTCACGAGTTCGACGTACTGATCTGTGCAACGGGATTCAAGGTCTTCGAAGCCGGCAACCTGCCGTCGTACTCGGTGGTCGGGCGTGACGGGGTCGACCTCGACGACTGGTGGGCCGAGCACCGGTACCAGGCCTACGAAGGGGTGAGCATCCCGGGATTCCCCAACTACTTCACGATGTTCGGACCCTACGGGTACGTCGGTTCGTCGTACTTCGCGCTGGTGGAGACCTCGATCCGGCACATCCTGCGCTGCCTGGGCGAGGCGGACCGGCGTTCGGCAACCGTGGTGGAAGTGACCCGCGAAGCCAACGACCGCTACTTCGCGAGCCAGTTGAGGCGCCGCCCGCGCCAGATCTTCTTCAGCTCCAGTTGCGAGGGCTCCAACAGCTACTACTTCAACCAGCACGGCGACACGGGCTTCCGCGCTGGCACCACCCTCGAGGCCATCTGGCGCAGCGCGACGTTCAAGGTCGACAGCTACCGATTCGAGCAGGTGCCCGAATGAACCCGGCCCTCAGCGCACTGCACATCGGGCACATGACTCCTCTCGAGCAGGCCCTCGTGGTCGTCCTTGGGGTCGGGCCGTTCCTGATGCTCGGGGTGGTCATTGCTGTCATCCGCAACCTGGACACCGACGACGAGCCCACGTCGAACCCGCAGGTCGGAGCATGATCGTGACCCGGCCCGTCCTTGCGGGCACGACCACGCGAGCACTCACCACCGGATCACGGGGATCGGTGAACGGTCGCATGCAGCCGATCGTTCTGCTTCTTCACGGATACACCGACTCGGCCGACACTTGGCGTGCTGTCCTGTCGCTCCTCGCGGCCCAGGGCGTCACCGCTGTGGCCGTGGACCTGCCGCTTCACGGCCACGCGACGGGACCGGAGCGTCCCGGATTGGGACACTTTGAAGACTTCGTGGCCGCGGCGATCAGGTATTACGACGCCGGCGAGGGTGTGTGGCTGGTGGGCAACTCCCTGGGTGGGCTGCTTGCGGCGAGGGTTGCTGCCCGACCCGGCTTGCCGGTGCGAGGCGTTGTCACTCTCGGCGCACCCGACGGCTCACTACACCCGCTGCTGGGGACCCTGCCACTGACCCAGCACGCGCTCCGGGTGTTGCTGCACCTCCCCGTTCCGTCGGGGGTGCTGAGTGGAGCAGCAGCGTTCGGCTACAACCGTCTGGCCTGCGGAGGATCGCTGGACCCTCATGCTGCCGCGTTCTACCGAGTGCACCTGGATCGGCGGCGCATGCGGAAGCTGGTCAGGGCCGGCGGCACGGTGGTGGCCCAACTTCGTCGGGTCGGCACCGCACCCAACCTGCAGCCAGGCGTCACGGTCACCCAGTTGTGGGGGGAGCGTGACCTGATCTGCCCACCGTCCGCGGCCCGCCGCCACACCAGCCAGGTCGTGCCGCACATGGCGCACTGCCCCCAGATCCAGGTACCCGCCTGGTGCGCGAACCGGGTGATGTCGATGCTGCGGGAATCCGCCGCGGAGACCCACCACGAGATGAGGAGAATCGGATGAAGGCCTACCAGGGCAAGGTCGCCGTGGTGACAGGTGCCGCCGCCGGGATGGGGCAGAGCATGGCGGTGTTGCTGGCGCGCTACGGCGCCGAGGTCGCCATATGTGATGTCCACCCCGAGCGCCTCCAGGACACCGCGATGAGCTGTCGCGAAGCCGGTGCCGAACCGCTGGTGGCGGTGGTGGACGTGTCCGAACTCGGCGCGATGAGCGACTTCGCCGCCGACGTCGTCGCGCGCTTCGGTCGCGTCGACTACGTGTTCAACAACGCGGGCATCGCGTTCTCGGGCACCTTCGAACAGTCCGAGATCAAGGATCTCGAACGCGTCATGAACATCGACTACTGGGGCGTGGTCAACGGCACCCGGGCTTTCCTGCCCCACCTGATCGCCTCCACAGACGGGCACGTGGTCAACACGTCCAGCGTGTTCGGGCTGTTCGGCGTGCCATCCCAGGGCGCCTACAGCGCGGCCAAGTTCGCGGTGCGCGGCTTCACCGAGTCACTGCGCCAGGAGATGTTGCTGACCCACCCCAGCCTGAAGGTCAGTTGCGTGCATCCCGGGGGCATTCGCACCGACATCGCCCGCAATGCCACGTCCGCGGGTGATGAGCTCGAGGAGCGCCTGATCAACCTCTTCGACAAGATCGCGGTCACCAGCGCCGACAGGGCCGCACGGGTGATCCTGCGCGGCGCGGCACGCGGCCGCGCGAAGATCCTCGTCGGTCCGGACGCCGTCCTCATGGACGCAGCCGTCCGCTTCCTCGGATCGAGTTACCAACGCCCACTCGCCTGGACCATCGGTCGGCTCGTCCCGACCTGGTTCAGCACGGACGGCCCCGAGCCGGGGTCCCGGGGATGAACAACGTGGGACCACTTGATGGCGTACGAGTCGTCGAACTCGCGGGGCTGGCCCCAGCGCCCTTCGGCTGCATGATCCTTGCGGACCTGGGCGCCGACGTCCTCCGGGTCGATCGCGGAGGCGATAACCAGTTCGCCATCGTGCCGCCTGCTGGCCCGCTCGATCGTGGGCGCCGCTCGGTCGCGATCGATCTCAAGCAGGCGAGCGGAGTCCAGGCGCTGCTTCGGATTATCGAGGCGGCTGACGTCTTCGTTGAAGGCTTCCGCCCGGGCGTCGCCGAGCGACTGGGCATTGGACCCGAGGTGCTGTTGGAGCGGAACCCGAGGCTGGTCTACGCGCGCATGACCGGGTGGGGCCAGGGCGGGCCGCTTGCCCAGCGTGCGGGACACGACATCAACTACATCGCGCTCTCCGGAGCTCTCGAGCCGATCGGACGCGCCGGCGAAGCCCCGCACGCGCCGCTCAACATCCTGGGCGACTTCGCCGGCGGCGGCATGCTGATGACTCTCGGCATCCTTGCTGCCCTCCACGAGCGTCACACATCGGGTCAGGGGCAGGTCATCGACGCTGCCATGGTCGACGGATCCAACCTGTTGATGACGTTCCTCCACGGCATGAAGGCCAATGGCCTGTGGGAGGGCGACCGAGGCACCAACATCCTCGACGGCGCCGCCCCGTTTTATGACACCTACGAATGCGCTGATGGCCGCTACGTGGCGGTCGGTTGCGTCGAGTTCCAGTTCTACCAGCAGCTCCTCGCCGGTCTGGACATCGACGAAGAGGCCGAGGGCCTGGCATTCCAGCTCGACTCGGGTGGGTGGCCGCAGGCCAGGGCCGTCATCGCGGCCCGGTTCAAGCAGCGCTCCCGGGACGAGTGGGCTGACCTGTTCGTCGAATCCGATGCCTGTGTGACTCCGGTCCTGACCCCCTGGGAGGCGCACGAGCACGCCCACAACCAGGCTCGCACGGCGTACATCGAGATCGAGGGCGTCCGGCAGCCGGCTCCGGCCCCGCGCTTCTCCCGCACGCCGGCGGCGCACCCGCGGGCGCTGGATCAAGAAGGTCGCGATCCCCGGGCCGCTCTGCGTGAGTGGGGAATCGCCGACGGTGAGTTCGACTCCTGGGGCGGGGCCATTCACTGACATTTCGATGCCGAAATGCACGACGGGCGGGCCATCGTTGGATGGCCCGCCCGTCGTGTCGTGGTCAGCGTGTGAGGAGACCCTTCGCGATGTGGGTCACCTGGATCTCGTTGGACCCCGCGTAGATCATCAGCGACTTGGCGTCGCGGGCGAGCTGCTCCACCCGGTATTCCGCCATGTAGCCGTTGCCTCCGAAGAGTTGTACGGCGTCCATCGCGACATCGGTCGCAGCCTCCGTCGAGTAGAGCTTCATCGCTGACGCCTCGGCCAGCGTCGGCATCTTGCCCGCGAGGATCCGTTCGATCGCGTTGAAGACCATGTTCTCGGTGTTCAACCGCGCGATCTCCATCTTCGCCAGCTTCAGCTGGATCAGCTGGAAGTTCGAGATCGGACGCCCCCAGAGCTCACGCTCCCGTGCGTAGTCGATCGAGAGTCGGCGGCACTCCTCGATGATGCCGAGCGAGAGGATCGCGCAGCCGATGCGCTCGCCAGCGAAGCCCCCACGGGCACTTTCACGCCCGTCGTTGGCCGGGGAGCCCTTCTCCAGTGCAGCCTCGCCGCCCAGGAGGCGATCCATGCCCAGGCGAACGTTGTCGAAGAAGAGCTCGCCCGTGGGCGACGACATCATGCCCATCTTCTTGAAGGCATTGCCGCGGGTGAATCCTTCGTCGTCCTTCTCGAGGACGAGCGTCAGCACCTGGCGGTCCCGGATCGGGGTGCCGTCGCCGTCGTCGAGCTTGGCGTAGACCACGGCGACGTCAGCGAAGGGACCGTTGGTAGCGAACGTCTTGCTGCCGTTCAGGACGAAGCTGTCACCGTCGCGGCGAACCGTGGTCTTCATGCCGCCGAAGGCATCAGAACCGCTTTCCGGTTCGGTGATGGACCAGCAGGCCACGTCCTCGAGGGTCATGACCTTTTCGAGCCAGCGTTCCTTCTGTTCGAGCGTGCCCTTCTGTGCGATGGTGGCTGCACCCAGGCCGAGTGAGACGCCCGCGGAAGCGATGGAGCCCAGGCTGACCCGGGTCCATTCCGCTGTCACGACGGCCGCCATGGAGACGAGGTCGTTCATGGGGTTGGGCGGCTTCTCGCCGGAGGAGCGGTCCTTGGAGAAGGTCCCGTCAGCTTTCGAGCGTTCCTTGGCAAGCTGCTTCTTCACGGCCTCGCTCGCCATTGCGTCGATACCGAAGTCCGCCCAGAACTTGCGCAGGATGTCGTACGGCGGGATCGTGCCGGTCTCGAGCTCGTCGAGGTGCGGTCGCACCTCTTTGTCGATCCAGTCGCGTACTGCGGACCGGATCGCGATGTCATTCTCGGACCACTCGATCACTTGAACTCGCCCACAGCGTCGGCGACGGCCTTGATCGACCAGTCATCGTCGGTCTCGGCCGTGAACTCGACTTCCCAGCCCTTCAACTGCTGGACCATTCCGCCAGAGACTGCGAAAACCTTGCTGGTGACAGGGCAGTCCTCGGTTGCCAGCCAGGCCACGAGCGGGGAGATCTGGGCCGGCGAGAACAGGTCCGCCTCACCCTCTGCCGGCTCCATGCCGAAAACTGCACCCATGCCTGGCGTGGCGAGGGTCAGGCGGGTCCGGGCGATGGGAGCGATGGCGTTGACGCGGCCACCGATCCGCTCGAGTTCCTCAGCGGCGACCAGCGTCAGCGCTGCGATCCCGGCCTTCGCTGCACCGTAGGCGGACTGGCCGGCATTCGGCACGGTGATCCCCGACGCTGAGGCGGTGTTGATGATGGAGCCCTTAATGGGGTTGCCGGAAGCCTTTTGCGCCTTCCAGTACTCCGCCGCGTGACGGATCATCAGGAAGTGGCCCTTGAGGTGGACCTGGACCACGGAGTCCCACTGGGACTCTTCCATGCTCGCGAGGAAGGCATCGCGCAGGATGCCTGCGTTGTTGACGACGACGTCGAGCTTGCCGAACTCCCAGACGGCCTGGTCAACGAGAGCCTTCGCGCCCTGCCAGGTCGCAATGTTGTCGGTGCTGGCGACAGCCCGCCCGCCTGCGGCGATGATCTCGGCCGCAACCTCTGCGGCCGGTCCGGCATCCGATCCCGACCCGTCGTTGGCGCCGCCGAGGTCGTTGACGACCACGGCTGCGCCTTCGCGGGCGAACAGCAGCGCGTGCTCACGGCCGATTCCGCGGCCCGCGCCCGTGATGACGGCGACGCGTCCATCGAGTGATCCCATGTCAGTTCTCCTCGGCGATCTCGACAACACCGTCGGTGACGACGAGCACGCCGTCGGCGGTTGTCTGGAAGGCGTACGTGGTGACGTCGCCCGTGGTTGCTGTCTTGTAGAAGGTGGTGATGATCTCCTGGCCCGGGAGGACCGGCTTGGCGAATCGGACGGCGTGCCGCTTGAGACGGTGCACGTCGCCTCCGGCCAGCTCCTGGACGGCGGCCCAGGAGGTGAACGCCTGCGTGCACAGGCCGTGGGCGATGATGCCCGGGAACCCCATCTCCCTGGCGATCTGGTCGTCCAGGTGAATCGGCATGGGGTCGCCGGCCGCGGGACCGTAGCGGAACGTCTGGTCGTCATCGACGTGTTGCTTCGCCACCGCGAACGGCTCAGTGGATGCGAGTGACGGGTCGAAGCCGTGCTTCGGCGAGAGATCGCCAACCGACTCTGCCTCGGAATGGTTGCGCACGAAGAAGGTGACGTACTGCTCGTTGACGAGCTCGCCCTCCTCGGTGCTGCATTCGATGTAGACGCACGCGGCGGTGCCTGTGCCGGCAGGGGTCCACCCTGTCGCCTTGCCGCGGGAGACGAGGACGTCACCGGGCTTGATCGGCCGAACGAATCGGAAGTCCTGTTCACCGTGGAGCACGCGGCCCAGCAGGTTGAGCGGCACGACCTCGATGGCCGGCTCCATGAGCGTCTCGAATGTCGGCACGATGGCGAAGATCGCGTTGTTGACGTCGCCGGCGAGAGCGGCCGGATCCGGGTCGTTGGTGGCGGCGGCGTACTCGGCAAGTCGCTCGCGGGTCACTTCGAACCGCGAGGGCTCGGTCCACTGACCGAGCCCTCCGGCGTTGAACCTGAGGTCCGACATCAGCCGAGCAGGCCTTCGATGTTGTTGAGGGAGCCCTCGACCTCTTGGGCGCCTTGCTTCTCGATGGCCTTGCCGAGCGCGCCGACGATCATCGAGCCCTCGAACGCGGCCGACATCTCGACGGTCGAGCCCGCACCGTTGGCGCTGACCGTGAAGCCGATCTCGGTCTTGACACCGGCCATGCCGGTGCCCGAGATGACCAGGCGCGATGGGGCGTCGAAGACATCGACCGTCCAGGTGATGGTGTTCGGCATGCCCATCATCGAGATGACCTCGGTGAGCTGTGCGCCCTGGGAGAGGTTCTCGGGAACCTCGCCCTTCCAAGTCTGGTGAAGCGTCATCCACTTCTCGAAGGAGTGGGCGTCCGAGACGATGTCCCACACGGCGTCCTGGGTGGCGTCGTACTCGCGGATGGCAGAGATCTGACCCATGTCTGTTTCCTTTGTTCTCGGTGGATGTCAGCGCTCAGCGCGCTGATAGATGGAGACCACGGCGGCACCGCCGAGGCCGATGTTGTGCTGCAGGGCAGCGGTAACGTTGTCGACCTGGCGCTTGTCGGCCGTCCCGCGGAGCTGCCAGGTCAGCTCTGCGCACTGAGCCAGGCCGGTGGCACCCAGCGGGTGGCCCTTGGAGATGAGGCCACCCGAGGGGTTTACGACCCAACGTCCGCCGTAGGTCGTGTCGCCCTTCTCCAGCAGCAGGTGGGCCTCGCCTTCGTCAGCCAGGCCGAGGGCTTCGTAGAGCCACATCTCGTTGGCGGAGAAGCAGTCGTGGAGCTCGATGACCTGGATGTCCTCGGCGCCGAGGCTCGCCTGGTCGTACGCCTGGCGGGCGGCGTGGACGTTCATGTCGTAGCCGATGACGTCGCGCGCCTTGCGGCTCGCGAACGTCGACTCCATGTCGGTGACCAGGGCCTGACCCGTGATCTCGACCGCCTGCGCGGCGAGCCCGTGCTTCTCGACGAACGCTTCGGACGCGAGCACGGCCGCGCCAGAACCATCGGACGTCGGCGAGCACTGGAGCTTCGTCAGGGGCTCGTAGATCATCGGCGCCGCCATGATCTCCTCGAGCGTGTAGGCGTCCTGGAACTGCGCGTAAGGATTGTTGACCGAGTGGCGGTGGTTCTTCTCGCCGATCATCGCGAAGTGTTCGTTGGTCGAGCCGTACCACAGCTTGTGCTCGCGGCCGGCCGCACCGAACATCCACGGAGCCGGCGGGAATCGGACCTCGGAGATCTGGGCCAGCAGGTCGATCTGCGGGGCCATGGGCTGCTCACGGTCGTCGAACATCGTCCCGAGAGAGCCCGGCTGCATCTTCTCGAAGCCGATGGCCATCGTCAGGTCGCTCTGTCCCGAACGCACGGCCTGTGCGGCGAGGTACAGCGCACTGGAGCCGGTCGAGCAGTTGCTGTTGACGTTGAAGATCGGGATGCCGCTCAGGCCCAGCTCGTAGGCCGCGCGCATGCCGGAGCACGACTCGCCGTACACATAGCCGACGTAGGCCTGCTGGATCTGGTCGTAGGTGACGCCCGCGTCCTCCAGCGCCTTGGTGCCGGACTCCTTGACCATCTGGGGGTAATCCCAGTTCTCGCGGCGACCGGGCTTCTCGAACCTGGTCATCCCGACGCCGATGACGAACACGCGATTGCTCATGCTCCTCACGCTAGGAGGCATGAGCGGGCGAAACGATGACTGCACGGGTCGATCCACTTGACCCGATTGATCACCGAGGCTGGTAGGTTCCGGCTCGTGGGAGCACGTCGATCTGCCCTTCCCGTCGAACGAACCCTGCCGATGGAACTCGTTCGTGCGGCGCTGCTCCGGGCACAGGCACAGGGCTGGGACATCGACGCCATCCTGCGAAGCGCGGGTCTTCCGTCCTCCTTGGTGAACACGGACCGCGGCCGGGTCACGGAGGCGCAGGCCGTGCGACTGGTGCGCCTGATGTGGGACACGACGGGTGACGAGATCTTCGGTACGGGCGATCACGACCTCCCCCGTGGATCCTTTCGGCTGCTGTGTTTCGGTGCGCTCGGGGCTCCCGACCTCGGTGCTGCCCTGGAGCGGGTCGGTGGCTTCGCGCAGGCGATGCCGGCGCTACCTCGTATCAGGGCGGTCAGCGACGGCGGCCTGACTCGTGTGAGTCTCGACCTCTCCGCCCCGCAAACGGATCCGACTGGTGTCGCTGTCGTGACTTCACTGGCTTTGGTCCACCGGATGGCGGCGTGGGCGATCGCCCGCCCGCTGGAGCTCGAACAGGTCGAGTTCCCCGGTCCGGTCCCCGTGAGCCCCGAGATGGTCGATCTCGTCTTCGGGGCGGTCGCAGTCGCCCATGCGCCCGCCGCTGCCGTGGTCTTCAGGACGAAGTGGTTGAGCGCACGGATCATTCGCGACGAGGCGGATCTCGAACGTTTCATCGCCTCCTCGCCCGCAGGCCTCTTCACGCGACCGGGCAGCCTGGATGCCAGCTTGGTGAGCCGGGTACGGGCGCTTGTCGTACGCGCCCTCGGTGGCGAGCAACCAGGAGCTGAGGAGGTTGCCTCGGCTCTCATGATCAGCGGACCAACGCTGCGAAGGAGGCTCGCAGCCGCGGGCACCTCGATCCGCGAGATCCGTGACGCAGTCCTCCGGGATGCGGCCGTTCACGCGTTGGTGGAGGGCGACTGGTCGATCGCTGACATCTCCCACTATCTGGGCTTCTCCGAGCCGAGCGCGTTCACCCGGGCTTTCCGGCGCTGGACCGGAAGTGCGCCGCGCCAGTATCGGGAGACTCCGGAAGAGGCAGCGGAACCAGAAAGTGAGATAACGGCTGTGCTGTAAGCGCCGATCCGTCCTCGGTAACGACGATGGCCCCGGGTCAGTCGCCCGGGGCCATCGCTGATCGAATATGAGTAATTCGATCAGGTTACTGTCTAAATGTCGTAATACAGCTCGAACTCGTGCGGGTGCGGCCGCAGCTGCACGGGCGCGATCTCGTGGACCCGCTTGTAGTCGATCCACGTCTCGATCAGGTCGGGCGTGAAGACGTCGCCGACCGTCAGGTAGTCGTGGTCGGCCTCGAGCTCGTCGAGCACGGCGCCGAGCGACGTCGGGACCTGGGCGATCTCGGCCATCTCGTCCGGCGGGAGCTCGGAGATGTCCTTGTCGATCGGGGCGGCGGGCTCGATCTTGTTCTGAATGCCGTCGAGGCCGGCGAGCATCAGGGCCGAGAACGCGAGGTACGGGTTCGCCGACGGGTCGGGGAACCGGGTCTCGATGCGCTTGGCCTTGGGGTTGGTGCCCGTGATCGGGATCCGGACCGAGGCGGAACGGTTGCGCGAGGAGTAGACCAGCGAGATCGGGGCCTCGTAGCCCGGCACCAGGCGGTGGTAGGAGTTCACCGTCGGGTTGGTGAACGCCAGCAGCGACGGGGCGTGCTTGAGGATGCCGCCGATGTACCAGCGCGCCATGTCGGACAGGCCGCCGTACCCGGTCTCGTCGTAGAACAGCGGGACGCCGTCCTTCCACAAGGACTGGTGGACGTGCATGCCCGAGCCGTTGTCACCGAAGATCGGCTTCGGCATGAAGGTGACCGACTTGTTGTTCTCCCAGGCCGTGTTCTTGATGATGTACTTGAACTTCATGACATCGTCGGCGGCCTTGAGCAGCGTGTCGAAGCGGTAGTTGATCTCCGCCTGGCCGGCCGTCCCGACCTCGTGGTGGGCCCGCTCGACCTGCAGGCCGGAGGCCTCGAGGTTGATGACCATCTCGTCACGCAGGTCGGTGTAGTGGTCGTACGGCGCAACCGGGAAGTAGCCGCCCTTGAGGCGGGTCTTGTACCCGAGGTTGTCGCCTTCCTTGCCGGAGTTCCACCAGCCCTCGACCGAGTCGATGTGGTAGTAGCTCTCGTTGACACCGGTCGAGTAGCGAACGTTGTCGAAGATGTAGAACTCGGCCTCGGGGGCGAAGAACGCGGTGTCGGCGATGCCGGTGCTCGCGAGGTAGGCGAGGGCCTTCTTCGCGATGTTGCGCGGGTCGCGGGAGTACGGCTCGCCCGTGATCGGGTCGTGGATGAAGAAGTTGACGACCAGCGTCTTCGACTTGCGGAACGGGTCGATGTAGGCCGTCGTCGGGTCCGGGAAGAGCGCCATGTCGGACTCGTTGATGGCCTGGAAGCCACGGATCGAGGAGCCGTCGAAGCCCAGACCGTCGTCGAAGACCGACTGGTCGAACGACGAGACGGGCACGGTGAAGTGCTGCATGATGCCCGGCAGGTCGCAGAAGCGGACGTCGACCTGCTCGACAGCTTCATCCTTGATGAACTTGAGCAGGTCTTCGCTGTTGTTGAACATTCGTTCCTCCTCGGCTGTGGCGGAGCCGCCAGCCATCGGTCAGTCAGTTCGATCTCCCCGGCAACCTACCGAATGGCTCCTTGTGGACGCATCACCCCCAACGTTTCGTCCATGTAAACAAAATCCGGAGACGCGAACTGCCCCCGTCTCCCGAAGGGGACGAGGGCAGTTCGATGACCGCAGGGGTTCAGCGGATGAAGAGCATCTCCTGGTACGTCGGCAGCGACCACAGGTCGTCGGCGACGACGGCCTCGAGCGCGTCGGCGGCCTCGCGGACCTTGAGCATCGCCGGGAGGATCGCGTCGCGGTGGTACGCCGCCTCCGCCAGGCCCTCGCTGTCGTGCCCGCCGGCCTGGGCGGCCTGGAGCTCGGCGATGCCTGCGCGCAAGCTGCCGATCAGGTCGGAGACGGCCAGCAGGTCGGTCGTGTCGGCGTCGACGCCAGCGGCCTTGAGTGCCGCGACGTTGCCGGCGAGCTCGGTCTGGTAGCGAACCGCGGCCGGGAGGATCGTGGTCTTCGCGATCTCCTCGGTCAGGTTGGCCTCGACGTTGACGACCATGACGTACTGCTCGACACCGACCTCGAAGCGCGACTCGAGCTCGGCCACGCTCAGCACGTTGTACTTGGTGAACAGGGCGCGCGTCTCGTCGGTCTGCCACTCCGGCAGGGAGTCGACCGTCGTGCGCAGGTTCTTGAGGCCACGCTGCTCGGCCTCGGCGTGCCACTCCTCGGAGTAGCCGTTGCCGTTGAACACGACCGCGCCGTGGTCCTCGATGATCTTCTTCAGCAGCGCCTGAACGGCGTCGTTGAACTCGGTGCCAGCGGCAACCGCGGTCTCGAGCTCGGTGGCGCAGAAGTCGAGCGCCTCGGCCATGATCGTGTTGATCACGGTCATCGGGGCGGCCACCGTCTGGTTGGAGCCGGCGGCGCGGAACTCGAACCGGTTGCCGGTGAACGCGAACGGCGAGGTGCGGTTGCGGTCGCCGGGGTCCTTGGTCAGGTCGGGGAGCGCGTCGACGCCCACGGACAGGACGCCCTTCTGCTTCGAGGACGTGGCGCCGCCACCCTTGGCGATCTGGTCGAACACGTCGGCCAGCTGGTCACCCAGGAAGATCGAGATGATCGCCGGGGGAGCCTCGTTGGCGCCCAGGCGGTGGTCGTTGCTGGCCGAGGCGATCGACAGGCGCAACAGGCCGCCGTACAGGTGGACGGCGCGGATGATCGCGGCGCAGAACACGAGGAACTGGGCGTTGTCATGCGGGTTGTCACCCGGGCTGAGGAAGTTGCCCTGGTTGCCGTTGCCGAACGAGAAGTTGACGTGCTTGCCCGAGCCGTTGACGCCGGCGAACGGCTTCTCGTGGAAGAGGCACTCGAAGCCGTGCTGCTTGGCGATCGAGCGGAACGTCGACATCAGCAGCTGCTGGTGGTCGGAGGCCAGGTTGGCGCGCTCGAAGACCGGGGCGATCTCGAACTGGCCGGGGGCGACCTCGTTGTGACGCGTCTTGGCCGGCACGCCGAGCTTGAACAGGGCCCGCTCGGTGTCGTGCATGAAGCCGAGCACGCGCTCCGGAATGGCACCGAAGTAGTGGTCGTCGAACTCCTGACCCTTCGGCGGCTTGGCGCCGAAGAGGGTCCGGCTCGCGTTGAGCAGGTCGGGGCGGGAGTTCACGAACGAGGTGTCGACCAGGAAGTACTCCTGCTCCGGGCCGCAGTAGGACACCACGTTGTCGATGTCCTTGTGGCCGAAGAGGCCCAGCACGCGCTCAGCCTGGGCAGACATCGCCGCCTCGGCCCGCAGCAGCGGGGTCTTGTGGTCGAGGGCCTCACCGGTCATCGAGACGAAGATCGTCGGGATGCACAGGGTGTTGCCGTTGGGGTTCTCGAGGATGTACGCGGGGGACTGGACGTCCCAGCCGGTGTAGCCACGGGCTTCGAACGTCGCCCGGATGCCACCGTTGGGGAAGGACGACGCGTCGGGCTCGCCCTGGACCAGCGTCTTGCCGGAGAACTCCCACACCGCCGTGCCGTCGCCGACCGGCTCCATGAACGAGTCGTGCTTCTCGGCCGTCAGGCCGGTGAGCGGGTAGAAGACGTGCGCGTAGTGCGTCACGCCCTTCTCCATCGCCCAGTCCTTCATCGCCTTCGCGATGATGTCGGCGAGGGCGGGGTCCAGGCGGTCGCCGTTCTGGATGGTCGCCGACACGGCCCGGTAGACCGACTTGGGGAGACGCTTCTGCATCACCGAGAGGCTGAACACGTTCTCGCCGAAGACCGCACCGGTCTCCTCGGCGACGTCGAAGAACGCCGTCGGGGTCTCGTTGGCCTCGATCTCGCGGATCGCACCCAGCCGGGTCGGGTTCGCAGTCATGAAACAGTCCCTTCGCATTGGCGGCGCAGTGCCGCCCGATCATCGAAGTCCTCACAGTAGGTAAGCCGCGTTACACCTGAACGCCCTTGTGTTACGGGGGTGTTACAGAGTGTGTGACCTGCGCCGCTACCGTTGCGCCATGTTCGAGACCGCCTCGTGGGGACGCCGGATCGCCGCCCTGCTCGTCGACTGGATGCTGTGCACGCTGGTCGTGATCGCCATCTTCGGCCTCAAGGAGTACACCGAGCCCGGCTCGATCGCCTCGATCCTGGTCCTCGGCTTCTACGTCGTCGAGTCGGCTCTGTTGACCTGGTTGGCTGGCGGTTCCATCGGCAAGTTGCTGACCGGTCTGTGCGTCGTCCCGGCCGACGGCCACCTGCGGAAGCTGAACCCGGTCAAGGCATTCGGCCGCCAGGTCCTGATTGCCCTCGTCATCCCGCCACTGGTCTTCCGTTCCGACGGCCGCGGTCTCCACGACATGTTCGCCGGGACGTCGACGGTCACCTTCGCGACCCTGCGTGCCCTGACCAAGTAGCCCCGCGAGGTTCGTCGAGTAGCGGCGAGCGCCAGCCAGGTACGTCGAGTAGCGGCGAGCGTCAGCGAGGCGCGTATCGAGACGCGGTGATGGCTAGTAGCTGACGAGCTTCGGCTGAGCCTCGATCGCGCGAATCGGCTGGGGCGCGCCGCTGATGGTGACTGTGCCCGGGATCTGCTGCCAAGCTCCGCCACCGACGCGGTAACGACCGGTGTAGACCGTCCCGAGGCTCGGGCGGTAGGTGCCCTTGCGTTCGTAGTTGTGGGTGACCGTGAGGTCCGGGTACGGCGTCCCGGGCTCGGTCGTGGTGAGGGATCGCCCGTCGCCGAAGGACCACTGGAACTCGGCCGGCGTCGCTTCCAGGGTGACCTGCTGTCCCAAGAGCGTGACCGTCCGGCTGATCGGCTCGGTGCTGGTCGTGTAGAAGTTCGTGTCGAAGTTGACGAGCGTCAGTCCGTCGGGCGGCTGAATGACGTGCTCGGCTGCTGGGAGGTCGAGACGAGCGAATGCCCTTTGCACGTCACTCACGGTGAGTGCAACCTGGACGGGCTCGGCGCCGGCGCAAAACCCGGCGGCGTCCAGATCGCCGCCTGCGGCGACTGTCTCAGCGCCTTCGCAGGCTGAGTTCCCGAGCACGATTTGTGGGCCAGTGAACGGAAGCCCGTTAGCTTCATTGCTTCCGGATACGGATTGAGAGTCGGAGGGCGGCGGCTCGGCGTCCTCTTCAGCCGCACCCCAAAATCCTCGATCATCTGGGCCGGTTTCGATACTCGGTGCGTTGGGATCAGGGTCGGCACTTGCGACGGGGGTTGACAGAATCGACAACAAGAGGGCGGCAAATGCCGTGCGGGTGGTCACTTCGACTCCATCACGTCGAGGCGCCAGCGTTCCTTGGTCCAGAGAACGTAGGCCGAGTAGGTGCGAATCGACGCTCCGAATACTTCCCCTGCGCCGTCGGCCGATACGACTTCGTGGTCGTCGTGTTCAACCTCGACCGTCGCCTTGAACGCGTAGATATCGCTCTTCTCGGCATCAAGGTCGCTCAGGTTGGTGACCCTGGCTCGATAGTTGGCGTTCGTGATGTGGCCGTCAGCATCGTAGACGTCTTCGATCGCCTCGATACCCGCGTTGCAGCCTGCGCAGTTGGGGCCCGAGACAGCCTTGAGTGGTTTCACGGCGCCGGTGACCTGGGCGTAGTTGATCAGGTCCCAGTAATAGGTGATGAACGCGCGAGCCCCAGCCTCGGTCGCCTTCGTGGCTGCCTTGGGCAACGCCGGTTCCGTGGGTGTCTCGGCCGGCGGCGCCGTAGTCGGCGCCGACGTCGTCCCGGGCGGCGTACTCGACACCTTCGGGTCGTCTGGTTCGTCGCCGCCGTTGCAGGCCGACAGGGCAAGTATGGCCACGAGTGCGGTGGCAACAGCGCGGAGTTGGCGCAAGGGTCCTCCCGAGAAGTGCTGCGCCCGGACCGTGGGCGCGCAGCGAACCTATCTCGAGGTGGGGGAGGGTCGCTACTGGGAGGAGTGAGCCTGTGGACAGGCTGCGGGGGTCTCGAGACGGTTGCTGCGCAACCTCCTCGACCTCCGGGTGGCGAAGGTCAGCGGCCGCGGAGGTTGCCGCGCTGGCCCTTCATCGAGTTCGGGACGGGGCCGCGGGGGATCGGGACCTTGGGGCGGGCGGCGTCCAGGGCGCGCAGGCGCTGGCGCAGCTCGGTGATCTCGGCCGGCTTGACCTGGCGGCCGAGCTTCTGGACGTGGCGGACAAGCTTCGTGAGCGGGACCTGGCCCTCGTCGTTGCCGACGAGGATGTCGTGGACCGGGTAGTCACCGGCGACCCGCTCGTGCTTCTTGTGCTCGCTGATCATGAGGGCCTTGAGACGGCCGTGGTTGCCCTCGCCGACCAGGACGATGCCCGGGGGGCCGACCACGCGGTGGACCATGTCCTGCTGCTTGGTGAAGCCGACGACCTCTTCGAGGACCCAGCCCTTGCGCAGCATCGAGAGGGCGCGGGCGGCGGCGCCGACCTGGCCTTCCAGCTGGGCGAACGCGGCCTTCTGGGCGCGGCGACCGAACACGACCATGAGGCCCAGCAGGCCGATCAGGATCGTGGCGATGATCGTCAGGACCAGCTTGAACGTGCCCTCGCCGGGCAGCACGAAGTAGAACAGGGCGAAGCCGAGGCCGCCGGCGACCACGAAGGCGCCGAGCATCCACCACAGGATGGCCGGATCGACCTTGCGGGCCATCTTGTACGTCTCGACGATCTGCTTGCGGCGGCTCATCGTTGACGGGTCGAGAGGTGTGTTCGACATGGGGTGCTGCTGTCTCCTCAGGCAGTGGCTTCTGCGGTCGCGCTGCGCGCGGACATCGCCTGACCGTACAACCGACCGGCCCGGTACGACGAACGGACCAGCGGTCCCGAGAGGACGCCGGCGAATCCGATCTCCTCGGCCTCGGTCGCGAGCTCGACGAACTCCTCCGGCTTGACCCACCTCTCAACAGGGTGGTGGCGCGGCGAAGGACGCAGGTACTGGGTGATCGTGATGAGCTCGCAGCCCGCGTCGTGCAGGTCGCGCAGGGCCTGGGAGACCTCGTCGCGGGTCTCGCCCATGCCGAGGA
Source organism: Propionibacteriales bacterium (assembly GCA_026392415.1). GTDB lineage: Bacteria > Actinomycetota > Actinomycetes > Propionibacteriales > Nocardioidaceae > Nocardioides. The sequence goes on from JAPLCC010000017.1 coordinate 129,462, forward strand.
TCAGGTTCGACTTGGTGACCAGACCGAAGGCGCGGGCCTGGGTCAGCACGTCGAGAGAGCGCTCGTAGCGGAACGCCGGACGGATCCGCTTGAAGATCCGCGGCACGGTCTCGACGTTGTGTGCGAGCACCTCGGGCCGGGACTCGAAGACCTCGGTGAGGAGCTCGGGGATCCCGTTGAAGTCGGGGATCAGGTTCTCGACTCCGATGCCCGGGTTGAGCTCATGGATCATCCGCACGGTCTCGGCGTAGAGCCAGGCTCCGCCGTCGGGCAGGTCATCACGCGCGACGCCAGTGATGGTGGCGTACTTGAGCTGCATCTTCTGCACCGACTCGGCGACCCGACGCGGCTCGTCACGGTCCAGCGGGTCCGGCTTGCCGGTGTCGATCTGGCAGAAGTCGCAGCGCCGGGTGCACTGCTCGCCACCGATCAGGAAGGTGGCCTCGCGGTCTTCCCAGCACTCGAAGATGTTGGGGCAGCCGGCTTCCTGGCAGACCGTGTGGAGGCCTTCGGACTTCACCAGCTTCTGCAGCGCGGTGTACTCCGGACCCATCCTCGCGGTGGTCTTGATCCACGACGGCTTGCGTTCGATCGGGGTCTCCGCGTTACGGACTTCGAGTCGCAGGAGCTTCCGGCCGTCGGGTGCAGCAGTCACCTCGTCAGGGTACTCCGCGCCCCTCGGGAGGCAGGCATCGCGAGGGGCCTACGGGACGTCGCGTTGACGGAACCACGCCAGCGACAGGAGGCACGCGCCGACGACCGCCGTACCGAGGACGCCGGCTCCCTGGGCGAGGGTCAGTTCGCGTTCCTCGCTGCAGTAGCCGTAGTCGCCGCCCATCGCCTCGATGGCCTCCTGGGAGCAGGGCACCTCGGCGTAGTAGGTGATGCCGTCGGTGATCACGGCTCCGACGTTCAGCGCGGGGTTCCAGCGATCGCTGACGCCGAACGCTCCGAGCAGGATGCCGCCGGCCAGCGCGATGCCGAAGAGGATGCCGAGGGTGGCGACGGTGCTGCGGAACAGCATCGTCAGCGCGAAGCCGAGCAGCGCTGCCACGCCGGTGACGGCCGCTGCGCGCCAGCCCATCTGCAGGCAGTCCAGGAGTACGCCGTCGCCGAGCCGGTCACGCGAGCGCGCCACCTGCCCGATCGCCAGCCAGTACGACGTCAGGACCACTGCTGCGAGAGCAGTCGCCGCACCGGTGACCACGATTGCTTTCGCGAACCAGACCCGGAGCCGCCGCGGCTCGAACAACAACTGGTTGCTCACCGATCCACTCGCCCAGTCGTGGCCGGTGAAGGTGGTGCCGAGCAGCATCATCGCCATCGCCAGGATCAAGGTGATCGCAATGCCGGAGCCGCTGTCGCGTTCCTGCCCGATGTCGAGCTGGGCGGAGTAGAGATAGTTCTCGAGGCGGGGCTCCATGTCGGAGCGGCAGACCTTCTCGGCTTCCTCCGAACCGGCGGCGATGTCGGGGCCATAGCCGCCCCAGCCCTGCGGATCGGCGATGCACTGCTCGACGCCGTCCTCGAAGTCGGGGTTGTTGCGCTCGGCCTCCATCTGCTGCTCGGCCTGGGCGACCTCGGAGGCCGACGGCGGGCGGGTGTCGAGCACGACGGCCACGCCGATGATGGTCGGGACGACGATGCAGGCCGCGACCAGGACCAGGGCGGCTCGGCGGTGCAGCAGGCGGCTCAGCTCGACGGTGACGAGTCGGACGAAGGAGTTCATGCCTCGGCCCCCAGTCGCTCGGCGTCGGTGAGGGCGAGGAAGAACGTCTCCAGGTCCGGTCGCAGCGGTGTCAGCTCGGTCAACCAGACACCGGCCTCACCGAGCACCTGTGTGATCCTGGCGGCGTCGTCGGTCTCGACGCGCACCGCCTCCTGGTCGGCGACCGCCGCCAGGCCTGCTGCGCCGAGCACCTCGATCGCCAGGTGGGGTTCGGGCACCACGACGCGGTGCGCCGTACTGCTGCCGAGCAGGTCGTCGACCCGCCCGGACGCCAGCAGCTTGCCGTTGCCGATGATCGTCGCCGAGGTGCACACCTGCTGGACCTCGGCGAGGATGTGGGAGCTCAGCAGCACGGTCACGCCGGCCTCGCCGAGACTGCGGATGGTCTCGCGGATCTCGCGGATGCCGGCCGGGTCGAGGCCGTTGGTCGGCTCGTCGAGGATCAGCAGCTGCGGGTCCTTGAGCAATGTCGCGGCGATCGCGAGACGTTGCTTCATGCCGAGGGAGTAGCCCTTGTAGCGGTCCTTCTCGCGCCCGTCGAGCTGCACGGTCGCGATGGCCTCGTCCACGCGGGAGCGGGGTGCGCCGATGGCATCGGCCAGCAGGCTGAGGTTGAGCCTGCCGCTGGAGTTGGGGGAGAACTTCGGGGACTCGACCACCGCGCCGACGCGGCCGATCACCTGCGGCAGCTTCTCGGGCACCGGCTCACCGAAGAGCCGCATCGTGCCGCGCGTGGGGCGCGCGAGGCCGAGCAGCATCCGGATGGTCGTCGTCTTGCCGGACCCGTTGGGGCCGAGGAAGCCGTGCACCCCGCCGCCGGCGGGGACCGCCAGGTCGAGGTTCTGTACGGCGACCCGGAGGCCGCCCCTGCGCGTGCGGAACTCCTTGCGCAGTCCGCTGGTCTCGATGACGAGGTCGCTCACCTTGGCCCCTTGGGATCCGTCGGCCCGAGTGGCCGATAGATACCGAGTATAGGGTCAGCGGGCGGGATAGCTCAGGACCGCCACGCCGACCTTGGCCGGATCGGGGCGCGGTTCGTAGTCCGGAGTCGCGTCATAGGGACCCCAGGTGAGCAGCTCGCCCAGGTGTCGGCGTACGGCATCGAGGACCTCGCTCACGGGTACGTCGCGCCCGAGCTCGCTGCTGAGTGACGTGACCCCGGCGTCGCTGATGCCGCAGGGCACGAAGCGGTCGTACCAGCCGAGGTCGACGTCGCAGTTGATGGCGAAGCCGTGCATCGTCACGCCGCGACTGACCCGGATGCCGAGGGCCGCGATCTTGCGCTCGGGCCCGCGGTCGTCGGCCCGGAGCCACACGCCGCTGCGACCGGGCACGCGCGCGGTCGTGACACCGAACTCGGTGCAGACCGCGATCAGCGCCTCCTCGACGCGACGGACGTAGTCGACGACCTTGACGTGGTCGGGCAGCCGGACGATCGGGTAGCCGACGAGCTGGCCGGGGCCGTGGAAGGTGATCTGCCCGCCGCGGTCGACATCGATGACCGGTGCGCCGCCGGGGTCGAGCGGGCGGTCCTGCGGCAATGTCCGCTTGCCAGCGGTGAAGACGGGAGGGTGCTCGAGGAGCAGGACGGTGTCGGGTGCGGAGCCGTCGACGACCTGGGCGTGCACCTCGCGTTGGAGCTCCCACGCCGCCATGTACTCGATCGCGTCGGAGCCGAGCCCGGCCTCACGGAAGATCACGACAGCAACGATACGCCGGAGCCTGTGGATGACCGGATGCACCTCGGCGCGATCTGACATAGGAACGGTGCATGCGTATCTCGGGATCGCGATGGCTCGTCGTCGCCACGGCCGTACTGGTGCTGATCGCTGCCGCGCTGGCAGGATGGGCGGTCATCTCAGCCGGGCGCCCAGCCGGCCCGGAGCCCGTGCGGGCCCCGGTCGCCGTCGTCGCGCCGGAGGCCCGGTCGATCAGTGTGACGGCCGCCGTGAGCTCACTCGCGGTGCTGCGTGACTGGGACCGGGCGCGGGCCGACGCGTGGGCGGTTGGCGATGTCGACGCGCTGCGGCGGCTCTACGTCCGCGGCTCGGAGGCTGGTCGGGCCGACGTCGCGATGCTGCGGCAGTGGTCGGACCGTGGGGTGCGGGTCGAGGGGATGTCGATGCAGGTCCTCGCTGTCGAGCTCCGGGCACGGACCGCGCGGCGGGTGGTGCTGGTCGTGACCGACCGACTGGTGGGCGCGGAGGCCGTCGCGCCGGGAGGCGCTGTCGCGCTGCCGCGGGACCGGGCCACGACCCGGCGGTTGGTGTTCCGCAAGGTGGGCGGCTCGTGGTTGGTGGCAGGAGCCAAGGTCGTCGAGTAGCCCGAGCCGCTAGGCGAGGACGTATCGAGACGCCCGCAACCGGCTCACTGCGTCTCGATACGCGTCTCGCTGGCGCTCGTCGCTACTCGACGACCTTGAGCCCGGTGGCGAGGACGGCGGCGACGTCGGGGTCCTGGAACTCGTAGCCGAGGTCGAGCAATGCCTGCGGGCGCAGGTTGAGGGAGCCGAGGACCTCGTCGGACATCGCGCCGGCGGCAACCTTCAGCACCGCCGAGGGCACCTTGAAGAACGCCGGCCGGTGCACCAGGTCGGACAGGGTGCGGGTGAATTCCGCATTCGTGGGCGTGCTCGGGGCGCAGAGGTTCACCGGGCCGGCGGCTGTCGGATGCTCCACGAGGTACGTCGCCGCACCGACCCAGTCGCGCAACGAGATCACCGGATAGTGCTGCTCCCCGTTGCCCAACTGGCCGCCGAGGCCGGCCTTGAACTGCAGGCGCTGCTGTCGCAGCGGAGGGTTGCGGCGGTCCTGCACCGGCGCCGTGCGCAGGAGCACGACGCGCGCACCGGCGCCGACCGCCGGCTGGGCTGCTGCTTCCCACTCCCGGCACACGCGGGTGAGCAGTGCGTGGCCTCGGGAGTCGGAGGACTCCGTCAGCAACGCGTCGCCGTGGTCGCCGTACCAGCTGACACCGGAGGCGTTGATCAGCGCGGGCGGCTTCGCGACGGCCGCGATCGTCGTGGCGAGCACGCCGGTCGTGGCCACCCGACTGCTCCTGACCGCTTCGGCCCACGTCTTCGAGTGCGGGTTGCCGACCAGTGGTGCGCCGGCGAGGTTGACCACGACATCGGCCGCGCCGATCACGGCCACGTCGACGACGCCGCCCTGGGGGTCCCAGGTCGACTCGTGCGGTCCCCGTGCCTCACGACGGACCAATCGGGTGACCTGATGGCCGCGGGACTCGAGCTCGGAGCACAGGTGGCTCCCGAGGAAGCCGGACGAACCGGCAACGACGACGGACATTCCAGCGGGCGCAGTCATGGTCAAACCCTCCCACCCCCATGGTGACCGTGGCACCCTGTGGCGGCACCCACCCCGAGGAGATCCATGTCCGTCGTACGTCGCCGATCGCGCGCCGTGGCTGTTGCGTTCGTCGTCGCGCTCGGTGTCGCCGGCTGCAATGACGAGGCACCGAGGGCTGATCCGCCGACCCGTGAGACGACCTCAGCCGTACCGGAGCCCGGCCAGCCCGCCAGTGTCAGCCTGATCGACGCCGGCGCTGAGCCGCGGCGGGTGGTGGAGCTCGAGGTCCTCGAGGGCCACACCGAGTCGAGCATGCTCGCGCTGACGACCACGACCGACGTGGATGCGGAGGGTGCGCGGCCGATCACGGTGCCGATGACGATCCCGTTCACGACGACCGTTGCCGAGGCCACCGATGACCGGGTCACGGTCGAGGTCCGGTACGGCAAGGCGTCCGTCAAGGGCGGTGGGCTGACGAAGGACGAGCTCGCCCGGGCGCGCAAGTCCGTCGGCTACCTCGAGGGGGTGACCGTGAGCGTCAGTCACGACCGGTCGGGTCGGGTGCTGCGGCGCGACGTCTCGCCGGGTGACGAGGCGCCGGACCTCGTTTCCCGGCTCCTCGACGACGTCTTCGCGAAGGACTACCTGCTCGCCGTACCTTTCCCGACCGATGAGGTCGGGGTCGGTGCCCGCTGGGAGGTGGCCTCCACGATCAGCGTCGGTGGCAGCACGGCGACGATCGATTCGACGTACGAGCTGACCGAGCTGACCGACGCGGGTTACACGGTCACCGTCACCTCCACGCAGACGGACGTGCCCGACGACACCCTCGCCGGAAGGGTCGTCGAGGGCAGCAGTACGGCGACCGGCACCGTCCGCGGCCGGACCGGCGGGGTGGGGCCCGTCGAAGCGGTCGGGGAGGCCAACGGCTCCTCGACCGTCGAGGTCGGCGGGCAGACGGTCACGACGACCTATGCCGTCACCGTGGGCGCTACCACGCGCTGACAGGACGACAGAGCCCCGGTCCGCTGCTGCGGACCGGGGCTCTCGTCTGTGTTGCCGTGGCTCAGACCTCGAACTGGCCGGACTCGAGGCGCTTCTTCAGGTCGCGCAGGAAGCGACCGGCGTCCGCGCCGTCGACCACGCGGTGGTCGTAGGTCAGCGCGAGGTAGACCATGTGGCGCACTGCGATCGTCTCGCCGAGGTCGTCGTCGTCGATGACGACCGCACGCTTGACCACGGCACCGGGGCCGAGGATCGCGACCTGCGGCTGGTTGATGATCGGGGTGTCCCACAGGGCGCCGAAGCTGCCCAGGTTGGTGATCGTGAACGTGCCGCCGGACAGCTCGTCCGGTCCGATCTTGTTGGTGCGGGTGCGCTCGGCGACATCGGCGATCTTCTTGGCGATGCCCGAGATCGACAGGTCGCCGGCGTCCTTGACGACCGGCGTGAGCAGGCCCTTCTCGGTGTCGACGGCGAACGCGACGTTCTCGCGGTCGTAGTAGGTGATCTCGCCGGCAGCCTGGTCGATCGTGGCGTTGAGCGAGGGGTGGTGCTTGAGGGTGTCGATCGCCGCCTTGGTGAAGAACGGGAGGTACGACAGCTTCACGCCTTCACGGGCGAGGAAGTCGGCCTTCGCGCTCTCGCGGAGGCGGGCGATGTTGGTGACGTCGACCTCGATCACCTGGGTCAGCTGGGCCGAGACCTGCAACGAGTCGACCATGCGCTCCGCGATGATCTTGCGCAGGCGGCTGACCTTGACGGTCTGGCCACGCAGCGGCGACGGGCTGGCAGACGCGGCGGCCGGAGTCGCGGCGGCCGGAGCAGCGGCGGGAGCTGCGGCAGCGGCGGCTGCCGGGGCGGACGCCTTCAAGGCGGCTGCGGCGTCCAGGACGTCCTGCTTGCGGATGCGTCCACCGACACCCGAACCCTTGACCTGACCGAGGTCGACACCGTGCTGGGCCGCGAGCTTGCGGACCAGGGGAGTGACGTAGCCGGGGCCGTCGTCGGACGCGGGAGCGGAGGGAGCAGGCGCTGCCGGCGCCGGTGCTGTCGGTGCCGGTGTGGGCTCGGCGGCGGCCGGAGCAGGTGTGGGCTCGGCCGGTGCGGGCTCGGGCTCGGCGGGTGTGGGCTCGGCGGGCGTGGGCTCGGCGGCGGCCGGGGCAGGCTCGGGCTCAGCAGGTGCAGGTGCAGCGGCGGGCGAGCCGGAGCCGATGATGGCCAGCTCGGCGCCGACCTCGACGGTCTCGTCCTCGGCGGCCTTGATCTCGAGCAGGGTGCCCGCGACGGGGGAGGGGATCTCGGTGTCGACCTTGTCGGTCGAGACCTCGAGCAGCGGCTCGTCGACAGCGACGGCGTCGCCGACCTGCTTGAGCCAGCGCGTGACGGTGCCCTCGGTGACGGACTCACCGAGCGCGGGGAGCGTGACCGCCGTACCGCTGGCGGCACCGCCGGACGCCGCGGGTGCTGCAGCAGCAGGAGCCTCGGCCGGAGCGGCGGGCGCTTCCTCGGCGGCTGGAGCGGCGGGCGCTTCCTCGGCGGCCGGAGCCTCCTGCGCGGGAGCAGCCGGAGCCTCTTCCTCGGCGGGCGCCGGAGCGTCGGCGGGGGCCTCGCCGGCCTCACCGATCACGGCGAGAACGGCGCCGACCTCGACCGTGTCGTCCTCGGCCGCCTTGATCTCGAGCAGGGTGCCTGCGACCGGAGACGGGATCTCGGTGTCGACCTTGTCGGTCGAGACCTCGAGCAGCGGCTCGTCGATCGAGATCTGGTCGCCGACTTGCTTGAGCCAGCGGGTAACGGTGCCTTCGGTGACGGACTCACCGAGCGCGGGAAGAGTGACTTCGGTCGCCATGGACGCCATCCTTGCACCACGACTGAAGCATCTGGCAACAGCCCACCCATCGATCGGGCAAACTGTCCTCATGGCTTTGTTCGACCGATTCCGCAGGGGATCGAAGGTACGCATGAGTAACCCCACGGCCGAGGCACGTACGGGGTCGACTCGCGTCCGTGCGTCGGACCGCACCGATGAGTTGCACCTGCAGACGTGGGTGGGTGAGCGTCGTGGGGTCGAGGGTTTCGTCGAGCCACGCACCGCCGTCAGCGACGTGACCTTGCTGCTCGTCGCGCACGACGGCGAGTGGACCCGCCGGCGGGTGCCGTCGGTCAAGTGGGCCCATGACTTCTGCAACCGCCACCAGATTCCGTCGTACGACGCCGCCGTGGTCGGCGTGCCGCAGCGGATGCGCGACTACAACTCGCGGATCAGGCAGCAGCAGAAGCAGCAGCGGCCGCCAGGTCTCTGAGCAGCTCGACCAGGGTCGCGACGCCGTAGCCGGTCGCGCCGGAGGTCCAGTGACCATTCGGTCCGCCGCGGTTGAACGTCGGACCCGCGATGTCGAGGTGCCCCCACGGCAGGCCGCCCGTGAACTCGCGCAGGAACGCGGCAGCGAAGAGTCCGCCGCCCCAGCGCACTCCGTCGTACTGAGACAGGTCGGCGATCTTGCTGCTCCGGACCCGCTCGTTCATGAACTCGGGGATCGGCATCGGCCAGGCGTCCTCGCCGGCGTTCGTGGCGGCGGCGAGGACCTGGGCCACGACCTCGTCGTCGCCCATCACTCCAGCCATCCTGTCCCCGAGCGCCATCACCATGTGGCCGGTCAGGGTGGCGATGTCGATGAGCAGGTCGGGCTTCCTCTCGACAGCACGACCCATCGCGTCGGCAAGGATCAGCCGGCCCTCGGCGTCGGTGTTGCCGATCTCGACGGTGGTGCCGTCGTACATCGTCTGCACGTCGCCCGGGCGCATCGAGGCGGCACCGATCATGTTCTCGGCGAGGGCGGCGAACCCGGAGATCTCGACGGGGAGGCCGAGGCGGGCGGCGGCGATCATCGCCTGCACGACCGCTGCGGCGCCGGCCATGTCCTCCTTCATGGTGCCCATGCTCGCGGCGGGCTTGATCCACAGGCCGCCGGAGTCGAAGGTGACGCCCTTGCCGACGAGAGCGATGTGGACGACCGCGTCCTTGGGACGGTAGGTCAGCTCGACCAGCCGCGGCGGCGCAGCGGAGCCGGCGCCCACGCCGAGGATGCCGCCGCAGCCGAGCTCGGCGAGCCGAGCCTCGTCGAGCACGTCGACCTTGATCTTGGCGCCGCCTGTCGGGACCTGCTTGTTGCCGGCCTTGACGGCGTCGGAGATGGCGGTCGCAAATGTCGGCGGCGTCAGGTCGGCCGGGGGAGTGTTCACCCAGTCGCGGGTGGCGAGGACCGCCTCGACCACGACCTGGGCCGAGTCGAGGGCGGCGAGCACATCGGCCCGGCGGGCAGCCGGGGTCAGGACGACGATCTCGGCCGGCGTCGTCGGCGTACCGGGCTTCGACTTGTAGGCGGTGTACGTGTAGCCGCCGAGGCGGTAGCCCTCGATCACGGCCCGCAGGAGATCGGGGGTGCCGGCCGGAAGAGCCAGTGCGACGGACGCAGCGTTGGTGACCGCACGTGCGGCATTGCCCGCGGCACGGCGTACCTCTGCGGGGCCGGGGTCGGCGCCCAGGCCGACCAGCACGAGCAGGGGCGAGGAGATGGTGCCGCCGGTGGGGACCTTGGTGACCTCTCCCGGCCTGCCCGTGGCGCCGACGGTCGCGAGCAGCCCGCTGAGCTTGCGGCCGTATGCCGCCGCGACGTCCTCCGCGCCCGGCGCCAACACGCCGTCCGGGAGCACCCCGACCACCACGGCCTCCGCACGGGTCTTGGCGGGACTGGCAGTTCGCAGGGCAAAGGACGTCACCGCCAGAGACTATCGAGCGGGTGCTGCCGGCGTGTTCGGGGAATGCAATAGATTCCGTGGCATGGCTGATGCGACCCCCCTGCAGTCCCCGCTCCACGACCGGCACGAGGCGCTGGGTGCGAAGTTCTCCGAGTTCGGCGGCTGGATGATGCCGCTCGAGTACCCGACCGGTGTGGTCAAGGAGCACGCCGCCGTTCGCGAGGGCGTCGGCATCTTCGACGTCAGCCACCTCGGCAAGCTCGTCGTGCGCGGCCCGGGAGCGGTGGAGTTCCTGAACTCGACGCTCACCAACGACCTGCACCGCATCGGTCCCGGCAAGGCGCAGTACAGCCTCGTCGTGGACGACGAGACCGGCGGGATCATCGACGACGTCTTCACCTACTACCGCGATGACGAGCACGTGCTGGTCGTCCCGAACGCCTCCAACAACGAGGAAGTACGCCGCCGGCTCGCCGATGCCGCGCCCGAGGGCGTCAAGGTCATCGACCACCACAGCGACTACGTCGTCCTGGCCATCCAGGGCACCAGGTCCGACGAGGTCGTGGCCGCCGTCGGACTGCCCGTGGGCCACGACTACCTCACCTTCGTCGAGGCGCCCTTCGAGGCCAACGACTCCGACCCGGACCCCGACGCCCTCGTCATCGTCTGCCGCACCGGTTACACCGGCGAGCGCAGCTACGAGCTCATCGCCTCGTCGAAGATCGCTCCCGCACTGTGGGACGCGCTGATGGCTGCCGGTGAGTCGCTCGGCCTCACCCCTTGCGGCCTCGGCGCCCGCGACACGCTGCGCACCGAGATGGGGTATCCGCTGCACGGCCAGGACATCTCGTCCTCGATCACCCCCAACGAGGCCCGCCTCGGCTGGGCCGTCGGCTGGAAGAAGCCGGCGTTCTGGGGCCGCGACAAGCTGCTCGCCGAGCGCGAGGCCGGACCCCGCCGCAAGCTCGTCGGCATCGTGTCCACCGGCCGCGCCATCCCGCGCCCGCACATGAGCGTGCGGTTGCTGCGCGACGTACCGCTCGGTGAGGTCACCTCCGGCACCTTCTCGCCCACCCTGAAGAAGGGCATCGGCCTGGCCCTCGTCGCCACGGCCGTCGGCGACGAGGCCGAGGTGATGGTCGACGTGCGCGGTCGCAACGAGGTCTTCCAGATCACCAAGCCGCCCTTCGTGACCCCCTCGGTGCGTGAGTCATGACCCTCCCCGAACAGCCGCCGACCTTCCGCCCGCCCACGACCCCCGACCAGTCCTGGCACTGGCGGCTCGAGGACGCCTCCGGTGCGGTCGTCACCCTCGAGGGCGAGGCCGCCGAGGCGTACGCCGACAAGACGTTCCCGAGCCAGGGCGACGCCGAGTCCTGGGTCGGCGAGATCTGGGCCGAGCTCGCCGAGCACGGTGTCGCGCAGGTGACGCTCTTCGACCTCGACCGTGAAATCTACGGTCCCATGTCGCTCAGCGCCTGAGCCATGTCTGAGGGACGGCCGTTCCGCCAGGTCGACGTCTTCAGCGCCGAACCGCTCCTGGGCAACCCGGTCGCGGTGGTGCACGACGCGGACGGGCTGACCGACGAGCAGATGCGGGCCTTCGCCCGCTGGACCAACCTCAGCGAGACGACGTTCCTGCTCACGCCGATCGACCCCGCAGCGGACTACCGGGTGCGGATCTTCACCCCGAGCAACGAGTTGCCGTTCGCCGGTCACCCGACGCTCGGCACGGCGCACGCCTGGCTGGAGGCCGGCGGAGTGCCGGCCGGTGACGGCGTCGTCCAGGAGTGTGGTCTCGGACTCGTCCAGCTCCGTCGGTACGACGGCCGGCTGGCCTTCGCCGCACCGGACCTCCTGCGCGCAGGACCGGTCGAAGCGTCTCTGGTTGCGGAGATCGTCGCTGCACTCGGGCTCCACAGCGACGACGTCCTCGACATCGCCTGGGCCGACAACGGACCGGGCTGGGTGGGCGTGCGACTCGCGTCGGCCGAGAAGGTGCTCGCGCTGACACCGGACTTCCGTGTGCTGCCGGTCGACGTCGGTGTGATCGGCCCCTACCCGGACGGCTCCGAGTGCGCGGTCGAGGTGCGTGCGTTCTGCCCGCACGCGGCCGGCGTCACCGAGGACCCGGTGACCGGCTCGCTCAACGCCTCGCTCGCGCAGTGGCTCGCGGGCGGCGTGCTCCCGGCGTCGTACATCGCGAGCCAGGGGACGGTGCTCGGCCGTCGCGGCCGCGTCCACGTCGACACCGACGACGCCGGCACGGTCTGGGTCGGCGGCGACACCCTGACCACGATCCACGGAACTGTCGCCCTCTAGTCGGTCGCGCCGACTAACCTGCATCTGTGCGCGCCTACCTCGACCTCGTCCAGCGGATCCTCGACGAAGGTGTGGAGAAGGGCGACCGCACCGGCACCGGCACGCTGAGCGTCTTCGGACACCAGATGCGGTTCGACCTGGCCGAGGGCTTCCCGATGGTCACCACCAAGAAGATCCACACACGCTCGGTCTTCGGTGAGCTGCTGTGGTTCCTCCGCGGCGACACCAACGTGAAGTGGTTGCAGGACCGCGGCATCTCGATCTGGGACGAGTGGGCCGACGACAACGGCGACCTCGGTCCGGTCTACGGCCACCAGTGGCGCTCCTGGCCGACACCCGACGGCGGTCACATCGACCAGATCAAGCAGATCGTCGAGCAGATCCGCCGCGACCCCGACAGTCGTCGCCACATCGTGTCCGCGTGGAATGTCGCCGACATCCCGCAGATGGCGCTCGCGCCCTGCCACACGCTCTTCCAGTTCTACGTCGCGCCCGCCGCTGATGGAGGTCCGGCGCGGCTGAGCTGCCAGCTCTACCAGCGCTCGGCCGACGTGTTCCTCGGCGTACCTTTCAACATTGCGTCCTACGCCCTGCTGACCCACATGGTCGCCCATGTGACGGGGCTGCGCGTGGGGGACTTCGTGCACACGCTCGGCGACGCGCACCTCTACTCCAACCACCTCGACCAGGCCCGGCTCCAGCTCACGCGCGACACCCGTGCGTTGCCGTCGCTGTGGCTGGACCCGACGGTGACCGAGCTCGACGCGTTCGACCTCGAGCACATCCGCATCGACGGCTACGACCCGCAACCGGGCATCAAGGCCCCGATCGCCATATGAGCACTCCTGGCGGCAGGCGCGTCACGATGGTGGCGGCCGTGGCGGAGAACGGCGTGATCGGCGCAGCCTCCAACATTCCCTGGCACATCCCCGCAGACTTCGCGCACTTCAAGGCGACCACCACCGGCCACGTGCTGATCCTGGGCCGCACCACCCACGAAGGCATCGGCAAGCCGCTCCCGGGCCGCCAGACCATCGTGCTCACCCGCGACCCGAACTGGTCGGCCGAAGGAGTCCGGGTCGCCCGCGACATCCCCAGTGCGCTGGAGCTCGCCGACGAACTGCTCGCCGACAGCCCGCGCGGCCAGGTGATGATCGGTGGCGGCGCCGCCGTCTACACCGCAGCCCTGCCCTACGCCGACGAGCAGATCCTGTCGGAGATCCCGCTCTCGCCCGAGGGTGACACCCACTACCCGAAGTTCAGCCGCTCGCGCTGGCGCGAGGGGCGTCGCGACCCCCGCGAAGGCTTCACCGTCGTGTGGTGGGAACGGGTCTTCGCCTGCGGCTGAGCCGCTTGTCGGTGACTGGCAGGCTGAGGCCATGACTGTCGAACTCCGTGTCTTCACCGAGCCCCAGCAGGGCGCCACGTACGACGACCTGCTGGCGGTCGCCCTCGAGGCCGAGCGACTCGGCTTCGGAGCGTTCTTCCGCAGCGACCACTACCTCCACATGAGTGGCGACGGGCTCCCCGGCTCCACCGACGCGTGGACGACGCTCGCCGGCCTCGCCAGGGAGACCAGCACGATCCGGCTCGGGACGCTGATGACGAGCGCGACGTTCCGTCATCCCGGCGTCCTGGCGGTCCAGGTGGCGCAGGTCGACGCGATGAGTGGCGGCCGCGTGGAGCTCGGCCTCGGTGCCGGCTGGTTCACCCAGGAGCACACCGCCTACGGCATCCCGTTCCCCGACACGGGCGAGCGTTTCGAGCGGTACGCCGAGCAGCTCGAGCTGATCACCGGCATGTGGTCGACGCCCGTGGGTGACCGCTACGACTTCGCCGGCGAGCACTACCAGCTGACCGACAGCCCGGCGCTGCCCAAGCCTGCCCAGAGCGTTGGTCACCGCGGCGGCCCGCCGATCCTGATCGGTGGCAAGGGTCCGAAGAAGACTCCCGCCCTCGCCGCGGCGTACGCCGACGAGTTCAACCTGCCGTTCGTCGACGAGGAGTTCACCGCACTCCAGTTCGGTCGGGTCCGTCAGGCAGCAGAGGCCATCGACCGCGACCCGGCCGGCATCACGTTCTCCAACGCGTTGGTGCTCTGCGTCGGTCAGGACGAGGCCGAGATCGCCCGCCGGGCTGCGGTCATCGGCCGCGACGTCGACGAGCTCCGCGCCAACGGCCTCGCCGGGACACCGGACGAGGTGGTCGAGGCGATCAAGCGGTTCGAGGCACTCGGAGCCCAGCGGATCTACCTGCAGGTCCTCGACCTCGGCGATCTCGATCACGTGCGTCTCGTGGCGGCCGAGGTCATGCCTCACGTCTGAGCCCGGAGGCGGCAACGCGGCCATCCGGCCGCTTGGCGATAGGCTCTGATCATGACTTCCGCACCCTTCGGGACGGTGTTGACCGCGATGGTCACGCCGTTCCACGCTGACGGCTCCGTCGACCTGGACGCGGTGCAGAAGGTCGCCAAGCACCTCGTCGACAACGGCAACGACGGCATCGTCGTCTCCGGCACCACGGGCGAGTCCCCGACGACCACCGGTGCCGAGGACGGCGAGACCCTCGCCGCCGTCAAGGACGCGGTCGGTGACCGCGCCAAGGTCGTGGCCGGGGTCGGTACCAACGACACGCGCCACTCCGTCGAGCTCGCCCGCCAGGCCGAGAAGGTCGGCGCTGACGGCCTGTTGCTCGTCACGCCCTACTACAACAAGCCGAGCCAGCCGGGCGTGCTCAACCACTTCCGTCAGGTCGTCGAGGCCACCGCCGTGCCCGTGATGTTGTACGACGTCCCCGGCCGCACCGGCACGAAGATCTCGCTCGAGACCTACGCCGCTGCCCGCCAGTGGGAGACGGTCACGACCGTCAAGGAAGCCACCGGCGACCTGGCGCGCACCGCGCAGCTGGTCGACCTCGGCTACGTCGTCTACTCCGGTGACGACGTCAACACCCTCGGTTACCTCGCCTACGGCGCCACCGGTCTGGTCTCCGTGGTCGGCCACGTCGCCGGCGTTCAGCTCAAGACGATGATCGAGTCGTTCCTTGCGGGCGACCACGCCGAGGCGTTGCGGATCCACACCGGCCTGATTCCGGCGTTCGAGGCGATCATGGGCGTCGCCAACTACGGCGCGACGACTGCCAAGGCGGCGCTGGAGCTGAAGGGCGTGCTCGACAACCGGACCGTGCGACCGCCCCTGCTCGCGCTCGACGACGAAGAAGTCGCGGACCTCCGGGTCGGCCTCGTCGCGGCGGGCCTGCTCTGATGTCGCACCCGCACCCCGAACTGTCCGCGCCGCCGGAGCTCCCGAAGGGCGGACTGCGCGTCATCCCGCTCGGCGGCCTCGGCGAGATCGGCCGCAACATGACGGTCTTCGAGTACGACGGCCGGCTGCTGATCGTCGACTGCGGTGTGTTGTTCCCCGATGAGCACCACCCGGGCGTCGACCTGATCCTGCCCGACTTCACCGCGATCCGGGACCGACTGGACGCTGTCGAGGCGCTGGTGCTGACGCACGGCCACGAGGACCACATCGGCGCGGCGCCGTACCTCCTGCGCGAGCGGCAGGACATCCCGCTGGTCGGCTCCGAGCTCACCCTCGCGCTGCTCAACTCCAAGCTGCGCGAGCACCGGTTGCGCCAGACGCCGTTCCACACGGTCAAGGAGGGCGACAAGATCTCGTTCGGTCCCTTCGACCTCGAGTTCGTCGCCGTCAACCACTCGATCCCCGATGCACTCGCCGTGGCGATCCGCACCGGTGCCGGCCTCGTGCTGCACACGGGTGACTTCAAGATGGACCAGCTGCCGCTCGACGGCCGGATCACCGACCTCCGTGCGTTCGCGCGACTGGGCGAGGAGGGTGTGGACCTGTTCCTCACCGACTCCACCAACGCCGACGTGCCTGGCTTCACCACCGCTGAGAAGCGGATCACGCCCGTGCTGAACCAGGCGTTCCAGGAGTCGAAGCAGCGGATCATCGTGGCCTGCTTCGCCTCCCACATCCACCGCGTCCAGCAGGTTCTCGACGTTGCGGCCGCCCATGACCGCAAGGTCGCCTATGTCGGCCGTTCGATGGTCCGCAACATGGCGATCGCCCGGGACCTCGGCTATCTCACGGTTCCGCCGGGCGTCATGGTCGACGCCAAGCAGCTCGCTGACCTCGCGCCGGAGCGTCAGGTGCTGATCTCCACCGGTTCGCAGGGCGAGCCGCTCAGTGCGCTCGCACGCATCGCCCATCGCAACCACCACTTCGTCCACCTCGAGGACGGCGACACCGTCATCCTCGCGTCGAGCATGATCCCCGGCAACGAGAACGCCATCTACCGGGTGATCAACGGACTGACCCGCCTCGGCGCCCGCGTGGTGCACAAGGGCAATGCCCTGGTGCACGTCAGCGGTCACGCCAGCGCCGGTGAGCTCCTGTACTGCTACAACATCGTCAAGCCGCGCAACGTGCTGCCCGTCCACGGCGAGTCCCGGCACATGCTCGCCAACGGCGAGCTCGCGAAGCAGACCGGGGTCGAGAACGTCGTCTACGCCGAGGACGGCGTCGTCGTCGACCTCGTCGACGGTGTCGCGTCGGTCGTCGGAAAGGTCGAGTGCGGCTATGTCTTCGTCGACGGCCAGTCCGTCGGCGACGTCACCGAGTCCGAGCTCAAGGACCGCCGGATTCTCGGCGAGGAGGGCTTCGTGTCGGTGATCGTGGTCGTCGACTCGGTCAGTGGCAAGGTCTCCGCCGGACCCGAGATCCACGCCCGCGGCCACGCCTGGGAGGACTCGGACTTCGAGAGCATCAAGCAGCCGATCGTCGATGCCGTCAACCGGGCGCTCAGCGAGGGCAGCACCGACACCTACCAGTTGCAGCAGATCATTCGCCGCACGATCGGTCGCTGGGTCAGCGGTACGCACAAGCGCCGGCCCATGATCATCCCGGTCGTCGTCGAGGCCTGAGCGCCCGGTCAGGCTGGCTGGGCCACCGGCTCGCCGCCGAGCGCACCGACGATCGGGCAGGCGGCATCGGGGTCGATGCACTGCTGGTCGAGCAGACCGGCGAGCGCTGCGCGCACCCGGGCGAGGTCGGCCATCCGCTCGTCGATCTCGGCGAGCTTGGCGTGACCGATCCTGGCGACGTCTGCGGTGACCAGGACCCGCTGGCCGGACAGTGCGGTCAGTTCGCCGAGCTCGGCGAGGCTGAAGCCGAGCTGCTGGCCGCGGCGCAGGAAGCGCACCCGGGCGACCTCGTCGTCGGGGAACTCGCGGTAGCCGCCGGGGGAGCGCGCGGGCAGAGGCAGCAGCCCGCGCCGCTCGTAGAAGCGGACCGTGGAGACCTTCACCCCGGCGCGCGCGGCCAGTTCGGAGATGTTCACGCCGTGAGAGTACGACGCCGTGCGGCGACCACGACGGCAACGCCCTGGACGACACCCCAGATGGCCTCGGGCACGAGGAAGGCGAGGATCACGGCGCTGGCGCCGTCGGTCAGCGCGACCACCATGCCGAGGCAGAACAGCCCGCGCGCCACGGTGTCGGCGGCGCCGACGAGCAGGCTCGGCCGGACGATCCGCACGACGGACCACACCAGCACCAGCCCGCCCATCAGCCCGGCGAACAGGACGGTGAAGGGATCGTCGGCGTCCGGGAGGGTGCCGCTGAGGTCGAAGTGCCGATGGACCGAGGCGAGCGTCTCGAAGGTGGCTGCCGCGAGCCAGGGGAGCGCGAAGCCGGTCGTCACGATGGCGTCGTAGATGGCTGATGCGCGCACGATGCGCAGGGTGGGGGTGGTCGCAGAAGTGGTCATGGGGAGACCGTGGACCCTGCACCATGGTGCAAGGTCAAGACCGACACACCCGACTGTGATCCCTGTGACTGGTGTGACTTGTGGGTAGGTTGTGAGCATGGCGACCCGTACGTCTTCCCCGACGGCGTCGCGAAGCCGGACCACCCCTTCCTCACGCTCAGGTGCGAAGAAGACAGCCAGCTCGCGATCACGTAGTACGACCACAAAGAAGTCTCCGGCCAAGAAGACCGCGGCCCGGCGACCGGCTCCTCGCGCCGTTCGCAACGGCCCCGGTCCGGTGGCCCGCGCCTTCGTCGCGCTCGGACGCGGCATCGCCGCGATCTGGCTGGCCTTCGCCCACGCGATCGGTGCCGTCGCTCGGGGCATCGGGCACAGCGCCCGCGAGATCGAGCCCGAGCAGCGTCGCGACGGCTTCGGACTGCTGCTGTGCGGCCTCGCGCTGATCATCGCGTCCGCGGTCTGGTTCGAGGTCCCCGGCGGCGTCATGGAGTTCACCCGCGCCGCCGTCTCCGGCACCGTCGGGAAGATCGGCTGGTTCGTCCCGCTGCTCGTCCTGCTCGCCGGCTGGCGCGTCATGCGCGACCCGATCAGCAACGGACCGGCCGGGCGCCAGATCATCGGCTGGGCGGCCCTGTCCTTCGGGCTGCTCGGCATCGTCCACATCGCCAACGGCAGTCCCGAACCCGTCCAGGGCGACACCTCCGCCCTGCGTGAGGGTGGCGGCGCCGTCGGATACGTCGTCTCGGCCCTCCTGCTCGACCTGTTGCGCTCGCCGGCGCTGGTCGTCCCGCTGCTGGCCCTGCTCGCATTCTTCGGCGTCCTGGTCATCACCGCCACGCCGCTCTACCGCGTGCCCGACCGGCTGCGCGACCTCAGCGACACCCTCTTCGGACGCCACCACGAGGTCGAGGACCCCGACGCCACGCAGGCGCTGCGCCTCGACGACACCTTCGAGCGGATGGGTGACCCCGCCTACGACACCCCGCTCATCGCGGAGGACTCGAAGAAGAAGCGACGCCGCAAGAAGGACGACGAGCTCACCGTCGAGGAGTCGATGGAGCTCCTTGTCCCGATCGACCTCCCGCTGGTCGACGACCTGGACGCGGTCGACCCGCTCGCCGGGCGCAAGCTCGCGAAGTCCCGGTCTGCCCTCGTCGATCCCGAGACGGGCGAGCTCGAGCCGCCGCCGCACGCCGACCTGCCGCAGCGCGTCGAACAGCTCGCGCTGTCCGGCGACGTCGTCTACA
Source organism: Propionibacteriales bacterium (assembly GCA_026392415.1). GTDB lineage: Bacteria > Actinomycetota > Actinomycetes > Propionibacteriales > Nocardioidaceae > Nocardioides. The sequence goes on from JAPLCC010000017.1 coordinate 148,618, forward strand.
CGCTGCCCGACGCCGCCGCGCTCAAGCCGGGCGACCCGCACCGCTCCCGTTCGAAGGCCAGCGACGACGTCGTGACCCGGCTCCAGACCGTTCTCGACGAGTTCAGCGTCGACGCCCAGGTCACCGGATACACCCGCGGCCCGACGGTCACCCGCTACGAGATCGAGCTCGGCACCGGCGTGAAGGTCGAGAAGATCCTCGGCGTCCAGCGCAACATCTCCTACGCCGTCGGCTCCGAGGACGTCCGGATCCTCAGCCCGATCCCCGGCAAATCCGCGGTCGGCGTCGAGATCCCGAACACCGACAAGGAGATCGTCTCCCTCGGCGACGTGCTCCGCTCCAACACCGCACGCAACGACCACCACCCGCTGATCGCCGGGCTCGGCAAGGATGTCGAGGGCGGCTTCGTCGTCGCGAACCTCGCGAAGATGCCGCACCTGCTGGTCGCGGGTGCCACCGGCTCCGGAAAGTCCAGCTTCATCAACTCGATGATCACCTCGGTGCTCATGCGCTCCACGCCCGACGAGGTGCGGATGATCATGGTCGACCCCAAGCGGGTCGAGCTGAACGCCTACGAAGGCGTGCCGCACCTGATCACGCCGATCATCACCAACCCGAAGAAGGCCGCCGAGGCGCTCGAGTGGGTCTGCCGCGAGATGGACATGCGGTACGACGACCTGGCCAACTTCGGCTTCCGCCACATCAACGACTTCAACAAGGCGGTTCGCGAGGGCAAGGTCGAGGTCCCCGCGGGCAGCGAGCGCGTGCTGTCGCCGTACCCGTACCTCCTGGTGATCGTCGACGAGCTCGCCGACCTGATGATGGTGGCGCCGCGCGACGTCGAGAGCTCCATCGTCCGGATCACGCAGCTGGCCCGCGCCGCAGGCATCCACCTGGTGCTCGCCACGCAGCGCCCTTCGGTGGACGTGGTGACCGGCCTGATCAAGGCGAACGTCCCGTCCCGCCTGGCGTTCGCGACCTCCAGCCTTGCCGACTCGCGCGTCATCCTCGACACTCCCGGTGCCGAGAAGCTGGTCGGTCAGGGTGACGGTCTCTTCCTTCCGATGGGTGCATCGAAGCCGATACGAGTCCAGGGCTCGTGGGTCACCGAGAAGGAGATCGCCCAGGTCGTCAAGCACTGCAAGGGCCAGCTCGAACCCAACTACCGCGAGGACGTCACCGCCCCCGCCGCTGCCAGCAAGGTCCTCGACGACGACATCGGCGACGACATGGACCTGGTCATCCAGGCGATCGAGCTCGTGGTCTCCACGCAGTTCGGTTCGACCTCGATGCTGCAGCGCAAGCTGCGCGTCGGTTTCGCCAAGGCGGGCCGGCTGATGGACATCCTCGAGAGTCGGGGAGTCGTCGGCCCCAGCGAGGGGTCGAAGGCCCGCGACGTGCTGGTCAAGCCCGACGAGATCGACGCCGTGATCATGACGATTCAGGGGGAGGCGTGACCCAAGTGACCGACAACCTCGACATGACCGACACCAGCGAACGGCCGGAATCGACGGTGCTCGAAGCCGAGCAGCAGATCGAGGTCCGCCGCAACGTCACCCTGTCCGCGCTCGTCGGCGGATTCTCGGCACTGTTCACCATGGCCTTCGCCGTGCGCGCCTTCAGCGACGGGACGGGCCTGGACTGGCTGCTCTTCGGTGTCCTCGCGCTGGTCAGCGTGGCGCACTTCGCCGCGCTCGGCGACAGCCGTGCACCGCTGCTCGTCGCCGACGCACACGGCGTCCGGCTCCGTCAGGGCGCCCGCTGGCGCGGCATCGCGTGGCCCGACATCGACTGCCTGGAACACCTGCCGCGCCGTGGCTTGATGCGCGATGGCCACATCCTTGTCGACGGGTACGACGACCAGCAGCTCGTCGTACCGCTCACCCTGGCCACCCGCATCGTCGGCGCACCGCTGGCTTCCCTCAGCGACGTGCTCGCCGCGCTGGCCGACGGGCGCGCCGACGTCGTCGAGGTGGTGCCGGGCCTCGAGGACAGGCCGGAGACCCGCCGCGACGTCATCCCCAACCTGAGCGACCTCTACCGTGACGAACAGGTCGTCGAGCCGGGGGAGCGTCGAGGCATCGCGGCCCGCGTGGCTGCCGGCCTGACCGGCGTCGCCCCCAGCACTCGAAGCGACGACGAGCTCGAGGGCTCCGACCCGCTCGTGCCCGACCCGTACGACGAGCTGGCCGAGCTCGAGATCCACCCCGCCGAGTCCGACGTCAACCGCCTGCGCTCCCGCCTCGCCCAGATCCGGGGCTGGGCTGGCGGGCCCGAGGACTCCGACGTCGAGAGCACCGACGAGATCGTGCTACGCGACGAGGACCCGTCCGACGTCGAGAGCACCGACGAGATCATGTTGCCCGGCGACCCGCTCGGCGACCCGCTGACCGACCCGCTGAGTGACCGCTTCGACATCGGCCACCGTCAGGCCGATCGGTACGACGACGGAGGCGAACCGCCCGCGCCCGGCCGTCCCACCGTGTTGTCCGCGCGCGTCGAGGTCGAGCGTCCCACCACGCAGCGCGCCCCGCTCGACGACTCCGCCGCCTCTGCTCGTGCGCTGGCCGGTGACACGATGACGGTCGTCCTCGACGACCTCGCGCTTCGTCCCGTCGCCCAGCCGATCATCGGCCCGGAGCTCGCGGCTGCGCGGGACCGGCTTCGGCTGACCATCGACCAGCTCTCCGACCGCACCCGGATCCGTCCGCACGTGATCGAGGCCATGGAGGTCGACGACTTCAGCCCGTGCGGCGGCGACTTCTACGCCCGCGGGCACCTGCGCACCCTGGCCCGGATCCTCGGCGTCGACGCCGGCCCGCTCGTGGCGTCGTACGACGACAACTACGCGCACGCACCGGTCGACCCGCGACGGGTCTTCGAGTCCGAGCTGGCCACGGGCGCGGGTGGTGCCATCCGCAGCACCCGGGGCGGGCGCAACTGGTCGGTGCTGATCGCCGCGGTGATGGCGGCCATCTTGATCTGGTCGATCGCACGCCTGGTGATGGACGGCCCGGCCCCGGTCGGCGACACCCCCGTCATCAATCGCAGCGGGGGCATCTACGACGTGTCGGAGACCAAGGGCGACCCGGTCAAGCTCACGCTGACCGCCGCCGGTGGCGGCGCGCAGCTCGTGGTCCGCGACGGCGCCGGGAAGATCGAGTTCGACGGCAACCTGGCCTTCGGGCAGACCGCTGAGCTCAACGTCGTCCCGCCCGTCCGGATCTGGACCTCGGACGGCTCGGTCACCTTCGCGCTCGGGAAGAAGAAGGCCGCGCCGCTCGGCGACACGGGCAGCGAGGCCTCCAAGACCCTCGTCGTCCGCTGACACGTTCTGCAGATCTCGACGAATCCCGACCGAGGGCGCTGCGCCGGTAGGCTCGTGCGGACATGACCAGCACTCCCGCCCCCGTCTCGGTTGCCCTGCTCACCCTCGGGTGCGCCCGCAACGACGTCGACTCCGAGGAACTCGCCGGCCGCCTCGCGGCTGACGGGTTCACCCTCGTCGACGACCCGGAGGACGCCGACACCGTCGTCGTGAACACCTGCGGCTTCGTCGATGCGGCCAAGAAGGACTCCATCGACACCCTTCTGGCTGCCTCCGACCTCAAGGAGTCAGGACGTCCGAAGGCCGTCGTCGCCGTTGGTTGCCTGGCCGAGCGGTACGGCGCCGAGCTGGCCGATTCGCTGCCCGAGGCCGACGCAGTGCTGGGCTTCGACGACTACGAGGACATCGGCGGTCGACTGCGCTCGATCCTCGCTGGCGACGTTCAGCACCCGCACACGCCGCGCGATCGGCGCCTGCTGCTGCCGATCAGCCCCGCCGAGCGTCAGGCGGTCGTCGAGCGACCCGCTGACGCCGGTCAGGAGGTCGCGATCCCCGGACGCTCGGCCCTGCGCAAGCGTCTCGACGGTGGCCCGATGGCCCCGCTCAAGCTGGCGAGCGGCTGCGACCGACGCTGCACCTTCTGCGCGATCCCGATGTTCCGTGGGTCCTTCGTGAGCCGCCGCCCGTCCGACGTGCTGCAGGAAGCCAGGTGGCTGGCCGAGCAGGGCGTCAAGGAGGTCTTCCTCGTCTCGGAGAACTCCACGTCGTACGGCAAGGACCTGGGTGACCTGACGCTGCTCGAGACGATGCTTCCCGAGCTCGTCGCGATCGAGGGGATCGAGCGGGTGCGGGTGTCCTACCTGCAGCCGGCAGAGACCCGTCCGGGCCTGGTGAAGGCGATCGCGACCACGCCCGGCGTGGCGCCGTACTTCGACCTCTCCTTCCAGCACGCGAGCGCTTCGGTGCTGCGCCGGATGCGCCGTTTCGGCGACCCGGAGAGCTTCCTCGGCCTGCTCGACCAGGTGCGTGCACTCGCGCCGGACGCCGGTGTGCGTTCCAACGTGATCGTCGGGTTCCCCGGGGAGACCGAGGAGGAGTTCCAGACGTTGTGCGACTTCCTGGTCGAGGCGCGGATGGACGTGACCGGCGTGTTCGGATACTCCGACGAGGACGGCACCGAGGCCGAGTCCTACGACGGCAAGCTCGACGATGACGAGATCCGGGCACGGGTCGAGCACCTCACCGACCTGGTGACCGAACTGACCTCACAGCGCGCCGAGGAACGGATCGGCACGGTGGTCGAGGTCCTCGTCGAGGAGGTCGACCCAGACGGGACCGGCGACGGCACCGTCGAGGGTCGAGCCGCCCAGCAGGGCCCCGAGGTCGACGGCACCACTCGCATCACTGGCGCCCACGCCCGCGTGGGTGACTTCGTGCAGGCCCTCGTCGTTGCGACTGACGGCGTCGACCTGATCGCCGAGCCCGTTGGAGGACAGGGATGACCGAGGTGGCCACCGGCGCGAAGCCGAGCAACTGGAACGTGCCGAACGCGCTCACGACGCTGCGGATCATCCTCGTGCCGTTCTACGGCTGGGCGCTCCTCTACGACGGCGGCGACTCGGTCCTGTGGCGCACCGTGGCCTTCGGGATCTTCTTCGTCGGCATGGTCACCGACAAGGTGGACGGCGACCTCGCCCGCAAGCACAACCTGATCACCGACTTCGGCAAGATCGCCGACCCCATCGCTGACAAGGCCATCACGGGCATGGCCTTCATCGGCCTCGCGATCATCATGGACACGTGGTGGATGTGGAGCATCGCGATCGTCGTGCTGATCCGTGAATGGGCCGTCACGCTGCTGCGGCTGTCGATCCTCAAGGCGGTCGTCATCGCGGCAGCCCAGAGTGGCAAGTGGAAGACGGTCGCGCAGGCGTTCGCCCTCGGCTTCCTCAGCCTGCCCCTGCTCGAGGTCGATGGCTGGCTGGACGTCCCCGGTGAGATCACCTACGGCGTCGCTCTCGTGTTCCTCGCCGTGGCCTTCGCGCTGACCCTCTGGTCGGGCTACGAGTTCTTCCGGGACGTGTGGAAGCAGCGCCACGACATCCGCAAGGCTGTCTAGCCCGCCTGCAAGTCCTTCGTTTCGCAGGTTCTGGCTCGGTGATCTCTCCGGTTGCACCTGAGGGTTGACACTGTTTCTTCATCAAATCGTTGCGAGAGTTTTCCTCAACCCCTTGCCAGAGGTGCGGTCAGCCGACATAGGGTCAGGCTCCTTCCCCCCGTATCGCCGCCGCTCTCGGGCACGCGTTGCGGTCTTGCCGCTTTGTCGACCCCACCCTCGGAAGTAGCGCGATGCGTTCAGCGAAGCAGTTCCTTGTCGGTTCCCTCAGTGCGGCCCTGGCCGTCACCGGTCTGACGGCACTGGTGCCCACACCAGTGCAGGCGGACGTGGCGGACAAGATCTCCGACTTCCCCTACGCGCAGGCGTGGACGAATCCGGGGCTGATCACGGTCAGCAACGCCTGGACGGACGTTGCGGGAGTTCAGGGCTACCGCGGCGACGACCTCACGACGGCGACGGCAACGGACCCGCAGTCGATCACCGCCGACGGTGCGACAACGCCCACGAACGTGATCGCGAACAACACCGGAAACCTGAACACCAACTCCACCGGCGGGGTGATCGAGTCCGAGAACAACCAGTCGATCGCCCTGCAGGGAAGTGGCACGGCTGATGTTCCGCACGTCGTGTTCCATCTCGACCTGACGGGGGAGCCCGCCGCGACGTTCGCCTTCAACGCCAAGGACCTCGACGGATCAGCCGACAACGCGGTGCAGCAGATCGCGGTCCAGTACCGCGTCGGTGCCAGCGGGCCCTACACCAACCTCCCGGCGGGCTTCGTCGCCGATGCCACCGACGCGAACGCAGCCAGCAAGGTGACGCCCGTGAGCGTGACCCTCCCGGGGACGACCGCTGGTGAAGCGAGCGTCTTCGTGCGGGTGTTGACCACCAATGCGGTCGGCAACGACGAGTGGGTCGGCATCGACGACATCAGCGTCACCACTGACGGCGTGGTCGAGCCCGATCCGCTCGAAGCAACGGACCCGGGGGACAAGGTCTTCAACCAGGGCTCCACCATCACGCCGATCACCCTGCAGGCAACCGGCGGCACCTCGCCGTACACGTGGGCGGTCACCAACGGCACGCTGCCCGACGGATTGAACCTGACCGGCAACCAGATCACGGGTACGCCGACGACGCCGACCGGTTCGCCCGTGGAGATCACGGTCACGGCCACCGACAGCTCGGATCCCGTTGAGAACGCGACGGCGACCTTCACGATCAGTGTGGTGGCGCCGCTGACGGTGACCTCGATCGCCGACATCCAGGGCACTGGCGCCCGCTCTCCGTTCGCTCCGGCGTCCGGCAACTCCTCCGGCACCGAGGTCAAGACCACCGAAGGCGTCGTGACCGCGGCCTACCCGACCGGTGGGTTCAACGGGCTCTACATCCAGACCCCGGGTGCCGACACCGCTGGCGCATCGGACGGCATCTTCGTCTACGGCGGCCCGACCAACGCCAACATCCCGGCAGGCATCCAGGTCGGTGACTCGGTCCGCGTCACCGGTCCCATCGCCGAGTTCAACACCCTCACCCAGATCGTCCCGGGCGCAGGTGGCGTGACCGAGCTCGAGACGTCGCTCGGCGCCATCACGCCGCGTGCTGTGGCTTATTCAGCGGTCGAGGCCGAGCGAGAGGTACGCGAGGGCGAGCTCATCGCTCCGACCGGCGACTTCACGGTCACCAACCCCTACTCGACCAACCAGTACGGCGAAATCGGACTGGCCACGGGCACCACGCCGCTCAAGCAGCCGACGGAGTTCGTCGACGACGACGACCTCGCTGGTCTCCAGGCCATCGACGCGGAGAACGCAGGCCGTGCTGTCACCCTCGACGACGGGGCGACCACGAACTTCCTGGGCAACCAGACCACCAAGGCGCTCCCGGTGCCCTACCTCACGATCGCCAACGGCTCGGCGAACCCGAACCCGCCGCGAGTCGGCGGCCCCGCGGAGTTCCAGGACCCCGTCGTGCTCGACTTCCGCAACAACGTCTGGAAGTTCCAGCCGCAGGCGCCGGTGACGATCAACGGTGCCGACGTGGCGACCTTCGGGACCGACCGTGCCGACAACCTGGTCCCGGACGACGTCCTCAACGGCACCGGTGACATCAAGATCGCGACCTTCAACGTCCTCAACTACTTCAACACCACCGGTGAGGCCTACGTCGCCGCCGGTCCGCTGCAGAACCCGCCGCTGAACACGCACTGCACCTACTACACCGACCGGGCGAGCAACCGCATCGGCAACAACGAGTGCGGCGTGATCGGTCCGGACGGGGTGAAGGCCGGCAACGGCCCCCGTGGCGCAGCGACCGCGGTGAGCCTGGCTCGCCAGGAGGAGAAGCTCGCCAACGCGATCGTGGCGATGGACGCCGACGTGATCGGCCTCGAAGAGGTCGAGAACTCGATCAAGCTGCCGGGCGAGGCCAACCGCGATGACGCCGTCGCGCGGATCGTGGAGCTGATCGACGCCATCGAACCGGCCGCCGGCTGGAAGTTCGTGAAGAGTCCCGGTGAGGCGGTCACCGCATCGGCCGTCGCCGAACAGGACGTCATCCGTCCGGCCTTCATCTACAAGTCCTCGGCGGTGGCGACGGTCGGCCAGTCCGACATCCTCTTCGGCTCCACCGAATTCGCCAATGCCCGTGAGCCGCTGGCGCAGGCGTTCAAGAAGGTCGGCGGCCTCGACTCCGACGCCTTCGCCGTCATCGTGAACCACTTCAAGTCCAAGGGCGACAACGCCAGCCCGGCGCCTCCGGCCACGGGCGACAACGCCAACAGCCCGTACTTCGGCGCCTTCAACGGCGACCGGATCCGTCAGGCGACCCGCCTGGTCCAGTTCGCCGACGACTTCGCCGAGGACCGTGGCATCGAGGCCGTCTTCCTTGCCGGTGACTTCAACTCGTACACGAAGGAGGACCCGATCCACGTCCTCGAGACGGGTGGCTTCACCCCGATCGAGTCCGACGACCCGGGCGACGAGAGCTACTCGTTCTCCGGCTTCTCCGGCTCCCTGGACCACGTGCTCGCCAACCCGGCGGCCGAGGCGATGGTGACCGGCGCCGACATCTGGGAGATCAACGCCAACGAGGCGATCTCCTTCCAGTACAGCCGCCACAACTACAACGTCACCGACTTCTGGCAGCCGAACCTGCCGTTCGCGACGTCTGACCACAACCCGGAGGTCGTCGGCATCGAGGTGGCCGACGGCACCGAGCCGGACTACAAGGAGATCCAGGTCCTCGGGACCAACGACTTCCACGGCCGACTGCTGCCCGACGGCGGCAACGCTGCAGGTGCGGCGCCGTACGCCACGGCCGTCGAGGAACTGCGCGCGGAGAACCCGAACACGGTCTTCGTCGCTGCCGGTGACCTGGTGGGCGCTTCGACGTTCGAGTCCTTCATCCAGGACGACGAGCCGACGATCGAGGCCCTCAACGCGATGGGCCTGGAGGTCTCGGCCGCGGGCAACCACGAGTTCGACCGTGGCTACGCGGACTTCGAGGGACGGATCCGCGACCTCGCGGACTGGGAGTACATCGCGTCCAACCTCGACTACGAAGCCGCGATTCCCGCAGAGGACCGGCTCGCCGAGACCTGGACCAAGACCATCGACGGCGTCGAGGTCGGTTTCGTCGGTGCTGTCACCGAGGACCTCCCGGCGCTGGTGAACCCGGCCGGGATCGACGGCATCACCGTCACGGACGTGGTCGAGGCGGCCAACGCCGCTGCCGCGCAACTCCGGACCGACGGTGCGGACCTCGTGATCCTGCTGGTCCACGAAGGCGCGCCGACGACCGACTGCTCGGTCGGCAACGACGCCGCCACCACCTGGGGCAACATCGTGCAGAACACGTCGGAGGACGTCGACGCGATCATCTCGGGCCACACCCACCTCGCCTACAACTGCAAGTACACCGTGGACGAGTGGGCGGGCCGCGACGTCACGAAGCGCCCGGTCGTCTCGGCCGGCCAGTACGGCACCAACCTGAACAAGCTGGTCTTCAAGTTCGACGAGGTCAGCGGTGACCTGAAGGTCATCACGCAGGAGGTGCTGCCGACCGCGGGTGTCGGCTACGCGCCCGACCCGGACGTCCAGGCGATCGTCGACGACGCAGTCGCGTTCGCCGAGACCGAGGGCGCAGCGGTCCTGGGCCAGATGGACGGCCCGTTCAAGCGGGCGTCGTACAACCCGTCGGGCAACGCCACCGAGAACCGTGGCGGTGAGTCGACGCTGAGCAACAAGGTCGCCGAGGTCCAGCGCTGGGCCACCGACCAGGCCGGCATCGAGACCGACATCGCGTTCATGAACCCGGGCGGTCTCCGGGCGGACATGGCAGGCACGATCAACGGGGACCTGCGCGACCTGACGTTCCGGCAGGCCGCGGACGTCCAGCCGTTCGCCAACACGCTCGTGAACATGAAACTCACCGGCGCCCAGCTCGAGACCGTTCTCGAGGAGCAGTGGCAGCGGACCGCCCAGGGCGGCGTACCGTCCCGGCCGTTCCTGCGGCTCGGCGTCTCCGACGGCTTCACCTACACCTATGAGGAGACGGCAGAGACGGTCAGCGTGCCGAACTCGGCGCCCGTCCAGACCTTCCGCGGTGAGGTCACCGGCATGTGGCTCAACGGTGCGCCGGTCGACGCAGCGCAGGTCTACTCCGTCACGGTCAACTCCTTCCTCGGGGGCGGTGGCGACAACTTCTGGGAGCTCGCCAACGGCACCGACAAGGTCGACACCGGAAAGGTCGACCTCGAGGCGATGGTCGACTACATGGCCCAGTTCGACGCCGCGGACCCGCTCCCGGTCGACTACAGCCAGCGGGCGGTCGAGCTCGACCTGCCCGACAACGCTCCGGCGGTGTACGAGCCCGGCGACACCCTTGCCTTCGACATCAGCTCGTGGTCGATGACGGCATCCGGCGACGCCCAGGACACCGATCTGCAGGTCAAGCTCGGTGACGAGGTCCTCGGCACCTTCCCGGTCAACAACACCGTCGGGGCCGCGCCGTACGACAACTACGGAACTGCCGCGGTGTCGCTGACGCTGCCCGCTTCCATCGACAACGGTGTCCAGGAGTTGACCGTCTTCGGTCCGACCACGAAGACGTCGATCCCGCTGTTCATCTCGGTGGACGGCTTGCAGGACATCCAGATCCTCGGGACCAACGACTTCCATGGTCGTCTGCTCGTGGACGAATCCCCGGCGACCGCCACGTGCGCCACGGTGTTGTGCCCGGCGTCGGTGCTCTCTGGCACCGTCAAGCAACTACGGAGCGAGAACCCGGACACGGTCTTCGTGGCAGCGGGCGACCTGATCGGCGCCTCCACGTTCGAGTCCTTCGTACAGAAGGACGAACCCACGATCGACGTGCTGAACGAGGCCGGCCTCGATGTCTCCGCCGCAGGCAACCACGAGTTCGACCAGGGCTACGAGGACCTCGTGGGACGGGTCCAGGACCGGGCCGACTGGGAGTACATCGCCGCCAACGTCGAGGAGCCCGAGGGGCGCGACGATCTGGCCGAGACGTGGACCAAGGAGTTCGGGGACCTCACCGTCGGCTTCGTGGGCGCCGTGACCGAGGAGTTGCCGTCGCTGGTGAGCCCGGACGGGATCGAGGGCGTGACCGTCACCGATATCGTCGATGCCACCAATGACGCCGCGGCGACGCTCAGGGCTGACGGTGCGGATCTCGTCGTCCTGCTGGTCCACGAGGGCTCGGGAGACCCGTTGTGCACGTCTCCCCAGTTCACCGACGAGAACACGACGTGGGGAAACATCACCCAGAACGTCTCGGCCGACGTGGACGCGATCGTCTCGGGGCACACCCACCTCGCCTACAACTGCTCCTTCCCGGTGCAGGAGTGGATCGACGGCGACCGCGCCATCACCGATCGACCGGTGGTCTCCGCCGGCCAGTACGGCCAGAACATCAACAAGCTGGTGTTCTCCGTGGACTCCAGCACCGGTGAGGTGGTCGCCAAGACCCAGGCGATCGTGGCACTGAACGCCAGTTCACCGAAGGACCCGGCCGTCGAGGCGATCGTCAACGAGGCCAAGGCAGTCGCCGAGGTGCAGGGCGGGGTCAAGATCGGTGAACTCGAGGCGCCGTTCAATCGGGCACGCGTCACCGGCAGCACGGACCCGAACCGTGGCGGTGAGTCCACGCTCAGCAACAAGGTGGCCGAAGTGCAACGGTGGGCGACCGAGAAGCCGGAGTCCGGCAGCGCCCAGATCGCGTTCATGAACCCGGGCGGTCTCCGCTCGGACATGGCGGGGCAGCTCAACGGTGAGGTCCGCGAGCTCACCTACAAGGGTGCTGCCGTGGTCCAGCCGTTCGCCAACACCCTGGTCAACATGGACCTGACCGGCGCCCAGATCGAGACGGTGCTGGAACAGCAGTGGCAGCGGTTGCCCAACGGAACGGTGCCGACCCGCCCGTTCCTGCGACTGGGGGCATCCGACGGCTTCACCTACACCTACGTCGAGACGCCGGCGACCGTGATGGGCACAGACACCTTCCAGGGCGAGGTGACCGGGATGTGGCTCGACGGAGTGGCCATCGACCCGGCGACCACCTACTCGGTGACCGTCAACTCGTTCCTGGGCTCCGGCGGCGACAACTTCCGCGAGTTCGCCAACGGGACCGGCAAGGCCGACACGGGCAAGGTCGACCTCGCCGCAATGGTCGACTACATGGCGACGTTCGCTGCGAGCGAGCCGCTTGCCGTCGACTACAGCCAGCGAGCGGTCGAGGTCGAGTTCCCGGCTGACGCCCCGTCGGGATACGAGCCCGGTGCCTCGGTGGCCTTCGACATCGGCTCGTGGACGATGTCCAACCCCGACGACGTCAAGGACACCGTTGTCGAGGTCAAGCTGGGCGAGGAGACCCTCGGGTCGTTCCCGCTCGACAACGCGATCGGGACGGCCCGGTACGACCACTACGGCACCGCGGCGGTCGAGGTGACGCTGCCGGCCGACGTTGCGGCAGGCCCTGCCGACCTCACGCTCGTCGGCGCCGAGACTGGCACCGAGGTGCTCGTGCCGATCGTGTTGACGGAGCCGGCGCCCGGCGAGGTCGTCAACGAGACGCTGCCGACGATCGTGGGTACGGCCAAGGTGGGTGTCCAGCTGACCAGCACCTCCGGCACGTGGACGCCGGCCGACGTCGAGGTCGCCTACCAGTGGAGCGTCGGCGGGGTCGAGGTCAACGGTGCGACGACGTCGACGTACACCCCGGTGACGGCTGATGTCGGCAAGGTGGTCACGCTCGAGGTGACGGCCTCCGCCGAGGGCTCGCTCGACGGGGTCGCGACCTCAGCACCCACGGCAGCAGTGGCTCCGGGCACCATCGTCAACGACTCGCCGCCGACGATCTCGGGAACGGCCCGGGTCGGTCGCAAGCTGACCGCGACGAAGGGCACCTGGACGCCGACACCGGCGTCGACGACGCTGCAGTGGCTCGCCAACGGCGTCCCGATCTCGGGAGCAACCGGCGCGACGCTGACACTCAAGGCGGCGCAGGTCGGCAAGACGATCACGGTGCGGGAGACCGCGACGTCGACCGGCTACACCAACACGGCTGCCGTTTCGCTTGCCACGGCGGCGGTGGTCAAGGGCAACGTGCGGATCTACAGCCGGATCTCCCCGGTCCGGATCGTGGTGAAGAAGACCAAGGTGACCGTGATCGTTCGCCCGATCAACGCCGATGGCATCGCTGCCACCGGCACGGTGCGGGTCGGAATCGGCAACAAGGTCGGGGTCGGCACGCTGTCGAACGGCGTGGTCGAGGTGAAGTTCCCGGTGATGGACATCGCCGGCCTGAAGTCGGTCCGGATGCGCTACCTGGGCAATGCCTCCCTGGCCGCCCAGACGGACTACACCTCCTTCACGGTTCTGAAGAAGTAGGTGATCCGGCTTCCCGGCGCGTGGGTGCCGGGAAGACGGGCCGCCGTGCCACGATCGGTGCGTGGAGTCACCAGCCGACGAACTCGTTGCCGCGCTGCGTGCGGCCCGCGCCACGCTCGGCACGGCCGAATCATTGACGGGTGGGCGGGTCGCCGCGCGGATCACCAACGTGCCCGGGTCCTCCGCGGTGTACGCCGGAGGGGTCGTCAGCTACCAGACGCAGGTCAAGATCAAGGTCCTCGGTGTCCCCGAGGAGATCGTTGCCGAGCACGGGGTCGTGTCCGCCCAGTGCGCGCGGGCGATGGCCGCGGGCTTGCGAGAGCTGCTCGGCACGACGTATGCCGTCAGCACGACGGGCGTGGCCGGTCCCGAGCGCCAGGAGGGCAAGCCCGTCGGCACGGTCTACGTCGGCGTGGCCGGTCCTGACGGGGTGCGCGTCGAGGGGTTGGCACTCTCCGGAGACCGGGTCGCGATTCAGGATGCGAGCGTCGACGCGGCCCTGTCGGTGCTGGCTGCGATGATCTCATCGGCCGGTCCACCGCCGGAAGATTCAGGGCTCGGGTAGCGTTGAGCCAGAGTCCCCGTCACACCCACCCATGAGAGGAGATCGAGATGGTTCTCTTCCGCCGCTCGCTCGGTGACATTCTGCGCAGTCGCCGTACCGAACTCGGTCTGACCCTCCGGGAGGTCTCGGGCTCCGCACGCGTCAGTCTCGGTTACATCTCCGAGATCGAGCGCGGTCAGAAGGAAGCCTCCTCCGAGCTGCTCTCGTCGCTGTGCGACGCGCTCGAGATGCCCCTGTCCGACGTGCTCCGCGAGGTCGCGCAGCACGTCGCCATCGAGGAAGCCGCGCTGATGGCGATGGCCCCGACGCCGATCACTCCGCGCCGTGCGGGCGAGGTCGTGGCCTCGGCCGCCTGAGGCTGTTCAGCTGCGCGAGCTCAGCGCGCCATCGCCTCGAGGCGCGCGATCCGGTCCGCCATCGGCGGGTGGGTGGCGAACATGCGCGACACGTCGGCGGCCCGGAACGGGTTCGCGATCATCATGTGGCTGGCGTTCTGCAATTGCGGCGTCGGAGCCAGGGGTGCCCGGGCCGTGCCGTTCTCGAGCTTGCGCAGCGCCGAGGCGAGAGCGAGCGGGTCGCCGGTCAGGCGGGCGCCGTCCTCGTCGGCGTCGTACTCACGGGTGCGGCTGATCGCCATCTGGATGACCCCGGCCGCGATCGGTGCGAGCAGCGCGGTCCCGATCATCACCAGCGGGTTGGGGCGGTTCTCGTCATTGCCGCCACCGCCGAAGATCGAGGTGAAGGCGAGGAATTGTCCGACCGAGCTGATCACGCCGGCGAGCGCGGCGGCGACCGAGCCGGTGAGGATGTCGCGGTTGTAGACGTGCATCAGCTCGTGACCGAGCACGCCGCGCAGCTCGCGCTCGTCGAGCAGGCCCAGGATGCCGTCGGTGCAACAGACGGCGGCGTGCTGCGGGTTGCGGCCGGTGGCGAACGCGTTGGGCGCCTGGGTGGGGGAGACGTAGAGCGCCGGCATCGGCTGGTTCGCGGCCGTCGAGAGCTCTCGCACGATCCGGTACATCGCGGGCTGCTGCTGCTCGGTGACGGGGTAGGCGTGCATGGCGCGGATGGCGAGCTTGTCGGAGTTCCAGTAGCCGTAGGCGGTGGTGGCCAGACCGATGGCGGCGAAGATCCAGATGAAGACGGCGCTTCCGGTGGCGGTGGCGACCAGGCCGCCGATGACCAGGAGCAGCGCGAAGATCCCGGCGAAGAGGCCGGCGGTCTTGAGCCCGTTGAAGTGGCTGTGCATGCCCTGTTCAACGAACGGCTGGGACACGGGTTCCCGGCCGGAGCGAGACCGCGGTCACGCGGAGGTCGACACCGGCTGGCACGACGGGCACCAGTACGTCGTCCGCTCGCGCCCGGGTTCACCGATGTTGCCTGCGACGAGCGGGGTGCCACACCGACGGCACGGCTGGCGGGTGCGGCCATAGACCCACAGCGGATCGCGGCGGTTGCCGGTCGTGACCGGCCTGCCGTGCTGCATGCTGAGCTGCAGCATCTGGCGTGCGCGGGCGAGGAAGCGGGCGGGGTCGCGCAGATCGCCGACCGGTGACAGTGGGCTGACACCGTGGAGGAAGCAGGACTCCGCCACCCAGATCGTGCCCAGACCGGCGACGACGGTCTGGTCGAGGAGTGCGGTGCCGAGTGGGCGGTCAGGTGCGGCCGTCAGGCGAGCGGTCGCGGTTGCCTCGTGGTCCGGCGTCCAGGCTCCGAGCAGGTCGGGGCCGAGGTGACCGATGACCTGGCCCTCGTCAGCCGTCGCGATCAACTCGACGACACCGAGCAGGAATCCGACGGCCTCGACCTGGTGGGCCGTCCGGAGCACCACGCGAGCGTCGATCGCTGGCTTCGGCCAGCGGCTGCCCGTGCGTCCGACCGCCCAGCTGCCTTCCATCTTCAGGTGGGTGTGGAGGGTCAGTCGTGTGCCGTCAGCAGTGGCGAGCCGGGTCAGCAAGTGCTTGCCGTGCGTGGCCGTGTGCCCCACCCTTGCTCCGGCAAGGTCGGTCGTGGCGAGCTGGGGGACCCGGAAGTCGGTGTGCGCCAGGGTCTGACCGGCGAGCGCGCGGTCGAGCCGGTCAGCGGTACGACGGACCGCGTCGCCCTCAGGCACGACTCGTCCCCTCACCCATGGCGCAGCCGGAGGCCGCGAGGCGTGGCGATGAAGCCTGCTGCTGCGAGTGCGTCACGCAGCGGGCTGCCGCTGCCGAGCAGGGCGGCGCCATCGGCCTTCTCGACCGTCAGCTGGCCGAGCCCGCCGCGGCGCACCGTGGTGGACAGCGCTTCGGCGGCCGGAGCCAGCAGGTCCGGATCGTAGGTCCAGGTGAGCAGGGTGCGCCCACCTCGCTCGACGTAGAGGACCAGGGCGCCGTCGACGAGGACGACGATGGCACCGGCCTTGCGCCCCGGACGATGCCCGGATTCCTCGCCGGTCCCTGCGCTGGTCGAGGCCGGCCAGGCCAGGGCAGCGCCATAGGGGTTGGCCGGATCGGTGGCGGCGACCATCACGGCCGTGGGTTTGTCGGATCCCTGGCCGTCAGCAGCAAAGGTGCGCAGGCGGTCGATGGCGCCGGCGGTGCCGAACTGGGCAGCGCCGAGGCCTTCGACGAAGTAGCCGCGGCGGCAGCGGCCGGCGTCCTCGAAGGCGCTGAGCACCTTGTAGACAGCGGCGAACCCACCGACGACCCGTTCGTTGACCACGGCACCACGGGTGACCACGCCATGGCGATCGAGCAGCTGCTCGGCCTGGGCGTGGGCCCGGCGGGTCGGGTCGGCATCGATGGCGGGGAGCACCGACCAACGGCCGGCGGTGTCAGGCGGACCCGAGCGCGCGAGGCGGCCGGGGCGTCCCGGCGCCTTGCGCGTGCGGTGGGCAGCACGTCCGGAGCGGGTGAGCGCGCGGAGCGGCGCGAGCGTGTCGTTGGTGAGGTGGCCGGACCAGACCAGAGCCCACAGGGCGGCGCTGACGGCATCATCGAGGGGCGCGGCCTGGTCGTCGCTGAGGCAGGCTCGGGCCACCTGGTCGGCGACCTGGCGGAAGAACCAGGCCCCGCCCGGTGCGAGTACGTCGAGCACGCGTTGCTGGAGCGGGTCCTCGACCGCACCCGGGGTGGGAAGGGTGAGGTGGGCCTGGTCAGCCAGGTGGAGCGAGACCCAGCCGTCGCTGCCGGGCAACGCGTTGTGCCCCGCCCAGAGCACCTCGCCGGCGGCGGTCAGCTCGTCCAGCAGCGCCGGCTCGTAGTCGCGCACCCGGGAGGCGAGGATCAGCGGCTCGACCGCGCTGGCCGGCACGGCCGCGCCGGCCAGCTGCTCGACGGCCCGCAACACTCCGTCGGTGCCGCGCAGTCCCTTTCCTGCGCCGGTGGAGCCGGTCGCGACCGCGACGCCGTGCCAGGCCAGGCTGAAGCGGGACAGGGTGGTCGGCTCGACCGGTTCGATCTCGTGGCGCAGCTTGGCCAGCGACCGACGGCGCAGGCGGCGCAGCACCTCGAGGTCGCACCATTCCTCGCCAGCGCCGACGGGCCGGAACTCGCCGCTGAGGACGCGGCCCTGGGCCTCCAGTCGCTGCAGTGTGTGCCGGACGACGGCGATGCCGAGGCCGAGGCGCTGGGCGACCTGGTCCGGCGTGAACGGCCCGTGCGTGCGCGCGAAGCGTCCGACGAGATCGGCCAGCGGGTCCTCGACCGGCTCGGTGAATGCGGCCGGTGTGCCGGGCGGCGTCGGAAGGCCGAGTCCGTCGCGCAGACGAGCGATGTCCTCGACGGCGGCCCAGGAGTCGCCGTACGACATGCGGACGGGGACGATCCGACGCGCGGCGGTCAGGTCGGCCAGCCATTCGCCGACGGGTGCGTCGTCGCGGGATCGCGCAGTGACCTCGTCGAGGGAGAGGGGACCGAGCAGACGGAGCAGGTCGGCGACGCCCTCGGCATCGCGGGCCCGCCGATCGGGGACGGTGCGCTGGAGCTCGACCTCGACCTCGGCGAGCACATCGGGGTCGAGCAGTTCGCGCAGCTCGGCCCGACCCAGCAGCTCGGCGAGCAGGCCCTGGTCGAGTGTCAGTGCCGCGGCGCGGCGCTCGGCCAGCGGCGAGTCTCCTTCGTAGACGAACTGGGCGACGTAGCCGAACATCAACGTCCGGGCGTACGGCGACGGCTGCGGCGTCTCGATCTCGGCGACGGTGATGGCGCGCTGGTCGATCCGGCGCAGCAGGGTGGTCAGGCCCGGCAGGTCGTAGACGTCGTTGAGCACCTCCCGGACCGTCTCCAGCACGATCGGGAAGGACGGATAGCGCGAGGCCACTTCGAGCAGTGCGGCCGCGCGTTGGCGCTGCTGCCACAGGGGAGAGCGGCGGCCGGGGTCACGCCGCGGGAGCAGGAGCGCCCGGGCCGCACACTCGCGGAAGCGGGCGGCGAACAGGGCAGACCCGCCGACCTCGCGGGTCACGATGTCGGCGATCTCGTCGGGCTCGAAGGCGATCAGATCGGCTCCGGGGGCATCAGCGTCGGTGTCGGGGATCCGGATCACGATGCCGTCGTCGGAGGCCATCGCCTGGCCGTCGACCCCGAACCGCTCGCGCAGCCGGGCGTTGATGGCCAGTGCCCACGGGGCGTGAACGGCCGTGCCGTAGGGGGAGTGGACCGCGAGTCGCCAGTCGCCGAGCTCGTCGCGGAACCGCTCCACGAGGATCGTGGCATCGCTGGGGAGCACGCGGGTCGCCTCGACCTGCTCGCGGAGGTAGGTCAGCAGGTTGGCGGCGGCGTTGTCATCGAGCCCGACCGCACGGGCGCGGGCCAGCGCCTGCTGGTCGGGCAGCGCAGCGAGCTCACGGGTGAACTCCCCGATCGCCTCGCCGAGCTCGGTCGGTCGTCCGGCGGTGTCGCCCTTCCAGAACGGCAACCGCCCGGGGACGCCTGGCGCCGGAGTGACGATCACCCGGTCGTGGGTGATGTCCTCGATCCGCCAGCTGGTCGCACCGAGGGCGAACACGTCGCCGACCCGACTCTCGTAGACCATCTCCTCGTCGAGCTCACCGACGCGGCGGTTGGTGCCCTCGCCAGCGAGGAAGACGCCGTAGAGGCCGCGGTCGGGAATGGTGCCGCCGCTGGTGACCGCGAGCCGCTGCGCACCGGGTCGCCCGGAGATCCTTCCGGTCAGTCGGTCCCACGTGATCCGCGGTCGCAGCTCGGCGAACTCGTCGCTGGGGTAGCGGCCGGCGAGCAGGTCGAGGACGGCGTCGTAGGCCGAGCGCGGCAGCTGGGAGTAGGGGGCGGAGCGGCGGACGACCTCGAAGAGCTCGTCGACGTCCCACTCGTCGATGGCCGTCGCGGCCACCACCTGCTGGGCCAGCACGTCGAGTGGGTTGGCCGGCACCCGCAGGGCCTCGATGCTGCCGCTGCGCATCCGGTCGACCGCCACGGCCGCAGGCGCGAGATCGCCGCGGTGCTGGGGGAAGAAGACGCCGTGGGACGTCTCTCCGACCTGGTGACCGGCGCGCCCGACCCGCTGGAGAGCACTGGCCACGCTCGGCGGCGAGGCGATCTGCAGGACGAGGTCGACGGCACCCATGTCGATGCCGAGCTCGAGGCTGCTGGTGGCGACCACGGCGGGCAGGCGCCCGGCCTTGAGGTCGTCCTCGACCAGGGCCCGCTGTTCCTTCGACACCGAGCCGTGGTGGGTCCGGGCGAGCAGGGACGGCGCACCGGCCGCGGCGCCCGACTGCGCCATGATCTGCGCGGGCTGGTCCAGCCCGTCGGCAGTGAGCCCGGCCGCGATCTCGTTGAGCCGGGCCGTCAGCCTCTCGGCCGTACGCCGCCCGTTGGTGAACACGATCGTCGAGCGGTGCTCGCCGATCAGCTCGGCCACCCGCTGCTCGACATGCGGCCAGATGCTGGCGCGAGGCGTCGGAGCGGTCGGGTCCTCGAACTCGTCCGTCGCTCCCGAGGGTCCGGCCTGACGGGACCCGAGCTCGGTCATGTCCTCGACCGGCACCTCCACGCGCAGGTCCCACAACTTCGTGGTCGGTGGCGCGACGATCTCGACCGGCGCTGCGCCACCGAGGAACCGGGCGACCTCCTCGGTCGGGCGGACGGTGGCCGACAGCCCGACGCGCTGGGCTGGCTCGGGGAGCAGGGCGTCGAGCCGTTCGAGACTGAGCGCGAGGTGGGCGCCGCGCTTGGTGCCGGCCACGGCATGGACCTCGTCGATGATCACCGTCTCGACGCCGCGGAGCGTCTCGCGGGCCTGGCTGGTCAGGATCAGGAACAGCGACTCCGGCGTCGTGATCAGCACGTCGGGCGGTCGGGTCGCGAGCTTGCGCCGGTCGCCCGCTGCGGTGTCGCCGGAGCGCAGGCCGACGGTGACCTCGGGAAACGGCTGACCCGGATGGAGGCGCTCGGCGGTCTGGCGGATGCCGGTGAGCGGCGCACGCAGGTTGCGCTCCACGTCGACGGCCAGCGCCTTGAGCGGTGAGATGTAGAGGACGCGGGTGCGATGGAGCTTGTCATCGGGGGCCGGTGTGGTCAGCAGGCGGTCGATGCCGGCGAGGAACGCGCTGAGCGTCTTGCCCGATCCGGTCGGCGCCACGACGAGCGTGTGCCGTCCCTGGCCGATCGCCGCCCAGGCGCCGACCTGCGCGGGAGTCGGCTCGGCGAAGGCGGCCCGGAACCAGGTCCGGGTCGCTTCGCTGAACGACTCCAGCGGGTCCGGCTGGGGATCGGTCGCGGGCATCTGCCCATCCTCCCGCACGGCGCCGACAACCGAGCCACAATGGGAGCGTGACGAGGCGACGAGCGGTGCGGGGGGCGGCGGTCGTCATCGTCGCCGCCCTGGTCGTCGCGCTCCTGGTCTGGTGGCTCACGCGCGAGGAGGACACCGCACCGGCGCTGGTGGCGCCCGTGCCGGTCGCGACCCCGAACCCGACGCCGACGCCCGTGGTGCGCGAGGACCCCTGCGCGAAGCAGGCGCGCAACGGATTCGAGCCGACGGCCGTGAGTGTCGAGGGCGTGACCCGGCGGGCCCGGGTGCTCGGGCTTCCAAGAGACGGCAGCGGGGTGGTCGGCGTACCGCCGGTGAACGACAAGGAAGCCTTCGCCTGGGACCTCGGCGGGGTGGAGCCCGGCTCGGCGGAGGGGCACGTCCTCCTCAACACGCACACGTGGCCGGATGGCTCGGCCATGGGAAACCGCCTGCTCGAGGACCTGGACGTGGGCGGCGAGCTGCGCCTGAGCCGGCCGGGGAAGGTCGCTTGCTACGAGGTGACCGAGCGGGTTGAGGTGCGCGTCGAGGACGGCTACCCGGGCTGGTCGGCCAGCGACGGCCCGCCGCAGGTCGTCATCGTCGTGTGCTCGGGCGAGCGGCGCGGACCGGGCGACTGGTCACACCGGACGCTGTGGTTCGCCGAACCGGTCGGGAAGGACTCCAACCCCAGGCCGCCCTCGTGACATCAGGAAGGGTGAAAGGAGGAGACGATGACCGCTGGACGCCCGGACCCACAACGACGCTCCTTCGAGGACTACGTCACCGCCCGCTGGGCGGCTCTGTATCGCACCGCCCACCTGCTGACCGGTGACCCCACGGCCGCCGAGGACCTGCTGCAGACGACCCTGATCAAGGTGCTCGCCCAGTGGAACCGGGTGCGGAACGCCGACTCACCTGATGCCTACGTCAAGAAGATGTTGCTGAACGAAATGCTCGGCGAGCGTCGCAAGAGTGGCCGCCGGTCGGAGAAGGTCCACCTCGTACCGGTGCCGGTGCCGTCGGTGGACCCGGTCGCCGAGACCTCCTCGCGCATGGACCTCTGGGCGCTGGTCCAGGTGCTCCCGCCGAGGCAGCGTGCCGTGCTCGTCCTTCGTTACTACGAGGACCTCTCCGAAGCGGAGATCGCCGCGGTCCTCGGAGTCTCCGCCGGCACCGTCAAGTCCCAGGCGTCGCTCGCCCTGCGGACCCTCCGCGCCCACCAGACGCAACACTCGACCGAGGAGGTCTCGTGATGACCGATCAGCTCGAACGCGATCTGACCCGCCTCTTCCAGCAGCGTGCCGATCAGTCCGACGTCCCGCCGATTCCGCTGGACCTCATTGCCGCAGAGCCCCGCAGACAGTGGGGGCGCCGGGCAGTCATCGGTCTCGTGGCCGCCGCTGCCGTGGCCGCCGTCGCCGTACCCCTCGGGCTCAACGCCCGTGACGACGGCGATGTCGCCCCGCCAGCCAAGGACCCGATCACCCGGCACGGACTGGAGTTGCCCTACCTGTTCGAGAACGAGCTGCACGTCGGAGACCTGGCTCTTCCGGTGAAGTCCTACCCCTCGCTCCAGGTGGCAGGTACCTCGGTTCTCGTGACCATCGACGACCTGAACGGCGGTGGTGTGAGCTGGGATCGCCTCGCCGGCGATCATCTCGTGGACCTGCCGTTCCTGGATGGGGTGTTCGCCGTCCAGACGTCGTACGACGGATCGCTGGTCGCCGCGCCCGTCGGCAGTGACCTCACGACCGGGCTCCGCGTCTGGGACACCTCGTCCGGTGCGGTCGTCGACACCTTCACCCTCGCTGGCGAGATCTCGCCCGAGGACCAGTGGCTGTGGGGCTTCGACGCTGCCGGCTGGTTGTACTGGCAGGACGGCGACACGGAGATGGCGCGGACCCCGCAGGGGAACGTCGTCACGGTCGACGTCGACGCAGGCGACTTCGCCGGCCTCTTCCCGGGCGGCATTCTGCTCCGCACGGGCAGCACCGACACGGTCACGCTCGCGACGGTCAGCGAGGACGGATCGGTCGACCTGGGTGCCGAGGTGCCGGTCAGTGCGAACGCTGCCTGGCTCGACAGCACGACGGTGGCCTATCAGGCGGTCGGCACCGGGCGCGTCTACGTCCTCGACGTCACGACCGGTGAGCAGGTCGAGGTGACCGTCAAGGACCGCACTTCCTTGACGCCGGTCGGCTGGAATGGGAACGAGCTGGTCGTCAGCGCCAACTGGGAGGGCATCGTGAACTACGTGGTCGCGGTGGATCCGTCGACGGGTAAGGAGCGCGCCCTCTTCGAGTACGGCCCCGACGATCCGTACCCGTTCGGCCCGACCGGTGGGACCGGTGCCCTCTAGGACGTCGGGTCGGGCTGGGTGGCCGGGACCGTGAGGTCCCGGCCGTTGGCCGTGTCGGGGACGTGGCGCTCCAGCACCAGCGCCATCCCCGCGATGGCCACGCAGCCGAGGACCATCAGCCCGATGTAGACCCCGGACAGGTCGTGCTCGAGGAGGAACCCGGCCACGACCGGTCCCGCGATGGCCCCGCCCTGGAAGGCGCCCGCGCTGATCGCGTTGTAGCGGCCGCGGGTGTGGTCGGCCGCGAGGTCGTTGCTCATCGCGGGCACGGTCGGCTGCAGAAGGGTCTCGCCGAGGGCGAACACCGCCATGAAGCCGAGCACCCCTGCGACGGCTGCGGCTCCGCCCGGTGCCGTGCCGCTGGCGCCGAGCAGGCCCCACGCCGCGGCCCAGATCACGGCCATCACGATCATGACCCGGGTCCGTCTCCGACCGCTGATCTTCGACAGCACGGTGAACTGGAGCAGCACGATCACGGCTGTGTTGACGGCGAAGGCCAGGCCGACGGTCCGGGTCGACACCTCGGCGACTTGACGGGAGAACCCCGGCATTCCTGCCTCGAGCTGTCCATAGCCGATGAACATCGCCACGAAGGTGAGAGCTGTCAGCCAGCGCACCGCCGGCTCGCGAAGGATCTGCAGGTAGCTGACAGTGGGTCTGGCGGACCCGTCCTCGGGTTCGGCCGCCCGGCCGTGCACGTGCCGGAGCGGGCCGAGCAGCAGCGCCAGCGGGATCAGCCCGGACGCGGCGTCACCCAGGAAGATCATGGTGAAGGTGCCGGGGCGGTCGACGTCGGCGAACAGGCCCCCGACGATGCCGCCGACCCCGATGCCGAGGTTCACCAGCGCGAAGTTGATGCCGTAGTACTGCTGGCGGAGCTCGCCGGTGACCACGGCTGCGATGAGGGCGTTGAAGGCTGGCCAGGAGACGCCGAAGTTGAGACCGATCAGGATGAGCGCGATGGCGGCGACGGCCGGTGTGGTGGCGAACGCGAGCAGGACGTTGCCCGCGATCATCGCCACGATGCCGAACAGCAGGATCGCGCGGGCGCCGTAGCGGTCGGTCAGCGCGCCGCCGGGTCCGGTGACCGCGAGCGCGACGACCGCGATCAGGGCCATGAGGGTGCCGGACAGACCGAGGTCGAAGCCGCGCACCTCGTGGAGGTAGATCAGCGTGAACGGGAGGGTCAGACCCCGCCCGAGCGTCTGCACGGCTACCGTCGACAGGAGCCAGCGCCCTTCGGTGGGCAGCGCTGCCCAGAACGCCCTCACTTGGGCGGGAGGGCGGCGGCGTACGACGCGCCGAGGTCGACCCACTTTCGAAGGGCATCGTCGCTGGCACAGTCGGCGATGTCGACGTGCAGCCAGCCGTTCATCGTGCGCTCGCCCATGTGCATCCGCGAGGCGGCCGTCGAAGAGACCAGCTCCTCGGTCTGCGCAGGATCGACCCGCACCATCAGGCCACCCTTGCTGTTCGCCGCGACGGCCATGTTGCCGCCGATGAGGAAACCCAGTCCGCCGAACATCTTCTGCTCGGTCAGCGCCTGTCCGGCGAGCGCAAGATCGTCGTCCAGCAGCTCGCGGAGCCGCCCGGCCAGCTCTTCGTCGTACGCCATGGAACGAGGTTAGGGCGCCGCACCGACATCCCACGAGCGGGTTTCGGCCACGTCAGTCCAGGGCGAGGTACTGGTCGGCCCACGCACTGATGATCCGCGCGGCCCGCTTGGCCTGTCCGGGTGCCGTGAGGAAGTGGTCGGCCCCCTCCAGCGAGATGAAGTTCCGCGGGTGCCTGGCGGCCCGGAAGATGTCGCTCGCGTTGGCGATCCCGACCGTGTTGTCCGTGGGGGAGTGCATCACCAGCAGTGGGCGCTTCAGTGCGGGGATGCACGCTGCCAAATCGGCCTTCCGGACGTCCTCGATGAAGGTACGGCGCAAGGTCAGCGCCTTGCCGCCGATCAGCCACTCCGACTCGCCCTCGCTCATGACGCGATCGAGGATGGCGTCGAAGTTGTGCTCGACGTGGTTCGGCTGGAACGGGGCGCCGATGGTCGCGACGGCCCGGACCGTGGGTGCCTCCAGCGCTGCGGAGAGCACAGCAGCTCCGCCGAACGAGTGACCGACGAGGATCTCCACTCCACGGCCGGCGGCGTTCATGAACTCCACGGCCTGCACGGTGTCGGCCACCTTGTGGGTGAAGCCGCCGTCGCCCCAGTCGCCCTCGGAATCACCCAGGCCGAGGTTGTCGAAACGCAGCATGCCGACGCCCTCGGCGGCGAGCTGCTTGCAGATCCGCGCCGCGGCCGGCGAGTCCTTGCCGAGGGTGAAGCCGTGGGCGAAGACTCCCCAGCCGCGGACCTCGCCGACGGGGAGATCGACCAGTCCGGCGAGCAGTTCGCCGGTGACACTCGGGAACCGCACCTTCTCCGCCATGGCGACATCGTGCCATCGCGGGCCGGTTGGTGGGCCCGGCTTCAGGGGCGCCACTCCGGGTCGCGGCCGATGAAGGCGATCAGCTGGTCCTGGGGGCCGGCGTCATCGGCGACAGCGACGCGCGCGCCGTACTGGCCGCTCTGGCGGAGCATCTCGTCCATCGGCTCCATGCCCTCGAACATCGACCGGCAACGGTCGGTGTCGAGGCGGTCGTCCTGGCCGGTGGCGCGGGCCAGGTCCCAGGTGTGCATGAAGACGTCGTTGGTGTAGAACTGCGCGGTCGCCTGCGGGAGCGGCATCGGCGGCAGGTGCGGGTGGGCGAAGGTGATGTCTGCCGACCCCGGGTCGTCGAGCACCGCCTGCACCGCGGCGGCGTGGTGGTCCCAGGCGGCGACCGGGTCGTCGTCGACGGACGGCCCCGCGGGGAGCCTGATGTCGGAGCCGCCGGCGAGGAAGTGCGGGAACCACTCCACCAGGTGCCGTACGACGTCGCGGGCCGTCCAGTCCGGCACTGGTGTGGGCGCGTCCCACCCGCCGGGGGCGACGCCGCGCACCTTCTCGGCGAAGGTCGCGGCGATGGACGCGTGCTCGGCGGCGGGCTCGGCGGGAATCATGCGGTGGCCTTGAGGGTCGCGAGCAGGGAGTCGAGGGCGTCGTACCCCTCGTTGACGCCGACCTCCATGCCGCTGGCGAGCATGCCTGCGCGGGACTCGAAGTCGTAGACGACCGACAGGATCTCCAGGCGGGTGCCGCCGTCGGGAAGGTCGTGCAGGGTGAGCGTGTCGAGGCTGACCGCCTCGGGCATCTCCTCGAACCCGAAGGTCTGCACGATCTTCTCGTTCTCGGTGACTCGGTGGACCGAGCCGTAGAAGTGCGCGATCTCCTCGCCCTCACGGGTGGCCGTGTAGCGGTACTCGCCGCCGGTGCGCATGTCCCACACCTCGATGTCCATGCCGATCGAGTGCGGACCGAGCCACTGCGCGATCAGCTCGGGTTCGACGTGGGCGCGCCAGACGAGCTCGCGGGGTGCGTCGAAGTCGCGGACGATCTTCACGGTGGGGACCTCGGGGTCCGCCTCGATGGCTGTTCCCGGGCTGGTGGTGCTGGTGTTCATCCTGCTTCTCCTTCGATCCGTTCGGGTCGTTCGTCGGCGGGGGAGGCCTTGCCCTGCAGGCGGGCCAGCACCGCGTCCAGTCGCTGGAAGCGTTCCTCGGCCTGCTGCCGGTAGCGCTCGATCCACTTCGTCATCAGGTCGAAGACCTCCGCATCCAGATGCACGGGTCGGCGCTGGGCGTCGCGACTGCGACTCACCAGCCCGGCCTCCTCGAGCACCTTGAGGTGCTTGGAGACGGCCTGGAGCGAGACGTCGTACGGCGCCGCCAGCTCGTTCACCGTCGCGTCGCCCGCCGCGAGACGGGCGACCATGTCACGACGGGTCGGGTCGGCGAGCGCCGAGAAGACCCGTGACAACCGGTCGTCTTGTTCAACCATGAGGTTGAGTAAACGCCCGTCGAGGGCCTTTGTCAACCGTTGGGTTGATGAAGGTTCAGCCCCGCACCATCGGCGGCTGTACGACGACCGCGGGGCCGCGGCGGTAGAGCAGGGCACGGCGGCCGCCACTCTCGGTCGGGTCACCGTGGGTGTCGGTGGCAACCACGAAGCCCTCGGTGCCGAGCACCTTGCGACGGAAGTTGCCGAGGTCCGGGGGAGCTCCCCACACCGCGGCGTACACGCGGCGCAGCTCGGGCAGTGTGAACGGCTCGCTGACGAAGCCGGTCGCGAGCGTCGTGTACTCCAGCTTCGCGCGCACCCGCTCGCGGGCGTCGACGAGGATCTCGCGGTGGTCGAAGGCCAGTGTCGGTGCGTCCTCGCCCTCGAGCAGGTCGTCCACCACCCACCAGCGCGCGTCGGCGGCGTCGGTGCCCGCCTCCGGCTCGGGCAGATCGGGCGCCAGTGCCACGTGGGCGACCGACACCACGCGCATCCGCGGGTCGCGGTCGGGTGCGGAATAGGTGCGCAACTGCTCGAGGTGGCCGGGGAACCGGTCCACACCGGTCTCCTCGCGGAGCTCGCGCCAGGCTGCCTGTTCGGCGTCCTCGTCGGGCTCGACGAATCCGCCGGGCAGTGCCCATGAACCCGCAAACGGGTCTTCGCCGCGCTCGACGAGCAGGACGGCCAGGGCGCCGTCGCGGATCGTGAAAATGGCCAGGTCGACGGCAACCGCGAAGGGCGGGTGGGTGCTCATGCCGTCACCTCCACACCGGCCGCTGCCATCTCCTCGAGAGCCGACGCTGAGCTGTCCGGGGCGACCCCGGCGTGCAGTCCCGCCAGGAGACGCACGGTGAAGCCCTCCTTCACCGCATCCAGTGCGGTGGCGCGGACGCAGTGGTCGGTCGCGATCCCGGTGACGTCGACCTCGGTCACCCCGGCGGCGCGCAGGAGGTCGGCCAGGCGGGCACCGTCGCCGGTGACGCCCTCGAAGGCCGAGTACGCCGCCTCGCCCATGCCCTTGACGACGTGATGGGTGACGGCGTCGGTCACCAGCTCGGGCGCGTAGTCCGACCCGGCCTCGCCCTGCACGCAGTGCACCGGCCAGGTCGTCACGAAGTCGGGGTCCTCGCCGGGTGCGTGGAAGTGGCCGCCGTTGGTCTCGCCGGCGTGGTGCCAGTCCCGCGACGCGGCGATCAGCGCGTAGTCGTGGGCCCTCGCTGCGAGGTGCTCGCTGATCCGACCGGCGACCTCGCGCCCGCCCGTCACGCCGAGGGAACCTCCCTCCACGAAGTCGTTCTGGACGTCGACGACGATGAGTGCGCGGTTCATGCTGGTGTCCTTTCCCTGGTCTCGAGACGGTTGCTGCGCAACCTCCTCGACCTCCGTACATGTCAGGTACGACGGCCCGGCGGCCACGCCGCGCACGTCGGCCGGCAACGTGGCCAGCGCGGCGGCCGCGAAGGCCCGGATCTCGTCGAGGGTCGGCGTGTGCACGACCGCTCCGGCCCGGATCAGCGGAACCTGGACCGGTCGCGCGTCGTCGCCGGGTGCCGGGTCGCCGTCGCGGGTGACGAACTCCGCGACGAGGAGACCGTTGGCGTCGTACTCGCGGAACGCGGTCTTGCGGCCGCCGACCGATGCCTTGTCCTGGGACTTCTTCGCGACTGGGCGCATGGGCTGGCCGGGTCCGTCGGCGATCGCGACGAGCTTGTAGACCATGCTCGCCGTCGGGTGGCCCGAGCCGGTGGCGACGCGGGTGCCGACGCCGTACCCGTCGATGGGGGCGTCGGCCAGCGCGGCGATGACGAACTCGTCGAGGTCGCTGGTCACCACGATCCGGGTGGCGGTCGCGCCGAGCTGGTCGAGCAGGAGCCGCGCCTTGTGCGCCTCCTCGCTGAGGTCGCCCGAGTCGAGGCGCACGGCTCCCAGCGAGGTCCCGGCCACGTCGACTGCGGTTCGGATGCCCTCGGCGATGTCGTAGGTGTCGACAAGCAGCGTGGTGCCGACGCCGAGCGCCTCGACCTGGCTGCGGAACGCGTCGGCCTCGGTGTCGTGGGCGAGCGTGAAGGCGTGGGCGGCGGTGCCGGCCGTCGGGACCCCGAACTCGAGGCCCGCGGCGAGGTTGCTCGTCGAGGCGAACCCGGCGAGGTGGGCCGCGCGCGCGGTGGCGATCGCTGCCTGCTCGTGCGTGCGTCGTCCGCCCATCTCGATGATCGGGCGACCCCGGGCCGCGTCGACCATGCGCGCGGCGGCGCTGGCGATCGCGGTGTCGTGGTTGAGCACGCTGAGGACCAGGGTCTCGAGCACGAGGCATTCGCCGAGCGTGCCGGCGGCGGTGAAGATCGGACTGCCGGGAAAATAGAGGTCGCCTTCGCGGTAGCCGTCGATGTCGCCGCTGAACGTGAAGTCCCGCAGGTAGGCCGCAGTGGCTGCGCCGATGACGCCCTGCTCCTGCAGCCAGGCGAGCTCGTCGGCGTCATAGGCGAAGTTCTCGATCAGTGCGAGCAACCGTCCGAGGCCGGCGAGCATGCCGTAGCGGCGACCTTCGGGCAGTCGCCGCGAGAACGCCTCGAACACGGTGGGGCGCTCCACCATGCCGTCGCGCACGAACGAGTCGAGCATCGTCAGCTCGTAGCGATCGGTCAGCAGTCCGGTGCGGGCCATTCCGACTCCTCGATGTTGTAGTCAGTTTGACTATAACACGGTGAACGAAGGGGTGCTGTCTCGACACTAGGCTGCGGCCGTGTCCGACCAGCGTCAGAACGCTGCAGCGCAGTCCGCTGCCTACGAGCAGGAGCTCGCTGCGGACCGGCCCGACGATCGGCGCCGACAGGGCGCGTTCTACACCCCGCCGGAACTCGTGACATGGGTCCTCGACCATGCGCTGCCGACCCAGGGGACGGTGCTCGACCCGGCCTGCGGCACCGGGCACTTCCTCGTCGCGGCCGCACGTCGTCTCGGGGTGCGCGCCGTCCATGGCTCCGACCTCGACCCGGAGGCGGTCCGGATCGCCCGCGAGCGACTGCAGGCGGAGGACCCGTCGGTGTCGGTTGCCGACATCGCGCGACAGGTCCTCGTCGCCGACGGGCTGACGGCGTGGGAGGGGCGCCGCTTCGACGCGGTGGTCGGCAATCCACCCTTCCTGGGCCAGCTGCGCAGCAGCACTGCCGGGCAGTCCGATCGTCATCGCCGGGGCCTGGGTGCGTACACCGACACCAGTGCGGTCTTCCTGCGTCACGCTCTCGACCTCGTGCTCGACGGCGGGGTCGTCGCGCTCGTCCAGCCGCTGTCGGTGCTCGCCGCACGCGACGCGGGCCCGGTGCGTGCGGCCGTCGCGGAGCGCGGAGCCATCACCGACTTCTGGTGCTCGGACAAGCCGGTCTTCGCCGGCACCCCGGTCCTGACCTGCGTCCCGGTGGTGCGGATCGGCACTCCGTCGACGCTCCCGCCCGACGCGTGGGGGAGCCTGGCGGCGTCGTACTTCGGGATCCCGGAGATCTCGCTCGCAGCCGACACTGGCGTCGTCGGCGACCTCGCGACCTGCACCGCCGACTTCCGTGACCAGTACTACGGCCTCGAGCCCTTTGTCCGCGACAGTCCCGACGGTCTGCGCGAGGGCGACGCTCGGCTGGTCACCAGCGGCCTGATCGATCCGGCCGAGCTCCGCTGGGGCAGGGCCACCACCCGCTTCGCGCGCCAGCAGTACGACGCCCTGTCGGTCGATCTCGCCGCTCTCCGTGCCGACGGCGAGCTCGCCGGGTGGGTCGAGGCACGGCTGGTGCCCAAGCTGCTGGTGGCCGGGCAGGGCCGGGTGATCGAGGCTGTCGCCGATGCCGAAGGTGCGTGGCTGCCCTCGGTGCCCGTCGTGACGGTCGCCCCGCACGACCCGGCGAACCTGTGGCGGTTGCTGGCGGTGACGCTCGCGCCGCCCGTCGTGGCGCACGCCGCGGCGCGCTACCTCGGGACCGGCCTGTCGCCGGGATCGGTGAAGGTGAGCGCCCGTCAGCTGGCAGCGCTCCCGTTGCCGACTGCTGTCGACGCCTGGGACGAAGGTGCGGCGCTCGCGAGGGAGGCCCAGCAGGCCGGGGTCGAGGACCGGCCGCGGATTCTCGCCGAGGTGGGCCGCGTGATGACCGCCGCCTACGGTGGCACCGACCACGCGCTGGCATGGTGGCTGGGTCGCGTCGCCCGCAGCGATAGTCCCTGACGAAAAGCACCGCCGGAGTCGGCAATTCGGTGCTTTTCGTCAGGGACCATCGCTTGTCAGCGACCGTGGAGGCGGCGGGTGAGGGTCGCGGCCGTGGAGACGACGGCCGCGGCGAGGCGGTCGGCGTCCGCCCCGGCCAGGGGGAACGTGATCGCAACCCCGGCTACCGGAAGCCCGTTGTGGTCGAGCACAGCTGCGGCCACGCTCGCGAGCCCCGCCGTCACCTCGCCGTCCTCGATCGCGTGGCCGCGCCGCCGGGTCTCGGTGAGTACGGCGCGCAGGGCGGTCGGTGAGCCGGGACCGACGCCGGTTCGGTCGACGAAGGCCGTGCGGTCCGGGTAGAGGGCGCGGACCTGGCTGGCGGGCAGGTGGGCGAGGATCGCGCGACCGCTGGCGGTGAGGTGCGAGGGCAACCGGACGCCGACGTCCGTGACCAGCGGCGGCCGACCGGGCGCCCGCTCCTCGAGGACGTAGAGCACGTCGCGACCGTGCGGCACGGCGAGGTGCGCGCTGTGACCGGTCTGGTCGACCAGGCCCGCGAGCGGTCGGCGTGCGATCCGCTGCAGGGGCGCCTGTCGGGCGTATCCGCTGCCGACCTCGAACGCAGCCACGCCCAAGCCGTAGCGCCGGTCGTCGGCGAGGTGCACGACGAATCCTTCGTCGGCCATCGCCTGGAGCAGGTGGTAGGTCGTCGAGCGCGGGATCCCGATCTCGCGTGCGATCCGGTCGACGGCGACAGGTTCGGGCTGGCCGGCGAGGAAGCGCAGCACCCGCAGCGCGCGGGTGGCGGCAGGGACCTGGCTCATGGGTCCGAGCGTGCCACGGCGAACTCGCAATGTCTCGTATCCGAGACAGCGGGACCTTGCATGCTCTGGTCACCGGCACCACCGACCGGTGGAATGAGGACATGCAGACGGTGACGGTCGGGACGGGTGCGGTTTCCTTCGAGGACGTGGTGGCGGTGGCCCGCCGGGGTGCGGCGGTGGTGCTCAGCGACGAGTCGCTTGCAGCGATCGACCGCGCTCGCGGGGTGATCGAGGACCTGGCGGCATCGCCCACACCGTCGTACGGCGTCTCGACGGGGTTCGGCGCGCTGGCCACCCGCCACATCGCGCCCGAGCTGCGCGCCCAGCTGCAGCGTTCGCTGGTGCGTTCGCATGCCGCCGGCAGCGGGCCCGAGGTCGAGCGGGAGGTGGTGCGGGCGCTGATGCTGCTCCGGCTGTCGACGCTCGCCACCGGTCGCACCGGCGTACGACGGGAGACCGCCGAGCTGCTCGCCGGACTCCTCACGCACGGCATCACCCCGGTGGTCCACGAGTACGGCTCGCTCGGCTGCTCGGGTGACCTCGCGCCTCTCGCGCACTGCGCGCTGGCGCTGATGGGCGAGGGCCCCGTGCGCAACGCCGACGGCGAGCTCGTCGAGGCCGCCGAGGCGCTGGCCGCAGCCGGTCTCACCCCGGTCGAGCTCCAGGAGAAGGAGGGGCTGGCGTTGATCAACGGCACCGACGGCATGCTCGGCATGCTGGTGCTCGCCATCGACGACCTCACCGACCTGCTCCGCGTCGCCGACATCTCCGCGGCCATGTCGGTCGAGGGTCAGCTCGGCACCGACCGGGTGTTCGCCCCCGAGCTGCAGGCGATCCGACCCCATCCCGGCCAGGCGCTGTCGGCCGCCAACCTGACCGCCCTGCTCGCCGACTCCGGCGTGGTCGCCTCGCACCGCGGCCCCGACTGCAACCGCGTGCAGGACGCGTACTCGCTGCGCTGCTCGCCCCAGGTGCACGGCGCCGCCCGTGACACCGTCGCCCACGCGGCCACGGTCGCGGGCCGCGAGCTCGCTTCCGCGATCGACAACCCGGTCGTCCTCGGTGATCGCGTCGAGAGCAACGGCAACTTCCACGGAGCACCGGTCGCCTACGTGCTCGACTTCCTGGCGATCGTCGCTGCCGACGTCGCCTCGATCGCGGAGCGTCGGACCGACCGGTTCCTGGACAAGTTCCGCAGCCACGGGCTGCCGCCGTTCCTCGCCGACGACCCGGGCGTCGACTCGGGCCTGATGATCGCGCAGTACACCCAGGCGGCGATCGTCTCCGAGCTCAAGCGGCTCGCGGCCCCGGCGTCCGTCGACTCCATCCCGTCGAGCGCCATGTAGGAGGACCACGTGTCGATGGGCTGGTCCTCGGCCCGCAAGCTGCGCCGGTCCGTCGACGGCCTCACCCGGGTCCTGGCGGTCGAGCTGATGACGGCGGCGCGTGCCCTCAACCTGCGTTCGCCGCTCGTGCCCAGCCCGGCCACAGGAGCTGTCGTCGCCCTGCTGCGCGACGCCGGTGTCGGAGGCCCGGGCACCGACCGCTTCCTCGCCCCCGAGATCGAATCCGCCTACCAGTTGGTCCTCAGCCGCGCGGTCACCGCCGCCGTCGTCGACACGATCGGAGAACTCGCATGACCGAGTCGAACCCCCGCCTGCCCATCCACGCCGCCACCGGCACCGAGCTGACCGCGAAGTCGTGGCAGACCGAGGCTCCGCTGCGGATGCTGATGAACAACCTCGACCCCGAGAATGCCGAGCGACCCGAGGACCTCGTCGTGTACGGCGGCACGGGCAAGGCCGCACGCAACTGGGAGGCGTACGACGCACTCGTGCGCACCCTGCGCGACCTCGAGGACGACGAGACGATGCTCGTGCAGAGCGGAAAGCCGGTCGGCGTCATGCGCACCCACGAGTGGGCGCCGCGTGTGCTGATCGCGAACTCCAACCTGGTGGGGGACTGGGCCAACTGGGAGGAGTTCCGGCGGCTCGAGGACCTCGGCCTGACGATGTACGGCCAGATGACGGCGGGTTCGTGGATCTACATCGGCACCCAGGGCATCCTCCAGGGCACCTTCGAGACCTTCGCCGCTGTCGCGGACAAGCGCTTCGGCGGGACCCTTGCCGGAACGATCACGCTGACCGCGGGCCTCGGCGGGATGGGCGGCGCCCAACCCCTCGCGGTGACGATGAACGACGGTGTCGCGATCTGCGTCGACGTCGACCAGAGCCGGATCACCCGCCGGATCGAGCACCGCTACCTCGACGTCGAGGCGGACTCGCTGGACCACGCGCTGGAGCTGGCCGTCGCCGCGCGCGACGAGAAGCGGGCTCTGTCGATCGGTCTCCTCGGCAATGCCGCTGAGGTCTTCCCGCAGCTGCTGGAGATGAACGCGCCGATCGACATCGTCACGGACCAGACCTCGGCCCACGACCCGCTGTCCTACCTCCCGCTCGGCGTCCCGTTCGAGGAGTGGCACGACCGCGCGCAGCGCGACGCGCAGAGCTTCACGAAGGAGGCGCAGGCCTCGATGGCCGCGCACGTGCGGGCGATGGTGGAGTTCCAGGACGCCGGCGCCGAGGTCTTCGACTACGGCAACTCGATCCGCGACGAGGCCCGCAAGGGCGGCTACGACCGGGCGTT
Source organism: Propionibacteriales bacterium (assembly GCA_026392415.1). Classification (GTDB taxonomy): domain Bacteria; phylum Actinomycetota; class Actinomycetes; order Propionibacteriales; family Nocardioidaceae; genus Nocardioides. The sequence goes on from JAPLCC010000017.1 coordinate 183,213, forward strand.
CGAGTTCCCGGGCTTCGTGCCGGCGTACATCCGGCCGCTGTTCTGCGAGGGCCGCGGCCCGTTCCGCTGGGCTGCGCTCTCCGGGGACCCGGCCGACATCGCCGCGACCGACCGGGCGATCCTCGAGCTCTTCCCCGACAACGCGCGGCTGCACAAGTGGATCACCATGGCCCAGGAGCGGGTGCACTTCCCAGGGCCTGCCCGCGCGCATCTGCTGGCTCGGGTACGGCGAACGCCACCTCGCCGGACTGAAGTTCAACGAGATGGTCGCCTCCGGCGAGCTCAAGGCGCCGATCGTGATCGGCCGCGACCACCTGGACTGCGGGTCGGTCGCGTCGCCGTACCGCGAGACCGAGGCGATGCTCGACGGCTCCGACGCGATCGCCGACTGGGCCCTGCTCAACGCCCTCGTCAACACCGCCTCGGGTGCGTCGTGGGTGTCGATCCACCACGGTGGCGGGGTCGGCATGGGACGCTCGATCCATGCGGGCCAGGTGTGTGTCGCCGACGGGACCGAGCTCGCCGCGCAGAAGATCGAGCGCGTGCTCACCAACGACCCGGGCATGGGCGTGATCCGTCACGTCGACGCCGGCTACGACCGGGCGGTCGAGGTGGCTGCGGAGCGCGACGTGAGGATTCCGATGCAGGATGGCTGACTTCGAGCAGATGTGGACCGACCTCGCACCGGTCGGACGCTCCGCCGCCTCTGGCGGCTACTTCCGGCAGCCCTGGGAGGCGGCCGAGCTCGAGCTGCGTGCGTGGTTCCGCGAAGCCGCCGTGGCGCGCGGGCTCGAGATCGAGGAGGACCCCTTCGGCAACCTCGTCGCCTGGTGGACCCCGCCAGGCTCGTCGAGTGGCCCGCGAGGTACGAGCGGGCGTATCGAGACGCCGGGCGCCATCCTCACCGGCTCCCACCTCGACTCCGTCCTCGACGGCGGCGCGTACGACGGCCCGCTCGGCGTCGTCTCCGCCTTCGCCGCCTTGGACCTGATGCGGGCACGTGGCGTCGTGCCCGCGAGACCACTGGGTGTCGCCGCCTTCGTCGAGGAGGAGGGTTCCCGGTTCGGACGCGCGTGCCTCGGCTCGCGCCTGGCCGTCGGCGCGGCCTCGTGGGACGACGCACGCGAGCTGACCGACCGTGACGGCGTACGCCTCGGCGACGTGATCGAGGGTGGTTCGTCGACGCTGCTCGACGGCGTCGACACCTACGTCGAGCTCCACGTCGAACAGGGTCGCGCCCTGATCGATCACGACGCCGCCGTCGGCGTCGCGAGCGGGATCTGGCCCCACGGCCGTTGGCGCTACGACGTCGCGGGCCGCGCTGACCATGCCGGCACCACGCGGATGGAGGACCGGGCGGACCCGATGCTCACGTTCGCCATGACCGCCCTCGCGGCCAACAAGCAGGCCCGGCTGTCCGGTCAGCGCGCGACCTTCGGCCGGATCGACGTCCGGCCCAACGGCACGAACGCCGTGCCCTCGCTGGTGACGGCCTGGCTCGATGCCCGCGCCGAGGACAGCTCGGCGCTGGTGGCGTTGACCGCGGCGATCGAGCGACAGGCGACCGAGCGGGCAGACCGCGACGGCACTCGTGTCACCGTCACCCGGGAGTCGGTCAGTGGCGAGGTCACCTTCGACGCGGCGTTGCGCGACCTGGTCGGTGCCGGGGTTCCGGTGCTGCCCACCCAGGCCGGTCACGACGCCGGGATCCTGCAGGCGGCCGGGATCCGGTCGGCGATGCTCTTCGTCCGCAACCCGTCCGGCGTCTCGCACTCGCCCGACGAGACCGCGGAGACGGCCGACTGCCTGGTCGGGGTGACCGCGCTGGCCGACGCGTTGACGGGGCTCGTGGCGTGACGGCCCTGACGATCCCCGCGATGGCGAACGCCCACTCCCATGCGTTCCACCGCGCGCTGCGCGGCCGGACCCAGCAGGGCACCGGGAGCTTCTGGACCTGGCGCGAGCAGATGTACGACCTGGCCGGCCGACTCACCCCGGACCTCTACCACGAGCTCGCCCGCGCCACCTACGCCGAGATGGTGGCCGGCGGCATCGGCGCGGTGGGGGAGTTCCACTACCTGCACCACCAGCCCGACGGGACGCCGTACGACGACCCGAACGAGATGGGGCGCGCCCTGCTCGCCGCCGCGGATGACGCGGGGATCCGGATCCGGTTGCTCGACACCTGCTACCTCACGGCCGGGATCGGCCAGCCGGCCGAGGGCGTGCAGCGCCGGTTCAGCGACGGCAGCGCCGAGGCCTGGGCCGAGCGTGTTGCGGCCTTCGACGACGACCGGGTCGGTGCGGCGATCCACAGCGTCCGCGCCGTGCCGAAGGACCAGATGGCCGTCGTGGCGGGCTGGGCACTCTCCGCGGGGAGGCCGGTCCACGCCCACCTGTCCGAACAGCCGGCCGAGAACGACGCCTGCCTGGCGGCGTACGGCCTGACTCCGACGGAGGTGCTCGCCGAGGCGGGCGTCCTGGGACCCCGCACGACCCTCGTCCACGCCACCCATCTGACCGACTCCGACGTCCGCACGATCGGCGACTCCGGCTGCTTCGTCTGCATGTGTCCCACGACCGAGCGCGACCTCGCGGACGGACTCGGCCGGGCGTCCGACCTGCGCGCCGCCGGCGCCCGGATCTCCCTCGGCTCCGACAGCCACGCGATCATCGACCTGTTCGAGGAGATGCGCGGCGTCGAGATGCACGACCGGTTGCGGACCGGCGTCCGCGGCCACTGGTCGGCCCGCGCCCTGCTCGACTGCGCGACCGTCGACGGCCATGCCTCGCTCGGACTCGATGACGCGGGCGTCGTGACGATCGACCCGGCCAGCCCCCGCACCGCCGGCACCGGAGCGGACGACCACACCGCTGTGTTCGCCGCGGCGGCCGCCGACGTCACCCAGGTCGTCATCGACGGCCACGTGGTCTTCGACGGCGACCACGGGCGCGTCGGACGCGACCTGGCCGCTGCGATCGACAAGGTGTGGCAATGAGCACCCTGGTCACCAACATCGGCGAACTCGTCACGAACGACCCGGCGGCCGACGACCTGCTGGGACTTCGGACCGATGCCGCGGTCGTGATCGACGGCGGCCTGGTGACCTGGGTGGGCGCTGCATCCGCCGCACCGGCCGCGGACGAGGTCATCGACGTCGGCGGCGCGGCCGTGCTACCGGGGTTCGTCGACAGCCACAGCCACCTGGTCTTCGCTGGCGACCGCGCACCGGAGTTCCGGGCGAGGATGGCGGGGGAGTCGTACGCCGCCGGCGGCATCCGCACGACCGTCGCGGCCACCAGGGCCGCTTCCGACGCGGATCTCGAAGCCGGCGTCGCGCGACTGGTGGCCGAGATGCGCAGCCAGGGCACGACGACCGTCGAGATCAAGTCCGGCTACGGCCTGACCGTTGATGACGAGGCCCGCTCGCTTCGGATCGCCAGCGCCTTCACCACCGAGACCACCTTCCTCGGCGCCCACGTCGTCCCGCCCGAGTACGCCGACGACCCGGCCGGCTACGTCGCGCTGGTCACCGGTCCGATGCTCACCGCTGCGGCGCCGTACGCCCGCTGGATCGACGTGTTCTGCGAGCGGGGCGCCTTCGACGCCGATCAGGCGCGTGCCATTCTCTCGGCCGGCGCGGCCCTCGGGCTCCGTGGTCGGCTGCACGCCAATCAGCTCGGGCCCGGCCCCGGTGTCCAGCTCGCCGCGGAGCTCGGGCTCGCCGCGGTCGACCACTGCACGTACCTCTCCGACGACGACGTCCACGCGCTCCGCGACACCGAGACGGTCGCGACGTTGCTGCCCGGCGTGGAGTTCAGCACCCGCCAGCCCTACCCGGACGCGCGGTCGCTGGTGGATGCCGGCGTCACGGTGGCCCTGGCCAGCGACTGCAACCCCGGGTCGTCGTACACGAGCTCGCTGCCGTTCTGCATCGCCCTTGCGGTGCGCGACATGGGTCTCACCCCGGCCGAGGCCGTGTGGGCCGCAACCGCCGGCGGTGCGGAAGCGCTCGGTCGGTCCGACGTGGGATCGCTGGTGCCCGGGTCGCGAGCCGATCTGGTCCTCCTCGACGCCCCGAGTCACGTCCACCTGGCCTACCGCCCGGGTGTCCCGCTGGTCGCGCGAACCTGGGTCTCCTAGAGTCGGAGCATGACGGGCAGGCGCAGGATCTGGTTGACGGTGGGTGGCGTCCTCCTCGTTGTCGTGGTGGTCGGTGCGCTGGTGTTCCAGCCCTGGCTGCTCTTCATCGACAAGGAGGTCGACGACGGCGACGACGCCAGCGAGGTCGTCGGTACGGCGAGCGCCGGGCTCTCCGACACGGCCGTCCCCGAGGCGTCCGGCACCGTGAGGACGCGCGTCGAGCTGGCCTCCGGCAGTTTCATCGACGCCGAGCACGGCACCTCCGGCGAGGCGAAGATCTATCGCCGCAGCGACGGCAGCCGGTTCGTGCTCCTCGACGGACTCGACACCTCCAACGGCCCGGACCTGCACGTCTGGATCACCGACCAGGAGAGCGGCGGCGGCTGCGACGGCTGCTTCGATTCGTGGAGCAACTACGACAACGGCGACTACGTGAAGCTCGGCGAGCTCAAGGGCAACAAGGGCAGCTCGCGCTACGAGATTCCGGAAGGTGCCGACCTCACGGAGATGTTGTCCGTCGTGATCTGGTGCGACAAGTTCAACGTCGCCTTCGGCACCGCCGCGATCGCCTGATCAGCGCGAGACCCTGACCGTGCAGCACTTCCGGATCACCTCCCCGCACGCGCTGACCGACGACGTCATCGCGGTGCTCCGTGCGGACCCCGCGGTCAGCAGCCTGACCTGCATCGAGGGCGCGTCGCTCGTGCCCGATGGCGACCTGGTCGAGGCCGATGTCGCGCGCGAGGCGACCAACGACGTCGTCGATGCGCTGCGCAGGATCGGTGTCCAGCGCGAGGGGGCGATCCACGTGCAGCCCGTGACGACGTGGACGTCGCAGCGCGGGTTCGAGGCCGACCGGCGTACTCCGGGGTCGTCGGCGGATTCCGTGGTCTGGGCGGAGGTGACGCAGCGTGCCTACGAGGAGTCGGAGCTCAACTGGACCTACCTGACCTTCATGACGCTCGCGACGTTGATCGCGAGCATCGCGATCGTGCTGGACTCGCAGATCCTGGTGATCGGTGCGATGGTGCTCGGCCCCGAGTTCATTCCCATCGCGGCCCTCGGTCTGGCGCTGGTACGCCGCCGACCCACCTTGTTCCTCCACGCGTCGCGTTCGTTGCTGGTCGGGTTGCTCGTGGCGATCGCGGTCGTCACGGTGGCCGCGCTCGTGGCCCGTGGCCTCGGCTGGGCGACCGTGGAGGACGTGACCGCGCCCCGGCCCGCGACCGGCTTCATCTACACCCCCGACAAGTGGTCGTTCATCGTCGCTCTCGTCGCGGCCTCGGCCGGGGTGCTGTCCTTGACGTCCGCGAAGGTCGGCGGCCTCTCGGGCGTGTTCATCTCGGTGACCACGATCCCGGCAGCAGGAAACGTCGCCCTCGGCCTGGCCTTCGGGGTGCCGGACGAGATCTGGGGGAGCACCCTCCAACTGGTCCTCAACATCGCCGGCATGGCCGTCGCCGGCTGGCTCACGCTGGTGGTCCAGCAGTCGGTGTGGAGCCGGGTCTCGGCGCGCCGGGCCCGCCGAAGGCGCCACTGGCACCACGAGGCCTGACCCCCGTCCCGTGCTGGATGGCAGGCCCTCGACGGAGGATGACCGGATATCGCTCGTGCCGGTGCAGATCGCGCCGCGAGGATGGGTGCATGACGATTGCGCCGGACACCAAGGACTGGACGTGGGTGCTCGACCAGCCCTGCGCGGAGTGCGGCTTCGTTGCCGCTGACGTGGGGCGATCGACGATCGGCAGCGTGGTCCGCGAGAACGCCGCCTTCTGGTTCGCTGCGTTGGCCGACCCGCGTGCCCGGCAGCGTCCGGCACCCGACGTCTGGTCGCCCACCGAGTACGGCTGCCACGTCCGCGACGTGCACCGGGTCTTCGTCGGTCGGCTGGAGCAGATGCTCACCGAGGACGACCCGGTCTTCGCGAACTGGGACCAGGACGAGTCCGCTGTCGCCGATCGCTACGAACTGCAGGACCCGGCGGACGTCGTACGGGATCTGGTGGCGGCGGCGGAGGCGACAGCCGCGGTCTACGACTCGGTGGGGGCGGGGGCCTGGGAGCGACCCGGTCGGCGCAGCAACGGCAGCGTCTTCACCGTGGACACGCTCGGGCGCTACCACCTGCACGACGTGATCCACCACCGCTGGGACGTCCGCTGGCTCGACCAGCGATGATGGTCGGGTGCGGCACACGGAGTTCTGGGAGCGGATGGAGCGCCATCTCGGTTCGGGCTACGCGCACGTGTGGGCGGATCACTTCGTGATCGCGAAGCTCGGCGGCCGGACCACCCGTGAAGCCATCGACGCGGGTGAGCAGCCCAAGTTCGTGTGGCGCGCGGTGTGGGAAGTGCTCGAGCTGCCGGCGAGCGAACGGTGATCACCCAGGCGCCTGCGCTGTCCGTGGTCGCCGCCCAGCGTCGTACCGTCCGCGTCCTGGTCCTGACCCAGGCGGTCGGAGCCGTCGGCATCACGATCGGCATCGCGACCGCGTCCCTGCTCGCACGCGACCTGTCCGGATCGGAGGCGCAGTCGGGTCTCGCCCAGACCGCCCAGGTGCTCGGCGCGGCCGTCATCTCGTTCCTGCTGGCGCCGCTGATGGCACGGCGCGGACGGCGGACCGGTCTGATGACCGGCTACCTCATCGGCGCGTGCGGTGGCCTTCTCGCCGTCGTCGCCGGTGTCGTCGGTTCGATGCTGGTGCTCCTGGTCGGCGCAGTGATGCTCGGCGCCGGTACGGCGGCCAACAGCGCTGCTCGGTACGCCGCCACGGACCTCGCCACCGACGAGACTCGTGCCCGTTCGCTCTCGATGGTGGTCTGGGCGACGACGATCGGCGCCGTGGCCGGTCCGAACCTGACCGGGCCCGCCGGCGCCTTCGCTGACGCCGTCGACATCCCGGAACTGACCGGGCCGTTCGCACTCGGCGCGATGGGGATGCTTGCCGCGGCCGTCGTGGTCGGCACACTCCTGCGTCCGGATCCGCTGCTGCTCGCGCAGGATCTTGCCGGGCAGGCGGACCTCGCGGCCGGCCGTGAGCCGCGTGTTTCGGGAAGTCGCTCGTCGTGGGCCCGTGCGATGACGGCGATCGGCGAGCGACCGATCCTCGGCTACGCCATCGCCGCGCTCGCGCTGACCCACGCGACGATGGTGGGGGTCATGGTGATGACGCCGCTCCACATGGAGCACGGCGGCTCGGGCCTCGAGGTCATCGGCATCGTGATCAGCGTGCACGTGCTCGGCATGTTCGCCTTCTCGCCGCTGGTGGGCATGCTCACCGACCGGGTCGGACGTCCGCCGGTGCTCGGCGCCGGGGGAATCACGCTGCTGGTCGCGCTGCTGCTCTGCTCGTCGGCGCCCACGGGGATGTCGTGGCAGGTGACCGCTGGACTCTTCCTGCTCGGTCTCGGCTGGTCCCTGGTGATGGTGTCCGCCTCGACCCTGGTGGCCGAGCACGCGCCGATCGAGGCCCGCACCGACGTCCAGGGCACGTCGGACCTCGTGATGGGCCTGACCGCCGCCGTCGCCGGCGCGCTGGCGGGTGTCATCGTGGACGTGGCCGGTTACCCGGCACTGGCGCTGGCGAGCCTGGTTCTCGTCGTGGGCGTGCTCGGTGCCGCGGCGCGGGCAGCCGTCGAGACGACACGCCGGGCCGCCTGATCGGTTTCGAACACCTGTTCGTCTAGGTTGGTGCCCACGGGACGCTGGCTCCACCGCCAGTCGTCCACAGGTACGACGTTCCCCGAGCTTGTCCACACCCACGACCCGGCTGATCAGGCTGTGTCGGGACCTCGTCATAGCGTCGCCGATGTACCGACCTCACCACGACACCAGGAGCAAACAACATGGCTGGCGATGACCGGATGAAGGCGCTCGACGCAGCGCTGCTCAGCATCGAGAAGAACTACGGCAAGGGCTCGGTGATGCGCCTCGGTGACGACACCCGTGCGCCCCTCGAAGTGATCCCGACCGGCGCCATCGCGCTGGACGTGGCCCTGGGCATCGGCGGACTGCCGCGCGGCCGGGTCGTGGAGATCTACGGCCCTGAGTCCAGCGGTAAGACCACCGTCGCCCTGCACGCGGTGGCCAACGCCCAGGCGGCCGGTGGCATCGTGGCGTTCATCGACGCCGAGCACGCGCTCGACCCCGAGTACGCCAAGGCCCTCGGCGTCGACACCGACGCCCTGCTGGTGTCCCAGCCCGACTCCGGTGAGCAGGCGCTCGAGATCGCCGACATGCTGATCCGCTCGGGTGCGCTCGACCTGATCGTCATCGACTCGGTGGCCGCACTCGTGCCGCGCGCCGAGATCGAGGGGGAGATGGGCGACAGCCACGTCGGCCTCCAGGCGCGGCTGATGAGCCAGGCGCTGCGCAAGATGACCGGTGCGCTCAACAACTCCAACACCACGATGATCTTCATCAACCAGCTCCGCGAGAAGATCGGCGTCATGTTCGGCTCGCCGGAGACCACCACCGGTGGTCGGGCGCTGAAGTTCTACTCCTCGGTTCGCCTCGACGTCCGCCGGATCGAGACGCTGAAGGACGGCACCGACATGGTCGGCAACCGGACTCGCGTGAAGGTCGTGAAGAACAAGGTCGCGCCGCCGTTCAAGCAGGCCGAGTTCGACATCATGTACGGCAAGGGCATCAGCCGCGAGGGTGGTCTGATCGACGTCGGCGTCGAGGCAGGTCTCGTCCGCAAGGCCGGCGCCTGGTACACCTACGAAGGCGACCAGCTCGGCCAGGGCAAGGAGAACGCCCGGACCTTCCTCAAGGACAACCCGGACCTGGCCAACGAGCTGGAGAAGAAGATCCTCGAGGTGCTCGGTGTGACACCGACGGTCGACAACGACGCGCTCTCCGACGAGCCCATCGGCGTCGACTCCTTCTGAGTCCGAGGCCGAACCATGGCAAGTTGGCCGAACCGCAGGGCTGAGCCGCCCGACGACCTCGGGTGGAGCGAAGACGCCGACCCCGAGTCGGTGGCGCGCAAGATCCTGCTCGACCAGCTGAGCACGACGGCTCGCAGCCGCCATGAGTTGGAGGAGCGGCTGGCCCGCCGCAACGTCCCCGAGGACGTGGCGGGCCGGCTGCTCGACCGGTTCGAGGAGGTCGGGCTGATCGACGACGAGGCGTTCGCCCGCGCCTGGGTCGACAGCAGGCAGCGCACCCGTGGTCTCGCGCGTACGGCACTGGCGGCCGAATTGCGCCGCAAGGGGATCGCCGACGAGACCGCCCGATCGGTGCTGGCCGAGGTCGACCCCGGCGACGAGGAGGACACGGCAGGCGCGCTGGTCCGCAAGAAGCTGCGCTCCATGCGCGGGCTGGATCACCAGGTCGCCACCCGACGCCTCGTCGGCATGCTGGCTCGAAAGGGCTACTCGCCGGGCCTGGCCTACGCCGTGGTCAAGCGCGAGCTCGGTGCACCACAATGGTCCGGTGACGAGTGAGCCGCCGCCCCGGGAGATCCTGACCTACGAACTGTTCGGCACCGCGGTCCGCGAGCTCGCGCACCAGGTGGTCGATGACGGCTTCGAACCCGACATCGTGCTGGCCATCGCCCGTGGCGGCCTCGGCCTGGCGATGGGCCTGGGCTACGCGCTGGACGTCAAGAACCTCTCCGCGGTCAACGTCGAGTTCTACACCGGCGTCAACCAGCGCCTCGACGTACCCATGATGCTGCCGCCCACCCCGGCCGCGATCGACCTGACCGGCATGAAGGTGCTGATCGCCGACGACGTTGCCGACACCGGCAAGACACTCGAAGTGGTCCGCGACTTCTTCGCCGACCACGTCGCCGAGGCACGCACAGCCGTCATCTACGAGAAGCCCTGGACGGTGATCAACCCGGAGTACGTCTGGCGTCGTACCGATGCGTGGATCGACTTCCCCTGGTCCTCGACTCCTCCGATCGTCAATCGCCAGGGCGGCAAGGCGCACTAGGGTCGTTCCATGAGTTCAACGTTCCCCGTCTCGGGCCTGACCTCCTCGCTTCGGGTTGCCCCGGGTGCGATCGACCTCGACTCGATCGACACCGACGCCGCGCCCGGCTTCGACGGCGACAAGGCGAGCGGGACCGAGGCCGTGCTGACGATGGGACCGGAACTGGCCGATCTCCAGGAGCGGTTGTTCGCCGACGGCAAGGCGGGCGGCAAGCGCAACATCCTGCTCGTCCTGCAGGGCATGGACACCTCCGGCAAGGGCGGCACGCTGCGTTCGACCGTGGGCCTGGTTGATCCACAGGGCGTGCGGATCACTTCGTTCAAGGCTCCGACCGACGAGGAGCGCGCCCACGACTTCCTGTGGCGCATCACCCGTGCCCTTCCTCCGGTCGGGGTGATCGGTGTCTTCGACCGCTCGCACTACGAGGACGTCCTGATCGCGCGGGTGCGTCAGTTGGCCGAGCCTGCCGAGATCGAGCGCCGCTATGACGCCATCAACGCCTGGGAGGCGGACCTTGCTGCCCGAGGCACGACGATCATCAAGTGCATGCTGCACATCTCGGCTGCCGAGCAGAAGCGTCGCCTGCTCGCCCGCCTCGACGATCCGACCAAGCACTGGAAGTTCAACCCCGGCGACATCGACGAGCGAGCGCTCTGGCCCGCGTACCAGGAGGCCTACGCGATCGCGATCGAGCGGACCAACACCGAGGTCGCTCCGTGGCACGTGATCCCGGCCGACAAGAAGTGGTATCGCAACCTCGCCGTCGGCACCCTGCTCCACGACGCCCTGTCGTCGTTCGAGCTCGACTGGCCGCAGGCTGACTTCGACATCGAGGAACAGAAGAAGCGGCTCGCCGACGAGAAGCCGCTGTGACCCTTCCGATCGTGCGGGTCACCCGCTACGTCACGCCGCTGCGCGAGGGCGGCAGCCTGCCCGGGATCGTGGAGGCCGAGGACCTCGGGACCTACGTCTGCAAGTTCCGAGGTGCCGGTCAGGGGCCGCGGGTCCTGGTCGCCGAGGTGATCGTCGCCGGCCTGGCTCGCTTGCTGGAGATCCCCACGCCCGACCAGGTCGTGCTCGAGCTGGACCCCGACATCGCGCGCTACGAAGCCGACGAGGAGGTGCAGGACCTGATCAACGCCAGTGCCGGACTCAACCTCGGCATCGACTTCCTGCCCGGCTCGTTCGGCTACGACCCCGGTTCCGGGCCGGACCGCGAGCTCGCCGGCCGGGTGCTCTGGCTGGACGCCTTCACCGCCAACGTCGACCGCAGCTGGCGCAACCCGAACCTGCTGGTCTGGCGCGGGGTGCTGTACGCGATCGATCACGGTGCGTCGCTCTACTTCCACCACTCGTGGTCCGGCGGGCCCGGCGATCCGGGCCGCTTCGCGGTCCAGCCGTACGACGCCACCGAGCACATCCTGCGTGGGTACGCCGTCGAGGCGCTCGCCCAGGACGCCGTCCTCGCCGAGCGACTGAGCGACGACGCGATCGATGCCGTCCTCGCCGACATCAGCGACGACTGGCTCGCACCCAGAGCGGGCGCGGACGACCCGGACGCCGTACGCGCCCACTACGCGGCGTTCCTCCGTGCCCGTCGTGACGGCGGCCGCGCCTGGCTGCCGACGGCGGGGGAGTCGGCATGAAGCCCTACCAGTACGTCACCCTGCGCTGCGTCCCGCGCGTCGAGCGCGAGGAGTTCGTCAACGTCGGCGTCGTCGTGCACTGCCCCGCCGACAACTTCCTGGGCGTGCGCACCTCGGTCAACGATGCCCGCATCCGCGCGCTCGACGCTGGGATCGACCTGGACTCCGTGCGCGCCGCGCTCGCCATGATCGACCGGGTCTGTCGGGGGGAGGCGCACACGGCCTTCGGCGTCAGCCTCCGCGCCACGGCGTACGGCGTCCGGGAGTCGCGCGACGATGCGAGCACCCGCTTCGGCTTCCTCAAGGCGCCGCGCAGCACGGTGATCCAGCCGGGCCCGGTCCACGGCGGGGTGACCGCCGACCCCGCACGCACTCTCGAGCACCTGCTGGAGACCCTGGTCCTCTAGGGACGGCTCTCGCCCCCGACCGCCGTCAGTAGCCCGGGAAGACGTCCCGGAGCTCGTCGAGGGTGACGTTGCCGGTCACGGCAACGCTCTCGGGCGTGTGCTCGGGCCGGAGCCGCCCCGCGATCAGCCGGAGCACGGCCTCCGGTGCGCCGGCGAACGTCGCGGTCGGTCGGCCGTGTCCGGGCTCGAGGCTCACGCTGTCGTCGACCACGATGGTGAAGTCAGCGTCGCTGATGGCCAGTTCCACCTTCCGGTCGAGCCGGTCGGCCTTGCCGATGAACCCGAGCAGGAACCCGAGCTCGGTGCCAAGGTGCTCGAGCAGCGCTGTCGCGCTCGCTTCCTGGAGTACGGCGTCCCGGTCGCCGGCCACGCGCACGTCCCAGCTGTGGTGAGCCACCTCGTTGAGCCTCATTCCGGCATACGCCGCGACGGTAAGGGGCTGAGGGACGAACCCGAGGACCACCTGCAGCGAGGCGCGCTGCTCGTCGGTGAGTGCCTCGAATGCGTCGACCGAAGCACGGTTGTGCTCGAGGAAGCCGTCGCGTTGCTGCGTCGGTGTCATCGCGTTCCACCGGTCCCACACCGACTGGTTGAAGTCGTCGTCGGGGACGTCGTTCTCGCCGAGGGCTGCCCGCAGGTTGGCGAGCCCGATCTCGGCTCCGCTGCCCAGGTGCGAGAGCACCTGGGCGACCGACCAGTCATCAGCGCCCGAGGAAGCCGTCAGCTCGTCCGTGGTGAGGTCGGCCGCGAGGGCCGCGAGCTCGTCGTGCTCGTGGGCGAGGGCGTCGATCGTGCGCGCAGCAAGGTTGCTCATGGGGTCAGAACTCCGTCACGGGTCGCGATGTTCCCGTTGAGCGGGGCGTCACCCCAGGTACGGCGGCGCGACGCCCCAGCCCCACCGCGGAGTGGGTGCGTGCTCCGCGGGCGCGGCTCCGGGTTGGGAGTTCTCCATGGCCAGCCGGGTACCCCACTCGAGGTACCCGATGATCGCGGCACGGAACTCCGGGTCGGTGGGCAGGTCGGCATCGTCGGCGGCGAGGCTCATCGTGGTGGCGAACCGGTGCCGCTGGGCGGGCGTGATGTCCAGCCCGAGGTGGTGGCGGAGCATCGACTCGTAGCCACCGTGATGCTCGGTGTAGGTCTCCGGGCCACCCAGCACCTCGGCCCACCAGTCCGCGACGTGCGCCCGGTGGTGCTCCGAGACGCCGCCCGGAAAGAAGCCAGACAGGTCAGGGTCGGCTTCGACCCGGTCGTAGAAGCTGTCGATCATCAGTCGCAGCGGCGCCAAGCCGCCCGCCCACTCGAACAGCGTCGGCAATCCCTGTTCGTCGACTCCCATGACGACAGTTCACCGCACCGTCAGGTCTGCCGCACCCGATTTCGTGATCAGACGGGAACGAGCTCGACCGCGCCCACGGCGTAGCGCGCGAGGATGGTCCGCGCGATCTCCGGGTGGGCTCCCAGCGGCTCGGACACGGCAACGGCGCCGGCCTCGAGCGCCAGCTCGGCAGCCCGGTCGGGCAGGCTGCCCGGAGCGAGGAACAGCGAGGCGACCGCGATGTGGCGGCGGCCCTCGGCACGAAACGCCCGCACGGCCTCGCCGGTGGCCGGCGGTGCGCTGGAGGCGTAGGCGGCGGTCACCGGCAGCTTGTGGTGGGCGCCCCAGAGGCGGGCCAGCCGGGCGACGGCCTGGTTGGCCAGGGGATCCGAGGAACCGGCGGCGGCGAGCACGAGGGCGTCGAGCTCACGCACCCGGGCGCCGCTGAGTGCCTCGCGGAGTCGCTCGTCGAGGACCTCGAGGAAGCGCGGCTCCAGGCCGAGCACCTCGGTGGTGCGGATCTGCAGACCGGGGTGGCGGGCGGTCGCCTCGGCCACCACGTCCGGCACGTCGACGCGGGCGTGGAAAGCCTCGGTCAGGAGCAGCGGAACGACGACGATCTCCTCGAAGCCGGCCTTGACCAGCCGGTCGACCACGGTGTGGAAGTTCGGCTTGGCCAGGTCGAGGAAGGCTCGTTCGATGCGCAGATCGGGCCGCAGGGCCTTCGTGGCATCGACCAGTGCCGTGATCGTCGCAGCGCTGCGCGGATCACGACTGCCGTGGGCAAGGGCGATGAGGGCGGGAGCAGCCATCAGTACGTTCCCTTCTCGTCGTTCATGAGTGAATGCCGCATTCGGTCTTGTTGGTGCCGGCCCAGCGCCCGCTGCGCGGGTCCTCGCCGGGAGCGACGCGTCGGGTGCACGGTGCGCAACCGATCGACGGGTAACCGTCGTAAACGAGCGGGTTGACCAGGATGCCGTTGTCGGCGATGTAGCGGTCGACCTGCTCGTCACTCCAGCGGGCCATGGGGGAGACCTTGACCTTCTGCTTCTTGGCGTCCCAGCCGATGACCGGTGCGATCACGCGGTTGTGCGTCTCGGCGCGGCGCAGGCCGGTGGCCCACGCGTCGTAGTTCGACAACGACTCGGCGAGCGGCTTGACCTTGCGCAGTGCGCAGCACAGGTCGGGGTCGCGCTTGTAGAGCTCGGGTCCGTACTCGGCGTCCTGCTCGGCGACCGACTGGACGGGCGTGATCGAGATCAGGTTGACGTTCATCGTCGCCTGGACCGCGTCGCGCGTGCCGATGGTCTCGGCGAAGTGGTAGCCGGTGTCGAGGAAGACGACGTCGATGTTGGGGACCACCTTCTGGGCGAGGTGCGCGAGCACCGCGTCGCCCATCGAGGAGGTGATGCAGAAGCGGTCGCCGAACGTCGCTGAGGCCCATTCGATGATGACCTCGGCGGGGGCGAGCTCGAGCTCGGCGCCCCAGTGGGACACCAGCTCGCGCAGTTCCTCGGGGGAGCGGCCCTCGGTGTGGGTGCCACGGAAGGCCCGCGCGCTGGCGGTGGCCGGAGCGGTCATGAGGCACCTCCTTCAGGAGCAGTGGTGGAGGCCCGGCTGATCATGCCGAGCGAGGTGAGGGTGAAAGCGCGGAGACAGCCGCGGCATTCCCAACCGGCGGGCTCATGGGGCCACAGGTCGGTCTCGCCGCAGAACGGGCAGTGGAACGGCGTCCCACCCCTCCCGCTCACTGATCCGGCTTCCTCGGACATCAGACCGACTCGAGTGTCTTGTCGCCGCGCAGCAGGTCCTCGTCGGCCCGGTGCACCCAGACGTCGAAGGCTTCGCCCTCGGTGCGGTCGGCAAGGAAGTTGGTGACGACGACGGTGACGTAGTCGTCCAGGCCCTTGCTGGTGACCTTGTGGGCGCGCAGCTTGCGTCCGAAGTTGGCGTTCAGGCCCGTGGCGCCGCCGAGGTGCACCTGGAAGCCCTCGACCTGGTCGCCGTTCTCGTCAGTGACCAGCTGCCCCTTGAGGCCGATGTCGGCGATCTGCGTCCGAGCACACGCGTTCGGGCAGCCGTTGACGTTGATGGTGATGGGCGTGTCGAGATCCGGGAAACGCTTCTCGAGCTCCAGCGTGAGCAGGCGCGAGCGTTCCTTGGTGTCGACGATGGCGAGCTTGCAGAACTCGATGCCGGTGCAGGCCATCGTGTTCTGCCGCCAGTTCGACGGTCGAGCGGTCAGGCCGATCTCGTCGAGCTTCTCCAGCAGCGGCTCGACCTTGTCGCCGTCGACGCCGATCAGCACGATCTTCTGGTACGGCGTGAGGCGGGCGCCTGCGACGCCGTACTCGTCGATCAGGCCGGCAAGGTCCACCAGTGCCGTGCCCGAGATCCGGCCTGCCGACGGGGCGAGTCCGACGTAGAACTTGCCGTCCTTCTGCGCGTGGACGCCGATGTGGTCGCGGTGGCCGACCGGCGCTTCGGGGGAGGCGTTCGACACCAGCGGCTTGCCGAGGTACTCGTTCTCGAGCACTTCACGGAACTTCTCCACGCCCCAGTCGGCGACCAGGAACTTCAGGCGGGCTCGCGAGCGGAGCCGCCGGTAGCCGTAGTCGCGGAAGATGCCGGCGACGCCGGCCCACACGTCGGGCACCTCGTCCAGCGGGATCCAGACGCCGAGCTTCTGCGCGAGCATCGGGTTGGTGGACAGGCCGCCGCCGACCCACACGTCGAAGCCGGGTCCGTGTTCGGGGTGCACGGTGCCGACGAACGACACGTCGTTGGTCTCGGGGGACACGTCGTGGCTGGGGTGTCCGGTCAGCGCCGTCTTGAACTTCCGCGGGAAGTTCGAGAAGTCCTTGTTGTTCAGGTAGCGGCGCTCGATCTCCTCGAGGGCAGGGGTGCCGTCGATGATCTCGTCAGCGGCGACGCCGGCGACCGGCGAGCCGAGGAAGGGGCGCGGCGAGTCGCCGCAGGCCTCCATCGAGTGCAGGCCGACCGTCTCGAGCCGCTCCCAGATCTCCGGGATGTTCTCGATCTCGATCCAGTGGTACTGGATGTTCTCGCGGTCGGTGACGTCCGCGGTGTCACGGGCGAAGTCGATGCCGATCTGACCCAGGGTGCGTACGGCCTCGGCCGACAGCAGCTTGCCGTCGGAGCGGACCCGAAGCATGAAGAAGCGGTCGTCCAGCTCCTCCTCCTCCATCGATCCGGTGCGGCCGCCGTCGATGCCGGGCCGGCGCTGGGTGTAGAGCCCCAGCCAGCGGAAGCGTCCCCGCAGGTCGGCCGGGTCGATCGAGTCGAAGCCACGCTTGGAGTACGTGTAGAGGATCCGGTCCCGCACGTTGAGCGGGTCGTCGTCCTTCTTGGACTGCTCGTTCTTGTTCAGCGGCTCGGTGTAACCGAAGGCCCACTGGCCCTCCGCGCGGCGGGGGCGGGGCACCTCGGTGTTGCGAGGAGGCTGGGACTGGAAGCGCAGATCGGGCATGCGGGGAGAAGGTCCTTCGCTGACAGGCGCGTTGAGGGGCGCGGCTCGAGGGTGAGGGTCGGCGTGATCAGCAGGGCCGACACATCATGCTGCGCGTGCGCCCGAAGTCCACGTGGCGACGAACCACGAGGTGCGCAGAGGTAGCAGCAGAGACCATGTCAATGAGTCTCATCCCTCGGACGCAGTCCCACCAAATCTGAATCTCATGATGTGGACGAACGTCTCAGGATTCGGGACATCTGTCTCCTGAGGGGGCTGGTTTCCCCGTGGGCTGCGACGCAGGTCACACGAGGCAGCGCCTGCCACCTCGCCAGCAAGGGTGGTGCACCGACCCTTTCAATACTCGTCGGAGCCCGGCACTACGCTGTGCGCCATGAGCGACAACTCCGCCCAGACCCCCAACGCCGACCTCGTCAGCAGCGCCTACAGCCAGGCGCTGGAGGTCATCGCGGCCGTCGAGCCCCGCGTGGCCGAAGCGACCCGCAAGGAGCTCGCCGACCAGCGGTCCTCGCTCAAGCTGATCGCGAGCGAGAACTACGCCTCGCCCGCCGTGCTCCTCACGATGGGCACCTGGTTCAGCGACAAGTACGCCGAGGGCACGGTCGGACACCGCTTCTATGCCGCCTGCCAGAACGTCGACACCATCGAGTCGCTCGCTGCCGAGCACGCCCGCGAGCTGTTCGGCGCGGAGTACGCCTACGTCCAGCCGCACTCCGGCATCGACGCCAACCTGACGGCGTACTGGGCGATCCTCGCCCACCGCGTCGAGGGTCCGTGGTTGAAGAACGCCGGCGTGAAGAACATGAACGACCTCAGCGACGCTGACTGGGAGAAGCTGCGCCACGAGTTCGGCAACCAGCGACTGCTGGGCATGAGCCTGGACGCCGGGGGCCACCTGACCCACGGCTTCCGCCCGAACATCAGCGGCAAGATGTTCCACCAGCAGCAGTACGGCACCAACCCCGAGACCGGGCTCATCGACTACGACGCGCTGCGCGCCAAGGCCAAGGAGTTCAAGCCGCTCATCCTGGTGGCCGGTTACTCCGCCTACCCGCGCCGCGTGAACTTCGCCAAGATGCGCGAGATCGCTGACGAGGTCGGCGCGACGCTGATGGTCGACATGGCGCACTTCGCCGGTCTGGTCGCGGGCAAGGTCTTCCAGGGCGACGAGGACCCGGTCCCGCACGCTCACATCGTGACCAGCACGTCCCACAAGTCGCTCCGCGGCCCGCGCGGTGGCTTCATCCTCTCGACCGAGGAGTACGCCCCCAGCGTCGACCGCGGCTGCCCGATGGTGCTCGGCGGTCCGCTCTCGCACGTCATGGCTGCGAAGGCGGTGGCGTTCGCCGAGGCGCGGACCCCCGCCTTCCAGACCTACTCGCAAAATGTCGCCGACAACGCCAAGTCGCTCGCCGAGGGCTTCCTGTCCCGCGACGCCAAGCTGGTCACCGGTGGCACCGACAACCACATCGTGCTGCTCGACGTGGCGAAGTACGGCCTGACCGGTCGTCAGGCCGAGTCGGCCCTGCTCGACGCCGGTGTCGTCACCAACCGCAACTCGGTGCCGAACGACCCCAACGGCGCCTGGTACACCACCGGCATCCGCTTCGGCACGCCTGCACTGACCACCCGGGGCTTCGGTCACGACGAGTTCGACAAGGTGGCCGAGCTGGTCGTCGACGTCCTCAGCAACACCGAGGCCGGCGTCAACAAGGCGGGCGCGCCGTCGAAGGCGACCTACAAGCTCGCTGACGGCATGGCCGACAAGGTCCGGGGCATCTCGGCCGAGCTGCTCGACAAGCACCCGCTCTACCCGGGTCTCGAACTCTCCTAGACAGGGTCGTCGAGCAGTCGCGAGGTACGAGCGGCGTATCGAGACGCGTCAGCCCCAGTTGTAGACGACCTCGGGTCGACCGCTGCCGCCGCCGTACCGGGCGGTGCGATGGGCGAGCCCCTGCTCGGCGAGGTGCTCGAGGTAGCGCCGCGCCGTGACGCGGGAGGTCCCGACCGTGGCCGCTGCCGCGCTCGCCGACAACCCCTCGTCGGCGGCGCGCAGGGCCGAGGTGACTTCACGCAGGGTCTCGGGGCTCATCCCCTTGGGCAGCGGTGCCGATGATGACGCCGGACGCAGGGCACCGAGCAGCCGGTCGACCTCGTCCTGGACCACTTCGTCGGGCGCATCCGCCAGCTGGGCGCGGTACGCCGCGTACTGCTCGAGCTTCGCGCGGAACGTCGCGAACGTGAACGGCTTGAGCAGATAGAGCACGACGCCCTGGCCCACCGCCTGGCGCACGATCGCGGTGTCGCGAGCCGCGGTCACGGCGATCACGTCGCACTGGTGGCCGGCCGTGCGCATCCCGGCGAGCAGGGAGAGCCCGTGCCCGTCAGGCAGGTTCATGTCGAGCAGAACCAGGTCGACGGGGGTGTCGTCGGCGCGCCCGGCGTCGAGCGCGCGCACCGCATCACGGGCCGACCGCGCGACGCCCGCCAGCTCGAACCCGGCCAGCCGGGCGACGTACGACGCATGCGCCTCGGCGGCCAGGGCCTCGTCCTCCACGACGAGGACGCGCACGTTCATGACAGCTCCGTCCGGGGGTGGAGAGCGACCGTGAACTCCGCGCCGCCGAGAGCGGAGCGGCCGACCGCGACCGTGCCGCCGTGGCGGCGAGCGACCTGGACGACGAGGGCGAGCCCGAGTCCGCGTCCGGTTCCGGGAGCCGCCTTGGTGGTCCACCCGCGCTCCAGGACGTGGGCGGCGGCCGCGTCGTCGAGGCCGGGGCCGCTGTCACCCACCCGGATCACGAGGGCCGCCGGGTCGCCGGCGAGATGCACCTCGACCCGCCGCGACTCGGCGTCCCGTACGGCGTCGAAGGCGTTGTCGACCAGGTTGCCGAGCAGGGTGACGAGGTCACGGGGAGGGACGCCGGAGCCTTCAGGAACCTCGCCGGAGATGGCCAGTTCGATGCCCTGCTCGGCGGCCTCGGCGGACTTGCCGAGCAGCAGGGCGGCCACGACCGGGTCGTCGACCGCGGCCACGACCTGGTCGGCGAGGACCTGCGCGACCTGTAACTCGGAGGTGGCGAAGTCGACGGCCTCGTCACTGCGCCCCATCTCGATCAGGGAGACCACGGTGTGCAGCCGGTTGGCGGACTCGTGGTTCTGGGACCGCAATGACTCCGTCAGCCGGCGGACCACCTCGAGCTCTCCGGTCACCGAGCGCAGCTCGGTGTGGTCGCGCAGCGTGACGACCGACCCGACGTCGCGGCCCTGCCAGCGCGCGGGCGCGGACGAGACGACGAGGATGCGCTCGCCGGCGAGGTAGAGGTCGTCGGTTTCTGCCGTGTGGCCGCGGGCCGCGGACACCAGACCCGGGGCGAGGCCGAGGTCGCCGACCGCGCGACCGACCACGTCGTCCGGCAGGGCCAGCAACCGGCGGGCCTCGTCGTTGACGAGCTGCACCTTGCCGTCGCCGTCGAGCAGCAACAGTCCTTCGCGCACCGAGTGGAGGACGGCCGAGTAGTACTCGTACATGCGGGCGAGCTCCTTCTCGCCGAGCCCGTGGGTGATCCGCTGCAGCCGTCGGCCGAGCAGGGCGGCGCCGATCAGGCCGGCGAGCAGGACGAGGCCGGCCCACAGCAGGATCACGCCGACGTCGCGGCGCAGGCCGCGGTTGATGTCGCTGACCGTGATGCCGACCGAGACCAGGGCGACGACGCGATCGCCGTCCTTCACCGGCACCACCGATCGCACCGACGGCCCGAGCGTGCCGGTGTACTGCTGGGTGAACACCTCGCCGATCGGGGCGTCGCCCAGGTCTCCGACGAACTTCCGCCCGATCTGCGTCGGGTCCGTGTGCGTGTAGCGGGTCCGGTCGAGCGCCATCACCACGACGAAGTCGGTGTCAGTGTCCGTGCGGACGTCTTCGGTCCACGGCTGCAGCATTGCAGTCGGGTCCGGGCCGGCCAGGGCCTCCCGGACGGTGGGGGAGTCGGCCACCGTCTCGGCGACGGCCACCGCGCGCTCTGTCGCCCGGCTGCGCGAGTCCCGGCGGGCGTCGTAGGCAGCGAGGCCGATGGCCGTGACCACCAACAGCAGCACGATCCCGATCTGGAGCAGGAGCACCTGCCGCGCGACCGACCGGTCGCGAAGGAGTCGGGGAAGGCGGCGCACCCCAGCAGTGTCTCCCATCGGCCGGCGTGTGCTGTGTCGTCCGTCACGAACTCAAAGAACACAACGGTGACGCAGGTCACATCAGATCGGAGAGTGGCAGAAGACCCCGGTCGGGGTCCCCGGACCAGGAGGATCGATGAGTACGACGAGCACCAGCGCGACGAAGAGCCAAGGCTCTCGCGCCACCCACTACCTCTATCTCGCGGTGATCGTTGCGGTCATCCTCGGCATCGTCACCGGCCTGGTCTTCCCGGGCTTCGCCGTCGAGCTCAAGCCACTCGGCGAGGGCTTCGTCAATCTGATCAAGATGATGATCCAGCCGATCATCTTCTGCACGATCGTGCTCGGTGTCGGCTCCGTGGCCAGCGCCGCGAAGGTCGGCAAGGTCGGCGGCATGGCCCTGGCCTACTTCCTGGTGATGTCGACGGCCGCGCTGACGATCGGCATGGTGGTCGGCAACATGCTGCACCCCGGCGACGGCCTGAACCTCACCGCCGATGCCGCCGCGATCGCCCAGGAGAAGGCCGCCGAGGGGCACGCCGACACCACGGCGTTCCTGCTCGGAATCATCCCGACATCACTGTTCAGCGCCCTCACCAGCGGCAGCGTGCTGCAGACCCTGCTCGTCGCGCTCCTGGTCGGCTTCGCCCTCCAGCGAATGGGTGCGGCCGGTGCGCCGGTGCTGACCGTCGTCGGCCACGTCCAGCGCCTGGTCTTCCGTCTGCTCGGGATGATCATGTGGGCGGCGCCCGTCGGCGCCTTCGGTGCCATGGCAGCCGTGACCGGCCAGGGCGGCGTCGACGCGCTCAAGAGTCTCGGCGTGCTGATGATCGGGTTCTACGTCACCTGTCTGCTCTTCGTGTTCGTGGTGTTGGGCACGCTGCTCAAGGTCGCCGCCGGCGTCAACATCTTCTCGCTGCTGCGCTACCTCGGCCGCGAGTTCCTGCTGATCCTCGCGACGTCCTCCTCCGAGTCGGCCCTCCCGCGGGTGATCGCCAAGCTCGAGCACGCCGGGGTCGACAAGACCACGGTGGGCGTCGTGATCCCCACGGGCTACTCGTTCAACCTCGACGGCACCGCGATCTACCTGACCATGGCCTCGATCTTCATCGCCGAGGCGATCGGCAGCCCGCTCGCCATCGGTGAGCAGATCTCGCTGCTGCTGTTCATGATGATCGCCGCCAAGGGCGCCGCTGGCGTGACCGGCTCCGGCATGGCCGTCCTGGCCGGTGGTCTCCAGTCGCACCGCCCCGAGATGGTCGACGGGGTCGGCCTCATCGTCGGCATCGACCGGTTCATGTCCGAGGCCCGCGCCCTGACGAACTTCGCGGGCAACGCCGTCGGCACGGTCCTGGTGGGCCACTGGACCAACAGCATCGACCGGGCCCAGCTGGACCGGGTGCTCGGGGGCGACGACCCGTTCGACGAGACGACCATGGTCGACGACCACGCCGCGGACCCGGCGCCGGTCGAGGAGAACAGGGAGCCTCAGCCGGTCTGATCGACCAGGTCGAGGGAGTAGCGGGCGATGGTGGCTCTGGTGGCCGCCATCGCCCGCACCTGTTCTGTCGGCTCAGCGTCGAGCAGCTCGAAGGGCAGGGCGGACAACCCGGTGAAGAGCAGCAGCTGCAGCGCATGCGCCCGGCGGACCACCTGCTCGTCGATCTCCACGCCTTCGGCGGCCAGTCCTTCGGCGTACGACGTCAGGCAGGCGGCATCGCGCTCGGCAAGATCCGCGGGGGAACGCCGGCCCAGTTGCACGTCGCCCACCAGGAGCTGGCCGAGGTCGAACCCGATGGGCAGTTCGGTGAAGAAGCCGAAGTCGATCAACGTGAAGTCGTCGGCGCCGGGACACACCAGCAGGTTGTTCGGGCAGGCGTCACCGTGGCCGGCGAGCACCGGCAGGGACATCAGCTCCGCCGCGACGGCATCGACCGTCCCCGCCGCCCGGTCCAGGCGCGGTCGGAGATCAGCGAAGGCGTCGGCGATGAGCGGGTGGTGCCAGAGGTCGTCGCTCGCCAGCATCGGGAGCACCTGGAACTTGAGCCGGCCCTCGACGTACCGCGACACGTCCCACTCGTGCCCGCCGATGTTCGAGCGGTCGCGGACGGCGGTGCTACCGGCGAACCGGCCGAGCAGGTGTCCCGCGCGGCGATAGCGCTCGACGTCCCACTCGACGTCGAGCGCTGACACCACCTCGAGCCACACGGCGTAGGAGAGGTCGTCGATGTCGTGGACCCCGACCGACCGCGGCATGGTCAGGCCCTGCGGCAGGTGGTCGACGAGGTCGGAGCGATAGACCTCACCCTCGGTGCGCCATGGCACCTGCTTGGCCGCCCACGGCTGGACCTCGGGCGGCAGGTCGGCGAAGAAGGGGGAGCGGGACCACTCCTGGACCTGCTTCACGAAGAGCGCGAACGGACGGATCCTGCCGCCGACGTCGGCGGTGCCGCGGACCCACCAGCGTCCGCCGGTGGTGATGGCGGGGATCTCGTAGGGGACCGGCTCGGCGCTGGAGTCCACGAGCGTGACGGACGTTCCCGCTGGAACGGCGAACAGGTCCGCGAGCATCGAAGCGAGTGCGGTGTCGGAGACGTCAGCGACACCGAGCGCGGACCGATCGTTCATGAGACCTCCGGAGAGAGCGACGCAGATCACCGCATGTTAGGCCGGTGACGATGCCCGGGTCCGCACCTTCTGGCAGATAGCGTGACGCCCATGACGGACGATTCGGGGCCCCATTCCCGATCGTCGACCCGTCGGTCTCTCCTGGATCGCCTCCCCGCTCCGGTAGGACGGTTCGTCCGCCTGGTCTGGCGGCTGATCGTCACCACGGTCGGGTCCTGTCTGAAGTATCGCGTCACGGGCCTGGCCGCTGAGGGCGCGTTCTTCGCCGTGGTCTCCGTGCCGCCGCTGATCTTCGCGCTCGCTGGCGGCGTCGGTTACGTCACCGATCACTTCACGCCCGGCCAGGTCGAGGAGGTACGCCGAGCGGTCACGGACCTGTTCTCCCGCTTCCTCACCGACACCGCGGTCAACAAGGTCATCAAGCCCACGATGGACGACGTCCTCAAGGGCGGCCGCTTCGACGTGATCTCGCTCGGCTTCGTGCTGGCGCTGTGGTCGGGCTCCCGTGCCCTGAACGTCTTCGTCGACACCATCACGATCATGCACGGGCTCGGCGGGCACCGCGGGATCGTGAAGACCAGGGCGTTGTCGTTCGTGCTCTACATCCTTGCGGTCATCACGGGCGCGATCACGCTCCCGCTGATGGTCGCCGGGCCGCGGCTGGTACGCGAGTGGCTCCCGAACCGGGCCGACTTCCTGATCGAGTTCTACTGGCCGCTGGTGGTCGTGCTCTGCATCTGCTTCCTCGCCACGCTCTACCACGTGTCCGTGCCGGTCCGGACGAACTGGAGCTTCAACCTTCCCGGGGCGACCTTCTCGCTCATCGCGTGGCTCGGCGGGTCCTACCTGCTGCGGTGGGTGCTGACCGTGACCGCACAGGACTCGCACTCCATCTACGGCCCGCTTGCCGCACCCATCGCGATTCTCATCTGGCTCTACATCGCCGCGCTGGCCGTCCTCATCGGTGCGGGCGTCAATGCCGCCTTCGACGAGGTGTTCCCCCAGGAGACGACGCAACGGGCGCGCCGGGAGCTGATGACGCGCCTCCTGCGGCGTACGCCAGAGCAAGTGGACTAGGGTCCGGCCGTGGGCTTCGAAGCAGCAGCATCGGCGAACAGCCCCTCGGTGGGCCGCATCGCGCTGCCTGAGCGCGTCCGCTCCCCGTGGTGGGAGCTGGGGCGCCGAATTCTGCTGGCGTTCGCGATCATGGCCGGCACGGTCATGCTGGTGTACTTCGACCGCGAGGGTTACCGCGACGCCGGCGATGCCACCGCTGCCGACCCGTTCGGCACGATCTCCCTGGTCGACGCGATCTACTACACGACCGTCACCCTCAGCACGACCGGGTACGGCGACATCGCCCCGGTCAGCGATCCAGCGCGACTGGTCAACGCGTTCATCATCACCCCGGCCCGTATCGCGTTCCTCGTGCTCCTGATCGGCACCACCCTAGAGGTGTTGGCGCAGCGCGGCCGCGAGATGTTCCGCATCGCTCGATGGAGGAAGAACATGGGACACCACGTCGTGGTGATCGGTTACGGCACCAAGGGCCGCAGCGCTGTCGAGACCCTGGTCAACAACGGACTGCAACGCGAGCACGTGGTCGTCGTCGACCCGAGCCCGATCGCGATGGCTGATGCGCACGCCGACCAGCTCGCCGTCGTGACGGGCGACGCGACCCGCCGTGGCGTGCTGCACCGGGCCGGCGTGGCCGAGGCCGACCAGGTCATCATCACCACCGGCCGTGACGACTCGAACGTGCTCGCTGCGCTCACCGTGCGCCAGCTGAATCCCGACGCCTGGATCGTCGCGTCGGTCAGCGAGCAGGAGAACGCGCCCCTGATGCGTCAGTCCGGTGCCGACTCGGTGATCACCTCGTCCGACGCCGTCGGCCGACTGCTGGGGCTGTCCACGCTGTCGCCGACCCTCGGACAGGTCATGGAGGACCTGCTCACCTACGGCGACGGTCTCGAGGTGGCCGAGCGCGAACTGCTGGTCAACGAGGTCGGCATGCCACCGCAGTCGTTGCCCGACCAGGTGATCGCGGTCGTGCGGGACGAGAAGGTCTACCGCTACTTCGACCCGGTCGTGACGCTGCTCGCGCGCGGTGACCGGCTGGTCGTCGTACGACCGGCGAAGGAGCTGCCGTGGGCGCCCCGCCCCGGGACCCACAACGAGGACTTCGCGAGCGACGAGGACTGAGACCGCCTGCCCGATTCGGGACAGTCGCCGGGACGCCTGGTCCATCGGGACTAGTCGTCGCCCCGCCGATCGTGCAGACCTGTCGAGCTGCAGGTAAAACGCCCCGTGGGAGCGCGACTTTCTCCTGCCGACACGGCAGGCTGATCGACGTGCGGAAGAACTACGGACCCTGGGTCAGGCTTGGATGGTGCCCGAGTTGCACACGGCGTACGGAGCAGACGCGGTGGCACCGTCGACTGTTCGGTGAACCGCCCGAACGCGGCGAGCACGAGATCCGGTGCAACGAGTGCGCCAGCGCGGTGGACGACGTCGCGAGCTGAAACCGAGGACCCCGGTTGCTTCTCGAGTGACCGGGTACTGCGGGGGCATCAGTCAATCCGAGGAGGAAAGACATGCCCCGCTCACGCCCCACACGTGACCTACGTGATCTTCTGGACACCGTGTCGCCGAAGGTCGAGTCGGCGATCCAAGCCGTTGCCGATCAGGCGTCGCCCGCCCTCGACCGTGGCCGGACGGCCGCTGCCGAGCACGGATCGCACCTGGCCGGCGTTCTCGCCGACCACATCCCGACAGCCGTCGTGGACCGACTCCCCGACAATGTCGTGGACCATCTCCCGATCAGCCGTCCGCGACGTGGACGCAAGTTCCTGATCCTGGGCCTCGTCGCAGGTCTGGTCGGAGCCGGTGTCGTCGCATCGCGCCGCGCCCGGGGAAGCGCCCCGGCGCAGCACCGGACGGCAGTCCCGCCGCGGCCGACGGACGTCGCCGACCTGGGTGGGTCCGCGGACGCGACACCTTCGAGCGCTGCGCCCGACGATGCCGCTGGCCTCGTGGACCCGACCGACCCGCGCGTCAGCAGTCGCAAGGACTGACCCGACCGGATCCGGAACACGTGTCCCGCCCGACAGCGAATGTCAGGCGGGACACGGTTGCGCCCGGCGTGTGTGGGGACCGTCGGGCACGGTTGGGATCCCGCGGTGGACGCTAGTGGTTACGGCGGGGGTCCGCTGGCGAATGGCGGAGACTTGACCAACTCTCAGCCGATTCTTTGCCAACGGTCGCTCTCAGGTGAAGTGGCGGTCCCGGAAGCGGCGCAGGGCGTCGCGCGATCCCTGCGCCGCGGCGATGATCGGTCGCATCGGCGGAGCCAGTGAAACGCGGGCGCGTCGGCTCGAGCGATCGGCGTACGCCGGGGCGTCGCCCTCCCACCAGACCGGCTCGAGCATCCGGTTGATGAAGGCCATCGCGGAGTCCATCGACGCATGGCCCCACTCGATGGCCTGGTCCAGAGCCGCGGGCGTCGGCGCAAGGGTGACCGGCGACAGGGTCGGGCTCATGCGCAGGAGCTGATCGGCGTACGGCGCGTTGCGGACCATGCCGAGCTGGACGGCGCGCGTGATGGGCGTCAGCCACAGATGACGTGGGTCCCACTGCGGGTGGAAGCAGTCGAGCGCCACGTAGAGCGCGTTTCGCGTGCCGATCCGGCCGCGCTGCACCTTGATCCACGCCTGCTCGACCGGCACGTTGCTGGCCGCGCCGCCGTCGACGAGTGCCGCGACGTCCTTCTCGGCGAGCAGACGGTCGAGCAACGGACCCATCCGTGGATCCTTCGTCTCGTGGTGGAGTACGCCGGGGATCGCTGCCGAGAACGACATCGCATCGAGCACGTTGAACTGCCGGGTCAGGTCGTCGTCGCCGAGCACCAGCGGCTTGACCACGCGTGAGTCGATGAACGACGCAGCCTGGTAGAGCCGACTGACAATCGCCGGACCCAGCCCGATCGGCACGACCGGCAGCGAGCGCAGCCGCACCATCGCCATCTCCTGGCGGCGGAACCGCGCGGGCAGGCGGGCGAACAACTGCTGGTGGACGCCCGCGACGACGGCGTCGAACGGGATCGCGAGGTCCTCCATCTGCATCTGCTCGCCATCGGGGCGTTCGAAGAGCGGTGCGGCGAACTCGTCGAGGCGCAACGAGAGCACGCTCGTCAGGCCGTGCTTGCGCCGTGCGGGCTCGGGGCCGAGGAGCGCGCGGTAGGTCAGCGACCTGGCGAACTCGAGGTAGTCGTCGAACGGGATCGGCGTCTGGCGGGCGAAGAGTCCGCCGAGCACGGCGCCGATCGAGGACCCGATGATGTAGTCGGGCTCGACGTCGCTCTCGGCCAGGCGTTGCATCGCGCCGATGTAGACGAAGCCGGCGCCGCCGCCCCCGCCGAGCACCAGCGCCAGGCTCTTGTAGCCGACCTCGGCGTCGAGCTCCGCGGCGCTGAAGTCACCCGCACGATTCGCCAGGAGCAGGCGTCGTTGCTCGGTCTGCTGGTCCTCGAGCTCGTAGTACGCCTCGCGGGCACCCGCGAGCCGCTTTGTTGCCGTCTGTTCACGACGCAGTGGTCCGGTGAGCCGGTCGAGGACGACGTCGCGCCAGGCCGCGAGATCTGCGCTGACGTCCACGTCGCCCCGGCCGCGCGAGCCCTGCGGGCCGGCTGCTCCCGGCTCGAAGACGGTCAGTCGGGCGAAGCTGATCAGGTAGCGGAGGCGGCGTACCTCGACGTCGGTCATCACGTCCGGGGCCTCGAGGTGCGCCCGCACGAGCGCCCGGTCGAACTTCTGGAGCGCGAACGTCGGGTCCTTCGCGGGGTCCGGCGCGACGGGCACTCCCGTGACGGGATCGTCCAGGCCCGGCGGGAACAGCGGGACCTGGGCCGGCCCGGGGAGGCGGGGAACACGGGGGAGACGCATCCGGACAGCGTGGCGTACCGGCCCGGATGCGTCGAGCATCGACGCGCCGCACGTCGCGCCGCCGCGGTGTGGTCGCGGACTACCGTAGGCAGGACCTGCCCACGAAGGAGATGTTGTGAAGGCGATCGCTGGTGGCGAAACCGATTCCGCCCTGCTCGAGGAGACGATCGGGGCCAACTTCGAGCGCACCGTGGCGGCGTACGGCGACCGCGAGGCGCTGGTCGAGATCGCCACAGGTCGCCGGTGGACCTACGACGAGCTGAATGCTGCGGTCGACGACCTCGCCATCGGACTCATCCGTGCCGGCATCGCGAAGGGCGACCGGGTCGGCATGTGGGCGCCGAACTGCGCGGAGTGGACGATCACGCAGTACGCCACCGCGAAGATCGGCGCGATCCTGGTCAACATCAACCCGGCCTACCGCACCCACGAGCTGGCCTACGTGCTCAAGCAGGCCGGCGTGAAGATGCTGGTCGCCGCGACGGACTTCAAGACCAGCGACTACCGCGCGATGGTGGCGGAGGTGGTCGACGAGACGCCCGTGGAGCAGGTGCTCTTCCTCGGCACGCCCGAGTGGACCGCGCACAACGTCCACGATCCGGGGGTGACGCTCGCGGAGCTGGTGACGTGGTCACTGGAGCCGACCGAACCGATCAACATCCAGTACACCTCCGGAACGACCGGTTTCCCCAAGGGCGCGACGCTCAGCCACCGCAACATCCTCAACAACGGCTACTTCGTCACCGAGACGATCAACTTCGCCGAGGTCGACCGGCTCTGCATCCCGGTGCCCTTCTACCACTGCTTCGGCATGGTGATGGGCAACCTCGGTTGCACGACCCACGGCGCCACGATGGTGATCCCGGCGCCCGGGTTCGACCCCGCGATCACACTGCAGACGATCCAGGACGAGCGCTGCACCGGCGTGTACGGCGTACCGACCATGTTCATCGCGATGCAGGCCGCACCCGGCTTCGCCGACTACGACCTCTCGACCCTGCGCACCGGGATCATGGCCGGTTCGCCCTGCCCGGTCGAGGTGATGAAGCAATGCATCGACGACATGCACATGGCCGAGGTGTCGATCGCCTACGGCATGACCGAGACCAGCCCCGTGTCGACCCAGACCCGCGCCGACGACGACCTCGACCGTCGTACGGCGACGATCGGGCGGGCTCACCCGCACGTGGAGATCAAGATCGTCGACCCGGTGTCGGGTGAGACCGTCGAGCGCGGTGAGCCGGGGGAGTTCTGCACCCGCGGCTACTCGGTGATGCTCGGTTACTGGGAGGACCCGGAGAAGACCGACGATGCCATCGACTCCGATGGCTGGATGCACACCGGCGACCTGGCGGTGATGCGCGAGGACGGCTACTGCGCGATCGTGGGCCGGATCAAGGACATGGTGATCCGGGGCGGGGAGAACATCTACCCCCGCGAGATCGAGGAGTTCCTCTACACGCACCCCGATGTCGAGGACGTCCAGGTCATCGGCGTACCCGACCAGAAGTACGGCGAGGAGCTCTGCGCCTGGATCCGGATGAAGTCCGGCGCCACCCCGCTCGATGCCGCGGCGGTCAAGGAGTTCGCGACCGGCAAGCTCGCGCACTACAAGGTCCCGCGCTATGTCCTGGTCGTCGACGAGTTCCCCATGACCGTGACCGGCAAGGTCCGCAAGATCGAGATGCGCGAGGAGACCACGCGGCGCCTCGGCCTGGGGTGATCGGGGTGAGCCCAACAGGACTCATCCGTACGCCGAGCCGTTCGGCCGGTTCGGCGGCACCGGAACCAGTCGGTCCCGCGGGACCCATTCGGTGATCGCCCGCCCGCCGGCATCGATGTAGGTCACCAGTGCGATCCATGCCTCGCCGTCGCGGCGCCACGCGAGCAGCAGGCCGGGGCGGGGGACCGGCAGGTTCGGCGGGCGCACCCACACATGCCTGATTCCCGCCACGTGATCAGAATAGAACACATGTTCGATCAAGGGGTGGGCGAACGAGAAAAGGCCCCTGAGTTGCGTTTCTGCAGTTCAGGGGCCTTCTCCTCTGGTGGGCGATACTGGGTTTGAACCAGTGACCTCTTCCGTGTCAGGGAAGCGCGCTACCGCTGCGCCAATCGCCCGAGGTGAAACTGTGAAGTTGTGTGGAGGTGGGTACGGGATTTGAACCCGTGTACACGGATTTGCAGTCCGTTGCCTCGCCTCTCGGCCAACCCACCGCGAAGGCCACCCAAACCAGCAAGTCTGGACTGACCTGGTCAGCCAGTGGATCTGACCTCTCCGAGCGGACAACGAGACTCGAACTCGCGACCTCAACCTTGGCAAGGTTGCGCTCTACCAACTGAGCTATGTCCGCATGCACGCCATGTTCGGGCCTTTCGACCCGTGTTCTGGTGCGCGTCAGAACATTAGCCGATGGGGTGGGTGGTGCCAAAACGGGCCCCTCCTTCTGCATGTCGCGCCGCTGATCGGGGTGTGAACGGGCCTCCTAGGCTGGGGTCATGCGCGCGTGGATCAATGGCCGATTGCTTCCCGACTCGACCGCTCCGGCGGTGCCTGTCACCGATCATGGGCTGACCGTGGGCGACGCGGTTTTCGAGGCGGTCAAGGTGGTCGACGGCCAGCCGTTCGCGTTCCAGCGCCATCTCGATCGGCTCGAGCGCTCCGCGGCCGGGCTCGGGCTGGTCGGCCTCGCGACTGACGACGTACGACGGGGGGTGGCTGCCGTGCTCGGAGCCGGCCCGATGCCGTTGGGTCGGCTGCGGATCACCGTCACGGGTGGCAATGCGCCGCTGGGGTCCGGACGCGGGGACGAGCCGCCGACGCTGATCGTGGTGGCATCCCCGATGGCCGAGGCGCCGGAGACCACGGCAGCGATCACGGTTCCGTGGCCGCGCAACGAGCGCGGTGCCCTGGCCGGCCTCAAGACGACCTCCTACGCCGAGAACGTCGTGGCCCTCGAGGCGGCCCGGGCCAAGGGTGCGACCGAGGCCGTCTTCGCCAACCTGGCCGGCAACCTCTGCGAGGGCACCGGCACGAACGTCTTCTACGTCGTCGATGGCGAGCTGCGTACGCCGTCGCTGGCCAGCGGCTGCCTCGCCGGCGTCACGCGTGACCTGGTGCTCGAGTGGTTCGGCGGCCGCGAGGTCGACGAACCGCTGGCGGTGGCCGCTGGCGCCGATGAGATCTTCCTCGTCTCCACCACCCGCGACGTCCAGGGTGTGCACCGCTGGGACGATCGCGAGCTCCCTGCCCCGGGGCCGATCACCCGCGCAGCCGCCGCCACCTGGCGTGAACGGGAGCCGGAGCTGCTCGGCTTCGACCGTTGAGATCCAGCGCCGACCGGGCCGATTCCGAAGAGATGATTGCGATGCGCTAACGTTGCGCCGCATCACGATCGGGCGATTGGCGCAGTGGTAGCGCGCTTCGTTCACACCGAAGAGGTCACTGGTTCGAACCCAGTATCGCCCACCCGAGAACGCGCAGGTCAGGACCGGAATCCGGTCCTGGTCGACGCACATCGTGCGGCATACGTGCGGAACGGTCCCGTCTCTCCCAACCAGAGGAGAGCACCGAAATGACCACCACCACTGCCACAATCACTTGCCCCAACTGGTGCGAGAACGCCGCCGATCCGGCCGGCCATGACGTCGAGACTCGTACCGATGGTGCGTACGTCGTCGACCACACCGTGGACTTCGGGCCCGGCGTGTGGGGCGTTGTGACTCAGGAAGTTCTGACCGGTGGGTGCACGCCTGCCATGGTCGCGCTCAGCGATGTCGAGGCCTACCAGCCGGGAGCGCCGACGACGCCGGAGCGGGTCCGTGAGCTCGCTGCGTCGCTTCTCCGGGCCGGGGAGTGGCTGGAGCAGCACACCGAGCAGCCGGCATGAGTGCCGCGGTCGCGCTCGAGCGCGGACCAGTCGAGGAGTTCCGCGAGTGGCTCGTCAGCCAGGGACTGAGTACCAACACGATCGTCCAACGGACCGGCTTTGCGGCCGCACGTCTGGCCGAGTGGGGAACGTGGGACGTGCCTCCGACGCAGGTCGCGTCATGGCTCACGTCGTACGACGGCTGGAGCCGCCGGACGTACACGGCCCACCTGCGGTCGCTGTACTCCTTTCTCGTCGAGCAGGGCGCCCTCGCGGTCGACCCGACTGCCCGGATCCGGAGCGTTCCGAGCCCGCGGCCGCGCCCGCGGCCGCTCTCCAGCGACGAGCTCGCGCGCGTCCTCGGTGCCGCGGACGGTGACCTCCTCACGTGGCTCCTGCTCGGCTCGAAAGGCGGTCTCCGGCTTCACGAGATTGCGAAGGTCCGCGGCGAGGACGTCGACGGGCGATGGATCACGATCGCCGGCAAGGGCGGCGTGACGGATCGGGTGCCGTTGCACCAAGCCCTGCGCGAACGCGTCGACCTCTACCCCGCGTCCGGGTGGTGGTTCCCGTCGACCTACTCCGGATACGGAGGCGACCACGGGCACATCTCGGCCAAGTGGGTTGGTCGGTGCATCACCGATCACTTCCGGGCCCACGGCCTGACCGGTGGGACACATAGGCTCCGGCACACCTACGGGACGATGCTCGCGAAGGGCACGCCTCTTCACGTCGTGCAGAAACTGATGCGGCACTCATCGCTCGCTACGACCGAGCTGTACTTGGGCGTCGACCATGGTGATCGGATGGACGCGATCGACGGGCTCGAGTAGCCCGAGTGACGCGAAACGGCCCCCGCCGACCTGTGTGAAGGTCGACGGGGGCCGTTCGTCATGCGATGCGGCCCCTCGGGCGCGAACGTGCGATCGCGCCGGCACCGGCGCGCATGGACTGGCGGTCGACCTGGTGCTCGCCCCTGTTGCCGGCGTCGGCGGTCTCGACCGCTGCCTGGGTGTCCAGGAGTACGGCGCGGAGCGCGCGCAGCTCGTTGAGCACTTCCGGGGGACTGATGGCACTCGGCGCGAGGACGTCGGCCTCGAGGGTGGGGAACGCGAGGCCCTTGTCGATCGTCGCCGAGACCAGACCGCCGGCGGCGGTCTGCACGCGGCGGGTGGACTTCTCCATCCCGACCGCCAGACCTTCGCCGAGCATCCGGCCGAGGTACTCGGTCTCCTTCGACGGGGACGCGATCGCACCGGCGGCCTTCGCCGCCCCGACAGCGCCGGTGACGATGCTGCTAGCCCTGCCCGCGATGCGCGCGGCCCAGCCGTCCAGCCCGTTGTAGATGCCCGCGCCGAGTGCGGCGCCGACTGTGCTCGCGCCGCCGCTGGCTACGCCCTTCAGGGCCGACAGGTCGCCGGACAACCCCTGACCGAACGCACCGCGCCGGACGTTCGGGCTCACGTCGCCGGCGGCGGACAGCAGCGTCTTGATGTCGTCCGTGCCCGCCTTCGCATCGCCTCGCGCCCTGTTGAGGTCGGCGGCGAAGAAATTCGCCCAGGCGTCGGCGGGCTTCACATTGCCGCTCTCGACGATCTCCTTCGCCAACGACTGGATCTCACGCTTGCTGGCATCGACGCCGGTCATCTCGATCACGGTCTTGATCTGCGGAGGCGTCAGCCCGTACGTCGCAACAAGATCTGCGACCTCACGCTTGCTGGCGTCGGTGCCGAGCGCCTGCACCTTCGTGACCACGGATTCCGGGATCTCGCGGAGGAGCGCGATGTGTTCGCGGGTCTTCGTCACCGACTTGTCGGTCTCGCCCACCTCGTCCCGGAGCGCCTTCAGGTTGTCCTTGCGGGTCGCGAGCTCCTTGGAGAGAGCAAGGTTCCTCTCGTTGCTGATCGCACCCCAGTCGGTCATCTCGAGCAGGTCGACCTGACGCTGCTCCTCACGCATCGCGGCGTTCAGGGTGTCGCGGGCCTTCGTCTCCCCGAGGAGCGCGTCGATGACAGTGGCCTTGCTCAGGCCGAGTGTTGAGGCCTTCTGGAACAGCTTCGACTCTTGGGCGTCTTGGATGATCATCGACTTCGTCGCGCGGGTCGTTGCGCCGGTGACGGAGTCGAGCGTTGCCGCGTAGGTCTGCCAGGTCGTGACCGACCGATCGGCGGCTGTCTTCGCCTCGTTCGTGTGGGTCGCGAGACCGACCATCGCGCCACCGGCGGCCCCGATCGCGGCGCCCCACGGGCCGCCAGTGACCGAGAATCCGAGCAACGCGCCACCGGCGGTCGTCTCGAGGATCCCGAGCGCCTTGTCGGTCTCCTGGACACCCTGCGTGAGCGCCAGGAGCCCGCCGATACCAGCGGCGTTCCGGGCCGCCGTCGACAGCGCTGCGGTCCGCTTCTCTGCGTCCTTCAGGTTCGTGATCATCGACCCGGCGCCGCCGGTCACCGACGACATGGCGCCAGTCAGGCGGGGAAGCACCAGCGCCGCGATCCCCGCCTGCACAGCGAGGTCCTTCACCGGGCCGGGCAGATCCCCGAACACGGCTGATGCGGCCTGCGCGACGTCGACCGCGGCCTTCAGGGGAGGGAGGACGGTGTCCTTCACTGTGCCGCCGAGTTCGGCGAACTGGTCCTTGTTCTCGGTCAGCCAGTCGGCCATGTCGTCGAGCGCCGGGATGAGCCGCTCGTCGACGATGTCAGCGCCGGCCGAGAGCGCCGGGATCAGCAGGTTCCCGAACTTCGCCTCGAGGTCCTCGACCTTCGCGCCGAGACGCTGCCCCTTGCCCGCGATCGTGTCCGACTCCCGACCGAACTGCCCAGCAGCCTTATTGGTCTGCTTGAACAGCAACTCGAGGCGGGCCTGCTGCTCGGCCTGCTTCAGCGCCGCGCCGGTGAGCTTGTCCAGCCCCTTCGCAGCGAGCCGGGCGTTCACGTCGCTCTGCTTGATCGAGACGCCGTACCGCTCGATCGGGTCAGCCTCCCCGCGCAACAGAGAGTTGACGGACTCAATCGCGTCCTTCGTGGTCCCGCCGTACGTCGCGGCCAGATCCGCGGCACGCTTCGTGAGCTTCTCGGTCAGGCCGGTGACCTTTGCCAGCGGTGCGCCCGAGTTCGCCAGCATCGCGCCGGTGACGTTCGCGAGCTCGCGGTACTGGTTCGCGCTGAGACCGACGGCGTCGGAGGCCCGCTTGCTGAGCTCGACGACGTTGTCGGCGTACTTCCCGAACACGGTCTCGGTCGCCCCGAGGGACTGCTGCGACGCGGAAGCGGCCTTGGCCGCCTCGACGGCGAGGCCGGCCAGGGCCGCGCCGCCAACGACCGCCGCGCCGGCGAGCCCAGCCTTGATCGTGGAGCCCATCTTCCCGAACTGGGAATCGGCCTTCTCCAGATCGGCGTACAGCCGGCGGAAGTCGCCCGCAGCCTCGACTGTGATCCTCGGGTTCGGCATCGGCTACTCCTCGTCGTCGACGTGTCGGATCGGCCCGAGCGCCTTCACGCGGCGCGCGAAGTGGTCGAGCAGGTCCGGACCGTGGCAGTGGGCACCCGGCGGCACCTCGCAGACAGGACACTCGATCTCGAGCGGCTCCATCAGCGCCGCCGGCGGCGGTGGGGCGGCGGCGGCCGGTCGCCGGGGATGCCGTACTGGGCGCGCATCGCGTCGAGCCGCACCCGTGACAGCGAGCCCGGTGTGGCATCGGTCAGCGCCGAACCGGCGCGGGCGAAGTTGAGCGCCGCGGTCGGGTCTGCCTGCGCCAGAGCCATGTTCTGCAACTCGAAGCCGGCGCGACTGCCGTACTCCTCGACGAACCGCCGAACGAGCTCCGTGTGCGCCCGCACCTGAGCATCGGTCCCCGAAAAGGCCGCCGTCAGCATCGGCGCCCCGTAGGCACGCGCCATGGTGGCCGCCTCTGCGGAAGCAGACCGGGTACCTGTCACCGTGGCGTCGGCGTACGCCGGCGTCGATACCAGCGACACCTCGAGGAGCCGGGCCTTCGTGACGTGCGCGTGCTCCCGCTTGTTGCGGACGCTCCAGTCCGTCTCCTGGAGCTGGAAGCCGATCGAGAAGAACCGCAGGATCCCGCTCTTCACCAGCCGCGCGACCTCGCGGGCACGGGGAGAGTCGTCGAACTCCCACGTCCCGTGCAGACCGTCCGCCCGATGCTCCCACTTGACCGCAACGCCGACCGGGTCCGCGCGGTGGTCGTGGTACGTCAGGAGCGGGATGTTCGGCGTCTTCGCGAGCGAGTCACGGAACGCGGCCGGGTCGATCGTCTCGATGACGTTCCCGACGTCGGTCGGAGTGTTGAACGGGACCGCGCGGCCCGTCACAACCCGCGGGAGGGTGTCAGCCTTCGGCCGGTCGACGACCGCGTTCGGCGTGGAGCGGTAGTCCATGACTCACGCCTCGATGCCCGTGACGGTCTGGATGATCTCGTCGTCACGGATCGCGAGGTAGAACGGCCGCACAGTGGATGCCGCGGTCGAGAACGACTTCGGGGCCGTGGCTTCCATCGTCTGAACCTGATCAGCGAGAAGCACGACGGCACCGCTGCCCACGAACGTTGCCGTGCCGGCAGGCTGCCCGCCGGAGACGTACAGCGACGGGTGAGGTCCCGTGAAGAACGTCGGCGCCAGTGCCCGCCGGACCAGCGGAAGGTCGACGGGGTGCACCACGACGAACCGGACGGGTCCGCGCGCAGCGGCGGCCGACTCGGCAGAGTCCAGGGCAGCCGGCAGGTCTGCACCCGCCGCGAACGTGCCGCCAGCCGCAGTGACCAGAGCATCGGCAACGTACGACTCAGCAACGGCGTCGACGTCGTCGCGGACGATGCGATCGAGAAGGGCCGCGCCGCTGGCGCCGATCCAGTCGAGAAGTTGCTTCGACGCCAGGAGCGTCGCGACGGACCAGTGCGCGCTCTCCGTCGCGACGTCGACCAGTGCGAAGCTGTCAGGCTCCGGTCCGATCGTGGGGTCGACCTCGGCGAACGGGCCGACGGTCGTGAATGACGGCACGATCGGTGTGCCGCCGATGAGGCTCTCCGACCACGGATCGGCGGCCTCCCGGATCAGCGGCGCCGGACCGTAACCCGTCGCACCGTCGTTCAGTACGCGCGTCGGCAGCAGACCAGGCAGGTCGGCGAGATCGCGCACCTGCGCCAGCTCCTCGCGGAACGCCAGAGCGTCCTTGTTCCGCTTCAGCACGTCGACGACGTGCCCGCCCGTCAGCAGCAGACGTCCGGCCGCCGCGGCGTCGCGGAGGTCCTGGGCGGTCTCCGCCGCGGTCCGCGCGTGCGTTGCCCGGATCGACGGCGATGCCGACACGTCCAGCGCGCTCCGAACCTGCCCCAGAAGGTGATCCATCAACGTGCTCTTGGTCATCGTCTCGACCTCTCCGCTTCCGCTACGTCTTCCGCTGTCCATAGGAGCTGCTCGCCGTGCCGGGTGACCAGCCGTCCAACCGGGTGGAGCCTCATCCGTTCGGCTGTTTCCGACCAACCCCGCGCCGTGGACTCAGGTACACCGGCACGGCGAGCTGCTTCCCTCAGACTCAGCAACTCCCTCGGTTCCTCGCAAGAAACCCGCGCACCACGCGCCCGCGCTGCGCGAATCTGCCCCAGCATCGAAATCGCGGCAGTCGTGTCGACGCCGTGCGCCGTCGCCTCCTGGACTCCGATCCGCAGCACCCGCTCGAGCGCCTCGAGCTCGGGGAGAGAGAGACCGGGCGGCAGTGCCGCCGGAGTCGACGCGACCCTCGAGCCAAAACGGCCGCTCATGAGTCCGGCCAGCCGTGGTTGGCGGCGTAGGCCTCGACGACGACGGCGGGGAGGCGGCCGCGGCGTTGGCGGTCGACGATGCCGGCGGCGAGTGCCCATGCCCGTACGTCGGCGCTGGTGACCCCGAGCTCGGCTATGAGGATGTCGGCGCGGTGTGGTGCTGATCGTTTGCGCTTCTCGTAGGGCGTTCGAGGAGGTGGTTTGCCGCCTTCGCTGCGGATCTCCTGGTCGATCTGCCCCGCTAGGTGGAGGAGGCGCTCTCTCGGTTTGCCGGTGCGCGCTGCGTACTCGAGCTCGAGGGACACGCGGCTTCGGAGGGCTGCGAGCTGCTCGATGCGGGTGCCCGTGCGGATTCCGCTCACGCGGTGGCCTGTCGTCCGCAGCGGGTCACACACTCGCCGTCGATCGTCGTTCGGCCGCCGCACCCTCTGCACCTGGTGAGGTGGTCGGGGTGGGTAGTTCTATCTCCTGAATGTGGTTCCTCTGGTTCCTCTTGGGTCCTAGTCCCAAGGATTTCTTGGACGTTGTCCGGTGGATTCTTGGACCACGTCCAACGTTTTCCGGGATAGGTGTCCAAGACTTTCTTGGACGGGGCATCCAAGGATTTCTTGGACCAGTGGGTGCCGAGAGTGTCGATGACGAACGCCTCGCGGACGGTCCCGCTCTTGTGCTCGACGGCCGTACCGAGGACCACGACGCCGGCCGCGATGAGCTCCTGGACGGCCGTGTTCTGGCCCTCCCATGCCGACTTCCGCTTGCCTGTCGGGTCGTACCCGAGGAACCCGGCACGCTCCCGCCAGCCACCGACGTAGATCGGCGGGTCGTCGGCGTCGAGGGACTGCAACGCCATGTGGTCCAGGAGCAGCCGGGCACGGTGCTTCAGGCCGCGCCATGTGGCGTGCACGGCGGCGATATTCGACGCCCCCATCACGACGTCTCGCGCAGCATCCGCTCGAGCGCGTAGCCGTCCATCTCGCGGATCCGGTTCCGCGCGACGCCCATGAAGTAGACGAACCGCTTCCGCTCGTTGTCGATCCGGTCGGAGTCGAGCGCGACACGTGCGCACTCGAGCATCACGGACCGGGGCAGGCCGGCATTGATGAGCGACCGGATGGAGCGGCGCCATGTGGTCGGCGCGCTCGCGGTCCACACTCTCGCGAACGCGTCGCTGTACCCGTCGATGACGGACTGCCTGCGGATGATGGAGTTCTTGGCCGCCTTCAACGCTTCGTACGCCTCGACGTCGAGGTCAGCCGCGTCGTGCCCGCACGTCGGACAGACCGAATTCGCAGCGTCTACCGTGGTGGTTGCTGGCTCCACGTGGTGGGTTGCTTCGGTGGCCCGGCGGTCCTCGATCCCTCCCTGGTCGGGGACCGTGCCGCTTTCCGGGGTCACTTCGTCGCTCCGGCCGCCGGAATCGGGCGAAGCAGCTCGTTCTCGATCTGCCGGAGGTCAACGCGGATCGGGGCCTTCGGTCCGCTGCCCACTCGGAAGGCCGCGAGTTCACCGCTGGAGATCCGCCTGCGGATCGTGAGGACGGCAACGCCGAGGTAATCGGCGGCTTCCTCAAGTGAGACCAGCTGGCGCTGGCCGAGGTTGCTGTTGTTCATCGGGTAGGGCTCCGCTGCCGTTCCCCGTCGAGGGATCAGCTTCGTGACGCTTGCGCGTGGGCGGCCTTCGAGGTTGTGCCCCAACCCGTGAACTTGTGTGTCAGAACTTATCAGGACTAGACGGCGATGATCCGCTCGTCATCGGCGCGGCGGTGGAGGGTGGCGAGCTTGACCACGATGTGTGCGTGGCACTTCGGGCAGTCGAACGTGACGCGAGGTTCATCGGCAGGGGAGTGGTCAAGGATCGCGTGTCGGCGAACAGCCAGGCCCCACCCGCTTCCCTCCCGGTAGCCCATCCGGGCGAGCAAACGAGAGCAGCGGTCGCACACGATCTTCGTCTCGAGCACGTTCACGATGACGCTCCGGTTGCGATCGCGGACAGGGCATCAGCGATTGCACGGTCCCGGTCCTGTGCGGCGTGCTGGTAGCGCATCGCGGCGCCGGGCGTGGAGTGTCCGAGCCGGCCCATCAGCTCCGCCAGCGTCGCGCCCGTCTGAGCCGCCAGGACGGCGCCAGTGTGGCGGAGGTCGTGGAAACGGAGATCCGGCCGACCAGCGGCCGCCCGCGCGCCGTAGAACCCGCTTCCCGCCCGCTGCTTGGTCGGCGCTCGGCCGTATAGCGTCGACGGGGCGAGCTGCTCGCCGTTCTTGCCCGGGAACAGCAGACCATCGCGGCCCCACTGCGCGTGATCCTTGATGTGCTCCTTGAGCATCGGCACTAGGTGCGGAGGGATCGCGACGTCGCGCATGCCCGCGTCGGACTTCGGCGTACCAACGAGCCGCGCCCCGTCGACGAGCACAACGCCGCGGCGGACGCGGATGACCTTGTTCGTGACGTCGACGTCCTTGCGCCGCAGCTCGGCCAGCTCGCCGAACCGCAGCGCGCACCATGCGGCGAGCAGCACCATCGCCCTGAGGTGTTCTGGCATCGCGCCGACGATCGCCTCGAGCTCTGCCAGGGTCGCCGGCTTCACCTTGTGCTGACGCTTCGCGTTGCCGGCGCCGCGGATGTGGCACGGGTTGTGCGTGATGAGCTGGTCCTGGAGCGCGCTACCGAGGATCGTCCGCATCAGCCCGTAGGCGTGCGCTCGCACTGTCGGAGTTCCGCCGCCCATCTGGTGGTGCCAAGTCGCGATCTCCTCTGAAGTGATCGCGCGGAGCGGAGAGGCGCCGAACGTCGGGATCAGGTGGTGGTCGAGCAGCTTCCGGTAGTGCTGCCGAGTGCGCGGCTTCAGCGTCCGGCGCTCGAGCCACCGATCGGCGTACGACGCGAAGCTGACGGGCGCCTTGCGAGCTGCTTGGCCGGGTGCCGTCCATTCGCCGCGGGAGATTGACCGTCGTACGTCGGTCAGCCACGCCTCCGCGTCTTCGCGGGCATCGAAGGTGGTCGGCGCGTTGTGTTGGACCGTCCGCCCCGTCGCAGCGCTGAGGGTGCCGTGCGGGTCCGAGTAGGTCGCTTGGTAGCGGCCGCTCGGCAGCTTGCGGATGCTGCCGAATGAGCGTTTCGAGCGGGCCATGGGTGGTCCTCTGTGCGGAATACGTGCGGAACTACGACGGAATCAGAGTGTAATGCTGATTCATCGTGATACCTTCTGATTGCGTCACTGGACGGCGTTTCCGCAGGTCACAAGCCTGAATTCGCAGGTCAACCCAGTGACGTCGCAAATCCGACGAGACAGGTTCGAACCCAGTATCGCCCACCGAGCACAAACAGCCCCTGACCTGCAGTTGAGCAGGCTTCGGGGGCTGTCTCGTTGTGGGTCACCCGCCTCGTCGGCGGGTCGTCGCGATTGCCTTGCATCGGTCGACGAGGGTCCTGATCGTGGAATCGGCTGCGTCAGCCGGAACGCCCAGGACGATGCCGTCGCAGAGACCGGAGTACCACCGGTCCAGGACGTCGGGGATCTCGTCGAACGTGCCGTGGGGCACGACTCGGTCCATCACGTCATCGTTCAGATGGCTCGCGAGGTGGCTCCAGTCTGATGCCTTCGACATGGCAACGAGCTTGTCGCCGAGGTCGCCGAGGCCCAGGAGTTCGAGCTGGGGTCGATAGGCGGGGGTGCTGTACAGGAACGCGAGCTCTGATCGCCTCGCGTCCCGAACCGCTGCGAGTGCCGCAGGCGTGGCTCCCATCACCGGCTGTGGCCCCGCGATGATCCTGGGGCCTGCTCGGCGATCTCCGGCGGCGCGAATGCCCGCCTCGAGCGCCGGCAGGATCGTCGTGCTGAGCAGCGCTGGATGTGAGTTGGTCGGGTGGCAGACGAACCCGTCAGAAACCTCGCCAGCCAGCTCGCACATCTTCGGGTTCACGCCGCCAGTCCAGATCTGTGGAGGTGGCATCGTGAGTGGGCCCGGGTTGAAGTAGGGCTGAAGCCGCGTGAACGTGTAGTGAGTGCCTTCGTAGTTCAACTCCTCCCCGGTCTGGAAGCAGTGGAAGATGGCCCGAACTGCCCGGATGTAATCGCGGAGCCGGGCGACAGGCTCGGACCATTCGACCGAGTACCTGCCCACGATGTTGCCGCGCACCTGGGATGCCAGCCCGAGTTGGAACCGGCCCTCGGAGAAGTTCGCCAGGTCCCAGGCGGTGTACGCGGTCAACATCGGGCTGCGAGGGAACGCGACGACCATGCTCGTCCGCACCGTCAGCGTCGTCGTGCTGGCCAGCGCCAATGCCGCGACGGTGAACGGGTCGTGGATGGTCTCGGGCACGTGCATGACATCGAAGCCGAGTTCCTCGGCCCGCAACGCCCACGCGGCAACGCCGGTCAGTGGGGCATTCGCGGGCCACGACGCGATGATCTCCACGACGACATCATGTCGGCAGGTCAAGGACTTCGGACAGGTTCCTTACTCGTGCGCGGCGCAGCCGCCTCGGTCGGTACGATCGAGACCCGGCCATCCGGCCGGCTTTCTGCACGTCTCCAGAACCTCCAGCAAGGAGTCATTTCGTGTCCGACATCAAGGTCGTCGTACTCGTCCCCGATGAGCGTCGGGAGTCGACGGTCACGGAGGGCACGAAGGCCTGGGAGCTGTTCCGCGACGACGCAGACGTGATTGCGGCGCGGGTCGGTGGCGACCTCAAGGACCTGTCCTACGAGCTCGCCGACGGTGACGAG
Source organism: Propionibacteriales bacterium (assembly GCA_026392415.1). Taxonomy (GTDB): domain Bacteria; phylum Actinomycetota; class Actinomycetes; order Propionibacteriales; family Nocardioidaceae; genus Nocardioides. The sequence continues at coordinate 226,269 of JAPLCC010000017.1, forward strand.
GTCGAGGGGGTCGCCATCTCCAGCCCGGACGGGCTCGACATCCTGCGTCACTCGACCGCGCACGTCCTGGCCCAGGCAGTGCAGCAGCTCTTCCCGGCGGCCAAGCTCGGCATCGGTCCGCCGATCGCGAACGGCTTCTACTACGACTTCGACGTCGAGACCCCGTTCGTGCCCGAGGATCTCGTGAAGATCGAGACCGCGATGCGCAAGATCATCAAGGAGAACCAGCGATTCTCCCGTCGCGTCACCACGGACGCCGACGCTCTCGAGGAGCTGAAGGACGAGCCCTACAAGGTCGAGCTGATCGGCCTCAAGGGCAACGCCGGCGAAGCTGCCGAAGGCGCAGGTGCCGAGGTCGGTGCCGGCGAACTGACCATCTACGACAACCTCAACCGCAACAACGAGGTCGCGTGGAAGGACCTGTGCCGCGGTCCGCACCTGCCCACCACGAAGCGGGTGCCGGCGTTCAAGCTGATGCGCAGCGCCGCGGCGTACTGGCGCGGGGACGAGAAGAACAAGCAGCTCCAGCGCATCTACGGCACCGCGTGGCCGAGCAAGGAGGAGCTCGACGAGCACCTCCACCGCATCGAGGAGGCCGAGCGCCGCGACCACCGTCGCCTCGGTCGCGACCTGGACCTGTTCAGCTTCCCCGACGAGATCGGCTCCGGCCTGCCGGTCTTCCACCCCAAGGGTGGCGTCATCAAGCGGGAGATGGAGGACTACGTCCGCCGCCGGCACATCGAGGAGGGCTTCGAGTACGTCGGCACCCCCCACATCGCCAAGGAGGGGCTCTTCTACACCTCCGGTCACCTGCCCTACTACGGCGAGGGAATGTTCCCGGCGCTCGACGTGGACGGCATGGACTACCGCCTCAAGGCGATGAACTGCCCGATGCACAACCTGATCTTCCGTTCCCGGCAGCGTTCCTACCGCGAGCTGCCGCTGCGGCTCTTCGAGTTCGGCAGCGTCTACCGGCACGAGAAGTCCGGCGTCATCCACGGGCTGACCCGTGTGCGCGGGTTCGCCCAGGACGACTCGCATTCCTACGTGACGCCCGAGCAGGCGCCCGACGAGATCCTCCACCTGCTCAACTTCGTGCTCAGCCTGCTGCGCGACTTCGGGCTCAACGACTTCTACCTCGAGCTCTCGACCCGCGATGACCGCAAGGACAAGTTCATCGGGTCCGACGAGGACTGGGCGATCGCGACCAAGGTGCTCGAGGACGTCTGCGTCGAGACCGGCCTCGAGCTCGTCCCGGATCCGGGCGGTGCGGCGTACTACGGCCCGAAGGTGTCCGTGCAGGCGCGCGACGCCATTGGCCGCTCGTGGCAGATGTCGACGATCCAGTACGACTTCAACCAGCCCTCGGCAGAGCGCTTCAATCTCGAGTTCGTCGCCGCTGACGGCTCTCGCCAGCAGCCGGTGATGATCCACTCCGCGAAGTTCGGATCGATCGAGCGCTTCCTGGGTGTGCTCACCGAGCACTACGCCGGTGCGTTCCCTCCGTGGCTCGCTCCAGTCCAGGTCCAGGGCATCCCGATCGCAGAGCGGCACAACGACTACCTCTACGAGGTCGCGGCTGAGCTGAAGAAGCACGGGATCCGGGTCGAGATCGACGAGTCCGACGACCGGATGCAGAAGAAGATCCGCAACGCGCAGCTGCAGAAGGTGCCGTTCATGGTCATCGCCGGCGACGCGGATGTCGAAGCGGGTGCGGTCAGCTTCCGATACCGCGACGGCCGCCAGGACAACGGTGTCCCGATCGCCGAGGCCGTGGAACGGGTCATCGAGGCTGTCACCAACCGAGTGCAGGTCTGAGGATGCGACGGCGGGCGTCGGTCGCGGCCTCGTCGGTCCTGCTGCTCCTGCTCGCCGGATGCGGCGCCAAGGATCCGACCGCCGGCGCCCCGCCCCGCCCACCCGCCAGTACGACGACTGCCGCCGAGCCGACCGACAGCGGCCGTCCGGGTGGTGACGCCGGCGACCCCGGCGCCGACGCGAGCAACCTCGCAGAGGCGGCGGAGAACCTCGCCCGCGAGGGTGAGCAGCCCACGAGCAACATCGCCCCGCGCGACGGGGAGGTGCTCGGTGGCGACGTCAGTTGGCCGCAGTGCCCGAAGGGGATGGGGATCCCGGAGAAGCAGGGCCTGGGCCTGCCGATGCCGCTGCCCGAGGCGGAGTACGTCGTACTCGGCCTGACCAACGGTCCCGGCTTCACGCCCAACCCCTGCCTGGCCGACCAGGTCAAGTGGGTCAAGGACCACGACGTGCTGGTCGCGGTCTACGCCGTGTCCAGCTACCCGGATGCCGCCACGCTCAAGGAGTACGGCGCCGACGGTCCGCACGACGCGTCGACCAAGCTCGGTCGCCTCAAGAACGTCGGCTACCAGCAAGCCCGCTACAACATCGGCACCATGGGCAAGGTCGGCCTGCTCAGTCCGATCGTGTGGATCGACGTCGAGCCGGTGCCGGTCTTCGAGTGGAGCGACGACCTCCAGGCCAACGCCGCCGTGATCGAGGGCGTCGCCCGCGGCTACGTCGACGCCGGGTTCCGGATCGGCGTCTACTCCACGCCCAGCCTCTACGAGCGGGTGGTGGGCAACTTCGACCTCGGGGGAGTGCCGGAATGGCGCGCCGCCGGACAGACCTCCCGGGCGGAAGCCCTGAACCGCTGCGGCGACGACTGGTCCATCCAGGGCGGCCAGGCGGTGATGGGCCAGTGGGTCGCCCAGAAGAGGGACCAGAACATCACCTGCCCCGGCATCGCTCGTGACCTCGGCAAGTGGTTCCATCGCTTCACGTGATCGAGGTTGGTTAGTCTGCGGGTGCGGTCGGATGACCGTTGGGTGTCGCGCCAGACGTGGGGCAACCAGGAATGACGGGAGTGCTGATGTCCTCGGACGACAGCCCGGAACTGCTCGACGGCCGCCGGACCAGGTGGCAGGAGCACAACCAGGTGCGCCGGCAGGTGATCATCGACGCTGCCATCGCGGTGATGGAGCGACAGGCGCCGGGCGAGGAGATCCAGGTGCAGGCCGTGGCCGACGAGGCCCGGATGAGCCGCACTGTCATCTATCGCCACTTCGAGGACCGCACGGACCTCGACCGTGCAGTCCAGCGCCAGATCTGTGAGGACGTCGGCGCAGCCCTGCTGCCCGCGCTGTCCTACGACGGTACGCCGGACCAGATCATTCACCGCCTCGTCGGCAGCGTCATCCGGTGGGCAGAGGCCCACCCGAGTCTGTACTGGTTCGCCGAGCGTGACTTGGCCGGTTGGGGACCGAGCCCCCTGAGCCAGGCTGTGCAGCAGGTGGCCGCGGACATCGAGAGACTCATGGCGCTCGTGGTCGGCGCCGTGGGTTATGAGCTCAATGATGACGACCGCGCCGCGCTCGACCCGTGGGTGTTCGGAATGATCGGTGGTGTCTTCGCTGCGGTCAGGCGCTGGCTGGAACGCGACGTGCGTGAGCCGAGCATCGAGGTCTGCATCAGCATCCTGTCGGAGTCCGTGTGGCTCCAGATCAACGGTTTGGCGCTCTCGAGGGGGATCAACCTGCCGGACCTGCCGGTCGTCGAACTGCTGAAGGCGCTCGCTCCCGAGAACGAAGGAGCGTGAGCCGGACCGTGTCAGCCCCTGACCGGCTGGAACGGCTCTGGACGCCCCACCGCCTGGCCTACGTCCGTGGCGAGGAGGAGACCGAACGGCCGGATCATGCCGAGCCGCGTCCGGCCTGCCCCTTCTGCCGGATCACGGCGGACGCGGCCACGTCGACCGACGACGACCTCGTCGTCGTACGCGGGGAGTCGGCGTACGTCGTGCTCAACCTGTACCCGTACAACCCCGGTCACCTGATGGTGCTGCCGTACCGCCACGTCGCCGACTACGTCGACCTGACCGCAGCCGAGACCGACGAGGTCGCCGAGCTGACGAAGGCAGCGCTGCGCACGATGCGCGCGGTGTCGCAGCCGCATGCGTTCAACGTGGGCATCAACCTCGGTGCTGCAGCGGGCGGTTCACTGTCCGGCCACCTGCACCAGCACGTCGTGCCCCGCTGGTCCGGCGACGCGAACTTCATGACGGTGGTCGGCGGCACCAAGACCCTCCCGCAACTGCTCGAGCAGACCCGCGACCTGCTCGCCGACAACTGGCAGACCACGGGCCTCGACTAGCTGTGATGTCCAGGCACGTTGGTCAGTCGGGTGACAGGTGGCTTGGCTCCGATCGCGGAGTGGACGCGGTGATGATTGTAGAAGTGAAGCCATTCGGGCAGGGCGGCGTTGCGGTGCTCGGTTGATTCGTAGAGCCG
>JAPLCC010000006.1 GCA_026392415.1 Propionibacteriales bacterium
TACAGCGCCACTCGTTCTGACTGCCCGTTGAGGCCGCCATTGATGCGCCTGGTAATAGCTTCGAAGTCCCCGGCATCAGCCAGCGCGGACAGGCTGCGGCTGTACCAGTACCAGGCAGCCGACAGCGCGGCCCACTCAGGCTGTTCCAGCATTTCCGGGCTGCGCTCGAAGTCGGGTGCATCCTTACGCACCAGCTTCAGCCCCACTGTCACGGCCCGGCAGTTGAAGCGGCCGGTGATCTGGATCAGGCCACGTCCCATGAATCGCTTGCCGTCGCCTGGAATGCGGTTTCCCAGGTCGGCGCGGTTTTCGTAGCGCGCCTGGGTCGGTGTCCACGGTGACGCGCCCAGCGTGGCATCGCGGAGCGTGGTGACGGTCGAGAACATGGAGCCTCCTGATCGGTATTGAATGTGAATTCGAAAACTAACACAGAATTTACGGGTGTCAATTCTGGTCTTGCTGCAGTCCTTCCGGTAGACAGGTGCTCGTGCTGACCAAGGGCGACCGGACGCGGCGGCGGATCCTCCAGGTCGTCGTCGAACTGCTCGAGTCGCAGTCCTACGACCGGATCTCCGTCGCCGAGATCACGCGCCGAGCAGAGGTCACTCGGCCGGCCTTCTATTTCCACTTCGCGAGCAAGGGCGCCGTGCTCGGGGCCGCTCTCGATGAGCTCCGTGATGAGTTCATCGACGTCGCCACCGCTTGGTACGACCACGTCGGAGGCGATCCCCAGGCGGGGATCCCGGAGGCCCTCGAGGCGACGATCGCGCTGTGGCGAACGCATGCCCGCCTCCTGGATGCGGTGAATCGGTCCTCCGCAGTCGACGCCGAGGCGGCCGACATCGTGACGTCGTGGGTCGCTGAGCTGACGGCACGGGCAGCGGACCGACTGCGCCGGGATCTGGGCCCGGAGCTGGGCGAGGGGGGCCCCTCGGTCGAGGCGCTGGCGGAGTTCATGGTGGGTGCGACCTTCGAGTCCATGCGGCGCGACGCCGGGGGTTGCCAAGACGTTGACCTTCGTCTGGGCGCGCGTGGTCGCTCCGGTGGGGACGCTCGACTAGGCGGCGATGCGTCGGGTTCCGGTGTGGTCGACCAGGTAGTGGGCCCCGTGGGGATCTCGCCAGATGCAGATCCCGGGGAAGGGTTGTCGGACTTCCCAGCCGGCGTGGGTCTTGATCCTGTGATGGGTCCTGGTCATGGGACCGAGGTTCCCCACGCTCGTGGGTCCGCCCTCGGAGTAGGGGATCGCGTGGTCCAGGTCCATGCGACGACCCGTGTTGGCCGCGAAGGGGAACACGTCGCCGGGGTGGATCAGGTGCACGGCCTCACGCAGCCGGACCGGGATCTCGTACGCGTCGACCGGGACCTGGTTGTTCAGATCGATCACCGGCGTGACCCGCACGATCGCTCGCTCACCGAGGGCGTGGCGGACCCAGTCGGTGGACACCGGACCGTGGCCTTCCAGGCGCGCGATCTCCGAATCGCCGTAGAAGTGCAGATACACCTTCACCTTGACCTTGACCGGACCGATCTTCGGGTCCACATGGGCGGCCGGATTCGCCAGTAGTGCGATCGCAGCAACACGTCGCTGGTTGGGCGTCGCGTTGGGCATCGTTTCTTTGAGCTTCTCAGCGACCGCGTTCACCGCGGCATCGATGCCGGCGATGGTCAACGCATCGGCATGGACCGTGTAGGTGGCCATGCCGTGCTTGTTGACCCGCGACATCCGCGCACACGCCTCACGTGCCGCGGCCTCTTCCTTCAGTTTGGCGAGTTCGGGTGCCGCGGCCGCGACCTTGCCCTCAACGACGTCCTGGAACCGGGTCCACGCCAACCGCCCATCACAGATCTCCGCGACCTCGGCGTCCACCCACGCAGCCTCCGACTCGGACAGTTCGCGGGTCGCTTCGGCAACATGACGCGCATGGCCCACGCGTGTCGTACCGGCCTGCGTGCCAGCGTGAATCTGCGGCAGACGCAGTGCGACGTCGACCGCGTCCGCAATCAACTTGCGTGCCCCATAGGGAGAGGTCTGGATCCGGGCACCGAACGCCGCAGCGGCGTACTCAGTGATCAACGGCGTCCCCGGACCACCCGCCGGCTTCGCCCGCTCGCGACCCCGCTTGTCGCCGGGCGGCAACGCATCAGGGTTGTGCAGAACCGCCCACTGATAGGCGGCTTTCAAGATGTTGCGCTCAGCGTCCAACCGCTTGGCGTGCTCGGCCTCGGCAAACGCCAGCAGGTCGCTGGCGGACTTCTCCACCAGTTCGTCCTGCACGCACCCGATTGCCATACGAGTATTGGATCACCGACCACCGACAATCACCCCGCAACGGCCCGAGTTCTCCACAAGCCCGTCAGTTCAGCGGGATCCGGAACCCGGGCGACCCGGGGCAGGGGCCGTAGGCGCTCCCGGTCGTGTCCGGGTCGCCAGGTATGTCGCACACGACGTTGGGAAGGTGCTCGGGGTAGTCGGTGGGGTACGACGTCGCGTGGAAGCCGCTGACGGTGACCAGGCTCGAGTAGATGATCACCGCGAGGCTGCACCACGCGGTGGTGGCCAGTGTGCTGACCAGCGCTCGCTTGCCTGGTGACATCGCGTCCAGACCGCGCTCGGTGATTGCCTGTCCCTTGGCGTTGGTGAAGAAGCGCAAGGCGCAGATCGTCGTCGACCAGGTGCCGACGTAGAGGAACTCCGCGACGGACCACCGGTAGGAGTCGGTGTCGATGATCATCGGGCCCATGCCCGGTCCCGCCCACAGGTGGGGGAGGACGAAGAGCATGCTGATGCCGGCGCCGACGACCAGGGCCATGGCGAGCCCGGCGAGCAGTTGCTGGACGGTGGAGATCTCGGGACGACGTCGCGCGAGGGCTGCCCATGCGCGGTTGGCCAGACGGGACTCGAGCACGAAGCACGGATAGAGGAAGACGAGCGCCACCACCGGGAACGGCTCGTGTCCGCCGGCGGGACTGATGAAACCGGGGGCGTGACCCCACCACTCGTTGAGGTTGACGAAGTTCGAGCTGTAGAACCAGATCGGCTGCACCACGTTGGTGACCGAGTCCCAGAACGACGTCATCAGCAGGGCGATCCACAACTTCAGGTCGAACGTCATCTCGCCGGAGCGTCGGGAGTCCCGGATCGACTGGACCAGCAGAGTCACGGCGAGAGTGACGGCGCCGACCTCGAGGGCCTTCGCCCACCACCAGCTCGTGGAGCCCACGTCGCGGCCCTTGGTCACGACGTGCGGGTCCGAGGCCAGCCATGTCACGAGAGTCCAGCCTTCGTAGGCCAGGAGCGGTACGGCGAGCAGGGCGAGGTAATGAGCCGCGCCCCACCTCGGAGGGGTCTGCGTCTGCGGCGGCGCGGGACGCGAAGAAGTGAACACGGATTAGAATCTATCGATCGATCGGAAATGATGCAATGGGTGGCCATGCCCCGACCGGGCCATCAGGCTCGACGGCCCGCTGTCAGCAGGGCGAACACGGTCGTCGAAACCTCGGCGACGCGCTCGGGGGGTGCATCCAGGTAGCCGTTCAGTCCACCGATCACGAAGCCGGCAAGCACCCCCGCATCGACCTCCGGGTCGACCAGTTCGTCGGCCTGTGCGGCGCGGATGAGGTCAGCCCACAGCGCGACGTACGACTGTTCGTTGAGATGGTGCGTTCGTTGCAGGGCCGTGGGCAGCGTGGTCGACATGCGGATCACCGCGGCGGCGTGGTCGTGATGATCCGTCATGGCGCCGAGGTGTGCGGTGATCGCTGCTTGCAGTCGGTCCCCGGGCGACGCGGTCGGCGGCAACTCGCGCAGGGTGTCCTGAATGCGAGCGAGGGTCGACTCGATGCCGTCGGCCATGGTCGCCGCAACGAGCTCGTCCTTGGAGGCGAAGTGGAAGTAGAGGCTCGGCATCTGGAGATCTGCTCCTGCCGCCACGGCGCGCAGGCTGGTGCCGCCGTAGCCGTGCCGCGCGAGTTCGTGGGCGGCGGAGTCGAGAATCCGCTGGCGGGTGCGCTCTGCCTTGGTCGGCTCTTCGGCTCGACGGACGCCTGCGCTCACGGGGTGAGGCTACGCGCAGATGGCTGTCCGGGTGTTGCCTGTTGGGTTTCCTTAATCTATATTCAAATAAGTTCAGTTACGGAGCGGAAGGCGTCCAGGGGCAATGAAGAACCTGATCGAGGCGTTGTACGACGCCCTCGCCGTGGGTGACCGGGACCGCATCGCGGCCGCGCTCACCGAGGACTTCGTGGGCCAGCTGACGCCAGGTCTCCCGTTCGGCATCGGCGGCGAACACCGCGGTGTCGAGGCGATGATCACGGGCGGCTGGTTTGCCATCGGCACGCACTGGCGGGTCAGGGCAGACCCCGAGACCTTCACGACCACGTCCGATGGACGCCTGCAGGTGCAGGGCACCTACCGGGGCAGGGGCCGCGTGAGCGGGACTCCGTTCGAGGCCTGGTTCATCCACCTGTGGGAGTTCCGTGACGGCCTGGTCTGCGGCCTCACCCAGCTGACGGACTCGGCCATCTTCCTTTCAGTGCTCCCGGATCCGGCCGGCGAGCGCGACCTCCAGATCATCGATCTCAGCGTCACCGACGGAGTCGCGACCCTCTGCCTGGCACGACCCGACGCCCGCAACGCGATCGACCAGCGCTTGGCCGACGAGCTGCTGGTCGCGGCGGTCCGGATCGCCGGCGACTCCAGCGTGCGCGCCGTACTCATCTGTGGTGAAGGTCCTGACCTCACCGTGGGTGGCGACATCGCCTACTTCACCGAGCACGCCGGCGACGACCTCGGCGCGACCCTGCGCCGGATGACGACGCCGTTCCATCTCGCGTTCCAGGTCCTGGCGACGCTGGACGCGCCGATCGTGACCGTCGCGACCGGAGCGGTCGCCGGCGGTGGTCTCGGACTCGTGTACGCCGCGGACGTCGTGGTGGCGGCCGACGATGCCCGGTTCGTGACCGCGTTCGCCGCGATCGGCCTGAGCGGTGACGGCGGCGGCACCTGGCACCTGCCGCGACGGATCGGTCCGGCGCGTGCTGCGCGGGCCTATCTGCTCAACGAGCCGATGACGGCCAAGGACGCTCTGGATTGGGGTCTGGTCGCCGAGGTGGCTCCCGTGACCGAGGCGCGCGCCAGAGGTGAGGAGATCGCCCGCAGGCTCGCGGCCGGCCCGAGCAAGGCCTTCGCGCAGATGCGGGCCCTGCTGCGCGCGTCGTGGGACCGCAGCCTTCCCGACCAGCTCAACGCCGAGGTCGAGGCGCTGGTCGCCACGGCCCGCACCGACGACGCGAGCGGTGCCATCGCCGCCTTCGCCGCCAAGCAGCGCCCCACCTTCGAGGGCAACTGAGCACACAGGAGACACGTTGAAGAAGCTTGCGGACTACGCCGCCTGGACCGGCCCCCTGGCGTTGGTCGTCACCCTCGTCGGCTGGCTGATCGCCGGCATGCTGCCGATGCCGCTGGGCCCGGGGGAGAGCACGGACGACATCGTGGCCTTCTTCGTCGACGACGCGAACCGCGTGCGGGCGGGCTTCGTGATCTCCTCCATCGGCGTCGTGCTGATGCTGCCGATGCTGGCGCTGATCTCGGTCCACCTCTACCGGATGGACCGGACCAACCCGCTGCTGGCGTTCCTCCAGCTGATCACCGCGGCCGCGACGATGGTCATCAACATGTTCCCGCAGATGATCTTCGCGATCGCTGCGTTCCGCACGGGCCGCGACCCGGGCGACATCGTGCTGCTCAACGACCTCGCATGGTTGATGCTGTTCACCGGCATCACGCCGTTCATGGTCCAGAACATCGCGATCGGCGTCGCCATCCTGCGCGACCCGACGGCGTCCTTCCCGCGTTGGGTTGCGTGGTTGAACTTCTTCGTGGCGTTCTCCTTCATTCCCGACGTGCTCGCGTACTTCTTCAAGACCGGGCCGTTCGCCTGGAACGGTCTCTTCGTCTTCTGGCTGGCCCTGACGACCTACTCCGTCTTCCTCGTCGTCATGTCGTTCGCCTGCCGCAGGGCGAACCACCTTCTCGACACCGCCTCGACCTCCACCCTGCAAGGAGCCTGACCCGTGCCCGGACTCATCCGTGACACCGACGACCACCGCGCCATCCGCGACAGCGTGGCCAAGATCTGCTCGCGCTACGGGCAGCAGTACTTCCTCGAGAAGTCCCGCAACAACGAGGACATCACCGAGCTGTGGGCCGAGCTCGGCCAGGCCGGCCTGCTCGGCGTCCACCTCCCCGAGGAGTACGGCGGCGGGGGATGCGGCATGCAGGAGGCCGTCGTGGTCGTCGAGGAGCTCGCGGCCCACGGCATGCCGATGCTCGTCTGGGTGATCTCGCCCGCCATGATCGGCTCCGTCCTCGCCGCCCACGGCTCCGATGCCCTCAAACAGGAGTGGCTGCCGGGCATCGCTGACGGGACGAAGAAGGTGGCTTTCGGGCTGACCGAGCCGGACGCCGGCTCCAATAGTCACGAGGTCGCCACCACGGCGACCCGCGACGGCGACGGCTGGCGGATCAGCGGCTCGAAGTACTACATCTCGGCGATCGACCAGTCGGATGCCGTCCTGCTGGTGGCACGCGATGCCGAGCTCTCGACGCCGGAGAAGAAGAGGTTGTCGATCTTCGTCATCCCGACCGATGCGCCCGGCCTGAGCTTCCAGAAGATCGACACCTCGATCGTCTCGCCCGACAAGCAGTTCAGCGTCTTCCTCGACGACGTGTACGTCGGCCCCGAGGCCCTCGTCGGCGAAGCCGGCCAGGGCCTGCGCCAGGTCTTCGCTGCCCTCAATCCCGAGCGGATCCTGGTGGGCGCGATCACCACCGGTGTCGGTCGCTACGCGATCGAGAAGGCGTCCGAGTACGCGAAGACCCGGGCGGTCTGGTCGGGCATCCCGATCGGTCAGCACCAGGGCGTGGCCCACCCGCTGGCCGCGGCGCACATCGACGTCGAGGTCGCGCGGCTTGCGACGAAGAATGCCGCTGTCCTCTACGACGAGGGTGATGCCGGTGTGGCCGAGGCCGCGAACATCGCGAAATTCGTCGGCGCCGAGGCCGCGCTCAAGGCCCTGGACCAGGCGATCCAGACCCACGGCGGCAACGGCCTGTCCAAGGAGTACGGCCTGTCTGAGCTCTGGTTCGTGACCCGCCTCATGCGCACCGCCCCGGTGAGCCGGGAGATGGTCCTCAACTTCGTCGCGCAGACCTCGCTCGGTCTGCCGCGCTCTTACTGATCAGGAGAAAGCACATGACTGACAACACCCGGACGTCGTACGACGCCGTCATCATCGGAGCCGGTGCCGGTGGCCTGTTCACCGCTGCTCGCCTGCAGCACCAGGGCTACCGGACCCTCGTCGTCGAGCGCCTCGACAAGGTCGGTGGACGCGCGTCCCCCACCGACGTCGACGGCTTCAAGGTCAACGACGGCGCCATCGTCATCGAGTGCGGCGGGATCACCGAGCGCACCTTCGGTGAGCTCGACATCCCGTGGGAGATCCGCGAGCCCAGCCCGCCGATCCTCTACCGGATCAAGGGCAAGGACGTCGACGTCACCGGTGGTGGCTGGGGATTCCTGCTCCAGAAGCTGACCCGCCAGGGCGCCAAGGTCGTGGGTGGCATCGGCGCCGCCCGCAAGGACGAGGGCCTGCCCGAGGAGCAGATCACGCTCCAGGACTGGCTTTCGAAGTACACGAAGAACGAGGGCGTGCACGGCATCTTCCGCAACATGGCGGCCTCGGTGTTCGCGGTCGGCTCCGAGGACCTGCCGGCCCGGGTGTTCCTGACCTACTTCACCCGCAAGAGCGCATTCAAGCGGTTCGGCTTCCATCCGGAGGGTTCCATCGGCGTCTGGAAGGCGCTCGCCGCGGCGATCGAGCGTGACGGCGGGACGGTGCGCCTCTCGACCGAGGTCGAGCAGATCACTCTCGATGGCGACCGGATCACCGGTGTGGTGCTCGCCGGCGGCGAGACGGTCACTGCTCCGATCGTGGTCAGCAACATCGGCCCGGCGGCGACCCTGTCGTTGCTCGGCGCCGCGAACGTCCCGGCCGACTACCAGGAGACGGTCAAGCGGGCCGATCGCCCGACCGCCATGATCACGGTCAACTTCGCCAGCCAGGAGCGCCTGGTCGAGGCGCCCGGAATGCTCAGCTTCGCCACCTCGCGCCGGCTGGCGTACATCGCGAACTTCACGGACAGCTGCCCGGAGATGGCACCCGAGGGCTGGCATCTCTACGTCGGCACGGCCGTCCCGAAGCCGTCTGTCGGTGACTTCGACGAAGAGGCCGAGTACGCCCTGCTGATGGAGGACCTGCGCGAGACCATCCCCGGTTTCGACGAGCGGGCCAGGATCCTGAGCAAGGTCACCACGCGCGACGGCTGGCCGCCGCAGCGCGCGGTTGCCGGCTTCGACATGTCCCACGACACGCCCTTCGTCGGTCTGTGGAATGTCGGTGATGCGGTCAAGGAGTACGCCAACGGAGGCACCACGGCGTGCGCGGAGACGGCCGAGATCGTGGTCGGCAAGATCGTCGAGCAGTTCGCTCGAGTCTGACGCTGGTGCTGTGGCATTTCTAATCCAGATAAGAAAACGCGGCAGAGGGCTCGCCAAGAGAGCATAAGTCGAGTTATGATGAGGGCACCGGCAAAGCCGCCGACCTGAGAACGGAGAAGAAGATGAAGTGTGTGACCGTCGATTTCGACAAGTGCACGGGCCTGGGCATCTGTGAGTCGCTCGCACCCGACTTCTTCGAGGTGAACGACGACGGCGAGCTGATCGTCCTGAAGGAGGACATCAGCGACGCCGACCTCCAGGAGGTCGAGGAGGCTGTCGGCGGCTGCCCGACCGAGGCGCTGAAGATCGTCGAGCGATGACCGATCCGCGACGCCTGGTCGTGGTCGGTGCCTCGCTCGCGGGCTTGCGTGCGGTCGAGGCGGCCCGCAAGACCGGCTTCGACGGGGAGATCGTCCTCATCGGGGCAGAGGAGCACCTGCCCTACGACCGCCCGCCGCTGTCGAAGGCATTCCTCGGAGCCGCCGACGAGAGTGGCGAGCTGGCCGAGGTGCCCTTCTTCCGCACCGAGCAGACCTTGCGCGACGAGCTGGATGTCGACGTACGTCTCGGCACGCCGGCGACGGCGCTGGACACCGTTGCCCGTCGGGTCACGGTGGGTGACGACCAGATCGCCTACGACGCACTGGTGATCGCCACGGGTGCGCATGCCCGGCTGATCCCCGGCGCCGAGGGGCTCGACGGCGTCCACCCGCTCCGCACCCTCGACGACTCGCTCGCGGTCCGGGACAAGCTCGAAGCCGGCGCTCGCACGGTCGTCATTGGCGCCGGCTTCATCGGCTCCGAGATCGCCTCCACGGCCCGCAAGCGCGGCCTCGAGGCCACCATCATCGAGGCACTGCCGACGCCGCTCGTGCGCGCGACCGGCCATGAGATGGGCGCCGCGATCGCGGCCCTGCACGAGCTCAACGGCGCGACCCTGCGCTGCGGTGTCGGTGTGTCCGCGATCGAGGGCGACGGCAAGGTCGAGCGTGTGGTGCTGGCTGACGGCACGACCATCGAGGCCGACCTGGTCGTGGTCGGCATCGGCGTGATCCCGTCCGTCGGGTGGCTCGAGGGTTCTGGCCTCACCATCGACAACGGCATCGTGTGCGACGAGAACCTCTGGACCGGTGTGCCGGGCGTGTACGCCGCCGGCGACGTCGCCAACTGGCTCAACCCCACCCTGGGCGAGCGTCAGCGGATGGAGAACTGGACGGCTGCTGCCGAACAGGGAGCCGCCGCGGCGCGCAACGCGCTCGATCCCGAGAACGCCAGGCCCTACGGCACGGTTCCCTACTTCTGGTCCGACTGGTACGACGTCCGGATCCAGTTCGTCGGCTCGCCCGAGGCCGACGAGGTGCGCCTGGTCGACGGCGACCCGGGTGGGGGCGACCGCTGGGTCGCGCTCTACCGCCGCGGTGACCGCCTGATCGGCGCACTGACCGTCAATGGCCAGGCCGAGATCATGAAGTACCGCGTGCAGATCATGAAGGGCGGCTCGTGGGACGACGCCCTGGCCTTCGCCGAGAAGCGCCGGATTGCCCACGAGGAGAAGCTCGCCGCGGTGTGAGAGCGGTGCTCAGGGTCGCGGGGACAGCGCGTTCTCGACGAAGGACTGGGCGTTCGCGACCACGCGGTCGATCGTGGCCCGGCTCGGTTGCCACCACTCCGCAGCCCAGTTGATGGTGCCCATCACGAGCATCTGGGCGAGGTAGGGGTCCAGGTCCTCGCGCAGCTGCCCGGCCTCGTCGGCGGCCTTCATCAGGTCCCGCCACACGGCGCCGTACTTCTTCTCCTCGGCGTCGTGGCGATCCCGGATGTGGTCCGGGAGCTGGCCCGCGTTGCGGATCGCGGCGGTGGTGTAGTCGGAGATGTCGAGCTCGTGGCGCAGGTGTGTCTCGACAGCGACGAGGATCCGCTCCATGGGCGTGGCGTCGGCCGGTGTCTTGTCGAGGGCCTTCACGAGGAACTCCCGCATGTCGGCCAGCCCGACCCACATGACCTCTTCGATGAGGTCGTCGCGCGAGGGGAAGTAGTAGTAGATCGCCGGGGCCTGCAGCTCGGCCACCTCGGCGACGTCGCTCAGGCGCATGCCGGCGTACCCCTTGGCGCTGAGGACCTGCGCCGCGGCGTCGAGAATCCGGACCCGGGTCCGCGCGGACTTCTTGTCGAGGGGCTTGCCCTCGCGCGCGGTGGCCAGACGGGGACTCCCGGACTTGTTTGCCATGTCCTGGATTCTAATCGTGCTTCACATGTTCACGTGGTGAGGACCCGCGGTGCTCAGCGACCCAGTCCGCCGCGCTTGACCAGCTGGGCGGCGATCACGTTGCGCTGGATCTCGTTCGTGCCCTCGCCGACGATCATGAGCGGCGCATCGCGGAAGTAGCGCTCGACGTCGTACTCGGTCGAGTAGCCGTAGCCGCCATGGATGCGTACGGCGTCCAGGGCGATCTCCATGGCGACCTCGGACGCATAGAGCTTGGCCATGCCGGCCTCCATGTCGCAGCGCTCGCCGGCGTCGTACTTCTCGGCGGCGAACAGCACGAGCTGGCGCGCGGCGGTGAGCTTGGTGGCCATGTCGGCGAGGTAGTTGCCGATCGACTGGTGCTTCCAGATCGCCTTGCCCATGGACTCGCGGACCTGGGCGTAGGCGAGAGCGTCGTCAAAGGCGGCCTGGCCGACACCGAGGGCGCGGGAGGCGACCTGCAGGCGACCGGTCTCCAGGCCGCGCATCATCTGCGAGAAACCCTTGCCCTCGACGCCGCCGAGGAGGGTGTCGGCCGGTGTGCGGTGGTCGTCGAACGACAATTCGCAGGACTCCACGCCCTTGTAGCCGAGCTTCGGCAGGTCGCGGGAGACGGTGAGTCCCGGACCGTGTTCGACGAGGAGGATCGAGATGCCCTTGTGGCGTGGCTCGGCCTTCGGGTCGGTCTTGCAGAGCAGGGCGATCAGTCCGGAGCGGCGGGCGTTGCTGATCCAGGTCTTGGAGCCGTTGACGACGTACTCGTCGCCGTCGAGCCGGGCGACCGTCTTCATCGCCTGGAGATCAGAACCGCCGCCGGGTTCGGTGAGAGCCATGGTCGCGCGCAGCTCGCCGGTGGCCATGCGAGGCAGGTAGCGCTGCTTCTGCTCCTCGGTGCCGAACTGCAGGATCAGCTTGGAGACGACGGTGTGCCCGCCCATGGCGCCGGCGAGGCTCATCCAGCCGCGGGCCAGCTCGGTGGTCACCTCGACGTAGCAGGGCATCGAGACCGCCACGTCGCCGTACGGCTCGGGGATCGCGAGTCCGAAGATGCCGAGCTGCTTCATCTGCTCGACCCACTTCTCGGGGTACTCGTTCGCGTGCTCGATCTCGGCCACCTTGCCGCGCACGTCACGGTCGATCCAGTCGCGCACGAGGGCGACGACGTCCTGCTCTTCCGACGACAGCTTCGCCATGGTGTGCTCGTTCCTCCGAGAGTCGATTGCTTGCCGAACCAAGTTTAATGTAGATTAAAAGAATGTCCGTGGTCAACGTCGCGCATGTCACCCGCCGCTCTGCCCTGTGCGTTCCGGCCGGTGACGACCGCAAGCTCGTCAAGGCGCTGGAGTCCGGAGCCGACGAGGTCGTCGTCGACCTCGAGGACGCCGTCGCGTACGACGACAAGGACCGCGCACGCGCCCAGCTGACCGCTTTCGTGTGGCCCGCCCGTGGCCCGCAGGTGTCGGTCCGCGTCAATGCCGTCGGCACCCCTTGGTGCCACCGTGACCTGGAGGCCGTTGCCGGCCTGTCCAGCGTGTCGTCCGTGGTCCTGCCGAAGGTCGAGTCCCGCGCTGACATCGGCTTCCTCGAGCGCCTGCTGGACGGACTCGAGGCCGAGAACGGCCGGGTGACGCCGCTCGGCGTGCACGCGCTGGTCGAGACGGCCGCCGGGATCGTCGCTCTCGCCGACATCGTCTCCGACGTGCGCCGCCTCACGGGAGTGATCGTCGGCTACGCCGACCTCGCCGCTTCGCTGGGCCGGGCGCGCGACGTCGAGCCCCGCGCATGGCGGGCGATCCAGGACGCGGTCGTCCTGCATGCCCGCGCAGCGCAGGTCGCCGCCATCGACGGACCGTTCCTCGGCGTTGCCGACGACGACCGGTTCCGCGGCTCCGTCGCCGAGGCCGCGGCTCTCGGCTTCGACGCGAAGTGGGTGATCCACCCGCGCCAGGTCGCCGGCGTCAACGACGGCTTCACGCCGTCCGGGGAGCAGGTCGACCACGCCCGGCGGGTGCTCGCTGCGCTCGACACTGCGGCTTCGGCCGGGCGGGGCGCTGGCGTGGTCGACGGTGCCCTGGTGGACGAGGCGATGGCCAGGGACGCGCGCCGGATCCTGGCGAAGGTGGCAGGTTGATGAGCGCGCGGCAGATCGGCGGCCCGCACTTCGACGAGCTCGAGGTCGGCCAGGTGTTCGACACCGCGCCGGGCTGCACCCTGACCGAGGGACGCGCCGCCCAGCACCAGGTGATCGTCGGCGACCGCTGGCGGCTCTCCCTCGACGAACACTTCGCCCGTTCGGTCGCGGGCGGGGCTGTGGCCAGTCCCTCGTTCGTGACGAACACGGCGATCGGCCAGACCACGCTGGTCACCCAGCGGGTCAGGGCCAACCTCTTCTACCGTCGTTTCGCGTTGCTGCGCCAACCGCTGATCGGCGACACCCTGCGCACCACGACGACCGTGGTGGGCCTGCGTGAGAACGCCCGTCGCGAGGGTCGCGCACCGACCGGACTGGCCGCACTCCGCATGCAGACCGTCGACCAGGAGGGGCGACCGGTCGTGGACTTCTTCCGGTGCGCGATGCTCCCGCTGAGTCCGGGCGCCGAGCCGACCGGCCACGCCGATGACCTCGACGCGATCGGGGCCGACCTGCCGCCCTTGGACCTCGCTGCGCTGGTGCCCCAATGGGACCGGGAGGCGTTCGTCGGTGGCCGGACCGTCGGCGTACTGCCGGGGGAGGGGGAGGTGTTCGAGGTCGCGACGGGGGACGTCGTGTCGAGTGCCCCCGAGCTCGCCCGGTTGACTCTGAACGTCGCGGCCGTGCACCACGACCGGTTCGCCGGCGGTGGGCAGCGTCTCGTCTACGGCGGCCACACGATCGCGCTCGCGGCATCCCAGCTGACCCGGGCCGTGCCGGACCTCGCGACGATCCTGGCGTGGGAGTCCTGCGATCACACGGGTCCGGTCCAGGAGGGCGACACCCTGACCACGCGCTTCACGGTGCAGCGGGTCACCCCGGTCTCCGGCTGGCAGGTCCTCGACCTGCACGCCGAGGTCACGGCTGACGGTGAACGGCCGGTCCTGGACTGGAAATTCTCCGTCCTGGCGTAGTTCGTTGGTCGAGGAGGTTGCGCAGCAACCGTCTCGAGACCTCAGGGCATCGTGTAGCCGCCGCTCACGCTGAAGAGCTGGCCGGTCACCTGACGCGACATGGGCTCGGAGGCGAGGAACAGCACCGATCGGGCGATGTCCTCGGCGCTCGTCAGACGCCCGAGGGGCGTGTCCTTGAGCAGGTACTGCGCCTGGTCGTCGTTGAAGACGTTGTCCTTGCCGACCGACCACAGGCTGCTGGCGCCCACGGCCTCGGGGCCGTCCGGGACGACGAGCCCCGGACAGACGATGTTGGAGCGGATGCCATGGCGACCGTGCTCGCGGGCAGTGGTGCGCGCAAGTGCCACGACGGCTGCCTTCGTGGCGCCGTACACGCCCTGGCGGATCTGGCCGAAGGCCGACTCGCTGGCGATGAAGACGATGGATCCCTGTCCCTGCTCGCGCATCGGCGCCAGGACCGCCTGGGTGGCGGCGATGGCGGTGAAGAAGTTGACCTCGACGGTCTTCTGCCAGTTGGCCCGGTCGGTGTTCTTGGCGATGAAGCCGGGCGTGCTCCACCCGGCGTTGTTGACCAGGACGTCGATCCCACCCCAGGCCTCGACGGCCCGGTCGGCGGCTCGCTGTGCCTCACCCTCGTCGGTGAGGTCGCCGATGGCCAGCTCGATGCCGGAAGCACCTCGGTCCAGCGCCTCCTGGCCGACGCGCTCGGCCTGGGCGGCGTCGATGTCCGAGAGCACGATGCGACTCCCCTCGGCGGCGAAGGCGTGCACGATGCCGCGCCCGATGTTCGACGCACCCCCAGTGATCAGTACGCGTGCGTCCTTCAGTCCCAGGTCCATCTGTGTTCCTCCAGTCCCGTGCGGCCGGCCAAATTCGGGATGACCCCGACGTGACGCTTGACACTCCGGCCCCGCCCGCCTAGCGTTCCATAAGTAGAGTTACCTTAATCCAGATTCAAAATTGACGATACCCCGACGTCACGTCCGGGGCCACGACCTGGGGGAGTGCGATGGCAGCGATCGAGGCTGCGGCGAAGCCGACGCGCGAGCTCGGCAGCGTGCTGGCGATGGCGCTCGATGCCCTCATCATCATGTTCACCAGGCGCTTCTCGTGGCGTGAGGCTGTTCAGCAGGCGTGGTTCATCGCCCGGGTGTCGCTGGTTCCCACCCTGCTGGTGATGCTCGGCTTCACCCTGCTGGTGATCTTCGAGGTCAACCTCCTGCTGGCCGACCTGGGTGCGCTCGACCTGTCCGGGGGAATCGCAGGCATCGCCTCGGTGCAGCAGATCGGTCCGTTCGTGACCGTGGTCGTGGTCGCTGGCGCGGGCGGTACGGCGATGTGCGCGGACCTCGCTGCGAGGACGATCCGCGAGGAGATCGCGGCCATGCAGGTCCTCGGCATCGACCCGATCCAACGTCTGGTGGTGCCCCGGATCGTGGCAGCCGTCCTCGTGACGTTGGTGCTCAACGTGCTGATCTGTGCGGGCGGCCTGGTGGGCGGCTACTTCTTCTCGGTCTATCTCCAGGGCGTCAACCCGGGCGCCTACCTGGCCAGCATCCCGTTGTTCACCGGCCTCCCGGAGCTGGGCTTCAGCATGTTCAAAGCCTTCGTGTTCGGTCTGATCGCGGCGATCATCGCCTGCTACCGCGGCCTCAACGTGGCCGGTGGCTCCAAGGGCGTGGGCGACGCCGTCAACCAGGCCGTCGTGATCACGGTGGCCGTCCTCGTCCCCGTCAGCCTGACCATCAGCCTGATCCAGTTCGCGATCCTCTGAGGCCCCGGATGTCTGCCCTTTCTCCCAAGCTCGATGCCGTACGACGTGCGCCGCTGCGGACGCTCGACGCGATCGGCACCCACGGACTCTTCTACGCCCGGGTCATCGGCGGGATCCCCCGTGCGCTGCGCAAGCACCCGGGCGAGATCGTCAAGCTGATCGCCGAGCTCGGCACGGGCACCGGTGCCCTGGCCCTCGTGGGTGGTTCGATCGTGATCGTCGCCTCGATCACCTTCTTTGCCGGCGCGGTCGCGGCGGCGCAGGGTTTCGAATCGTCGTCCAGTCTGGGTGTCGGCTCGTTGAGCCCCCTTCTCGCCGCCTTCTTCACTGCCCGGCTGTCCACGCCGCTGCTGGCGGGTGTCGCGCTGGCGGTCACGCTCGGCGCGGCGACGACCTCCCAGCTCGGCGCGATGCGGATCAGCGAGGAGATCGACGCCATCGAGGTGATGGCGATCCCGTCGCTTCCCTACCTCGCCACCACGCGGGTGACGGCCGGGATGATCGTGATCACCCCGCTCTACATCTTCGCCACACTCGGCGGCTTCCTGGCCGACTACCTGCTCCTGGTCTTCTTCTACGACGTGGGCGCGGGCAACTTCTCGCACTACTTCTTCCTCTACCTGCACCCGATGGACATCGTCTTCTCCTACATCCAGGTGCTCGGCATGGTGATCGTGGTGATGCTGGTCCACACCTTCTACGGCTACAACGCGACCGGCGGCCCTGCCGGCGTCGGTGAAGCGGTCGGCCGCTCGGTCCGTGCCTCCCTGAGTGGCGTGATGATCGTGAACCTGCTGATCGCCATGGCGATCTACTCCAACTTCAACACCTTCCACCTGGGGGGTTGAGAGATGAGCAGGGTCACCAACACCAGGACACTCCGGCTCGCGGGCGCGGGGCTGGTCCTCGTCGTCGTCGCCGCCTTCGGCCTGACGGGCGCGCTCTATGTCCGGGCCTTCAGCAATCCCGCCGAGATCACGCTCCAGACCTCCCGCGCCGGTCTGGTGATGGACCCCGGGGGCAAGGTCAAGCTGCGTGGCGTCGAGATCGGTCGCATCGGTGAGGTCCGCACGGTCGGCGACGGCGTCGAGATCGTGCTGGAGATCGATCGCGACGAGCTGGACGGCATTCCTGCCGACGTGGTCGCGGAGATCCGGGCGACGACGATCTTCGGGGCCAAGTACGTCGAGCTCGTCGCGCCGTCGAAGACAGGCGCGGCCCCCGTTGGCTCACTCGCCGACGGTGCGGTGATCAAGGCCTCGGGCGTGACGACCGAGATCAACACCGTCTTCGACGGCCTGGACCGTGTGCTGAGCGGGATCGACATCGCGAGCCTCAACGGCACGCTGACGGTCCTGGCCACCACGTTGTCCGGTCGCGGCGACGACATCGCCGCTCTCGCGTCGGAGGCCGACGCCTATCTCACGAAGCTGGAGCCCTTGCTGCCCCAGCTCCGCAGGGACCTCGCCGAGGTGGCCCGGTTCGCGCGCCTCGCGGTCGAGGTCTCGCCCGCCCTGATCGCGATCCTCCGCAACGCGACCGTCACGGCAGGGACGATTGCTGACGAGGAGCAGGCGCTGGACCGCCTGCTGGTCGACCTTTCCCTGTTGGGTGGTCGCGCGACGGAATTGCTCGGTGACAACGGCGACGCGCTGGCCAGGTTGCTGGACTCGGCGCGACCCACGGCAGCGACCTTGCGGGCCTACTCCTCCGAGCTGCCGTGCTTCCTGCAGGGACTCGACGAGACCCGCAAGATCATGGCTGACGTCATCGGCGGCACCGATGCCACGCTGCGCGCCCTGGTCAGCGTGCGCTCCGAGCTGTCGCACTACACCGTCCCGAAGGACCTGCCCGGCCTGCCCGAGGACCGCGGACCCGACTGCCACGGGCTTCCGCGACTGAAGGACAGCCAGGTCCCGATCCCGGAACGAGGGACTGCCCAGTGAAGATCCATGCTGAAGCCATCCGACTGGCCATTTTCGGCCTCGTCGGCGTACTGGTGCTCGCCCTGCTGTACCTCACCCTCGGCGAGACCCGGCTCGGACCGACCACGGGATACCGGGTCGTCATGACGGACGTGAGCGGCCTCCAGGCCGGAGACGTCGTCCGCGTTGCCGGCGTCCGGGTCGGCCAGGTCGACGGGCTGGACGTGGTCGACGACAACCGCGTCGAAGTGGCCTTCCATGTCGACGAGGACCAGACGTTGACCGATGCCACCGAGGTGCTGGTTCGCTACGAGAACCTGCTCGGCGACCGTTATCTCGAGCTGCGGCAGCCGCCTGATGTGGGGCAGCCGCTGGCAGACGGAGCGACGATCCCCGCCGACCGCACCACGCCGGCCCTCGATCTCGACGTCCTGCTCAACGGATTCCGGCCACTGTTCCGGGGCCTGGAGCCGGCCGAGGTCAACGAACTCGCAACCAACCTGATCGCCACGCTCCAGGGGCGCGGCGGAACCGTCGAGTCGCTGCTGGCGAAGACCTCGAGCCTGACCAACGGCCTGGCCGACGACAGCACGGCGATCACGACGTTGATCGACAACCTCGACGTGCTTCTCGGCAGCCTCGACACCCGCGACGTCCAGCTGCGCCAGACGATCGGCCAGTTCCAGGACCTCGTGTCGGGCCTGGCGAAGGACAAGGATCCCATCGCGACCTCGGTGACCTCGATCAACAAGATGGCCGCCGCACTCGCCGACGTCTTCAGTGACGGACGGGAGCCGTTCAAGCAGACCGTGATCGCGGTGAAGGACCTCGCCAAGCTGCTGAACACCAACACCAAGACCCTGAACAAGGTCCTCAAGTCCTTGCCGGGTGCCTACCAGGTCCTGGACCGGATCGGTTCGCACGGCAACACCTTCAACTTCTACCTCTGTGCGGTCCAGGTCGTCATCAGCGGTCCGGGCGGCAAGCCCATCAAGACGCCCATGGTCCGCAGCCAGACCGAGCGGTGCCAGAACGAGGTCAAGCGATGAAGATGTTCCGCGAACGCAATCCGTTGCCCCTGGGCCTGGTCGTCGTGGTCGGGCTGGCCATGACCCTGCTCCTGGTTCTCAACGTCGACGGCGTCGTCGGCGCCTTCGGGCGCAAGTACAGCGTCATGCTTCCCGAGGCAGCGGGCATCAAGCAGGGCGACCCGGTCCGCGTCAGCGGCCTGACCGTCGGTCGGGTCGGCGACGTCAGCCTCGAGGGTGAGGGCGTCC
This sequence comes from Propionibacteriales bacterium, assembly GCA_026392415.1. Lineage (GTDB taxonomy): Bacteria > Actinomycetota > Actinomycetes > Propionibacteriales > Nocardioidaceae > Nocardioides. The sequence continues at coordinate 18,888 of JAPLCC010000006.1, forward strand.
TCGTCGAGTTCGGCCTGACCGAGACCGCGATCGAGCTCGGCGACGAGACCACGGCCCAAGTCAGTGTCGAGACCGTCCTCGGCGACAAGGCGCTGGTGCTCACCTCCGCGGGGGACGGCACCCTCGCCGAGGGGGCCCGGATCCCGATCGAGCGCGCCACCGTCCCCTACGAGGTCACCGACGCCCTGACCGATCTCCAGCAGGAGGCCGAGGAGATCGACGTCGACCAGGTCGCTGGCGCACTCGAGACTGTCGCGGGCACGCTGGAGGGTGCGACTCCCGAGCTGAGCAGCGCGATCACGGGCATGAGTCGGCTGTCGAAGACGATCAGCAGCCGTGACGACTCGTTGCGCAGCCTGCTGGACAACGCCGAGGGCTTCAGCGACGTCCTCGCCGACCGCAGTGGCGACCTGACTGCCCTGATGAAGGACGGCAACGTCCTGTTCGCCGAGCTGCTCAAGAGGCGCGACGACATCAAGGCACTGCTGGTGAACCTCTCGGCGATGGCGACCGAGCTGAGCGGGCTCGTCGCGGACAACAAGGACACGATCGGGCCGGCGCTCAAGGAGCTCAACACGGTGATCAGCACCCTGCAGAAGAACAAGTCCAACATCAGCGAGACGCTGCGCGGGATGTCGGTCTACGCCACCGGCCTCGGCGAGGTCGTCTCCAGCGGCGAGTTCTTCTCGGCGTACCTGCAGAACCTCCTGCCCGGAAACCTGCTCCAGCCCGACCTCTCGGAGCTCGGCCTCAAGGGTCTGCTGGGCGGAGGTGCGACCCGATGAGCACGGTCAGGCGCGCGCTCTCCTCGCCCCGCAACCGCGTCCTGCTGGCGGTGGCCCTCGTCGCGGCCATGGTGCTCACCGTCGGGTTCCGGGACAAGGGCAGCACCGATCTCGTGGCGTGGTTCCCCAGCACCGACGGCATCTATGCGGGTGACGAGGTCCGCGTGCTCGGGGTGCCGGTCGGCAAGATCGACAGCATCGACCCCCAGGGCACCAGGGTCCGGGTGGAGTTCCATGTCGACTCCGACATCAAGATCCCGAAGGACGCGAAGGCGATCATCGTCGCCCCGTCACTGGTCAGCAGCCGCTACCTCCAGCTCACGCCCCGGTACGACGGGGGGCCGGTCCTCGCCGACGGGTCGACCATCGAGCTCGCCGACACCGCGGTTCCGGTCGAGTGGGACGAGATCAAGGAGCAACTGAACGGTCTCGCCGAGGCCCTCGGTCCCCGAGGAGCCAACAAGAACGGTGCCCTCTCCGACCTGGTCGACGCGGGGTCGGAGGCGCTCGACGGGCAGGGGGCGACGATCAACCAGACCATCGCCGACCTGTCCAACGCTGCGGCGGTGCTCGACAGCGGCGCGGACGACGCGTTCGCGGTCGTGCGGAACCTGCAGGTCTTCGTTGCGGCCCTGGCCCAGAGCGATGGGCAGATGAAGAAGTTCATCGAGAACCTCGACGCCGTGTCGGCGATGCTGGTGGACGACAAGAGGCTGGTGCGCACTGCGTTGCGCACCCTCAGCGGAGCCGTGGGCGACGTCGAGGGCTTCATCAAGGACAACCGGACGGGTCTGGACACCGCGGTCACGCGGCTCTCCGACCTCGTCCAGGTCGTCAACAAGCAACAAGGCGACCTCGCGCAGATCCTGCACGTCGCGCCGAACGCGCTCGAGAATCTCACCGAGTCGTACCACAAGGGTCAGAACGCCGTCGGGGTCAACCTCAACGCCGCCAACATCCACTCGCCCGGAGCCCTGATCTGTGGCGCCATCGGCGGCGCGGCCGGTGCCGACGAGGCGGGAGCCGAGAAGCTCTGCAACGACCTGCTCGGCAACCTGCTGGGCAAGGTCGTCGAGAACCCCGAGTCCCAGAAGCTGCTGGATGCGCTGCTCCTGCTGATCGCCGGAGGTGCATCGTGAGTTGCCAGATCATGAGCGCAGCCGCCGTACGACGCCTGACGCTCGTCTGTGTGCTCGCCCTGGTCGTGATGCTGTCCGGGTGCCGGTTCGACGGCATCGACTCCATGGTCCTGCCGGGCGGCAAGGGCACCGGGGACGATGCGCTCAAGATCACCGTCGAGCTCCCCGACGTCGGCACGTTGACCACCAATGCCGTGGTCAAGGTCGACGACGTCGCGGTGGGCACGGTGACCGAGGTACGCGTCGAGAAGTGGCACGCGGTGGCCGAGCTCAGCCTCGAGCCGGACGTCGTCCTGCCGGCGAATGCGCTCGCCAAGGTCGGCGTCAACACACTGCTCGGCGCTGCCTTCGTCGAGCTCGTCGCCCCGGCCAGCTCCGAGGGCACTCTGCGCAGCGGTGACCGGATCACTCTGGACCGTGGCCGCGCCTACCCCTCGACCGAGCAGGTGCTGTCCGCTGCCTCGCTCGCCCTGAACGGTGGTGGCCTCGAGCAGATCGCGACGATCACGACCGAGCTGAACAAGGTCCTCGGGGGCAACGATCGCGCCGTCGGTGACCTGTTGCCACGACTCGATTCCTTCGTCGGCACGCTCGACGACCAGCGCGGCGAGATCCTCGCCGCCGTCCGCGACATGGCCAGGCTCTCGAAGAGGTTCGCGAAGAACCGTGGCGTCATCACGGCCGCCCTCGACGAGGTCGGCCCGGCCCTCGAGGTGCTGGCGAAGAACCGCCCCGACCTCACCAAGGCGCTGACCGCGCTGACCCGGCTCAGCGACGTCGCCACGCCGCTCGTCGCCCGGGTCAAGGAGGACCTCCTGGCGGATCTCCGCGACCTGGCTCCTGTCCTGGAGGCAGTCTCGGCGGCAGGCAACTCTGCCGTCTCGGCGCTCGGATTCGCGGTCACCTTCCCGTTCGCGCCGGAGACCGTCCAGAACGCCTGCCGTGGCTCCTACTGCAACCTCACGCTGATGCTCGACCTCACCAACTCGGCTCTCCTCAACGGCTTCGTCCGGCCCGACGGCTCCCTCGGCATCCCGGGCCTTCCGGGGCTCCCGGACCTGGGCGCTCTGCTCGGCGGCAGCCTCGACGGGCTGACCGGACTGCTGAACGGCCTGACGGGCAGCGCGAGCGCGAAGCCTCCGGCCAAGGGCGGGGCGGGCGCCAAGGCGCCGGGCAGCAGCCCCGACCTGGGCAACACCCTCGAGGAGCTCCTCGGCGGAATTCTTGGAGGCGGACGATGATCCTCAAGGGGGCAGCGCCCATCATTCGCAAGCAGCTGATCGCCTTCGGCATCGCCGCGGTCGTTGGCGCGGTGGTCCTGGGTGTCACCTTCCTCCGGGTCCCCGAACAGCTCGGCATCGGCCGGCACGAGGTGTCGGTTGAGTTCGCCCAGGCTGCGGGTCTCTATCCCGGTGCCGAGGTGACCTACCTCGGCCACCCCGTCGGCAAGGTCGAGGACCTGGACGTCACGGGTGACCGGATGGTTGCCGAGCTCAGCCTCGTCGACGACGTCGACGTCCCCGCCGATGTCACCGCTGAGATCCACAGCCGCTCCGCCGTCGGCGAGCAGTACGTCTCACTCGTGCCCAGCGGTGCGGACGGCTCGTCACCGCTGGCCGATGGCGACCGGATCCCAATGGAGCGGACGTCCTACCCGGTGGAGATCGGACCGGTCCTCGACAACGTCCAGGCCCTGGTCTCCAGCCTCGACGAGAAGAAGCTGTCGACGCTCATCGACGCGAGCGGGCAGGCCCTCACGGGCCGCGCCGGCGACCTGCAGACGCTGCTCGACAGTGCTTCGAACCTGATCGCGACCGCCGACGCCAACTTCGAACCGACGGCAGACCTGCTCCGCGACGTGGAACCGGTCCTCGGCACCATCAACGGCGAGAGCGACAGCATCAGCCGGCTGACCCGCAATCTCGACCAGGTCACGGCGGAGCTCCGTGCCGGGGACGACGACCTGCGGTCGCTCCTGGCCACCGGGCCGGGCTTCAGTGCCCAGACCCTGGGGCTCATCGATGACCTCTCGGTGTCGTTGCCGCCGCTCCTCGCACGCACCAATCCGATCCTGGGCGTCCTGCGGACCTACAACGCTCACCTCGCCCAGATCCTGTCCGACTACCCGCTTGCCGTGGCCACGGTGCAGTCGGTCACCCTGCCCAGTCTCGGCGACAGGGCCGTTCGGCTGACCGTCGCCAATGCGGACAAGCCGCCCGAGTGCGTGAAGGGCTTCGTCCCGGCGTCGCAGTGGAGCTCTCCGTTCGACTTCTCGCCGCGCAAGACCCCGCTCGTCTACTGCCAGTTGCCTGCCAACGACCCTCGGGGTGTGCGCGGCGCCCGGAACATCCCCTGTCCGAACGACCCCAGCCGTCGCGAAGGCGACGCGACGAAGTGCTGAACCGAGTCGAGGAGATCTGATGACACTCACTGATGCGCCTGCCACGACCGTGGACCGGCAGAAGATCCACGGGGACTACGTGACGCTTCGCGTCGCGCTCCTCCTCGTCGGGAGCTACGTCGTGTTCGGCCTGCTCGGGTTCGCCGTGTTCGCGGGCTTCTGGCCCCCGCCGGGCGAGGACTGGACGGCTGGCGAGATCCACGCGTACTTCGTCGACCACAAGACCGGGCTCACCCTCGGCATGGTGCTCATGGCGTTCGCCGGGCCGTTCTACGTCACCTGGAGCGTGGCGATCTCGAAGGTGATCGGACGGATCGAGGGCCCGATGGGCCCGCTGGCCGGCATCCAGGTGATCGGCGGCCTGCTGACGGGTGTCGTCACCTTCGTCCCGGCCACGATCTGGATCACGGCGGCATTCCGGGTCGAGGAGCGTTCGCCCGAGATGGTGCAGACCCTCTACGACTTCGGCTGGATGTTCTTCGACACCACGTTCGTGTGCTCCGCGCTGCAGAGCGTGGCCATCGGCGTCGCCATCCTGCGCGATCGCCGGGTGGTGACGCTCTACCCGCGCTGGTTCGCCTACGTCTCCTTCTTCACGGCGTTCTGCTACCTCCCGCTGACGGTCATGCCGTTCGTGAAGACCGGGCTGTTCGCGTGGCACGGCGGCATCAGCTTCTGGGTCGTCTTCGTCGAGTTCTTCCTCTTCACCGCCCTCGGCACCTGGTTGACGTGGCGGGCCCTGGGGCAGCTCGAGCAGGACGACCTGGCCAGCGCGGAGGCAACGTGACCGACGTGGGCGCCGTGGCGCTTCGCGATGCTCCCGACCGCGTTCTCCTCCTGCACGGCATGGGTTGTGGTCCCTGGGTCTGGCGTGAAGTGGAGGCGGCGCTGCCCCTGCACCTCACCGCGCTCCCCGTCGTGATCGCCGGTCACCGTGGCGGCACCCGGTTGCGTCGGGTCCCGGGCTCCAGCGCAGCCGACCAGATGGTCGACGATGTCGAGCGTCAGCTCGACGAGTTCGGCATCGACCGGATCCACGTGGTGGGGAACTCGCTCGGGGGCTGGCTGGCTCTTCGACTGGCGGAGCGCGGTCGGGCGCTCAGTGTCCTGTGCCTGGCTCCCGCCGGCGGCTGGCGACCGGGATCGCTGCGGGAGAGGCTGGTCGTCTCGCGCTTCGTGTTCGGACACCGCGTCGCCCGTCGTCTCGCGCGTTCCCCTGCGTTGCTGAACAACCCACGATTACGCCGCGTTGTCCTGGCGCCGGTGGTGCGCCATCCGATGTCGGTCGCACTGTCTGATGCCATCAGTTTTGTGCGCGACCTCGCTGACTGCCAGGCGCTGCGTGCGGCGATCGGCAATGTTGACGCCCGCGAGCTGGCGGCCATTCTCCGCGTCGGTGCACCGACGACGATCGCCTGGTCCGAGCACGACCGGGTGCTGTCGGGGACCTGGGCTCGTGAGGGCTTCCAGCACCTCCAGGTCGAGGAGGTCGAGGTCCCGGCCGTCGGCCACCTGCCCATGCTCGACGACCCCGGTGTGATCGCCGCAATGATCGCACTGCGCGTGCGAACGACGATCGAGCTGGCGTCGTGACGGCCGAGACCCGGCAGATCGAGGACCGAGCTGCTCCGGCGACGGCGCGCCGGATCCCGGGCGAGGAGGGCCTGTGGGTCTTCATCCTCGGCGACATGGCGATCTTCGCGCTCTTCTTCGGCACCATCCTGGTGACCCGCGCAGACGACCCGACCACGTTCGCAGCCGCACAACACGAGCTGCACCCGGTCCTGGGCATCATCAACACGGCGCTCTTGTTGACGGGGTCGTTGTTCGTCATCCACGGTCTTCGCCGGCTGGGCGATGGCACGCCCGCAGCGGCCCGCCTGTTCGGAGCCACTCTGCTGTGCGCTGCGGGCTTCGCTGCTGTCAAGGCGGTGGAGTACACGCTGCTGGTGAACGAGGGGCACACGGCGGGCACCAACGACTTCTTCATGTACTACTTCGTCTTCACGGGCATCCACCTCGCACACCTGGTGATCGGTGCGGTGATCGTGTTGTTCCTGTTCCGTGCCGCGCGTCAAGCCGCTCCCGGTGCGGGTCAGTCCAGGTTCGCCGAGTGCGGTGCCATCTACTGGCACATGGTCGATCTGTTGTGGCTGGTGCTCTTCCCCCTGCTCTACCTGATCCGGTGAGGTGGTCCGCGATGTTCACCCGCGTCTTCGGCGATCGGCAGACCACCGTCTGGATGGTCCTGGTCGCTGCCACGGTGCTGACGGCAGTCGTCGGGCTCGAGCAGCACGGCGGGTCCACCGCTGTCGGCCTGCTCCTGCTGGCCGTCGCCTTCGTGAAGATCCGGCTCGTGGCGCTGCACTTCATGGAGGTACGTGACGCGCCCTTGCCCCTGCGCATGTTGGTCGAGGGCTATGTCGGGGTCACTTTCGTAGCGCTCGTCGGGATCTACGTGTTCGTGTGATGGCGACCGCGCGGTGGAGGCGTTGCCACCGAACATAAGTCAAGTTATGCTCGGTGGCGAGTGAGACGCCTGCTCTTGCCGACATGGGGTCATTCGGAGGTCATCGTCATGAACAACATCGCCATCGGCGACGCCATGTTCCTGCTGGGTGAGGCCGCCGGTCGCCCGGCGCAGGTCATCACGCTGCAGCTCTACCGTCCGCCTGCCGAAGTCGACCTGACGGAGTGGATGGGCGACTACTTCCAGCAGTTGCTCGCCCACGACAACCTGAAGCCGGCGTTCCGTCGCCGGCCCACGCGTGCCGCGCTCTCGCCGTCCACCCTGCGCTGGATCGACGACGAAGCGGTCGAGCTCGACCACCACGTCCGGCGCTCCGCACTGCCCGGGCAGGGCCGGGTGCGTGAGCTGCTCGAGGCGGTCTCGGTGCAGCACGGTGTGACCCTCGACCGCCGCCGCCCGCTGTGGGAGTTCCATGTCTTCGAGGGGCTCGAGGGCGGCCGGTACGCCACGGCGTTCAAGACCCACCACGCGATCGCCGACGGCATGTCGCTGGCCAAGCACGTGATCGGCAGCCTGAGCCCCGACCCCGACGCCCGGGGCATGGTCCCGCCGTGGGCGATGGCCGGCGAGCCGCGTCCGCGTCGGCCACGGACCCGCACCGCGCCCAGTCTCGCGCCGGTGCTGCGCAGCGCGTCCGTGGTTCGCTCACTGGTGGAGATGTCGCGCGACGACGCTTCACGGATCCCGTTCGAAGCGCCGCCGTCGCCGCTCAATGTCAAGGTCGGGGGTGCCCGGCGGTTCGCTGGCGACCAGTGGCCCCTGGAGCGCCTCAAGGCCCTGGCCACTGCCGTCGGCGGCACGGTCAACGACGTGGGCCTCGCGATGGCGGGTGGCGCTCTCCGCTCCTATCTCGACGAACTCGGTGGCCTGCCCGAACGGCCGCTGATCGCCATGGTGCCGGTGTCGGTACGCCGCGAGGGGGTGGACTTCGAGGGCGCGGGCAATGCGTTCGGCGCGATGCTCTGCGACCTGGGCACCGACCGCGATGACTCCTCGGCGCGCCTGGCCTCGATCTGCGCCCAGACCCGGGCCGCGAAGAACCGCTTCGCGCAGATGTCGCCGGCCGAGGTGCTCGCTGTCAGCAAGGTGATCATGGGTGGCGCGATCATCTCCTCGCTCACCGGGATCACCGCTCTACCGCGCCAGCCGTTCAACCTGATCATCTCGAACGTGCCCGCACCCAACAGCCCGCTCTACTGCAACGGCGCCGAGATGACCGACATCTACCCGGTGTCGATGATCTCCGAGGCGCAGGCCATGAACATCACGCTCACCCGCTACAACAACCTGATGACCTTCGGGATCGTCGGCGACCGCAAGGCGCTGCCACACCTGCAGCGGATGCTCATCCACCTCGACGGCGCACTCGCGGACTTGGAGAAGGCCGTCGCGGGGTGAGCTTCAACCGGTGATGTCGCGCCCGATGAGTCGGCGCGCGACGATCCACTGCTGCAGCTCGTTGGCGCCCTCGAAGATCTCGAGGATCTTGGAGTCGCGGTACATCTCCTCGAGACGCACGGACTCGCCGGATTCGGAGACCCTGCGGGCAAAACCGAGAGCACCGTGGATCTGGATCGCGTCGCGGACCATGTCGACGGCCAGCCGTGTGCCGAAGGCCTTGGCCATCGCCGCCTCGGGCTCGGCGGTCGCGTCGCCCGTGTCGAGGAGGTACGCCGCCTTCTGGTAGAGGCTGCGGGCGCACTCGAGCTCGGTGGCGCGTTGGGCGAGGGTGAACTGCCAGTGCTGCATCGCGCCGAGCGGCTTGCCGAACACCTCACGGGTCTGCAGGCGGTGAACGGCGAGGTCGAGGGCCGCTTGCGCGACGCCGACCCCGGCCGCGCCGATGCCGATCCGGCCGCGAACCAGCGCGGACAGCGCGACGCCCATCCCGCGGCCTGGTTCCCCGAGCACGTGAGACCCGGGGACGAAGACGTCCTCGAGCACGATGTCGGCGGTGATCTGCCCGCGGTGGCCCATCTTGAGGTCGGGTTCGCCGATCCGGACGCCCGGCGCGTTGAGGTCGACGAGCAGCATCGTGGCGCGGTTGCCTTCGTGGCCGTCGCGGACCAGGATCGACGCCCAGCCGGCTACCACGCTGTTGGTGATCCAGCGCTTGCGGCCGTTCACGATCCAGCCGCCGCCCTGATCCGAAGTCTCGACAGCCACGGTGGTGAGCCGCTCAGCGGTCAGGTCCGAACTGGTCTCCGGCTCGGTGGTGGCGAAGGAGAAGGCGGTCTCGCCGGACACGAGGTCGGGGATCAACTGGGCCCGGACCTCGGGCGTCGCGAACGTGAGTGTCTGGGGGACCAGGATGCACTGGCCGTCGTACACGCCGGCCATGGAGGAGGACTCGTAGGCGATCTCCTCGGTGGCGGTGCAGGTCGCCAGCATCGGGAACTCGAGCCCGGCGCCGTACTCCGCGTCGAAGGGGAGAGCGAACACGCCATCGGAGGCCAGGCCGCGGAAGGCAGGCCAGGCGAAGCTGTCGCGCGATTCCTCGCGCTCGCCGATCTCGCGCGCGACCGGGGCGAGGTGCCGGGCGACGGCCTCGCGGACCTGGGAGCGGACGCCGCGGGTCTCCTCGGGCAGCCACACGTCGTGCGACATGCGGTCCTGGGTGCGGGCGACGCTCATGGGAACTCCTCGGAATCGGACGACTGTACGATTCAGTGTAATCGGACGAGTGTCAGATTCGCTACACTCCGGGAGTGACCTCCTCCGAGATCGCCTCCGAGAGCAAGGCCGCGCGCACCCGGCAGCGGATCCTCGCTGCCGCGGCGCACGAGTTCGCCCTGCACGGTTACGGGGGCGCCAGCCTGCGTCTGATCGCTGACGCAGCCGACCTGAAGGTGGGCAGCCTGGCGTTCCACTTCGCGACCAAGGACGACCTGGTGGCTGCCGCGCTGGCCGACGGTGTCGATTCGGCGCGCGAGGCGCTGGCTGCCGCGGTCGCCGCCGTCCCTGACGACGCCACTCCCGGCGAACGGCTGCGCGCCGCCATCCTCGGGCATCTCGATGCCCTTCATGCCAGCGACGACCGTGCCTCCGCGGTGGTCCGCATGGTCGAGACGCTTCCCCTGCACCTGCGCGCCGACCACGTGCGACACGAGCGCCGGTTCGGCAAGGTCTGGCTCGACGTCCTCGCTCGCGGCAGGGACGACGGCGTCGTGCGCGACGACGTCGACCTCCGGGTGCTGCGCGACCTCGTCGTGGGGGCTCTCAACAGCACGTCGACGACCAGCCCGGTCGCACGTCCGGCCCGGGGCGCGGTCGTCGAGACGCTCCTGGCGCTGCTCAGCCCGCGCTGACCAGGCCCGCCGCGACGCGCTCGGCCGCCAGTTGTCCGCTCCGCACCGCGCCTTCGACCCACGGCGCGGTCATGTGGTCGCCCGCGAGGTCGATCCGTCCCGCGGGCAGCTCGGCGCGAGCGGCCTCCAGCCGTCGTACGGAACCGGGTGTGAAGACGGGCGTGTAGTACGGGTGCCGCACCAGGCGACGGTCGGTGATCCGACCGTCGATCTCGGGGTGCATCGCGACCGTCTCCCGTTCCAGCTCCTCCAGCAGCACGTCGTCGGCGATGTCTCCGGCACGGGCAGCGTTGGCCGCGGTGACCAGGAGCAGTCCGCCGTCGTCCTCGACCCAGCCGTTGGCGAGGTAGATCCCGCCCAGCACGCCGGAGCCGGCTTCGGGTGTGGTGATCACCTCCATCGACACGGCTCTGCCGTCTGCATGCAGCCACAGCGGCCGGTCGGTGCGGAAGTAGGCGTAGTCGATCCGGCTGTAGCTCATCGCGGCCAGATGGGCTGCGACGGAGGCGGGCGCGAGCGGCCAGATCTTCGCCGTCTGGTCGGCCGGGCAGGCCAGCACGACGGATCGGGCACGCAGTGGAGGGCCTCCGGCGGCCAGGTGCACCACGGCACCGTCGTCCCGGTCCTCGACCAGTGCGACGGGGGAGTCGTAGGTGATGGCGAGCCCGGTGGCGAGGGCGTCGGTCACCTGACCCACGCCGCCGCTGACCTCTCGCAGTTCGCCCTTGAAGACATGGAGCTGGAGGGCGAGCATCGCAAAGCTGAGCTCGGCGCTGCGGCAGCCCCACAGGAACTCGTGGGGCCCGCCGGTGAAGTAGTCGCCTGCGCGCTGACTGATGTCGGCCGCTGCGTGCTTGTCGTCGAAGTCGACCATGCTCACGAGGTCGCCGCGGTCGGCCGGGCGATGCAACAGCGCGGGCAGGGCGGCTCGAACGACGCCGACCTTGTCGCGAAGGCCGAGCCCCCTGAACCGCACCGGACCAGTGATGCTCCCGTAGTCGACGTGCCGCCAGCCCCCAGGTGTCATCACGGCCGAGTTGAAGCCCGTCGGGACCGCCGTGATGCGGTCGGCCAGACCGATTCGTGCCAGCAGCGCACGGAACGCCGGGTAGCCCTGCGTGTGGAAGATCCCGCCGTTCTCGAAGTAGATGCCTTCCTCGCGGTCGGTGTGGACACGTCCGCCCGGCCGTGCTGCGGCTTCGACCACGCGGACGGAAAGTCCACGTCGAGCCAGCTCGTCGGCGGCCACGAGTCCGGACATGCCGGCGCCGACGACGATGACGTCGTACTCGGTCGTGGTCTTCATCGGCTGGGTGGGACGGTCCATCGGGTCTCCTCGGTCGGTTCGACCGAAGTCTCCGCGGCGGAGCTGCCCTGGCGCATCGCCCGCAGGTGGTGACTTCTCACCACCAGCTGCGGGGGAGAGGTCGCGTCAGGCGCGAGCGCGCGACTCGTGCCAGCGCGCCACGGCTTCGGCCCGGTTGGCCGCGCCCGTCTTGCGCAGGATGTGCTTCACGTGGGACTTCACCGTGCCCTCGGAGATGGAGAGCCGACGGGCGATGCGATGGTTGGTGTCGCCCTGCGCCATCAGCTGGAAGACGTCGAACTCGCGGCGGGTGAGCTCGATGTCGCCCACCTGGGTCTGCTGCGTCCGCAGCACCGGCGGGGGACGCCAGCTGGCCGGGACAGTGGAGGACGTGGCCGCCCGGTCGAAGGGGCTGGTGTCGTCGGAGGCGCAGGCCTGGAGGCCCGCACCGATCCGGCGCACGGTCTCGCGCAACGCGTTGAGCTCTTCTCCGAGGATCGCGCGCTCCAGTGCGAAGCTGTAGGCCTGCGAGAAGACGCCGATCAGCTCGGCGTCGAACTCGGTCACCTCGCCCCGGTGGAAGAAACGGTCGCCGTGGACGAAACCGAGCAGGCGGTTGCCCGGCATGATCGGCGCCGCCACGTAGGAGCGGGACAGCGACGCCTCGGCGACGGCCTGGTGCACGGCTTCGCGTTCCTGCACCCGGGTCACCAGGATCGGCTTGCGTCGCCTTCGGGCCTCGTCCTCGGGGAGTCCGTTGACCAGCGTGACCGGGTGGGCGCGTCCGGCGTTGAGGATCTCGGAGGCCCACTCGGAGTCGCCCTCGAGATGGACGGCTTCGGTCATCCAGGTGTTGTTCTCGACCCGGGACACGATGGAGCGGTCGAAGCCCAGGCGGCAGACGGCCTCGGCACCAGCGGTGATCAGGCCCTCGACGGTCTCGACGTCACGAAGGTCGGCGAGCGTCTCGCGGACCAGCCGCACGACCGAGTCGCGCTGCCGGACCTGCGCGGTGCGGACGATCCGCTCATTGCGGATCATCCGGTGCATCAGTTCGTCGACGTCGGGACAGTCGACCCTCTCGGCGAGGGCCGCGCCGTCGGCGAACGCAGTGCGGATGCTCTGCCATCCGGACTCGAGCGCAGCCGTCGCGGCGGCGAAGTCGGTGATCTCGGACATCGGGGGCATCGAGTCCGGCCCGAGCAGGTGCTCGGCTGCAGTCAGAACTGCTTCGAACTCGTCCAGGGCGGTTTCGTCGAGGTTCTCCTCGAGCTGGGTGAGCCGCTGGACGTCGCGCTCGAGACGAGGTGTCATCCCCATGTCGTTCACCCCATGATCTGTCTGGTCCGAGCCGTCGACCTGTGACCGCCGTCATACCTTCAACGGCTCCAACATAGGTCAGGTCACGCCCGAGCGGAACGCCGGAAGACCCCCTCGGGAGTGGAAATCCCCCCAAGGAGAGAGGGCACCACCCCCCAGGGGGCACGCGCGCGGAGATGGTTCGTCCTTAACGTCGCTTCCATGACAGAAATCGTCCCGTCGCGGGTCCGTCGCCGCCTGATCGCGCCCAACGGCCCGCGGGCACGCGCGTTCGCGCCGGGCTGGGTCTGGACGCTGGCCGGCGCCGG
>JAPLCC010000022.1 GCA_026392415.1 Propionibacteriales bacterium
GTTGGAATGACGAGTACGACAACCTCAAGCCGGTGGCAGACCTGCGCTACCACCTGCAGATGCAGGTCTACTTGATGTTGCAGCGACCGGAACGCTGGTCGGGCGGTGAGCCAAGCGAGGATGAGAAGCAGGCGATCATCGACACGCTCTCCAATGCGGTCACAAACCGTCTCGTCGAGTTGAGCCAGCGACGGCTGCGTGATGATGTGCGGCTCGGTTGGCAGGCGGCGTACCTGGAAAAGGGTCCGGGATCGACGTTCGTTCGTGCGCGCATCATCGCCAACGACGTTTATGAGCGGGGAGCCCCGATCCCCACGGTCACCGCGTCTCCGGACCAGAACCGATTTCTTCGTGACGTTGCCGACGTCGTTGACGAGATTGTGCGTGAGTTTGGTGGGGACCTCGAGTGAGGTCGTTCTGCCACCCCGGACCCTCCATGTTCACGACCCGGCTATTGACGGTGGGCCACAGGGGGAGCGGAGGATGACGTTGCGACCCAACAGGGCCGTGCGAACCGTGTTAGCGGAGATCCCGAGTCCACCAGATTTTCCTGAAGGACGAGGTCGACTTCCGCACGCGGGAGTCGACCTCTGTCGTTCTCAGGCGTTCCTGAAGACTCCGTGGACCGCCTTGCCCATGAACGCGCCGAGGTCGTCGGGACCCCAGTCGTTGCTCGGGTCGAGGAGGGAGCGCACTGCCGACTCGCAGGCTGCGAGGAAGAGGTCGATGAGCACCGGCAGCTTTCGCTCCAGGTCCGGTGTCTGCCACCACTGCTCCATGGCCGGCCGGATCCACTCCACGGTGCGGGCCTGGACGAGGGACCTGGCCGCACGAAAGCGTTCGGCGATGGCCGGGTCGGGCTCGCCCGCGAAGACCAACCGCCACGTGTCGGGCATGCTCGCGGCCGAGCGGAGCAATGTCTGGAAGCCGCCGATGAACGCCTGTTCGGGGTCGTGGGCGTTCGCCGAGCTGTGCAGTGCCGCGAGGATCGAATCGACCAGCGTGCCGGTCTCGCGGTCGAGGAGGGCGTCGACCAGTTCGATCCGGTCGGAGAAGCAGGCGTAGACCACGGGGCGGGTGACGCCCATCGCGGTCGCCACGGAGCCCACGGTCACAGCGCCGATGCCGTCGCGGACGGCGATGGACAGCGCTGCGTCGAGGACCTGGGGGCGGCGGCGCTCCGGACCCAGGTGAGCGGCGCGCTGACGTCCGACCTGCGCAGTCGTGCTCGATGGCATGGGGCGAGCGTAGGGGATTCCGCAATTTCCTGCATCGATGTAGCAATTTCCTACACGGACGTATTAATCTGGCTCGGCCCCGTCCCGGACAGAGAGACTTCCGATGAGCCTGTTCAACCCGCACAAGCCCGACTTCGCCGAGTTCGACGCCGAGACGCGCCGGATCTTCGAGGTGACCATCTAGTTCTTCGAGGGCAAGGGCAAGTCGTGGCTGCTGCAGCAGGACCGCGACCGGGTCTGGTTCGACGAGTTCCTCGAGTTCCAGAAGAGGGAGCGGATCTTCGCGACACTGTTGACGCCCGCTGCGTTGGCCGACGGGGACCCGAACAAGCGCTGGGACGAGTCCCGGGTCACCAAGTACAGCCAGATCCTGGGCTTCTACGGGATGTCCTACTGGTACGTCTGGCAGGTCACGATCCTCGGTCTCGGGCCGATCTGGCAGACGGGCAACGAGGCGGTCAAGCGCCGGGCGGCGCAGCTGCTCGAGGACGGCGAGATCTTCGCGTTCGGCCTCTCCGAGCGCGACCACGGCGCCGACGTCTACACCTCCGACATGGTGCTCACCCCCGACGGCAAGGGCGGCTACAAGGCCAACGGTGGCAAGTACTACATCGGCAACGGCAACAAGGCCGGCATGGTGTCGGTCTTCGGTCGGGTCGAGGGTCTGCCGACAGGTTCGAAGACGCAGGACGGCTACGTCTTCTTCGTCGCGGACAGCAAGCACAAGGCGTACAAGCTCCGCAAGAACGTCGTCAACTCGCAGATCTACGTCGCTGCCTTCGACCTGGAGAACTACCCCGTCCGTGAAGAGGACATCATCCACGTCGGCTCCGAGGCCTTCGACGCGGCGATCAACACGGTCAACGTCGGCAAGTTCAACATCGGCTTCGGTGCAGTCGGCGCCACACAGCACATCTGGCACGAGGGGCTGACCCACGCCGACAACCGGGTTCTGTTCGACACCAAGGTCACCGACTTCGCGCAGGTGCGGGCGAACTTCACCGAGAGCTGGATTCGCCTGCAGGCGATGGACCTCTTCTCCGAGCGCGCCGTCGACTACATGCGTTCGGGCGCTGCTGATGACCGTCGTTATCTGCTCTTCGACGCCATCGAGAAGATGACGGTCAGTCGCCAGGGTGCCCGGATCTACGAGCTGATCGCCGACTGCATCGCTGCGCGCGGCTTCGAGAACGACATGTACTACCCGGTCGGCGCCATCGCGATGATGGGACTGCCGCGCCTCGAGGGCACCGTCCACCTCAACATGGCACTGTCGCTCAAGTTCCTGCAGAGCTACATCTTCAGCCCGACCGACCCGAGCCTCGCGTTGCTCGCGGTCCGCGGCAGGGCCGGGATGGTTCCCGACGCTGCATTCACGCCGGCGTTCAAGGCCACGCGGGCCGCGATCCGTGCTGCCAAGCCCCTCGGCGCCCGGCTCGCGGCGTCCTCGCCGGCGCTGCCGCCGCGTCGCCGCGACACGGCGGACGACACCTACCTCTGGAACCAGGGACCGACGGAGGGCCTGAGCAAGGTCGTGTTCCACGACTGGCGCGCTGTGTACGCCGACTGGGCGCACCTCCCGAACGTGAAGCTCCTGCTCGAGCAGGTCGACGCGTTCCAGGCCCTGCTCGGGGCGACCCCGCTGAGCAAGGCGCAGATGCGCGACCTCGACCTGCTGCTGGTCGTCGGCGACATCTTCACCACCGTCGCGTACGGCGACCTCATCCTGCAGCAGGCCGGGATCGCGAGCGTCGAGGACGATCTGGTCGACAGCATCTTCGAGGTGCTCGTTGGAGACGTCTCCGCCCACGCGCTGAACCTCACCCGCAAGCCGTCACTGTCCACCGCCCAGGTCAAGGGTGCCAACGCGATCCAGCGTCGCCCGTCCTTCGATGCCGACCGCTCCGACCGGGTCTGGGCGGAGGCCCGCGCGACCGCCGGTACCTACTCGATGAACCCGTGACGACTCGCTCCGGCCGCGAGGCGCAGCGCGAGGATCCCGGCGCACACCGGCGTGATCACCAGGTTGGGCAGCAGGATCGGAAGTAGGTGGTTGGCGGCGCCGTAGACGATCCAGGCCAGGCCCTGGGTGGTCGCGATCGTCCAGGTCCAGACGCTCAGCCCGCTCATCGCGAGCCAGTCGTGACGCTTCGCGACGGTGCGGCGGGCGTGGGGCACGAACTGCGCGACGTCGATGACGCCGACGAGCCAGCCGAGGGCAAGGCTCACGAGGCCCTCCTCCTCGCCACCTGGAGCATCGCGAAGATGAGCGTCGCGCAGGCCAGGTTGATCACGCCGGCCACCACGACCGGGACGGCGTGCTCGCTCAGGCCGTACGCCGCCAGCAGGACGTTGAACACCACGGCGATCGCGTACGCCGACGAGCTGATCCCGGCGAGTGCCTCGACCTCGTGACGCAGGCGCACCACGCGTACGGCCTGCGGAGCCCACATGCTGGCGGAGCCCACGGCTCCGACGTACCCGACGGCCTCGAACATGCGGACAAGCCTGCCACCGCAGTGGTCAGTCCGTTGACTCCTCGCGCAGGCGAGGCTCGGTCCGGTTCTCGGGACGCACGCCCATCTTGTCGGCGTAGAACGCCCGGATGATGTCCATGTCTGCAGCGACGTCACCGGTCGGGACGAGGGTGGGCCCCATGCCGAGCGACCGGGTCGGACCGTCGACGAAGCCGAGCGTGATGGGAAGCCCCGTCTGCTGGGACATCCGGTAGAAGCCGGACTTCCAGTAGTCGCCCTTCCCGCGGGTGCCCTCGGCCGCGATGACCAGGAGGAACGGGTCGCCGCTGTCGGCCTCCTTGAGCAGGGCGCGGATGGTGGCTCCCGGGTTGGACCGGTCCAGCGGGATGCCGCCCAGGCGGCGCAGCGGCCAGGCCAGCGGGCCCTTGAAGAAGCTCTCCTTGATCAGCACCTGGGGGCTGCGGCCACTTGCCCAGGCGATGAGCAGCATCGCGATGAAGTCCCAGTTCGAGGTGTGGGGTGCGCCGACCATGATCCCGGTCTCCGGCACCTCGCCGCTCAGCCGCCACCGCGTCGTACGAAGGGCGCCTCGGGCGAATGCGCGTCGGACCCTCATCTGGTGTGCCATGGCGTGACGCTATCGGCTCGATGTGGCCGTGGATCGATCGGGGACTCGCCGGAACTAGTCTTGACTCATTCAAGATAAGTGGCAGACTGTCGATCGTGACACCACCGGACTTCTCCCAGCAACTGCGAGACGTCGCGCTCCGGGTCACCCAACCGCGGGTCGCCGTGCTGCAGGCCGTTCACGCCCACCCGCACGCCGACACCGAATCGGTGATCGCCGCGTCACGCGCACTTCTCCCCGACGTGTCGCACCAGGCCGTCTACGACTCGCTGCGCACGCTCACCGAGGCCGGTCTGGTCCGCCGGATCGAACCGGCCAACTCGGTCGCCCGCTACGAGACGCGCACGGGTGACAACCACCACCACGCGGTCTGCCGCTCCTGCGGCGCGATCGCCGACGTGGACTGCGCGGTCGGGCACGTGCCGTGTCTCACCGCTTCCGATGCCCGTGGTTTCGTGATCAACGAGGCCGAGGTCATCTATTGGGGCCTGTGCCCCGACTGTTCCACCGCAACTCCCCGCCCCTGAACGGTCTCCCGAAAGGAAACCCATGTCCGACGAGTCTGCCCCCCTGGTCACCGATGAGCCCCAGGACGGTGGCGGTGCTGCGAAGTGCCCCGTGCTGAACGGTGGTCTCAGCCACCCCACGCAGGGAGCGCCGAACCACCAGTGGTGGCCCAACAAGCTGAACCTCAAGATCCTGGCGAAGAACCCCACGGTCGCCGACCCGTTCGGCGGCGAGTTCGACTACAAGAGCGCGTTCCTCGCCCTCGACCTGGCGGCCGTCAAGGCTGACATCGCCGCGACACTGACGGACTCGAAGGAATTCTGGCCAGCCGACTTCGGGCACTACGGTCCGCTCTACGTGCGGATGGCATGGCACTCTGCCGGCACCTACCGTGCCCAGGACGGCCGCGGGGGCGGTGGCACCGGCCAGCAGCGATTCGCTCCCACCAACTCGTGGCCCGACAACGGCAACCTCGACAAGGCTCGTCGCCTGCTGTGGCCCGTCAAGAAGAAGTACGGCCAGTCGCTCTCGTGGGGCGACCTGATGATCCTCGCCGGCAACGTGGCGATGGAGGACATGGGCTTCCCGACCGCTGGTTTCGCCGGCGGCCGCCCCGACGTGTGGGAGGCCGACGACGACATCTACTGGGGGCCGGAGTCGGAATGGCTCGAGGACGCGCGCTACACCGGTGAGCGCGAGCTCGAGGACCCGCTTGCTGCGGTCCAGATGGGCCTGATCTACGTCAACCCCGAGGGCCCCAACGGCAACCCGGACCCGCTGGCCTCCGCCGTCGACATCAAGGACACCTTCGGCCGGATGGGCATGACCGTCGAGGAGACCGTCGCGCTGATCGCCGGTGGCCACACCTTCGGCAAGACCCACGGTGCCGGTGACGCGGACCTCGTGGGTGCCGAGCCGGAGGCCGCCTCGATCGAGGAGCAGGGCTTCGGCTGGAAGTCCGCCCATGCCTCGGGCAAGGGGATCGACGCGATCACCTCGGGCCTCGAGGTCACCTGGACCTACCACCCGACCCGCTGGGACAACGAGTTCTTCCACATCCTGTTCGCCTACGAGTGGGAGCTGTTCAAGTCCCCGGCTGGTGCGCACCAGTGGCGTCCGGTCAACAACGGTGGCGCCGACCTGGTCCCCGAGTCGTTCGGAGACGGCAAGCGCGAACCGCGCATGCTGACCTCCGACATCGCGCTCCGTGTCGACCCGGAGATGGCGGCCATCTCCCGCAGGTTCAAGGACGACCAGGCCGCGTTCACCGACGCGTTCGGTCGCGCCTGGTTCAAGCTGACCCACCGTGACATGGGCCCGAAGGCGCGCTACCTCGGACCCGAGGTGCCTGCCGAGGACTTCATCTGGCAGGACCCGATTCCGGCGGGTCAGCCGCTCGATGACGCACAGGTGGCTTCGCTGAAGCAGACGATCGCCGACTCCGGTCTGACCGTGGCCCAGCTCGTCACCACTGCCTGGGCGTCGGCCTCGACGTACCGCAGCTCTGACAAGCGCGGTGGCGCCAACGGGGCCCGGATCGCCCTCGAGCCGCAGAAGTCGTGGGCGATCAACCAGCCCGCCGCGCTGGCCACCGTGCTGGCCAAGCTCCAGGAGATCGCCACCGCCAACGGCGCTTCGCTGGCCGACACCATCGTCATCGCCGGCTCGGTGGGCGTCGAGCAGGCCGCTCGCGCGGGCGGCGTCGAGGTCACCGTGACCACGACGACCGGTCGAGGTGACGCGACCCAGGAGCAGACCGACATCGAGCTCACGAACTACCTCGAGCCGAAGGCCGACGGGTTCCGCAACTACCTCGCCAAGTCGAGCAAGTTCCCGGCCGAGTTCACGCTGATCGACCGCGCCAACCTGCTCGGCGTCAGCGCCCCGGAGCTCACCGCCCTGATCGGTGGACTTCGGGTGCTCGGCACCAACTGGGACGGCTCGGACCTCGGCGTGTTCACCGAGACCCCGGGCGCTCTGACGAATGACTTCTTCGTCAACCTGCTCGAGCTCGGCACCACGTGGACCGCCACTGACGACTCGCAGGAGGTCTTCACGGCCACCACCGAGTCGGGAGCGACCTGGACCGGCAGCCGCAACGACCTCGTCTTCGGCTCGAACTCCGAGTTGCGCGCCCTCGCCGAGGTGTACGCCAGCGACGACGCGAAGGAGAAGTTCGTCCACGACTTCGTCGCCGCGTGGGTCAAGGTCATGGACGCGGATCGCTTCGACCTGCGCTGACCAGCGTTGGGGCATCATGTCGCCATGAGTGACGCCCCCGACAACAGCACCATCAGTTACGTCCACGTCCCGGATCTCCGTCGTTACGAGATCCGGGACGTCGACGTTCTGGCCGGATTCACGCAGTACCGGCTCCCCGACGACGTCCACGTCGACTTCGTGCACACCGAGGTCGATGACGCCTACGGAGGCCGGGGGCTCGCCGGCGGTGTGGTGGAGTTCGCGCTGGCCGATGTCCGGGCACAGGGCAAGCGGATCATCGCCCACTGCCCCTACGTGGCGAGGTGGCTGACCAAGCACCCGGAGTACGACGACATCACCGACCCCGTCGCATGAGCAAGGCCTTCTACCTCGACAAGGCCGAGCCGGCCGTCTACAAGGCAGCCACGGAGCTCTCGCAGGCCGCGGGTGCCGCAGCAGAGGCCGCGGGGGTCGGACGCATGCTCGTCGAGCTGATCAACCTGCGGATCTCCCAGATCAACGGGTGTGCCTACTGCCTCGACCTGCACCACCGTCAGGCGTTGGAGGCCGGTGAGTCGGAACGTCGCCTCGCAGTCCTGTCGACGTGGTCGGAGACCAGCCTGTTCGACGAACAGGAGCAGGCCGCGTTGCAGCTGGCGGAATCGATCACCCAGCTGCCCGAGGCCCTCGAGCGCCGCTATGCGGAGGACGAGGCCCGAGCCGTCCTCGGCGACGCTGCCTACGGTGCGGTCGCGTGGGTCGCGATCACGATGAACGCCTTCAACCGGATCTCGATCACGAGCCACCACCCGGTCAGGTGAGCCGGTCAGGTGAGCAGGACGTGGGCGATGCCCACGAGCGCGCCCGCGGCGATGAACCACACGCTGTTGACCTTCGTGCGCCACAGCAGCACGAGCGTGCCGACGGTCAGGGCGATCGTCAACGGGTCGACGAGCCCGGCACGCCCGAGCTGAAGTGAAACGCCCGCCATCAGCGCCAGTGCGGTCGCGTTCAGCCCGTCGAGCAACGCCGAGGTCCAGTCGCGCGAGCGCAGCCAGTCGGTGAGTCGGGTCAACAGGCCGACGAAGACGAACGACGGCAGGAAGATTCCCACCGTGGCGATGAACGCTCCGGGGAACCCGGCGATCACGTAGCCGAGGAACGTGGCCGTGGTGAACAGCGGACCGGGTGTCACCTGCCCGATCGACACGGCGTCGATCAGTTGCTGCTGGGTGACCCAGCCGAGCCGGTCCACGAAGTCGCCCTCGAGGAAGGCCAGCAGCACGTAGCCGCTGCCGTAGAGCACGGAGCCGATCTTCAGCATCGTCCAGAACAGCTGTGACAGCTGTGCGCCGGTCGGATCGGCGAACACGGGGGAGCCGAGGACGAGCGGCAGGCCCAGGGCATGGTGTCCTCCCAGGCCCCGTCCGGCGTGCGCCAGAGCAGCGATCGCGGCCCCGGCGAACAGCACGGTCAGTTCGTTGATCCCCAGGAGGTACGCCGCCAGGGCACTCGCCGCGAGCGCCATCAGCCAGGGTGTCGCCAGCACGGTCCGGCCGAGCCCCACGATCGCCCAGGCGATGATCGCCACGACGACCGGCACGACGCCGTACAGGATGCCCTCGATGGCCGGGGTGTCGCCGTACTCGACGTAGGCCCAGGCGAGCGCGGTCACCATCAGGGCCGCCGGCAGGATGAAGCAGACGCCCGCGAGGACCAGGCCGCGCCACCGTGCCCGGTCGTGGCCGATGTGCATCGCCAGCTCGGTCGAGTTGGGTCCGGGGATGAGGTTGGTGGCCCCCATCAGGTCGGCGAACCGCTGGTCGGTGACCCACGCGCGGCGGCGTACGAACTCCTCGCGCATCAGCGCCACGTGCGCGGCCGGGCCCCCGAAGGCGACCGTGCCGAGGCGGAGGAAGAGTCCCGCCACCTCCCGCGCGGAGCCGCTCGGTCGGGGTTCCATGGGCGCCATCATGCCGCGCCGCGCCGAGCATCAGGGACGGGCCGTCCGCACTTCATCGACACGCAACCTTCCGGCGAGGCGTGGTTCATCGGCGACTGGTCGGCTGCGCCCATGACCTCCGTACTTCCCGAGAATCGGCCCCTGCTCTCCCTCGTCCCGACCGGCACGCGCCACGGCTCTCGCTCCCACCTGACCTGCTACTTCCGCTGCGGCAACGCCTGTGACCAGCCCGAGCCGAACCCCACCGACCACACCCACATCCAGGACGAGATCGCCAAGGCCGTCGGCCGCCGCAGCGTGCTGCGCGGCGGTGCCATCGGCGCCGGCGCCCTCCTGGTCGGCGGTGTCGCGCAGTCCGGCGCCGCTGCGGCTGCCCAGCCTGTCGGTTCTGCAGCTGCCAAGGCCGCTGCCACCCTTGCGACGTCCCCCTTCCGTCCGGTGGCGCCCAACAAGCGCGACGCATTCAGCACCGCCTCCGGCTTCGCGCACCGGGTCGTGATGCGCTGGGGCGATCCGGTCGTCTCGGGCGCTCCGGCGTTCGACGCCCACAACCAGAGCGTCGAGGCCGCCCGGAAGCAGTTCGGCTACAACTGCGACTACGTCGGAGTGCTGCCGCTCACCAAGAACTCGGCCCTGATGGTGGTCAACCACGAGTACACCGACGAGCCGCTGATGTTCCCGGAGGGTGTCTACTCCGACGACGACATCAAGCGCATCGCGATCGCCAACCACGGCATGTCCGTGGTGCGCATCGTGCGCGGCTCGGTCCCCGGCTCGTGGAAGCGCGCCAACACCCGGACCTCTCCGCAGAACCGCCGCATCCACGCCGCCACCGCGTTCAAGATGGTCGGCCCGGCGGCGGGCGACGATCGGTTGAAGACGAGCGCCGACCCTTCCGGTGTGAACGTGCTCGGCACCTTCAACAACTGCGCCGGCGGCACCACCCCGTGGGGCACGGTCCTGTCGGGCGAGGAGAACTTCAACCAGTACTTCGACAAGGGCGCCGGCCTGGACACCCGTTACACGGCGCAGTACGCGCGCTACGGCATCAACGGCACGGGCAGGGGCTGGAGCAGCGTCGAGGACCGCTTCGACCTCTCCAAGGAGCCGCACGAGCCGCACCGTTTCGGCTGGATCGTGGAGGTCGACCCGTTCAACCCGACGTCGACTCCCGTCAAGCACACGATGCTCGGCCGCTTCAAGCACGAAGGTGCCAACATCGTGATCGCCAAGAGCGGTCAGGCCGTCGCCTACATGGGTGACGACGAGCGCGGCGACTACCTCTACAAGTTCGTGTCGGCCGAGAAGTTCGACAAGGGCTCGTCGCCCGCGGCCCGGCGCCGCAACATGAAGCTGCTCACCAGGGGCACGCTCTATGTCGCCAGGCTGACGGGTGACGGCACCGAGGACGGCACGTTCGACGGCACCGGAACCTGGCTGCCGTTGTGCACCGACACGGAGTCGTTCGTGCCCGACATGTCGGTCGCCGACGTCCTCCTCTTCACCCGCCTGGCCGCAGACAAGCTGACGCCGACCAGGATGGACCGTCCCGAGGACGTCGAGCCCAACCCGGTGAACGGCAAGGTCTACGCGGCACTGACGAACAACTCCAACCGCGGTGGCACGTTCCCGGTCGACGAGGCGAACCCGCTGGCGACGTCGAAGGTCAAGGCGAGTCTCGGTGCCCCGCTCACCGACGCCTCGGGCAACCGCAACGGCTACGTCCTGGAGATGACCCCGCGCAACGGGCACCACGAGTTCCGCACCTTCACCTGGGACCTGTTCCTCGTGTGCGGTGACCCGGCTGCGCCGGAGACCTGGTTCGGTGGGTTCGACAAGACCAAGGTCAGCCCGATCAGCTGCCCGGACAACGTCGCGTTCGACTCGGCGGGCAACCTCTGGATTTCCACGGACGGCAACGTGCTCGGCAGCAACGACGGCGTCTTCCGGGTGCCGGTCGAGGGCCCGAAGCGCGGTCAGGTCCAGCAGTTCTGCACGGTGCCCAAGGGTGCAGAGGCCTGCGGGCCGCTGATCGCCGACAACGACCGGTCGCTGTTCGTCGCGGTGCAGCACCCCGGCGAGATCGACGGGTCGACGTTCGCCGACCCGGCGAGCACGTGGCCGCACACCGACGACTTCCCGCGGCCGTCGGTCGTCGTGTCGTACCGCGACTGACGTCAGGCGATCGTCATCCCGCCGTCGACGGCCAGGGTCTGGCCGGTGATGTAGCCGGCGGCGTCGGAGGCCAGGAACACCGCCGTGGCAGCGAGTTCCCGCGGGTCGCCCTTGCGGCCCGCGGGGATGCGCGCCTGCTGCGACTCGAGGTAGCCCGGCGGGTAGCTGTCGGTCATCTCCGAGGTGAAGAAGCCCGGCGCGATGGCGTTGACGCGAATGCCCTTGCGTCCGGTCCACTGCTGCGCGAGGTCGCGGGTGAGGCCGATGACCGCAGCCTTCGAGGCGGCGTAGGCGGCCTGGGGGAGGCCTGCGGTGGTCAGGCCGAGCACCGAGGAGATGTTGATGATGCTCGACCCCGGCTGCATCACGCGGCCGCAGGCCTGCGCCATCCAGTAGCTGCCGTTGAGGTTGATGTCGATGACCTCGCGGAACTGGTCGGGCGTCTCCAGGGTCGCCGGTACGGCGGTACCGATGCCGGCGTTGTTGATGAGGACGTCGACCCGGCCGAACTCGGCCATGGCGGCGTCGACGAGGGCCTGACACGACGCCGGATCGGCCACGTCGGTCGCGACGCTCAGGGCGCGCCGTCCGGCAGCCTCGACCAGCGCGGCGGCATCGACAAGACGCTCGACGCGGCGGGCGCCGATCGCCACGTCGGCGCCGGCGTCGGCCATGGCCTTCGCGAAGTCGACACCCAGCCCGGAGCTGGCGCCCGTGACGACGGCGACCTTGCCGTCGAGCCTGAACATGGAGGAGAGATCGCTGGCGGTCATGAACGGCACGGTAGTGGTTGGCCGGGTGGGTGGCCGGGCGCGGGCCGACGGGTGGGCGACAGTAAGGTTCACCTAACCAGTTGTCGAACCCGGGAGCGCCGTGCAACCCATCGATCGTCCGCTCCGCGCGTTGTGGAACCGCTACGACCGGCTCCGTGGGCGGTTCGTGCTCGCCGTGCTGATGTCGACGATCAACAAGGTCGCCGACGTGATGCCCGAGCTGCTCATCGGAGCCGCGGTCGACGTCGTCGTACGCGGGTCGAACTCGTTCGCCGGCGAGTTGCTGGGGGTGGAGTCGCGTTACGCGCAGCTCGCCTGGATCGCTGCGTTCAACGTGGTGGTCTGGGTCATCGAGTCTGCGTCCGAGTACGTCGCCAGCCTGCTGTGGCGTGGACTGGCGCAGACCGTCGAGCACGAGCTCCGGGTCGACGCCTACGACCACGCCCAGCACCTGCACCTCGGCTGGCACGAGTCACGGCCGCAGGGCACCACGCTCGCGACGCTCAACGACGACGTCAACCAGCTGGAGCGGTTCCTCGACGTCGGCTTCCCGGCGATCCTGCAGACGTTCCTGAACATCGTGCTCGTCGGCGCCGTGTTCGCCATCGCCTCGTGGGAGCTCCTGCTCTACGCGTTCCTCCCGATCCCGATCATCGTGATGGGCTCACTGTTGTTCCAGAAGCGACTGGAGCCGCTCTACGACAAGGTCCGGTCGGCCGTCGCCGACCTGTCGGGTGCGCTCAGCGCCAACCTCGGTGGCATTGCCACGATCAAGGCCTTCACCGCCGAGGCCCGTGAACGCGAACGGATCGAGGGAGTGTCGGCGGCGTACCGCGACGCCAACGTCCGCGCGATCCGCTCCTCTGCCGCCTTCGTCCCCCTGGTGCGGATGGCGATCCTCGCGGGCTTCACGTGCACCCTGCTGCTCGGTGGCTGGGCGACCCTGCGCGGTGACCTGGAGATCGGGCTCTACTCCGTGCTGGTCTTCATGACCCAGCGCCTGCTCTGGCCGATGACCGACGTTGCCGAGGTGCTCGACCTCTACCAGCGCGGGCGCGCGTCGACGGCCCGCATCCTCGCGCTCCTCCACGAACCGGTGACGGTTCCGGCCGGGACCGAGCGCCTCACCAAGCCGGTGGGTGGCCGGGTCGAGCTGCGCGGCGTACGCGCCGGGTACGCCGACGGACCGGACGTCCTGCACGGCATCGACCTCGTCGTGCCGGCCGGCGAGACGCACGCCGTCGTCGGGTCGACGGGTGCCGGCAAGTCGACCTTGCTGCGGTTGGTGCTCCGGTTCGACGATGCGCGGGCCGGTCAGGTCCTGCTCGACGGCGCCGACGTACGCGACCTCGACTGGGACTCCCTGCGGGGCTCCATGGGGTACGTCGCCCAGGACGTCTTCCTCTTCTCGGGCACCATCGGCGACAACATCGCCTACGGCCGTCCCGACGCGACGCCGGCCGAGATCCGTGATGCCGCCGATGCAGCTGCGGTCGCCGACTTCATCGAGGGCCTGGCTGACGGCTACGAGACCTGGGTGGGGGAGCGCGGCATCACCCTGTCCGGCGGCCAGCGTCAGCGGATCGCGCTCGCCCGTGCGTTGCTGCGTGACCCGGCGATCCTGGTGCTCGACGAGGCCACCAGCGCGGTCGACAACGAGACCGAGGCGGCGATCCAGTCCTCGCTGCGCCGGGCCGCGGAGCGCTGCACCACGATCGTGGTCGCCCACCGTCTCTCGACGGTCCGGCACGCGCACCGGATCTGGGTGCTGGACGGCGGCCGGATCGCCGAGGCCGGGACCCACGACGAGCTCGTCGCCCTCGGCGGCAGCTATGCGGCGCTGTGGCGCGTCCAGACCGGTGAGGCCGTGGCCTGACGCAGGCCCCGTCACGACTATCCTTTGGTCGTGAGTGAAACGGTCGCGCCCTCCGAGGTCCACTACGACGTCCATGCCGTCGAGGAGAAGTGGCTTCCGGTCTGGGAAGAGCTCGATCCCTTCCGTGCCGACGACGCTGCCGTCGTGTCCGGAGAGCGGGAGAAGCGCTACGCGCTGACGATGTTCCCGTACCCGAGCGGTGACCTGCACATGGGTCACGCCGAGGTGTTCGCGCTCCACGACGTGATCTCCCGCTACTGGCGATTCCGCGGCTACGAGGTGCTCAACCCGATGGGCTGGGACTCCTTCGGGCTGCCCGCCGAGAACGCGGCCATCAGGAACAACGAGCACCCGGCGACCTACACCTACGCCAACATCGAGACGCAGTTCGAGTCGATGAAGCGCTACGGCATCAGCTTCGACTGGTCCCGCCGGCTGCACACCTCGGACCCCGAGTACTACAGGTGGACCCAGTGGCTCTTCCTGAAGTTCCGGGAGCAGGGACTGGCCTACCGCAAGAACAGCCCGGTCAACTGGTGCCCCAACGACCAGACGGTGCTGGCCAACGAGCAGGTGCTGGCCGACGGCACGTGCGAGCGCTGTGGGGCCGAGGTCACCAAGCGCGAGCTGACGCAGTGGTACTTCAAGACCACTCAGTACGCCCAGGAGCTGCACGACTGCCTGGACGACATGCAGGGCACGTGGATCGGCAAGGTCGTCAACGCCCAGCGCAACTGGATCGGTCGGTCCGAGGGTGCACACGTCACGTTCGATGTCTCCGGGCACGAGCCGATCGCGGTCTTCACCACGCGACCGGACACCTTGTGGGGCGCCACCTTCATGGTCGTCGCCGCAGACGCGAAGCTGGCCGGCGAGCTGGTGTCCGACGACCGGCGTCAGGCGCTCGAGGACTACGTCGCCGACATCCGCAAGGCCTCCGACATCGACCGGCTGGCCACGGACCGGCCGAAGACCGGCGTCTTCCTGGGCGTCCACGCCACCAATCCGGTCAACGGGGAACAGGTCCCGGTCTGGGCCTCCGACTACGTGCTGGCCGACTACGGCACCGGCGCGATCATGGCCGTCCCGGCCCACGACCAGCGTGACCTGGACTTCGCCCGCACCATGGACCTGCCGGTCCGGATGGTCGTGGACACGGGTGAGGAGAACCCCGAGGAGTCCGGCGTCGCCACCAGCGGCAACGGCACCTACGTCAACTCCGGGCCGCTGGACGGGCTGACCGACAAGGTCGAGGGCATCCGCAAGGTGATCGGCCTGCTCGAGACCGATGGTCACGGCACAGGGACGGTCAACTTCCGGTTGCGCGACTGGCTGCTGTCGCGTCAGCGCTACTGGGGTGCGCCGATCCCGATCATCCACTGCCCGGTCGACGGCGAGGTCCCGGTCCCCGAGGACCAGTTGCCGGTCGAGCTGCCCGAGCTGCGCGGGGCCGACCTGAAGCCGAAGGGCACCTCGCCCCTGGGGGCGGCGACCGACTGGGTCAACGTCAGCTGTCCGACCTGTGGCGGGCCGGCGCTGCGCGACACCGACACGATGGACACGTTCGTCGACTCGTCCTGGTACTTCTTCCGCTACCTCTCACCGCACGACGACACCCAGGCATTCGACACGACACTGGCCAACGCCTGGGGTCCCGTCGACCTCTACATCGGTGGCGACGAGCACGCCGTTCTCCACCTGCTCTACGCACGCTTCTTCACGAAGGTGCTGCGCGACATCGGCCTGGTCGACTGGAACGAGCCCTTCTCGGCGTACCTCTCCCAGGGCAAGGTCATCAACGCCGGACGCAAGATGAGCAAGTCGCTCGGCAACGGCATCAACCTCGGTGACCAGCTCGAGGAGTTCGGCGTCGACGCCATCCGGCTCACGCTGGTCTTCGCGAGCCCGCCCGAGGACAACATCGACTGGGCCGACGTCTCGCCCGCGGGGTCGGCGAAGTTCCTGCAGCGCGCCTGGCGCCTGTCGGGCGACGTGACGTCGGAGCCGGGTGTCGACGTGACCGGCGGTGACGTCGCACTACGCAAGGTGACGCACAAGACCGTCAACGACGCGGCCAACCTGCTCGAGGCCTACCGTTTCAACGTGGTCATCGCGCGCACCATGGAACTCGTCAACGCCACCCGCAAGGCGATCGATTCGGGCTGTGGTCCGGCCGACCCGGCGGTCCGGGAGGCGGCGGAGGCGGTTGCGATCCTGCTGTCGCTGGTAGCGCCGTACACCGCCGAGGAGATGTGGGACCGGCTCGGCCACCAGCCGTCGGTCGCCCAGGTCTCGTGGCCCGTCGTCGAACCGGCGCTGCTGGTCGAGGACTCCGTGACCGCGGTCGTCCAGATCCAGGGCAAGGTTCGAGGTCGGCTGGAGGTCTCGCCGGACATCAGCGAGGCCGACCTCGAGGCTCTCGCGCTGGCCGACGAAGCCGTGATCAAGGCGATCGACGGTCGCGAGGTGCGCAAGGTCATCGTCCGGGCACCCAAGCTCGTCAACATCGTGGTGTGACCCCATGGGTTCGTCCGTAGCACTCGTCACCGACTCGACGGCGCACCTGCAGCCGGGGGCCAAGGAGGCCTGCGGGATCACGGTCGTGCCGCTGCAGGTCGTCATCGACGACGTGGCGTACGACGAGGGGTCGCCCGAGGCGACCCCCGCGAAGGTGGCGACGGCACTTCGCGAGAAGCGTGCCGTCAGCACGTCGCGCCCGCCGCCGACCGTCTTCGCCGACCTCTACGAGCGGCTCGCGGCCGAGGGTGCGACCGAGATCGTGTCCGTGCACCTCTCGGCCGAGGTCAGCGGCACGTTCGAGTCGGCGCTCGTGGCGTCCCGCAACGCGCCGGTGCCGGTGACGTGCATCGACACCCGCCAGGTCGGCATCGCCACCGGCTACGCCGTGGAGTCGGCGGCGGCGGTCGTCGCAGCCGGGGGGACGGCGGCCGCGGCAGCAGAAGCAGCGCGGGCCCGCGCCGCGGCAGCGACGTCGCTGTTCTACGTCGACACCCTGGAGTACCTCCGTCGCGGAGGACGAGTCAGTGGCGCATCGGCCGTCTTCGGTGGAGCGCTGGCCGTGAAGCCGCTGCTCGGCATCGTCGACGGCGTGATCGCTCCGCGGGCCAAGGTGCGGACCTCGGCCAAGGCCATCGCCCGGCTGGAGGCGATGGCGATCGAGGCGGCCGGTGATCACTTCGTCGAGCTGTGCGTCGCCCACCTGGAGGCGGAGGATCGCGCCGCTGCGTTGTCGCTGCGCCTGGCGGACCTGCTCGGTGAGCAGCTCGTCCCGACCCGCGACGGCCGGAAGGTGCGCTCCATGGAGTTCGGCGGGGTGCTCGGCGCCCACGTGGGGCCGGGCATGCTCGCCGTCTGTGTCGCTCCGCTGACCTGAGGGCCACCTCGTCTCCACAGGCCACGGGTGCCTGTGGTCCTCTCCACAGCCGTTCTCGCGACGGCGGCCCGGGTCGGTGGATCCTGCCTACCGTGCGGGCATGCACCCTCGACTTGCACTGATTGCCGACGGGCTCCCGGAGCGATCCGGGCCTGACGAGACCTGGTGGGCTGATCACACCCGCGTCGCCGGCATCGATCCGCCGCTGGCTCCTGATCCGGCTCCGGCTCCGGCTCCGGCTCTGGCTCCGGCGATGCCCGTCCCGGGCCGCCACGCGTCGCGCCGCCGACTGCGACTGGCCCCACGCGGGCTCCCGTCGCTCGGTCCGGCGCACGTCGCGCTGGTGGCGCTCGCGGTGGCCGCTGCGCTGGCCGTCACGACGTGGTGGGTCGCCCGGGACCAGCCGGTCGCCGGTCCTCCGACGACGGCCGGAGAAACGGTGCAGCCGCTCCTCGCTGACGTGTCGCCGACCGGGGCCGCTGCCACGGCGGTGACTGGAGGCTCGGTCACGGTGGACGTTGCAGGCAAGGTACGACGCCCCGGCATCGTCGTACTCGACAGCGGGGCGCGGGTGACTGATGCGCTGTCGGCCGCGGGTGGTGCCAAGCGGGGTGTGGACCTGACCTCGCTCAATCTCGCACGGGTGCTCGTCGACGGGGAGCAGATCGTGGTCGGTGCCTCGGCCGGTGCCGTCCCGGCATCTCCTGCCGAGGCAGGTGGTGCCCCCGGAGCCACGGGGCCGCTGGTCAACCTCAACCTCGCCGGCCTGGCGGAGCTCGAAGGGCTGCCGCAGGTGGGGCCGGTGACGGCGCAGTCGATCATCGCGTGGCGGGACCAGCGCGGTGGCTTCACCAGCGTGGACGAGTTGCTCGAGGTCGACGGCATCGGCGAGAAGACCCTCGAGAGGCTCGCGCCCTATGTCACGGTCTGAGTCGGTGACCTCAGGTGGCGCCGAGCAGCGCCCGGTGCAGCACGGCGATCAGTTCGCCCCGGGTGATCATGCCGACCAGGCGCCCGTCGTCGTCGACCACGGGGACGTTCTTGTAGCCCTCCGACGTCATCATCGGCACCAGGTCGGCGACAGGCGTGTCCGCGGGGATCGTCGTGACGTCCGGTCGCATGATCGAGTCGACCGTCTCGAGCTCGACCAGGTCGCGGGTGAAGAGGTCGATGATCGAAAGGACGCCGATCACCCGACGCTCGCTGTCGATCACCGGGAGTGTCTTCACCTGCCGTTGCACGATCAGGGCGCGAGCGCGGTAGATCGACTCGAACGGGTGCGCCACGGCGACGTCGGTGTTCATGATCCGCGAGACCGGGATGGACCCGAGACGACGATCCAGGGCGTGTGTCTCGGCGTCCCGGACGATCGCGACGATGTCGGCGGGGAGCACGTCGAGCCGGTCGGCGAGCCGCTTCATCGCCTCTTCCACGTCGGGGGTCGTGATGCCCAGCTCGGCGGCAGCGCCGGACGGCGTGGGCGCCGGCGGCCGGTGGGGGTACCTGCGGCCGGTCAGGTTGTTGACCGCGATGGCGATCAGGAGCAGAGCGACGGTGTTGACCGCGACGGGGCTGAGGACGAAGAGCGGCCCTTGGTCATGGATCGCCGGCGTCGCCGTCGCCGCCAGCAGTGCGCAGGCTCCACCGGGCGGGTGCAGGCAGTTGAGCAGCATCATCACGCCGATGGCGGCCCCGACACCGACGGCCGCGGCGAGCAGGACGTCGTCGAACAGCCAGTGCGCTGCCAGTCCGACGGCGGTCGAGATCAGGTTGCCACCGACCACCGGCCACGGCTGGGCGAGTGGGCTCGCGGGTACGGCGAAGAGCAGCACCGCGCAGGCACCCATCGGCGCCACGATGAACGGCAGCAGCTCCGGCCCGCCGGGTACGGCCCGGGCGGTGGCGCCGGCCACGGCGATGCCCAGCAGGGCTCCGACGGCGCCTCGTGTCATTTCGGACGTCGAGTAGCGGCTCACCCACCGAACCCTAGGTGCTGGCGCCGGAGCAGTTGGTGACGGCCGAGTCCGACCCTCCCCGCCACGACTTCCGGATGCCGGCGCTCGGTGCGGCGGCCTGGGTGGCCGGCATTGCGGCAACGGTGCTGGCGTCAAGCGCCGTCTGGTTGCTGCTGGCGCTGGTGCTCGCCATCGCTGCAGCCCTGGCTCTGCGGAGCCGCCTCGTCACCGCCGCCCTCATGCTCGGTGCTGCGGTGGTGGCCAGCACGGTGCTTCGGCACACGTCGGTGGCAGCGAGCCCGCTGCGTGCGTGGGCGGAGGACCGGGCCACCGCCGACCTGGTGGCGACCGTCGTGTCGGACCCACGGCGGGTCGAGGGGCAATGGGGTGACCAGGTCGTCGTACGACTCCGGGTGGAGGAGGTGACCGCGCGCGGAGTCCGACAGCGGCTGGGCGGCACGGTCGTCGTGCTGGGTGCCCCGGCCTGGGCGGAGGTTGCGCTGGGGGAGCAGGTGCTGGCGGAAGGCAGGCTCGCCCCCTCGGACCGTCCCGAGGAGGCGGCTGTGTTGACCGGGGCTCGGTCGCCGGTGCGGATCCGCGGCCCCGACGTCTGGTGGCGCGCATCGGCGACGCTCCGGACGTCGATCCGCGAGGCGGTCGCGCACCGGCCGCCGGACCAGGCGGGGCTGGTCCCCGCGCTGGTGGACGGCGACGACGCGAGCCTGCCGGCGACGGTCGAGGAGGACTTCAGAACGACCGGACTCACGCACCTGACCGCCGTCAGCGGCACCAACCTGACGCTGGTGGTCGGGGCGCTCCTGCTGGCGGCCCGGACGGTCGGCGTACGACGTCGTTGGCTGGTGCTCGTCGGGCTGATCGGGATCGTCGGCTTCATCCTTCTCGCCCGCACGGAGCCGAGCGTGCTCCGGGCCGCCGCGATGGGCACCGTGGGGCTCTTCGCCTTCGGTGCCGACGGTCGGCGTCGCGGACTGCGGGCGCTCGGTGTCGCCGTCACCGCACTGGTCCTGGTGCAGCCGACTCTGGCCGTCGCGGCCGGCTTCGCGCTCTCGGTGCTGGCCACCGCTGGCATCGTGCTGCTGGGGCCGCCCCTGTCGGCGGCTCTCGGTCGTTGGCTGCCGACAGGGGTCGCGGAGGCCATCGCCGTCCCCACCGCGGCGCAGCTGGCCTGCACTCCCGTGATCGCGGTGCTCTCCGGACAGGTCAGTCTGGTCGCGATCATCGCGAACCTGCTGGCTGGTCCGCTGGTGGGTCCGGCGACGGTGCTGGGGCTGCTCGGTGGGCTCGTCGGCCTCGTCGCGCCGGTGATCGGACGCGTGCTCGGCACCGGCGCCGGCTGGTGCGTGGGGTGGATCATCGCCGTCGCTCGCCACGGCGCAGCGCTGCCCGGTGCCACGATCGGGTGGGGCACGAGCGTGGTGGCGATCGCGCTGCTGGTGGTGCTGTGCGTGGTCGTGGGCGTGCTGCTGCCGTCGGTGTTGCGACGGCGTTCGTTCGGCGCGGCGCTGGGTGTCGGCCTCCTGCTCGTGGTGCTCGGTGTGCCGGGCCGCATCTGGTCGGCGCCAGGCTTCGGTTGGCCGCCCGCCGGGTGGGTGCTGGTCGCTTGCGATGTCGGGCAGGGCGACGGTCTCGTGCTGGCCACCGGTCCGGGGACCGCCCTCGTGATCGACGCGGGCCCCGACCCCGACGCGATGGACGGCTGCCTCGACCGCCTCGACATCGACCGCATCCCGCTCGTGGTGCTGACCCACTTCCACGCCGACCATGTCGACGGACTCGAGGGCGTGCTGCGCGGCCGCCGGGTCACCACGATCGAGGTCACCCCTGCGTGGGACCCTCCCGCGGCAGTGGATCAGGTCAACCGGGTCGCGGGCTCAGCGCGCGTGCCGGTGAGTGTCGCGCCGTTCGGGGTTGCCCGGCGGTACGGCGCCGCGGTCGTGCAGGTCCTACATCCCGACATCCCGGTGCCGGTGCCGGGGGCGGGCGACGGGAGTTCGGCCAACGATGCCAGTGTCGTCCTGCTCGTCGAGGTCGACGGCGTGCGCCTGCTGCTGACCGGCGACGTCGAACCACCCGGCCAGGCAGCTCTGGCCCGCCTGGTCCCCGACCTGGACGTCGACGTGCTCAAGGTGCCCCACCACGGCAGCGCCCACCAGGACTTCGGCTGGCTCCAGTCGCTGGCACCTGAGTTCGCGCTCGTTTCCGTGGGAGTCGACAACGACTACGGGCACCCCGCGCCGAAGGTGGTCGATGCGCTCGAGGGCGCCGGTGCCGAGGTGCTGCGGACCGACACCAGCGGCGACCTGGCGATCGTGGTCGGCGCGGACGGTGCCATCACCACTGACACCCGACGGTGACAGGGAGGAAGGACGTCGGAGGTGTGTGGGAAGGTGGGCGCATGCGGGCGGCGGACGTGTTGGGGCGGGTCATCCTGGTCACCGGCAAGGAGGAGTTCCTCGGCGCCCGGACGGTCGATGACGTCAAGGCCGCGGTGCGCGCGCACGACGCGGAAGCCGAGTTCGCCGACAGCGCGGCCGGCGACCTGACGCTGGCCTCCCTCGGCGAGATGTCTGCCCCCTCTCTGTTCTCCGCCATCCGGTGTGTCATCGTCCGCGGCCTCGAGAACCTCCCCGAAGAATCGGTCGAGGGACTTCTCGGCTACGCCGCGGCCCCGGTCGAGGACGTCGCGCTGGTGCTCGTTCATGGTGGCGGCCCGAAGGGCAGCGGGGTGCTGACCAAGCTCCGCAAGCTGCCGGCCGTCGCCGAGCACAAGTCGGAGGAGCTCAGGCCCTCGGACTTCCCGGCCTTCGTGGCCAACGAGGTCCGCCGGTGGGGGGCGACCATCGAGCGCGAC
The DNA here is from genome assembly GCA_026392415.1 of Propionibacteriales bacterium. GTDB lineage: Bacteria > Actinomycetota > Actinomycetes > Propionibacteriales > Nocardioidaceae > Nocardioides. Next base: position 22,061 of record JAPLCC010000022.1, read on the forward strand.
GCCGCCGACGTGCTGATCGAGTCGATCGGTCGCGACCTCCGGTCCCTGGCGGGCGGCGCCCATCAGCTGGCCAACGACTTCCCGGGGGAGCGGATCAGCGAGGCGCAGGTTCGTCGCTACTTCGGCGGCCGGGCCGAGGCGAAGTCCTTCGCCGTCGCAGACGCCGCGTTCGCGGGCCGTGACCGGGTTGCGCTCGAAGAGCTGCGCTGGGCGCTCGATGCCGGGACCCCGGCAGTGCTCGTCACCTCGGCTTTCGCCGGAAGTGCCCGAGGCCTCGCCCGTCTGGTGAGTGCCCCGCGTGGCATGCGCGAGGCCGACCTCGCGCGTGAGGTCGGCGTGCCGCCCTGGAAGCTGCGCTCGCTGCGCGATCAGGCCAGGGGATGGAACGAGCCCGGGCTGGCCCGCGCGATCAGGGCGGTGGCCCAGGCCGATGCCGACATCAAGGGCGCCGCGAGCGACGCGTCGTACGCGCTCGAGCGGTTGGTGCTGACGATCACTTCGCTGCGCCGCGCCTGATCTGGGCCGCCGGAGGAAAACGGAAAGGGAGCCCTCGCACAGCGAGGACTCCCTTTTACTCCGGACCGGAGTGGATCAGAGAGAAGCAGCCTTCTTGGAGATCGACGACTTGCGGTTCGCGGCCTGGTTCTTGTGGATGACGCCCTTGGACGCGGCCTTGTCGAGCTTCTTGGTCGCCTCGCGCGCAGCGGCGATGGCCTTGTCCTTGTCGCCGGCCTCGGCGGCCTCGCGGAACTTGCGGATCGCAGACTTCAGGCCGGTCTTGACGGCCTTGTTGCGCTCGTGCGCCTTCTCGTTCTGCTTGTTGCGCTTGATCTGGCTCTTGATGTTCGCCACGGTTAACTGCCTCTGTGTCGTGTGAAAGTACTGGTCTGGTCCGGAGTGCGTGTCCCGGTGGGCCGTGCCGGAGGGCAGGCGACAACGCAGGAGACGCGACCATTAAGGCTATCAGCGGGGGTTTGACCCCCCAAATCGTCGGGTGGGAGACCAAGCGGTCTGGGGTGCCGCTCCGAATCGCTGTCATGACCAAGATCCCCGCCGCCCGGCCTCTCCCGAGGCACCTGCTCTCGCCCGAGACGCTCGCACGCGGTGCGAGGGTCAAGTCGGACGTCGACCTGACCCGCCATCACGGCCAGGGCAACGGCCTGCGGGTGCACACCGTCTACTTCGCAGTGGTCTCGCTGGTCGGGCTCGTGCTCGTCATCGTGGCTGCGTCGCTCGCCGCCACGATGATGTAATTGCCTGTGTGACCGCTCCCTCGAAGCCGCCCTTCCCGCTGGGTGGCCTCATGATCCTGCCGGGCTCCGCCTTCTGGATCCTGGTGATCCTCGCTGCGACGACGGAGGACAACCGGTACGTCGCCGCCGCGTTCGCCGTGGGCGGGTTGGGCCTGGCGTTGTTCGTGGTGCTCAAGGTCGGGCAGTCGCGTGCGAAGCAGGCCCAGGTGGCCCGCGCGGTCGACGCCGGCACCCGGACGACGGCCCGGATCGTGTCGACCCGGGTGCGGGGAAGCCTCAACAATGACCCGTACGTCGTGTTCACCCTGGAGGTGAACCCGGAATCGGGGGCGCGCTACCAGGTCGAGCTCACCGAACTGGTCTCCCAGCTCGCGATCCCGCGCATTCAGCCCGACACGGTGATCGACGTCCACGTCCATCCGGACGACCCGAAGTTCGTCGTCATCGATCCGGTGGCGCTCGGGCGTTCCGACACGTAATTCGCATGGTGCTGCGCAGCCTGACCTGCGACGCTGCGGCCATGACGAACCTGGATGACGCCCGGCTCCGCGCGGACGTCGAGGTCGTTGTCACCGGTCTGATCCGTCCGGGGGAGCTCGGCAGATGGACTGTCCGGTGGTTCGCCGCGGGACAGGCGCCGGACTATGAGCCCGACTACTCCGGCGGCTTCACCATGCGCGGTGGACCGGATCCGGATTCGAGCACATTCTGGGTCCAGGTCATCGCTGACGATGAACTGTGGTGGTTCGGCGCGTGGCAACCAGACATGGACTGGCCCGAGTTCCTCGGTCTGCTCGCCGACGAACTCTCCGCCTGGATCAGTGAGACCTCCTTCGGCTGGGGCGAGCTCCGGATCCCCACCCTGCCCGTTTGACTTGAGGCTCATCCACAAGCGTTGTGTCAGCAGAGGGTAATTGTCGGTGGGTTCCGATCTAATACTCGTATGGCAATCGAGTGCGTGCAGGACGAGCTGGTGGAGAAGTCCGCCAGCGACCTGCTGGCGTTTGTCGAGGCCGAGCACGCCAAGCGGGTGGATGCTGAGCGGAACATCTTGAAGGCCGCCTACCAATGGGCGGTGCTGCACAACCCGGAAGCGCTGTCGCCCTCGGACAGGCGGGGTCGGGAGCGCGCGAAGCCAGCGGGTGGTGCGGGGACGCCGTTGATCACTGAGTACGCCGCGGCAGCGTTCGGTGCCCGGATCCAGACGAGCCCGTTCGGGGCGAAGAAGTTGATCGCGGACGCGGTCGACATCGCGCTGCGCCTGCCGCGGATCCAGGCACTGATCGACACCGGGACTGCCCGGCCCGGTCATGCCCGCCACGTCGCCGAGACCACGCGTGAACTGTCCGAGTCGGAGGCGGCATGGGTCGACGCCGAGGTTGCCGAGGCCTGCGACGGCCGCCTGGCGTGGTCGCGGTTC
>JAPLCC010000047.1 GCA_026392415.1 Propionibacteriales bacterium
TGCAGGCATCGACCCTCCTGCTCGCCGGGGCGGCAGTCGACGTGTTGCCCGGCGCGCGTGGTCTGGTCGGAGGTGACCTGGTCTGCGGCGAGCTGCATCGCCCTGTCGGCATCGTCCTGATCGCGCTCGGGTTGGCCTCACTGCTCGCCAGCGCACTGGTGGTGCTGGGGCATGGCTTTGCGCTGACCGGCCTGCTCACCGCGGGCGCGATCGGCACGTTCGTGCTCGCCTCCAGTGCCTCGTGGGCAGTGTTCGTCGTACCCGTCGCGATGGCATCGGCGATTCTGCTCGCTCTGATGACGCCTGCAATCGACCATCTCTTTCCGGCTCGGAACCAGTGATGGTCGACGGACGGCAGGTGCCTGCCACCTCGCCCCGGACGGGCGGGCCGGACCTCGTCCTGGTCGTCGGCGGCGCCTCGCGTGGCTTCACGGTGCTGCTCCTCGGCGGCGTCGTCCAGCCGTGGGTGGGCGTGTTGTGGCAGCCCCTCGGCTACGTCTGGCTCCTGGTCGTCGCGGTGGTTGCCTTCGCATGGGCCGCTTGGCCGCGCTCGGTTTCCGGAACCCTGCCTCCTGTGCGGCGGCTCGATCGGGTCGTCGGCGGCATGGCCGCAGCCCTCGGCGCCTATGCGCTGGTCCTGCCCCTGGTGCTCGCGGTGTCGGGAACCGTGCCGTGGCTGCAGGTTGCACTGACCAGCGTCACCGCGGCCGTCGTCGGCTCCGTGGTCGCCGCTGTCGCACCCCTCGCCGACTGACGGCTCCCGGGGCCGTGCCCGATGGGGGGTGAAATCCACCCCCCACTGTGGATGCCCCTCGGGTGCCTGCCGCGTGACGATCAACGGGCTGGTTGTGACCGCGGTCATAGCGGCACATCAGATCGAAGTCCCACCGACCAGGCAGGAGGCGAGCCATGAGCTCCGGTACCAAGTTGCCAGCGGCCGTCGCAGCCGCTGAACCCGAGGCCGCCCCGTCACGTGGAGTCGCCCAGACCCTCCGCTCCGTCCAGGGGCCGCTCCAGCAGGTCGGCGAGATGGGCCAGTTGCTCGGCCGGGTCGTCGCCTCCGCCGTTCGGCAACCGCGCGGCTACTGGGGCGACGTGCGTGACCAGATGTACGACACGCTGCGTCTCTGCTGGATCCCCATGATGTTCTCCTGCTTCTGCTTCGGGTTCGGTGCACCTGGCCTCCAGGCCGGCAACCTCTACATCCTCTTCGGGATCCCGGAGCGGCTCGGCTCCTTCTTCGTGATGGCGAGCGTGCGTGAGTTCGCGCCGTGGATCAACGCGATGGTGGTGGCCGGTGTGATGGGAACAGCGATCACCGCCGACCTGGGTGCCCGTCGCATCAGGGAAGAGCTCGACGCCATGGAGGTGCTGGGCCTCGACCCGGTTCGGGTGCTGATCCTGCCGCGGGTGATCGCGGTGACGATCATGACGGGTCTGATGGACCTGATCGCGTTGGCGTTCGGTGTGCTCGGCGGCTACGTCGCCGCGCTGCAACTGGGCTCGTCGAGCTCGGCCTTCACCGCGAACTTCTTCGCCAACGCCACCACGACCGACATCTGGGCGAGCGTGCTCAAGACGACGCTCTTCGGCCTGATCATCTCGGTCGTCTGCTGCTACAAGGGCTTCACCGCCAGTGGTGGGCCGGCCGGCGTGGGCCGCGCGGTCAACCAGGCGGTCGTGATCGCGTTCGCCGCGATCTGGTCCTTCAACTTCGTGTTCACGACCATCCTGCTCGGGCTCGCGCCCGAGATCCAGGTCTACCGGTAGAGGGGCCTGAAATGACGCTTGCACCCGAACGCCCCGACCCGTCCCGGGGCCCCGAGGGTCGCGCCGCCGAGGTGGCCGACTCGCTGCGGATGGCACAGGGCGGCACCCGCGTGAAGAAGTCGATGGGCGCTTCGCTGCAGACCGGCTTCGCCGAAGCCGGTGAGATCGTCCGGTTCTCCGGGAGCGTGATCCGCAGCTTCCGTGACGTCCGCCTGTACAGCACCGAGGTGCTGCACCAGGCCGGCGTCCTCATCCTCACCAGTGGGCTGATCATCTGGGCCATGCAGGGCGTGATGGGCACGGTCTGCGGTCTGGAGGCGAGCTACACCCTCAAGCAGATCGGTGCACCGCTCTACTCCGGCATCTTCAACGCGTTCTGCAGCCTGCGCGAGATGTCGCCGTACATGTGGGGCTACATCTTCGCCGCCAAGGTCGGGTGCGGCCTGGTCGCCGAGCTCGGGTCGATGCGGATCTCGGACGAGATCGACGCCCTCGAGGTGATGGGCGTGAAGTCCAGGGCCTATCTCGTCGGCACCCGGATCCTGGCTGCCTGGATCGCCATTCCGTTCCTCTACACGGTCGGGCTCGCCGTCATGTACGTGACGATGTACCTCGTCACGGTGGTCCAGCTCGGCGGCGTCTCCCCGGGTGGCTACCTCTACATCTTCTGGCTCTACCAGAACCCACTGGACTTCCTGTACTCCCAGATCAAGGTCATGAGCTACGGCACGACGATCGTGTTCGTCGGCTGCTACTACGGGTTCAACGCCAGCGGCGGATCTGTCGGAGTCGGCCGGGCCACAGCCAAGTCGATGATGGTGAACATGGTCCTCATCCACGTGCTGGGGGTCCTCACGACACAGCTCTTCTGGGGGCTCAGCCCCAATGCGCCGATCGCGAATTAGCCGCAGGGCAGGGCGATTCATGCCCTTGCCTTCGCCGGCCCGTCCGACCTGTCCTTCCACCAGGAGCCTTCGATGACTGCTTCCACCGTGACCCTCCAAGGCACGACGCCCGACGCCGCCAGCTCGTCCGCCTCTGCCCTCGGCACCGACGGAACGCTCTCCGCCGACGGCACTCCCCACACGATGGAGGTGCGCAACGTCCACAAGACGTTCGGCTCCTTCAAGGTGCTGCAGGGCCTCGACCTCAACTTCCAGGACAACGCGATCACCACCGTCCTCGGTCCCTCGGGCACGGGCAAGTCGGTGCTCATCAAGCACCTCGTCGGCCTGCTGGAGCCTGACGAGGGCGACGTCGTGATCTTCGGAAACAACCTGTGGGGCATGACTGAGCACGAGCGCTACGAGATCCGCAAGAAGATGGGCGTCCTGTTCCAGGACGGCGCGCTCTTCGGATCGATGAACGTCTTCGACAACACCGCGTTTCCCCTGCGCAAGCACACCGACAAGAGCGAGGACGAGATCCGCGAGATCGTCCTCGCGCGGCTGACCGAGGTCGGCCTGGACCGCTCACTGCACAAGTACCCGAGCGAGGTCTCGGGCGGGATGCGCAAGCGCGCCGGATTCGCCCGCGCCATGGTGATGGAGCCGAAGATCGTCTTCTTCGACGAGCCGGACTCCGGGCTGGACCCGGTCCGCACCAGCCTGCTCAACGACGTCATCCTCGACATGCATGCGCAGCACGGTGGCACCTACCTCCTGGTCACCCACGACATCCGTACGGCGCGCAAGGTGTCGGACTACGTCGGCCTGATCTGGAAGGGCAAGACCGTCCACTACGGCCCGGCAGAGGAAGCGTTCGAGCACGACGACCCGTTCGTGCGCCAGTTCCTCAGCGGTGACTCCGCCGGACCTCTCGGGATGGACTGATCGTGGCTGAACCTTCTCGCTCGACCCGCCTGCTCCGTACGGCCGTTCCGCTCGCGGTGGTCGCTGTCGCGAGCCTCGCGGCCGTGGGCCGCGACGGCTACGAGGTGCAGGTGACCCTCGAATCGGCGACCAGTGTCGTCGCCGGCTCGCCCGTCCAGGTCAACGGCTTCGACGCAGGCAAGGTGGAGAAGATCGACGTCGTCGATGGTGCAGCCCGGCTCACTCTCTCGCTCGACGAGGACATCGCGCCCCTGCACGACGGCGCCGTCGTGATGGTCGGGTGGAAGGCAACACTCAGCGAGCGACTGGTCGAAGTGACCGACGGTCCGGAGAAGAACGCCGAGATCCCGGACGGTGGCCGGCTGGCGGGAACCATGCCGGCGCCGACCGAGATCGACGACATCCTCAACAGCCTCGATGCCCCGACCCGCGAGAAGCTCCAGTCGCTGCTAGGCAACACCAGCGAGGTCCTCGGCGGAAAGGAGGACGAGTTCGGCGCGACCCTGCGCACCGGCGGGCCCGCACTGCGTGAGCTGGGCCAGTTGCTGAAGGCACTCGGCACCGACGGTCCGGCGATCCGGCACCTCGCCACTCGCCTCGACGACCTGCTCGCGATCGTCGCCGAGCGTGACACCGAGGTCCAGGCTGTCGTCTCGTCCCTCAGCGGCCTGACCGAACGGGTCGCCAACGAGCGCCAGCAGTTGCGCGGCACCCTCAAGGCGCTTCCTCCCACGTTGGAGCAGGCCACCAAGACCCTCGGCGACGTCCCCGATGCCGTGGACGACGTCGAGCCCCTGCTCGCGGATCTCGAGCCGGCGACCGCCAAGCTCGGTCCTGTCTCCCGAGATCTCGCCCCGCTGCTCGAGGACCTGCGGCCCTTCGCTGCGGATCTTCGTCCGACGCTCGGCAGCCTCGACTCCCTGCTGGAGGTCACGCCCGGACTGCTCGACACCGTCGACTCGGTGTCGCCCCAGGCCACGTCGATCCTGGCTGACCTCAAGAGCCCCGTCGCGTTCCTCCGGCCCTACACCCCCGAGATCGGCGGGTTCTTCAGCACCTGGGCGTCGGCGTTCGCGAACTACGACACCAACAGCAACTTCGCCCGGATCCACGCACAGGCCGGCACCACCTCGTTCAACGAGAACCCCGGCGTCGTACCGCCGGGAGTGACCAACGACCCCTTCCCGGAGCCCGGCGAGATCGTCGGTCAGGCCTGGACCGATGCCAACGGGAGTGAGCTGGAATGAGCAGCGCCCAACCCACGAGTCATGCCCTTCGACAGGTTGCCAGCCGCGCCCGGGTCACTGTGGTCGTCGTCGTCCTGCTGATCCTCAGCGCGCTGGTCGGCGGCAGCATGATGGCCTCGGGTCCGGACAGCCGGTTGATGCTGCGGGCGACGTTCGCCGATGCGAGCCCCCTGCTGGAAGGCAACGACGTGCGCCTCTGCGGCGTCAAGGTCGGCACCATCGCCGCGATGCGGGTGGTCGAAGGCGGCGCCGAGGTCACGGTGGAACTGGACAAGGCGGCGCTTCCGGTCCACCAGGACGCGAAGCTCACGATTCGCCCCGTGTCGCTCCTCGGGGAGCGGTACGTCGAACTCGACCGCGGCAGTGCCGATGCACCTGTCCTGGCGGACGGCGCCCGGCTCGGCCCCGACCAGACCGGCTCGAGCGTGGACCTCGACCAGGTCCTCAACACGCTGGACGAGCCCACGGCCGAAGGTCTCGCGACCCTGGTCGGCACCCTCGGCCAGGGCATGGACGGAAACGGCGACGACCTCGAGCGCGCGCTGGCTGCGCTCGCTCCTGCCCTGCAGGACACCAGCGGTGTCACCGAGACGCTGAAGGAGCAGAACGCCACGCTCGGTTCGCTCGTGGAGTCGCTCTCGAAGGTCGCCTCAGGTGTCGGCACCGCCAACGGCAAGGAATTGGACCGGCTGATCGCCGCTTCGACGACGATCCTGGACCGGACCCGCGTCAACGAGTCCGCCTTCCGCGCGATGCTCGGTCAGCTGCCGTCGACGATGCGCGCGGCGATCACGACCCTGCGGCAGGTCGAGGGAACGGCGAACGCGGCGACGCCCACCCTGAAGGCACTGCGGCCGACCACGGCCGACCTGAAGGAGATCAGCGGCGAGTTGCTCGACTTCGCCAACGCCGCCGATCCTGCGCTGGCCGCGGCCAATCCGGTGCTGAAGAAGGCGGACGCGTTGATCGAGAACGCCCGACCCGTGGCGAAACTGCTGCGCCAGCAGTCGCCCGCCATCCTCAGCGACGCGAAGTCCCTGGACCCGCTGACGCGCGACCTCGTCGGAGACTTCAGGGCCGTCATGGAGTTCGTGCGCGGCTGGGCCCTGGCCACCAACGGCAAGGACGGCCTGGCCCACTACTTCCGGGCTGGCCTGGTGCTCACGGACTACTCCGTGACCGGGCTGCTGCCCGGAGGTCTTCCGACCGGCGCCACGAGCGGAACCCCCGCGAAGTCCGGCAAGCAACCGCGGGCCGGCAGCGCCGGTTCAGGGACAGGCGCGCTCGTGCCGGACCTCCTCGACAGCGTGGGAGGCCTGCTCAGCGGCCTCCTCTCGCCCCGGACCGACCGGACCGGCGGGGTCACCGGACTCACCCCCACCCAGGAGCGCAACGCGCTCGGCCTGCTCCTCGGAGGTTCGTGAAATGTCTGCAGTCGCCCGCAAGGAACGCAAACGTGTCGGGTCCGTCCGGGTCGGCACGGCGACGCTGGTCGGCGCCGCTGCGTTCTCCGCGTTCGCCCTGACCGCCCAGAACGGAATGCCCGACTACGTCCCCGGCGTCTCGCGGACGTCGGTCGAGGTGGAGTTCGTCGACGCCGGCGCACTGCGCGCTGGGGACGACGTACGGATCGCTGGCGTCCGCGCCGGATTCGTGAACTCGATCGACCTCGTCGACGGCGTCCCGGTCGCCAGTCTCGAACTCGACAACGGCCGCACCGTCCATGGCGACGCCAGCGCCACCATCGGCGCCCGCTCCGCTCTCGGACAGAAGTACGTCGAGCTCGACCCGGGCACGCCGGATGCCGGCGAGCTGGACGGCCCGATCCGGGCCGATCGGACCAGCGGCTCGGTGGAGCTGGATGCCGTGCTGGACACCCTGGACGCGAAGACCCGCAAGGCGACCGGTGTGGCTCTGCGCGAGATCGGTGGTGGCATGGCGGGTCGCGGCACCGACCTGAACGACGGCCTCTCCACCCTGGACCAGAACCTCGAGGATCTGGGTGTCCTCTCCCGCTCGCTCGACTCTGCTCAGGGCGCGGACCTCACCCGGCTGCTCCGCACGACCGAGGTGCTCGCCACAGCGCTCGACGGACAGCAGTCGGAGCTGGCGGGTCTGACCCGAGACACCGGCATCACTCTCGATGCGTTGGCCGTGGACGGAGGGGATCCGCTCGACCAGGCGATCCGACAGTCGCCCGAGACGCTCGAGGCCGTCCGGGGTGCGCTCGAATCCCTCGACGGACCACTGGCCGACACCCGCACGGCGGTGCAGGCGCTGAGGCCGGGAGTGGAGGCGCTCGGCCTCGCGCTCCCGGACACGCGTGCACTCCTTCGTGATGCGGTGAAGCCGTTGAAGAAGGTGCCCGGCGTCTCCGACGACGCCGATGCGGCGGTCGACGACCTGACTCCGCTCCTGAAGGACGCGCGCCCCGTCGTACGGGATCTGGGCACCGCTTTCACGCGGGCCGAGGCGCCGCTGGCAACGCTGGCGCCGTACTCCCTGGAAGTGCTGCTCTTCTTCCAGAACGCGTCGAGCGCCCTCAGCCAGGGCGACGCTGCGGGCAACTGGTTGCGGTTCTACCCGGTGGTGAACCCGGAGAACGTCATCGGCAACCTCCCGATCCAGAACCCGTTCCTCAAGCGCCAGCCCTACCCCGCGCCCGGTGAGGCACCGGCTCACCGGACCAACAACGTGAAGGTGACGCCATGAGTACGCGCCGGAAGCCCTCGGTGCCACTGCACCTGTCGTCGGCGCGGATCGGCGTGGTCATCCTCGTGGTGACGCTGCTGGTGTCGGTCGCGCTGTTCAACAAGGACCGGATCAACTCGATGCTGCTGGGCGGTGACAAGGTCGAGGTCCACTTCGACCGTGCCTACAAGCTGCGTGCCCACGTCAGCCAGGTGAAGGTCGCCTTCGTGGTGGTCGGCAAGGTCGTCGCGGTCCGATCCGAAGGCGACGACGCGGTCGTCGAGCTCAAGGTCGAGAGCGACGTGCTCGAGTCCCTGGGCAGTGAACCGTCCGCAACGATCCGACCGACCACGCTTCTCGGCGGCTCCTACTTCGTCGACCTGCAGCCGGGCGGTGACCCGGGCGCGTTCACGGCCGGTTCGATTCCCGTCGAGCGAACGGCGGTGCCGGTCGAGCTCGACAAGGTGGCGCGCGCCCTGCAGCCGAACGCCCGAGCCGGGCTCCAGGGCACCGTCAGAAACCTCGACGAGGCGCTCGACGAAGAAGGCGAGCGCGCCCTGCGTGACCTGGTCGACGCCGCTCCCGCTGCCCTCGACCCCGCCGCGGAGGTCCTGGACGCAGCCCAGGGCCTGCATCCGAACCGGGACCTCACCGACCTGACCTCCGGGATGGAGAACCTCGGCCGCGTGCTGAGCCGCAAGGACGGTCAGCTCGACCAGATCCTGACTGACCTCCAATCCGCGTCCGGGGTCCTGGACAACCGGTCATCCGACGTCGCCACTGCGGTCGACACGCTTCCGGATGCACTCGACTCGACCCGAACCGGCCTCGCCGACCTGTCCGGAAGCCTCGACACCCTGCGGGACGTCTCGGCCGACACCCGCCCTCTCGTGCGCCAGCTCGACAAGACCCTCGGCGTCGCTGGTCCCGTCGTGAAGGACGCCCGCCCTCTCGTCGCAGACCTCCGCAGCCTGATGAGTGACGCCCGACCTGTCGTCAACGCACTCGTTCCGACGTCGGAGAGCGCGGACGCCGTGCTCACCGATCTCGAGGGCAAGGTCCTCGACCGCGTGGACAAGGACGTCATGCCCTGGCTGCACGCGAAGTACGTCGGGAAGGGGCCCTATCAGCGCACCTCCGGCGCGAAGCCGACCTATCAGGAGCTTGCCTACATGTTCGCCACTCTGGACCGCGCTTCCGGGCAGGTCGACAAGAACGGCCACGCCGTGGGTTTCCAGCCCGGCATCGGGTCCGGCTCCGTCGGCGGCATCCCGATCTCGCTCGAGCAGATGTTCAAGATCCTCACCGAGGCCTTCTACCTGCCGCAGCCGGTCGACACGCTCCCGCCCGTCAGCGGCGGTGGCGGCACGCCGTCGAACACGCTCGACAACCTCCTGTCCGGACTTCTCGGAGGTGGTCGGTGATGAACGTCCGTCGTCGTCTCAGGAAGAACTGGGAGCGGGTCCGCACCGAACCCGGCCTCAAGAAGAACGTCACCGTGCTGGCGTTGTTGTTGGTCCTCGCGACTGCTGCCGGTTCGTGGGTGCTCGGCAACCAGCGATTCACGGCGCCCTGGGCCGACCGCTTCGAGTTCGCGGCCGAGTTCGAGGCCGTGCCCGGAGTGGCGCCCGGCAACGGACAGGAGGTCCGGATGCACGGCGTGATCGTCGGACAGATCACCGACGCCCACGTCAACGACGAGGGCCGCGCCGAACTGACCATGTCACTCGACCCCGGGTACGACGTCTACGACAACGCCAAGCTGGTGCTCCGTCCCAAGAGCCCCCTGAACGAGATGTACGTCGAGGTCGACCCCGGCGGCGCGCCCGGGACGAAGCTCGCTTCCGGCGAAACCCTTCCCGTCACCAACACCGCCCGTCCGGTCCAGGTCGACGAGGTACTGGGGCACCTCGACGACCAGGCACGCTCTGCGCTGACCACGCTGCTCGCCGAGGCCGATGTCGCACTGGTCTCCGCCGACGAGACTCTCCCCGCAGGCCTCGACCAGACCCGGGAGGTCGCTGGTGATCTCCGCCCCGTTCTCCTGGAGCTGGAGAGGCGGCGCGGCCAACTCGCGACGCTGGTGACGGCGCTCAGCGACATCTCCGATGCTGTTGCATCCGACGACGAGCGACTCACGACGCTGGCCGACGGTTTGAGCAGCACGGTCCGCACGATCGCGGGACAGTCCGACGACCTCGACGCCACCCTCGCCCAGCTGCCTGGCCTGGCCACGAGGCTCGCATCCTCGACCAAGGCAGTCAGTGACCTGACCGAGCAGCTCGACCCGACCCTGCGCGACATCCATGACGCCACGGGCACCCTGCCGAAGGCGCTCAAGCGGATCGACAGCACGGTCAACCGGTTGAGCACGACGGTCAGGGTCGCGCGGCCGACGATCGCTCACGCCCGTCCGCTGGTGGCGGACCTGCGGCCGGTCGTCGCCGACCTGCGTCAGGCCCTCCCGGTCGCTGCCCGTTCGACGGCGCGCCTGGATCCCGCGACGGCGATGCTCACGAGGTACCTGCCGGACCTGGGTGCGTTCATCGTGAACACGCACTCCCTCACCAGCCTGCGCGACGCGAACGGCGGCATCCTGCGCGGCCTGCTGACGGTCAACAGCACCTCCTTGCCCACGGACGCTCTCGCCGGCCTCGCCGGCAACTGACGGCCAACTGACGGCCAACTGACGGGACGACGGGAACAGACATGAGTGACACGGACGCAATCGGGCTCCAGCCGCGGAGCAGGATGATCATCGTGGTGGCCTTCACCGGCTTCTGCGCGTTGATCTTCAGCTTTCTCTGGACCAACTCGGGCGGCAAGGTCCCGGTCTTCGCTGGAACCGGCTACACGATCCAGGTCGACGTCCCGCGGGTGGGCAACCTCGTCTACTTCTCGGACGTGATGGTCGCTGGCGTCAAGGTCGGCAAGGTCGCCGAGGTGACGGAGCAGGGTGACCACGCCCGCATCGTGATGGAGCTCAACGACTCCATCGCACCGCTCCACGAAGGTGCGACGGTGCAGATCGGGGCCAAGTCCCTGGTCGAGGAGTCGTTCGTCGAGGTGACCGACGGCAAGGGCGCCGAGCTGGCTTCCGGTTCCCGGCTCGCAGCAGGCGCAGGCCGCGCCCCGGTCCAGCTCGACGACGTCCTCAAGACGCTGGACGCGCCGACACGGAAGTCGTTGCGAGCCGTGCTGCGCTCGATGGAGGGCGTCGCAGACGGCAACGAGAAGGCTGTCGCCGACGCGATCCGCGGACTCGGTGACATGGGCCGCCAGGGCACCACGGTGCTCGATGCCCTCGCTGCGCAGGGCAAGGACATCCAGGGCCTGACCCGCAACGCCGCCCGGGTCCTCACAGCCCTGTCGGAGCGCCGTACCCAGCTCTCCTCGCTGGTCCAGGACGCCAACTCGCTCGTGTCGGCAACGGCCGGGCAGGCTGACGACATCCGTGCGGTGATGCGTGCGCTGCCGCCGCTGATGACCACTGCCCGTGAGAGCAGCGACGACCTGACCCGTCTCAGCGCTGCGCTGGCCCCGGTCGCCCGCAACCTGTCGGCAGCAGCGCCGCACCTGACGGCCGCACTGCGCCAGCTGCCGGCGACCTCTCGCGACCTGCGCGCCACCCTGCCGGCGCTCGACCGGGTCCTCGACGGTGCGCCCGACACCCTCGAACGGGTTCCGGCGTTCGCCGACAACGTCGAGGGGCTGCTGCCCCCGGCGGAGTCCGTGCTGGCCGATCTCAACCCGATGCTGGGCTACCTGGCGCCGTACGACCGCGACCTGGCGGCGTGGTTCACCAACTTCGCCCAGACCGTGGGCCTGGGTGACGTGAACGGCAAGGCGTTCCGGGTGATGCCGGTCTTCAACGAACAGTCCTTCAAGGGCTATCCCTTCTCGACCAATCTCGGTCCGCTCGACAAGTACAACCCGATGCCCGGCCCCGGCTCGGCCGGCTCTCCCGGTCCCTACGGCGACACGTCGTACCCGCGCATCAAACGGGACGCAGGGGACTGAGCCATGACCGACGAGCGGGGCGCAGGCGGCGTGGGGGCGCGCACGGCCACGACCCGGGCGCGCGCTGCCCTCGCGGTGTTCGCGCTCATCGGGTTCGGGGCGGTGATTGTCCTGGGCCTCGCTCGTCTCGAGATCCGCACCAGCCTGGATTCGTTCCTGCCGGCCGATGATCCCCAACTGGAGCAGTACCAGGCGTTGGGGGAGGACTTCGGGGCCGAGCCGATCGTGATCCTGGTGGAGACAGGGGAGCGGACGGACCCCGTGCTGAAGACCGACCGGATGCCTGACCTGGTGCGGCTCGAAGGCGAGCTCGCCGCGCTGCCCGGGGTCACGAGCGTCTACGGGCCGGGCACCACCCTCAACCAGATCGCCGGCCGGGCGAAGGATCTGCTCTCCGAGCTCGTCGGACGCCGGGACGCGGAGATCGCCCTCGCCGAATCCACAGCACGCGACCGCGGTGCTCCCGCTGCTCAGGTCCGGCGCGCGGGCGACGACGCCCGCGTGCGCTTCGACGCCCGCTACGGACCACTGCTGGTCTCGGGCATGGACGGCGGCCTGCCCACCCTGGGCAACCAGCGGTTCATCGATGCGGTCGTCTACGCCGCCGACGGCGGTTCCCGCGCCCAGTGGCAGTTCGTCGTGCCGCGGCCCCAGTCGGTCGCCATCCTCGTCCGGCCCGCCGCCGACCTCGACGCAGGTGGTCTGGCCCGCCTGGTCGACAAGGTGAACGCGACCGTCGACGGTCGACGGCCGGCGGGGACCACCACCACCGTCACCGGGACGGCAGTGATCGTCGCCGCACTGTCCGACCGGGCGATGGCCGACGCCCCACTTCTCGGCGTGCTGGCCGTGGCCGGCCTGACCTTCTGCTTCGCCGCCGCCGTGTGGATCCGGCGGCGCCTCCGGCTCCTGCCGATCGCGCTGACCCTCGTCAGCCTCGCCGTCTCGCTGTCGGTCTTCGGCTGGGCCGGGAGACCCGTGACGCTGGGCATGGTGGCGTTCGGGTCCGTGTTGCTGGGCCTGGGGTCGTACTACCCGACGTACGCGCTGACCGGTGCGTCGCGCAGGACTGTCGCGGTGGTGGGCACCGCTTCGGCGGCCAGCCTCGCGACGCTCGCCCTCTCGCCGATGCCGCTGGTGCGCGACATCGGGCTGTTGCTCGGAGTCGGCGTCACCGTCTGTCTGGCATTGACCCTCGCGACCAGCGCGCTCCTCAAGGGCACCTCGAACGCAATGTCGGCGGCTGGTGCAGTCGGGGATGCGAACCGCGGCGGGCTGAACACCACCACCCTGCGGGTGTTTGCCCTTCTCGGCATCGTCCTGGCCGCCTGGGGCTGGCAGGTGCTGCCTGACATCCCGGTCGCTGCCGAGGTCGAGCACTTCGCCGGCGGTCTGTCCGCGCTCGACGACGCCCGGCACGCGGAGGACGTGCTCGGCAGCTCGGGCGAGATCGACGTGGTCCTCAGCGGTGTCGACACCCTCACCCCGGAGGCCCTCGCCTGGATGAATCGTGCTGAGGACGTCATTGCCCGCGGCCACGGTGACGTGATGCAAGCGGTCCTGTCGCCGGCCACCTTCCTCGACTTCCTCGGCGCCGAGCCGACCCAGGACCAGGTCGAAGCCGCAGTCCGACTGCTCCCCGAATACCTCGCCGGCTCCGTGATCGCGCCCGACCGGTCGCAGGCCCTGATGACCTACGGGGTACGCCTCGACGACGTCAGCGGACTCGCGAACCTTCGCACCGAGTTGATCAAGGAGCTGCCCGTGCCGCCCGCCGGCTACGAGGTTCAGCTCGTCGGCCTGCCCCTGGTGCTCGTCCAGGGTCAGGAGGTGCTCAGTCAGGACAGGTACGACGCCAGCCTGATCGGGATCGCCGTGGCCGCCGCGGTGCTCCTGCTCGGCCTCCGACGCCGTGCCGACGCCTTGCGCGCTGTGCTCGCTGCGCTGGTCGCCACCGGCTGGGGCTTCCTTCTCCTGGACCTGAGCGGACGCGGTTTCGACCCGGTCACGATCGCGCTCGGCACGCTGACCGTCGCGGTCGGGGCCGAGTTCACCGTCGTGCTCGCCGAGGCTGCCCGCCGGGCGAGCCGGACCCTGACCCGCACCGTGGCGCTGATGGCGGCTGCGTCCGCTGTCGGCTACCTCGTGCTCCTCGGGTCGGGACTCGCCGCAGTTCGTACCTTCGGCGCCGAGCTCGCGCTCGGGGTCGGCTTCGCGTTCGCCGCGGCCAGCCTGGTTGTTGCCGCGACGACCCGTCCTGTTCGACCGTCCGTGCCAGAGGCCGATCCGGTTGAGGAACCAGCGGTCGAAGCACCCCGGAAATTGGAGGCTGTCCATGCCTGACACGCTCGAGGTCCAACGCACCGAGGACGACGCCGCGAACGTCGGAGGCGGTAACGGTGTCGCAGCCCGGATCGGCGCCGCACGCCGTGCCCACCCGCGCATCGCGCTCGCCGTCGTCGTCGCTCTGCTCGCCGCCGCGCTCGGTGGCGGCTTCTGGTGGACCCACCGCGGACTCCCCGGCGACGTCGCCGTGCGCGTCGGCGAGACGGACGTGACACGCACGCAGCTGCGCGCCCGGATGGCGACCGTGGAGGCGCTCTACGGCGTCACCGTGCCCGATGTCGGCAGCGAGAAGGACGCCTTCTGGCGTGACGCAGCCCATTCGGTCGCCGTCGGTCTGGTGCTCTCAGCGGCGGCCCGCGACGAGGACATCGCCATCAGCACCAAGGACGTCGACCAGTCCCTGAGCCAGGTGATCACATCGTTCTTCGGAGGCGGGGCCGAAGGTGAGGCCGCCTTCTCCCAGGCGCTGGCCAACGCAGGAACGTCGGAGGCTGCCGTCCGCGACGAGTTGCGTCGCCAGCTGGAGATCAACGCCCTCTTCGCGAAGGTGACCAGTGACGTCGTCAGCCCCGACGACGCTGCCGTTGCAGCGGCTTACGACGACCGCCGTTGTGCCCTGCGGCTGCCCGAGAAGCGCCGCATCCGCAACATCGTGGTGGCCTCGAAGGCCGATGCGCAGGACGTCCTCCGCCGGTTGCTGCGTGGTGACGCGTTCGCCTCCGTCGTGGCGGCGGTGAGCATCGATGCAAGCACGCAGGACACCGGTGGCGACATCGGACTGGTGGCAGCGAACGACCTCGAGGCGGCCTACGCCGAGTCGGCGTTCGCCGTCGGGAAGGGCAAGGTCTTCGGCCCCGTCCAGGGCGAGTACGGCTGGAATGTCGGCCGGGTGGACGCGATCCAGCAGGGCCGGGTCCCGACGCAGGAGGAGGCGCGAGACGGACTGCGCCAGACCCTGTTCTCCGAAGCACAGAGCAAGGTGTGGCGATCCTGGCTCACCGACCAGATCAAGGCCGCCGACGTCCAGTACGCCGACGACCACACGCCGAAGGACCCGCTGGCCCTGCCCGCGGACGGGTCCGGTGGCCAGGCTGCGGGAGCGTCCGACGGTCCCGGCACCTCGGAGAGCTGCTGACCCATGGGTCTCGTCGTCGCCGCTGCCCTGCAACTCGTCCTCGGGATGGGGCTCTTCCGGCTCGGGCGCTGGGGGCGGCTGTCAGCCGACGCGATCGTCCCTGCGCGGATGGATGCCGAGGAGCACCGTGCACGCGCCGACAGCCTCGCTCGTGGCGCGCTCTTCTGCCAGGCGATCGGGTCGTTGCTGGTGCTGTTCGCCATCGGCACGGCTGTCGCGGCGATGGCGGGTGCGGGCCCGACGCTGCGGCCGCAGTAGGCGCTCGATCCGGAAGGGGCAGGAGTTCACCCCCGCAGGGAGATGTCGGGTGACGTGACGGTCGACACAGTTGAGCCATCCACTGTCAGCAAGGAGTACCGATGTATCCCGGAGCCTTTTCCCAGGCCACGCCCGACAAGCTCGCGCTGGTCATGGCCGACACCGGCGAGCGGCGCACGTACGCCGAGCTCGAGGAGAACTCGGTCCGGCTGGCCCGTGTCCTGCACGACCGCGGCCTGCGCGCCGGGGACCACATCGCGTTCCTCGCGACCAATGCTCCGCAGGTCTTCGAGATCTACTGGGCGGCCCTGCGATCGGGCCTCTACGTCACGGGAGTCAACAATCACCTGTCGGCCGACGAGGCGGCGTACATCGTCGACGACTGCGGCGCCCAGGCGCTCGTCGTGAGCGCCGACCTCGCGGACCTCGCCCAAGGTGTCGCTGCCCAGGCGTCCGGGGTCCGCCACCGGTTCGTCTTCGGTGGTGACCTCCCCGGCTTCGAGTCGTACGACGTCGCGTTGACCGAGTCCTCGCCGGTGCCTCTCGACGACCAGCCCCGCGGCGCCGACATGCTCTACTCCTCCGGCACGACCGGTCGGCCGAAGGGCGTCAAGCCGGCGCTGCCCCCGCGCCAGGTCACCGAACCGGGCGACATGTTCGTCGCCGTCTTCGCGCCGATGTACGGCTTCGACAGCGACACCGTCTACTACTCGCCGGCGCCGACCTATCACGCGGCGCCGTTGCGCTTCGGTGGCATCGTGCACGCGACCGGCGGCACCGTGGTGATGTCGAAGAAGTTCGATGCGGAGACCGCGCTTCGCCTGATCGAGGAGCACTCGATCACGCATGCGCAGTTCGTGCCGACGATGTTCGTCCGGATGCTCAAGCTGCCCGACGCCGTGCGTGCGAAGTACGCCCACGACTCCCTGCGCGCCGTCATCCACGCGGCAGCGCCGTGTCCGGTCGAGGTCAAGCAGAAGATGATCGACTGGTGGGGCCCGCTCCTCCATGAGTACTACGCCTCGACGGAGGCCAACGGCATCACGCTGATCAACTCCGATCAGTGGCTGCTGAAGCCCGGCTCGGTCGGAAAGGCCGGCCTCGGCATCATCCACGTCTGCGACGAGGAGGGGACCGAGCTCCCCACCGGTGCAGACGGCACCGTCTACTTCGAACGGGACACCGCGCCGTTCGAGTACCACAACGACCCGGAGAAGAGCCGGGAGGCCAGGCACCCGGCCCACGAGAACTGGACCACCACTGGCGACGTCGGACACCTTGACGAGGACGGATACCTGTTCCTCACCGACCGCAAGGCGTTCATGATCATCTCCGGCGGGGTGAACATCTATCCGCAGGAGGTCGAGAACGTCCTCGCCCTGCACCCGTCGGTCCAGGACGTGGCCGTCATCGGTGTGCCGGACGACGAGATGGGCCAGGCGGTCAAGGCCGTGGTCGAGCTCCCGCCCGGCACCTCGCCGTCCGACGAGCTGGCCGCGGAGATCATCGGCTTCGTCCGCGAGCGGATCGCCACCTACAAGGCCCCGCGGTCGGTCGATTTCGTCGACTCGCTGCCCCGCACCGACACCGGGAAGTTGCTCAAGAAGCAGCTCGCCACGGCGTACGCCGCGGTCCCGGTCCCCTGACACCGGTGGCGACCGAGCCCCTCCCTCAACTTCGGTCGCCACCGGAACCAACCCTGCGTTCTCACCCACCCAACGAGCACCAACCAAGGAGCACACCATGGCTTACTTCAGCGACGCGGCCGAGGTCGACCAGTACATCGGCGGCGTCTTCCGCGCGGCCAACGAGCACCCGGAGTCGGGCCCCAAGATGCGGGCTGCCGACATGGTTCTGAAGGTCTACTACACCGACCCGGCCTGTGAGATGAACGTGCACATGCGGCCCGACGGGATGACCACGTCGCTCGGTCCGATCGAGGAGAAGCCGGACGTCACGATGATGATGAAGTCCGACACCGGCGACAAGTTCTGGCGTGGCGACTACAACCTCGCGGTCGGTCTCGCCAAGGGCGAGGTCAAGGCCAAGGGCCCGGTCAACAAGATCCTCAAGCTCGTCCCGCTGACGAAGCCCCTCGTCCCGATGTACCGCGAGCTCGTCGCCGAGAAGGACGCGGCGAAGGCATGAGCACGATGAAGGCAGCGGTCCTCAAGGGCCCCCACAGCGTCGTACTCGAGGACATCGCTCGTCCGCACGTGGTCGACCCGACCGACGTCGTCCTCCGGGTGGAGCGGACCGCCATCTGCGGCACCGACCTCCACCCCTACGAGAGCCGGCTCGAGCTGGAGGACGACGTCGTCCTGGGCCATGAGTTCCTCGGCACCATCGTCGAGGCAGGGTCCGCCGTGACCCGGTTCAGCGAGGGGGATCGCGTCGTCGCCTCCTGCGTCGTGAGCTGCGGCGCCTGCTACTGGTGCCGCAGGAACAACCCCGGCCGATGTGCCGGAGTCCGCATCTTCGGGATGGGCATCACCTTCGGCGACCTCGTCGGAGGCCAGGCCGAATATGTCCTGGTCCCCAACGCAGACTTCACCCTCAAGGCCATTCCCGACGGGGCCGACGACGACGACATGCTCTTCGTCGGCGACATCATCACCACCGGCTACGAAGCCGTACGCCGCAGCTTCAAGCCGGGTGACAGCGTGGCGATCGTCGGCGCCGGCCCGGTGGGGCTGTGCGCAGCGATGTCGGCCAACGTCCTGGGTGCCTCGCAGGTGTTCGTCATCGACCGCGTCCCCGCCCGTCTCAAGGAGGCCGAGCAGTACGGCGCGATCCCGATCAACTTCGACGAGGTCGACCCGCAGGACGCGATCTACGACCTCACCGACTGGCGCGGAGCCGACCTCGTCGTCGACGCCGTGGGTCATGAGTCGGCCCTGATCTCCTCGACCCGGGTGGTGGCCGCCGGCGGCACGATCTCGATCCCCGGCGCCTATGTCGAGGAGTCCATCGCCCTGCCGTTCGGAGAGCTCTGGGTCAAGGGCATCACCATCGAGGGCGGTGTCGCCAACATCATCAACTACATGGACGAGGTCACCGCGCTGATCGTGGCGGGGAAGCTCAAGCCCTCCACCCTGATCTCCCACCGGATGGGGCTGTCCGAGGTCTCCGAGGCCTATCAGATGTTCCACGAGCGCGAGGCGACCAAGATCGTCCTCGACCCGACGAAGTGAGTGTCGCGATGACGGTGCAGCACCACCCCATGATCATCGGCGGCCACGAGGTCGACACCGGTGAACGTCTGGAGATCATCGATCCGTCGACGGGCGAGGTCACCGCGACCGTTGCTCGCGGCGACGAGTCGCACATCGATCTCGCCGTCGAGTCCGGCCGCAAGGCCTTCGACGCGGGTGACTGGTCCCGTGCGGCGCCCGCCGAGCGCTCGGCCGTCCTGCACGAGCTGGCACGCCTGCTCGGCGAGAACATCGAGGAGATGGTCGAGCTCGAGATCCAGGCCAACGGCGCAACCGTGCGCCAGGCAACCGGATTCCATGTCGGGCTCGCAGCTCCACACCTCGAGTACTTCGCCAACCTCGCCGCCACCTACGAGTTCGAGACGCCGACGAAGATCGCGGCCTTCCCGACCGTCGGCCAGTCCACGGTGCGTCGTGAGCCGATCGGTGTCGTCGGAGCGGTGGCGCCGTGGAACTTCCCGCTGCTGCTGGGCCTGTGGAAGATGGCGCCCGCTCTGGCAGCGGGCAACAGCGTCGTCATCAAGCCGGACGAGAAGACGCCGCTGTCCACGCTGCTGTTCGCACGGCTCGCGCTCGAGGCGGGACTGCCTGCCGGCGTACTCAATGTCGTTCCCGGGATCGGTCACGTGGCCGGCGCCCGCCTCGCCGCACACCCGGGTGTCGGCAAGATCGGCTTCACCGGCTCGACCGCCGTCGGCAAGGAGATCATGAAGGCCTCCGCCGAGACGCTCAAGGGAGTGACCCTGGAGCTCGGCGGCAAGTCGCCCGCGATCGTCCTCGACGACGCCGACCTGGACACCACGGCCGATGGCCTGTTGTGGGGCTGCATGCTCTACTCCGGCCAGATCTGCATGTCGATGACCCGCGCGCTCGTGCCCGAGTCCCGCAAGGACGAGTTCGTCGAGCGCCTCGTCGAACGCGCCTCGACCATCAGGTTCGGCGGCACTCGTGACTGGGAGACCGACATGGGTCCGCTGATCTCGCAACGCCAGAAGGATCGCGTGCTCGGTTACATCGAGAGCGGCAAGCAGGAGGGCGCGACCCTGGCCCTCGGCGGAGGCGTTCCCGACGGCGCCGATCTCGGCGGCGGCTACTACGTCGAGCCGACGATCTTCACCGACGTGACGCCCGACATGAAGATCGCCCGCGAGGAGATCTTCGGTCCGGTGCTGTCGGTGCTGACCTATCGCTCGGAGGCGGAGGCACTCGAGATCGCGAACGACAGCGACTACGGACTCGCCTCCTCGATCTGGTCGTCGGACAACAGCCGCGCGCTCGAGATGGCGGGACAGGTCCAGGCCGGGACGGTGTGGATCAACGACGCCCACAAGATCAACGTCGAGGTGCCCTTCGGCGGCTACAAGCAGAGCGGCGTCGGACGCGAACTCGGTCCGCATGCGCTCGACCACTACACCGAGGTCAAGGACGTGTACCTCGACCTCTCCAACGACAAGGCTGCCCGTCCCTGGGACGTGCTGCTCAGCCACGCAGACGACTGAGTGAAGAGGACCTGACCATGAGCATCGACAACGAGTTCGACATCGACTTCGACGAACTCTTCGCTGACGAGGAGGAGGAGAACTTTCTCCCCGCTACCGGCGAGCAGAAGCCGGAGTTCAGCGCGATCGACATCTCGACCAAGGCGTTCTGGGCCAGGACCTCGGAGGAGCGGGACGAGTCGTTCGCGGCGTTGCGCCGGACCGACCCGGTCTCCTGGCAGCGTCCCGTCGAGGACGCCGTCACGCCCGACCCCGACGACCCGGGCTACTGGGCCCTGGTCAAGCACGAGCACATCACCCAGGTGTCCAAGGACAGCGAGACGTTCATCTCGGGACAGGGTGTCCTCTTCGACATGCTGCCCCGGTTGTTCCTCCAGATGACGCAGAGCTTCCTCGCGATGGACGACCCGCGGCACAACAAGCTGCGCAAGCTGGTGAGCGCGGCCTTCACGCCGAAGCAGATCAAGAAGATCGACGAGGACATCCGTCGCGCCGCCCGGGAGATCGTCGACGAGCTCGTCGCCGACGGTCCGGGCGAGGTCGAGCTGGTCGAGAAGGTCGCGGAGAAGCTACCGAACCGGATGTTCTGCGACCTCTTCGGCGTGCCCGAGGAGTTGCGCGAGCAGACCGCGACGTCCGCCGGCGACATCATCGCGTGGGCCGACCTCGAGCGGCTCGGCGACAGGTCGCCCGACGAGGTCCAGGTCGAGGCCGCGGCCATCCTGCACGACATCGCCGAGCAGCTCATCGAGGTCCGCAAGAACGCCGCCGAGCCGTCCGAGGACCTGTTCACCAACCTGATGAATGCCGAGGTCGACGGCGAACACCTCAACGAGTTCGAGATCGGCGCGTTCTTCGTGCTGATGGCGGTGGCCGGCACCGACACCACCAAGCACACCACCTCGTTCGCGCTCAAGGCGCTGGCCGAGAACCCTGACCAGCTGGCCTACCTGCGCGAGGACTACGACGGCCGGATCCCCGACGCGATCGAGGAGTTCATCCGCTTCGCCTCGCCGGTGATGACTTTCCGTCGTACGTGCGTCAAGGAGACCGAGCTCGCCGGGAAGAAGATCATCCCGGGCGACAAGGTCGTGCTCTTCTACCCGTCCGGGTCGTTCGACGAGGACGTGTTCGAGGAGCCGCACAAGTTCAATCTGGCCCGCAATCCCAACCCCCACCTGGGATTCGGCGGCGGCGGCGTCCACTTCTGCCTCGGCAACCAGCTGGCCAAGCAGATGTTGCGCGCGATCTTCCAGGAGCTCGTGTTCCGGCTCGAGTCGTGGGAGACCGGCGAGCCGGAGCTGCTCGGAACGAACTTCATGCGAGGCGTGAAGCGGATGCAGCTGCGTTTCGTCCCGGCGCCGGTGCCGGCCACCGTCGGCTGACCACCCACGTTCCCCACCCTGACAGGAGGCGTGTCATGCGACTCGCTATCGACTACGACAAGTGCACGGGCCTCGGCCTGTGCGAGGCCGAGGCGCCCGAGGTGTTCGAGGTCCAGGACGACGGCACCCTGTTGTGCCTGGACGAGAACCCGTCCGAGGAGTTGCGGGCCGAGGTGGAGGCGGCGTGCGCGTCGTGTCCCACCGAAGCACTGCGGATCCTCGAGGACTGACCGTGCCCACAAGCACCGGGGAATTCAGCGACTTCGTCGTCGTCGGCGCTTCGCTCGCGGGACTCCGCACCGTCGAGGCGGCCCGACGCAAGGGATACGCCGGCCGGATCACCTTGATCGGGTCGGAGTCCCACCTGCCGTATGACCGTCCGCCTCTGTCCAAGGCGTTCCTCGACGCGGACCACGAGCCCGTTGCGCCGCGGTTCCGCACGGCGGAGCACCTGCGTGACGAGCTGGGAGTCGACCTGCGGTTGGGAGCGCCGGCCACAGCGATCGACGCGGCGTCCGGGACGGTCGCGGTCGGGGACGGCGAGGTCCGCTACGACCGCCTGGTCATCGCAACGGGTGCGGCTGCGCGCACCCTGCCGGGCACGGAAGGCATCGCGGGCGTGCACGGCCTGCGCACGCTCGACGACGCCATGGCCATCCGGACGGCTCTCGACGCAGGCGCCCGGACGGTGGTCATCGGAGCCGGCTTCATCGGCTCCGAAGTCGCCTCGGGCGCCCGCAAGCGCGGTCTGCCGGTGACGATCGTCGAGAGCCTCGACGTGCCGCTGACCCGATCGGTCGGGCTCGAAGCCGGTCAGGTCTGCGCCGAGCTGCACCACGCGAACGGCGCCGACCTGCGGTGTGGAACGGGTGTCGACGGAATCGTCTCCGAGCACGGCAGGGCTGTCGGCGTACGTCTGGACGACGGGACGACGATCCCGGCCGACCTCGTGGTCGTCGGCATCGGCGTCATCCCCGGCACGGGTTGGCTGGAGGGGTCTGGGGTGGCCCTCCACGAGCGCGACCGGGGAATCGTGTGCGACGCGACGTTGGCGACCACCGTCGCGGGCGTGTACGCCGCCGGCGACGTCGTGCACTGGCCCAACCCGCTCTTCGACGACCAGATGATGCGGCTCGAGCACTGGACCAATGCTGCGGAGCACGGTGCCGCTGCAGCCGCCCACGCGATCGATCCCGCGTCTGCGAAGCCGGTGTCGTCGGTGCCCTACTTCTGGTCGGACTGGTACGGACACCGCATCCAGTTCGTCGGTGTCCCGCAGGCGGACGAGGTCGAGGTCGTCGAGCGCGAGCCGTACCTGGCGCTGTACCGCCGAGGTGGTCGCGTCGTCGGTGCGCTGACGATCGATCGCCCGACCCAGATCATGAAGCTGCGCAAGCTGATCGCCCAACGCGCGTCCTATGAGGATGCACGTGCTTTCGCCACCAACCTGCCTGCTGTCCGTGCGCCCCAACCGGTGCGGTGACGGAGAGTGACGGACGGGGAGGACCGCGACGGGCGTGCTGCGAGGGAGCAGCACGCCCTCGCCGGTCGCACCGTCGTGCTGTCCGGTGGGGTCCAGGGCGTCGGTGGTGCCCTGGCCGTCGGGTTGGGGCGGGCGGGCGCGAACGTGGTCCTGCTGACGCGACCGGCACGCGGTGCCGTCACTCCTGACCTGCTGCGGGTGGTCGACGAGGTCGACGCGTCGGGCGGTCGGAGCATGGTGGTGGCCGCCGACGTCCGCGACGAGCTCGCCGTGGCCAGGGCCGTGGCGGAGGCGGCGGCGCGGTTCGGTGGCATCGACGTCTGCATCAACAACGCCAGCGCGCTGTCCCTGGCGGGCACCGAGGCAGTGCCGGTGAGCTCCTTCGACCTGATGCTGCAGGTCAACGTGCGCGGGGCGTTCGTGCTCACCCGCGTGTGCCTGCCCTACCTCCGCAGCTCCGACAACGCCCACATCCTGACGATCTCGCCGCCGATCAACATGGCGCCGCGGTGGCTGGGTGACCATCCGCCATACACGCTGAGCAAGTACGGCATGACGATCCTCGCGCTGGGCTGGGCCGCCGAGTTCGCGGGCGTCCCGATCGCCTCGAACTGCCTCTGGCCCGAGCGAGCCATCAGCACGGGCAGCGCCGTGAGCATTCTCGGCGAGGACGCCGAACGCTGGTCGCGCCGCCCGGAGGTGATGGCCGACGCCGCGGTGTCGGTCCTGTCGTCACCGGCGCACGAAATGAGCGGGCAGTGCCTGCTCGACGCCGACGTGCTGCTGGGCAGCGGCCTGACCGATCTCCAGGGCTACGGTGGCGAGAACTCGCAGACTGACCTCTTCGTCGGCGGATGACAGAGCGCTCAGTCCAGCAGGACCGAGCGCGCCAGCTGCTTGAGGCGGGCGATGTGGCGCCGGGTCGGCTCCTCCCGCGGGTCGAACGCCGTGGTCAGTGCCATCCCGCGCAGGCTGGTGAAGAGGATCTCGCGCAGGTCCTCGTACGCCGGGTGCGCGCTGAGCTCGGGGCCGAAGAAGGCGTCGAGGCCGGGTCGGATCACCCGGGCGAGGTCGCGTTCGCCGGGGAGCAGGGCGGCCCGGAGGTCGTCGTTGTGGCGTGCCGCGATCCACAGTTCGGTGGCCGCCCAGAAGTAGCCCTGGGTGAACGTCAGCGCCATTGCCTCGATGGCGGCGTCGATGCGTTCGCCGGCGTCGGCCGGCCACGTCTGGTCGGCTGCCATCTCGCCGACGCGGGCGTTCGCCAGGTGGTGGGCTGCCGCGGTCAGCAGCGCGTCGCGCGACGGGAAGTGGTGCAGCAGGCGACCGCGCGTCACGCCGGCCTGCTCCTGGATCCGCAGGGTGGTCGCGCCGCCGTACCCGTCCTCGAGGAGGACGACGACGGCCGCGTCGAGGATCCGGCGCTGGACGTCGACGGTGCGGCTCTGGAGGGCGCGTTTCGCCGGGATCCGCTCGTCGGTGGGGCGGTCAGGGGACGACGTACCGGGCATCGGGTCCTCGTCCTTCTCGTGGATGACCTCATGGGTGACAGGGCGGCGGCGACAGGCTACAGTGCACTAACCAGTCAGGACTGACTGGTTAACAGAAACCTACATCCTGGAGGTGCGCGGTGCCCACTCCCGTCATCGTCGACGTCGTCCGTCTCGCGTCCGGCAAGGGCAAGATGGGTGGCGCCCTGTCCGGCACGCACCCGACCTCGCTGCTGGTCCACGTCCTGAAGTCGATCGTCGAGCGCAACGGCCTCGACCCGGCGCTGGTGGACGACGTGATCACCGGTTGCGTCATGCAGGGCGGCGAGCAGGCGCTCAACATCGGCCGCACCGCGGTCCTGGGCGCAGGCTTCCCCGAGTCCGTCCCTGCGACGACGATCGACCGAGCCTGTGGCTCCAGCCAGCAGGCGGTCCACTTCGCCGCCCAGGGTGTGGCTGCGGGTGCCTACGACATCGTCATCGCCACGGGCGTCGAGTCGATGAGCCGGGTTCCGATGGGCAGCACCACGCAGGGCAAGGACACCTTCGGCCCCGAGCTGCATGCGCGCTACCCCGAGGGCCTGGTCAACCAGGGCGTGTCGGCCGAGCTGGTGACGCGCGACTGGAAGTTCGACCGCGCGACGCTCGACGAGTACGCCGCGGAGTCGCACCGTCGGGCCGCCGAGGCGATCGCGTCGGGCTTCTTCGACAAGGAGATCGTCCCGATCACCGTGACCGACGTCGAGGGCAACGCCGTCCTGCACACAGTCGACGAGACCGTGCGCGCCAGCACCACCGCCGAGGGCCTCGGTGGTCTCAACCCGGCCTTCCGGACCGATGAGTACGCCGCCCGTTTCCCCGACGTCGAGTGGTCGATCCACCCCGGCAACTCCTCGCCGTTCACCGACGGCGCCTCGGCTGCGCTGATCATGAGCGAGGAGATGGCCGGCAAGCTCGGCCTCACCCCGCGCGCCCGCTTCGTGTCGTACGCCGTCGTCGGCTCCGACCCGCTGATGATGCTCACCGGGCCCATCCCGGCCACCCAGAAGGCACTCGCCAAGGCCGGTCTGGGCATCGACGACATCGACGCCTACGAGGTCAACGAGGCCTTCGCGCCGGTCCCGCTCGCCTGGGCGCACGACCTCGGCGCGGACCCCGCGAAGCTCAACCCCCGCGGCGGCGCGATCGCGCTCGGCCATGCGCTCGGCTCCTCGGGCACACGCCTGCTCGCCACCCTCGTCAACCACCTCGAAGCCACCGGCGGCCGCTACGGCATCCAGACCATGTGCGAGGCACAGGGCATGGCCAACGCCACCATCATCGAACGAATCTGAGGGTCTCGAGACGGTTGCTGCGCAACCTCCTCGACCAACGAAAGAGAGAACCATGCAGATCAACAACACCGTCGCCCTCGTCACCGGCGGCGCCTCCGGCCTGGGTCGCGCGACCGTCGAAGCTCTCCTGGAGAAGGGCGGCAAGGCCGTCATCCTCGACCTGCCCGGTGGGCCGGGTGAGGTCGCTGCGAAGGAGCTCGGCGACGCCGTGGTCTTCGTGCCCGGCGACGTGCGCAGCGAGGACGACGTGCTGGCCGCGATCGCGGCTGCATCGGAGCTCGGTGAGCTGCGCGTCGTCGTGAACTGTGCCGGCACGGGCGACGCGATCAAGACCGTCGGGAAGGGCAACACCCCCTACCCGTACGACAAGTTCCAGCGGATCATCGAGATCAACCTGATCGGCAGCTTCAACGTCATCCGCCTCGCCGCCGCACACATCGCCGGCCTGGACCTGCAGGGCGAGGAGCGTGGCGTCATCATCAACACCGCCTCCGTGGCGGCCTTCGACGGCCAGATCGGCCAGGCGGCGTACGCCGCGTCGAAGGGGGGCGTGGTCGGCATGACCCTGCCGATCGCCCGTGACCTGTCGACCATCGGCATCCGGGTCGTCACCATCGCGCCCGGCCTGTTCGACACCCCGCTGCTCGCTTCGCTGCCCGAGGACGCCCGCAAGAGCCTCGGCCAGCAGGTCCCGCACCCCTCGCGTCTCGGCGACCCGAAGGAGTACGGCGCCCTGGCTGCCCACGTGGTCGAGAACCCGATGCTCAACGGCGAGACCATCCGTCTCGACGGCGCCATCCGGATGGCCCCTCGATGAGCAAGCCTGCTTCGCTCAACGCGCGCGGAGGCTTCTACACCGAGGACCACGAGGCCTACCGGGCCTCGGTGCGCGAGTTCATCCGTCGCGAGGTCGAGCCCTTCCACCTCGCGTGGGAGGAGGAACGTCTCGTCCCGCGCACGGCATGGAAGGCCGCTGGTGCCAACGGCATCATCGGTCTCGCCGTTCCCGAGGAGTTCGGCGGCGGCGGCGAGCCCGACTTCCGCTACCCCATGGTGGTGGCCGAGGAGCTCGCGGCGATCGGCGCGACGTCGTACAGCCTGGGGCTCCGGCTGCAGGACGACATCGTGCTGCCCTACCTGCTCGACCTGTGCACCGACCAGCAGAAGCAGCGCTGGCTCCCGGGTGCGGTGTCGGGCGAGAAGGTGCTCGCCATCGCGATGACCGAGCCGGGCGCGGGCAGTGACCTGCAGGGCATCCGGGCCAACGCCGTGCGTGATGGCGACAGCTGGGTGCTCAACGGGCAGAAGACGTTCATCACCAACGGCATCAACGCCGACCTGGTGATCGTCTTCGCGAAGACCGACCCCGACGCCGGCTCGCGTGGTTACAGCCTCTTCGTCGTCGAACGCGACGACCCGGGCTTCTCGCGTGGCCGCAAGCTCGACAAGGTCGGCCTCGCCGGTCAGGACACGGCAGAGCTGGTCTTCGAGGACGTCCGTGTCTCTGCTGACAACGTCCTGGGGGAGATCGGCGAGGGCCTGATCTACCTGATGCAGCGCCTGCCCAAGGAGCGGCTGTCCCTCGCGGCTCAGGCGCTCGCAGGCGCCGAGGCCGCGCTGGCCTGGACCGAGGACTACGTCTTCGAGCGCGAGGCGTTCGGCAAGCGCATCGGTGACCTGCAGGCCACCCGGTTCGAGCTGGCCGAGATCGAGACGGAGGTCGAGATGACCCGTGCCTACATCCAGAACGCCGCCCTGGCGCTCAACGAGCACACGCTCACCACCGCCGAGGCATCGAAGGCGAAGCTCTGGGCGACGGAGATGCAGGTCCGCGTGACCTCGCGCTGCCTGCAGCTGTTCGGGGGCTACGGCTACATGAACGAGTACCCCATCGGCCGGGCCTACCGCGACTGCCGCGTGCAGACGATCTACGGCGGCACCAGCCAGATCATGAAGGAAATCATCGGTCGCGACATCGCCGGCCGCTACGCGAAGGAGACCGGCCGATGAAGCTGGGCATGATCATTGACTACGCCGGTGGCTTCGACGAGAGCGTCGAGCTCATCCAGGCCTACGAGCAGGTCGGTCTGGAGATGGTGGCGATCCCGGAGGCCTACTCCTTCGACGCGGTCAGCCAGCTGGGTTTCGTCGCTGCGAAGACCGAGAAGGTCGAGTTGATGTCGGCCATCCTGCAGGTCTACTCCCGGACCCCCGCCCTGACTGCGATGACCGCGGCCGGCCTCGACTTCGTGTCGGGCGGGCGGTTCACGTTGGGCCTCGGTGCCAGCGGTCCCCAGGTGGTGGAGGGCTTCCACGGCATCAAGTACGACGCCCCGCTGGGGCGCACCCGCGAGGCGGTCGAGATCTGCCGCAAGGTCTGGCGTCGCGAGCCGCTCGACCATGACGGCACGTACTACCGGATGCCGTTGACCAAGGAGCACGGCGGCTCTGGCCTGGGCAAGCCGCTCAAGCTCATCAACCACCCGCTGCGGCCCGACATCCCGGTCTCGATCGCCGCGCTGGGCCTGAAGAACGTCGAGCTGGTCGCGGAGATCTCCCAGGGGTGGCAGCCGCTGTTCTTCCACCCGCTCAAGGCGCAGCAGGCATGGGGCGAGTCCCTGGCTGCCGGGTTCGCGAAGCGCGACGCTTCGCTCGGTGAGCTCGACATCCAGCTCCAGGTGAGCTTCCATGTCGGCGAGCCGTCTCCCGACGTCATCGCGACGGTGCGCAACCAGTTGGCGCTCTACATCGGCGGCATGGGTGCGCGGGACAAGAACTTCTACAACCAGCTCGCCTGCCGCTACGGCTACGAGAGCGAGGCCAAGGACATCCAGGACCTCTACCTGTCGGGCAACTGATGGGTGACGAGGACTCGTTGCGGCGCCAGCTGGCCGAGTTCAAGGACGCCGGTGTGCGGACCCTGCTGGTCAACCCGATGGCCGCCACGCCGGCCGACCGGGTCGAGCACGTCGGACGGCTCGCCGGTCTGCTCGCCGAGACCCCATGAGGAGACGCAGATGTCATTGATCACCGCGGACACGGTTCTCGCCGTTCTCGGTGGCACCGGCCCGCAGGGCCGGGGTCTCGCCCGGCGCCTGGCCGCTGGTGGTGCAAAGGTCGTGCTCGGCAGCCGGGACGCCGCTCGAGCGGAGATGGTGGCCAAGGAGATGCGCGAGGACGGTGTCCGGGTGGTCGGCATCGACAACCGCGCCGCAGCAGCGGCCGCTGACATCGTGATCGTCGCGGTGCCGTGGGACGGTCACGCCGCGCTGCTGACCGAACTGCGTCCGGTGTTGGCGGGCAAGATCGTCATCGACTGCGTCAATCCGCTGGGCTTCGACAAGCGGGGCCCCTACGCGCTCCAGGTCCTCGAGGGATCTGCTGCCGAGCAGGCCAAGGCGCTGCTGCCCGACAGTCGGGTGATCGGTGCGTTCCACCACCTGAGCGCCGTCCTGCTCGAGGACCCGACGGTCGAGAGCCTGGACACCGACGTGCTCGTCCTCGGCGACGACGACGAAGCAGTCGACGCCGTCATCGCGCTCTCCGCGCTGATCCCGGGCGTTCGGGGCGTCTTCGGTGGTCGTCTGCGCAACGCCCACCAGGTCGAGGCCTTGACCGCGAACCTGATCGCCATGAACAAGCGCTACAAGGCGCATGCCGGGGTCCGCATCACCGACGTGTGAGCCGGGCACCTCGCCTGGCCCCGCGATCAGGAACCTGCTCAGCCGATCAGGTCCCTGTCGCCGATGGTTGTGCCGGTCGTTGCCGCGTAGGACCGGTCGATGGCGATGAGCACGCGATCCAGCGCGGTCGTGAGCTCCTTCGCCGTCGAGCCCTGCATCGGGCCGTCGATGCTGAGGATCGAGAAGCCGTGCACGGCGGACCAGCACGTGACCTCGGCGTCGATTCGGGCGGCCGGCGTGAGGAAGCCGACCTCGACCAGGTCGTCGAGCACTTCGCCGAGGAGTGCGAGCGGGTCGCGACCGGGGAGGGTGATCGTCGCCGAGACGGCCGGGAGGGAAGCGCACGCCAGGCGGAAGAGGCCGGGCTCGGTGAGGGCGAAGTCGACGTAGCCGCGGCCTGTGGCGGCAAGGCGACGACGGGCGCGCAGAACAGGGTCGCGCGTGCGCACCGTCGCCAGCCGCGCCTGCATGGAGTCGACGATGCTGCCCATGACCCGTCCTGCGACTTCGGCGACCAGGGCGTCCCGGTCGGCGAAGTGTCGGTAGGCGGCGTTGTGGGAGACGTGGACCCGTCGGGCCAGGTCGCGCAGAGCGAGTCCGTCCGGCCCGTTCTCGCGCACTGAGGCGACCGCCGCCTCGATGAGGGCCTCCCGCAGGTCGCCGTGGTGGTACGGCGCGGTGGGAGGGCTCACAGGACGATCTTCGTCGCTGCATCTTGACAGTGTCAACATCGGGACGGCATGGTCAATGTTGACAACAGCAACTTGAGGAGCTCCCTGTGCCGCGCAAGTCCCTGATTCTCTTCTCGGTGTGCTTGGCGACGCTCACCATCAACATGAGCGCGATGATCGTCAACATCGCCCTGCCGACGTTGGCGGTCGAGCTCGACGCCTCGACGAAGGACCTGCTCTGGATCGTCGACGGCTACAACCTGGCGTTCGCAGCACTCGTCCTGGCCATGGGCAGCCTGTCGGACCGGTTCGGCCGTCGGCCCGCCCTGATCATCGGCCTCGTCGGCTTCGCCGCGAGCAACGGCGCGGCGGCGCTCATGGAGAGCAGCGGCGCGCTCATTGCGACCCGGTTCGTGATGGGCGCGTTCGCCGCGCTCATCTTCCCGACGACCTTGTCGATCATCGCGAACACCTTCACCGAGCGGCGCGAGCGCGCAGCCGCCCTCGGCGTGTGGGGAGCCTCCGTCGGCGTGGGGGTCGCGCTGGGCCCGGTCGTCGGCGGCTTCCTGGTGACGCACTTCAGCTGGCACAGCGTCTTCTGGGCCCTGGTGCCGGTCAGCCTCGCGGCAGCGGCCCTCGCCTTCGCGTTCGTGCCCGAGTCCCGCGACCCTTCCGTGCCGCGCATCGACCGCCCCGGCTTCGTGATCTCGGTGGCAGCGGTGGGAAGCCTGACCTGGACGATCATCGAGGCGCCCGAGCACGGCTGGAGCAGCGGCCTGATCCTCACCGGCTTCGGTGTCGCGGCCGCCCTCATTGTCGTGTTCGTGCTCGTCGAGCGTGCCGTCGCCGATCCGATGATCGACGTGACCCTGTTCCTGGACCGGCGGTTCAGTGCGGCTTGCGGCTCGGTCACCATCGCGTTCTTCGCGCTGTTCGGCTTCGTCTTCCTGATCACGCAGTTCTTCCAGTTCGTGCGCGACTACTCCGCCCTCGACACCGGCCTGCGGTTCCTCCCGGTGGCCGGGTCGATCGCCGTCGCCTCCCTCGTCAGCGGCCGGCTGGCTCCGCTGATCGGGACCAAACTGGTCGTCGCGTCCGGTCTGGCACTGCTCGGATCCGCGTTCCTGTGGATCTCGGCCCTGACGGCCGACGTCTCCTACGGCACGGTCGTCGTGCCGCAGATGATGCTGCTGGGGCTGGGCATCGGCCTGGTCAGCACCGCGGCCACGGAGTCGATCATGCAGGTCCTGCCGCCCTCGCGCGCCGGGGTCGGTTCGGCCGTCAACGACGCCACGCGTGAGCTCGGTGGCACCCTGGGTGTCGCTGTCGTCGGGTCGCTCTTCGCCTCCGCGTACGCCGACGGGCTCCGGCCCGCGATCGAGGGTCGCGTGGACCCCACCAACGCCGAGCGGGCCCTGGAGTCGGTCGGCTACGCCGACGCGGTCGCGGCGCGGGTGCCGGGCATCGCGAGCGCCGTCGACGCCGCGTTCCTCGATGGGTTGGCGTTCGGCTGCGTCGTGGTCGGCATCCTCTGCATCGCCGGTGCTCTCGCGGCTCTCGCGGCGCTGCCGGGGCGCAGCTTCGTGCCGCCGGCCGAAGAGATGCCCGGCGACGTCGTGGACGGAGCCGTGACCGTGCAGGTCGTCCGCTGAGCCTGAGTAGTCTCGCGGCATGGTCACGGGCGTGAGCGTGGGTGGGTCGGGAGGCCTTCCCGAGGCAGTGATGGTCGAGCTGCAACGCACTGCGGCCCAGCTGCTCGGCAGCGTCTCGGCGTACGCCGACGACATGCTCGACTACATCCTCGAGCGGATTCCCGAGGCCAGTGCTGATGACGACCTTCGCGGACTGACCCTCGGATCGTGCTCCTCGAACCTCGAAGCGGCGCTGTCGATGGTCCGCCACGGGATCGACGTGAGTGCCGCAACGGCGCCGGTCACTGCCCTCGAGCACGCGCGGGCCATGGCGTCGCGCGGCTACAGCGTGGACGTGATGCTGCGCTTCTACCGGGTCGGTCATGCCTACTTCAATGAGCGCATCGTGGCCGGGATCGTCGACGTGGTCGCCGATCCTGCCCTCGCCCTTGCGGTCGTCGCCGACCTGCAGCGCTATGCCTTCGCCTACACCGACCGCATTGCCAGCGAGGTCGCTGCCGAGTACGTCGCCGAGCTCGACCGGATGCAGGACCGTGCCCGCGCTGCGCAGACCGATGCGGTTCGGGCCCTGATCGCGGGCGACGAGGTCGACCTCGGGAGCGCGGAGCGCGCGTTGTCCCACCGGCTCACGGGGTGGCAGACCGCCTTCCTCTGCTGGACCGATCGGGACGACTCCGACCTCGGGCGCACGGCCCTGGTCGTCGGCGCGCATCTCGGCTCGGCCCATCCGCTCCTCGTCCCGGACGGCGTCCGGGAGTTGTGGGGGTGGGTCTCGACCACACGCGCCCCGGACGAGGCGCTGGCGGACCTCGCGTCACTGGCCGACCGGGTCCCGGGATCGATCCGGGTCTCCATCGGTACGCCGGCCCAGGGCGCGCGGGGCTTTCGCGCCTCCCACGTCCAGGCTCAGCGCAGCGCCCGGATCGGCCGGTTGTCCGGTCGGGCAGACCCGGTGACGTCGTACGCCGACGTCGCCCTCGCGGACGCGATGACCAGTGACCTCGACCTCGCGCGCGCCTTCGTGGCGACCGAGCTCGGCGCCCTGGCCGTCACCGGACGCCGTGAGGAGGAGGAACGCGAGGTCCTGCTGGCCGTGCTCGACGCACAGGGTGGGCTGGCGGCTGCTGCCGAAAGCCTCGGGGTGCACCGCAACACCGTGCTGCAGCGCCTGCGACGGGCCGAAGCACGTCTCGGCAGGCCTGCTTCGGAGCGCGTCGCGGAGCTGCATGCTGCTCTGTGCGTGGTGCAGGTGCTCGGGGCCGTGGTGCTCACCTCGGAGCCTGACCGAGCCTGACCGAACCTGACGACATGTGCTGCGCGCACACGGGCGTGGGCGACGCACCACTGGTGGGAGGTCGTGCGCCGTTCGTAGGTTGCGGGCATGTCAGCAACGACCGAGCAACCCGCAGCGTCCCGTCATGCGCTTCCCGACCCGGGTGAGGCCGTCCCGACGATCTCGTGGCCCGTGGTCGGCATCTTCACGGGCGCCATCGCGGTCTTCGTGACCTCGACGTGGGCAGCGCTCGAGGGGAGCCTTCCGGTGCCCGTGACGGTCGTGCTCAGCGCGGCCGCAATCTTCGTGCTGTTCACCGTCGCCCACGACTCGGCGCACTACTCGGTGAGCACACACCGGTGGGTGAACGTGGCGTTCGGTCGGGTCGCGATGCTCTTCGTGTCGCCGCTGATCTCGTTCAAGTCCTTCGCGTTCATCCACATCGAGCACCATCGCAACACCAATGACGACGGGAACGACCCTGATCACTTCGTGAGTGGCGCTCCGATGTGGCAGCTCCCCTTCCGCTTTCCCCTCATGGATCTGCCGTACGTCGCCTTCCTGGTCCGCAACGTCAGGCGCCGTCCTCGTGCCGAGGTGGGGGAGACGGTGTTCCTGATGAGCGCAAGTGTCGGTTTGATCGTCACCTGTGCGCTGACCGGGCACCTGTGGACGCTCGCGGTCCTGTACCTGATCCCCGAGCGGATTGCGGTGTTCGTGCTGGCCTGGTGGTTCGACTGGTTGCCGCACCACGACCTCGAGGACACCCAGCAGGAGAACCGTTACCGAGCCACCCGCAACCGGGTCGGATCCGAATGGTTTCTCACGCCGCTGCTCCTCTCGCAGAACTACCACCTGATCCACCACCTGCACCCCTCGATCCCGTTCCACCGGTACGTCGCGACCTGGCGGCGCAACGAGGAGGCCTACCTCGAGCGGGACGCTGCGATCGGCACCGTCTTCGGCCAGCAGCTGGACACCGACGAGTACCGCGAGTGGAAGCAGCTGAACGGCAAGCTGGCCCGGCTCCTCCCGGTGCGGATGCCGAAGCGTTCCTCCGCACGTGCCGCCGTCTTCCACCCGATCCCGGTCGCCAGCGTCGAACGGCTGACCGACGACAGTGTGCTGATCAGTTTCGACGTGCCTGCCGACCTTCGCGAGGAGTTCTCCTTCGAGCCCGGTCAACATGTCGCCGTCCGCACCGACCTGGGTGGTGCGGGGGTACGCCGCAACTACTCCATCTGCACGTCGGCCACCTCCGACACCCTCGCCATTGCCGTCAAGCACATCCCCGGCGGCGCCTTCTCGACCTTCGCCATGGAACACCTGCGTGCGGGCGACACCCTCGAGCTGATGACTCCGAGCGGCAGGTTCGGCACGACGCTCGACCCGCTCGCCACCAGGAACTACGTCGCGGTCGTCGCCGGCAGTGGCATCACTCCTGCCTTGTCGATCCTGCAGACGACGCTCGCCGTCGAGACCGAGAGCCGGTTCACGCTGGTCTACGGCAATCGGGATGCGGACAGCACGATGTTCCGTGAGCAGCTCGACGACATCGAGGCGCGGTATGTCGACCGGCTCCGGATCATCCACGTGCGCTCCCGCGACCCCCACCACCCCGAGCACCTCCGCGGCCGCATCGATCGCCCGAAGCTCGAGCAGTTGCTCGACTCCGAGCTGACCACCCCCGTGGACGAGTGGTTCCTCTGCGGACCGGTCGAGATGGTGACGGACCTGCGCGACCTGCTCCTCGAGCGCGGCAGCGAACCCGAGCACGTCCATGTCGAGTTGTTCCACGGCTACCAGAAGCCGCGGACTGCCGACGACTTCTCCCCGGCGACGGTCGCCGTCACCCTGCGAGGTCGCCAGCACGAAGTCGCGCTCACAGCCGGCGACACGGTCCTCGAGTCTGCGTTGAAGGCGGGTCTCGAGGCGCCGTACGCCTGTCTCGGGGGAGCATGCGGCACGTGCAAGGCGAAGGTCTTGTCCGGCTCGGTCGCGATGGAGCAGAACTTCGCCCTCTCGCCGGCCGACGTGGAAGCCGGCTACGTGCTCACCTGTCAGTCGCACCCCACCACCGACGAGGTGCGCGTCGACTACGACGCCTGACGCCCCCGAGGTGGGAGTCGCGCGACCTGTGGCGCCTCGAGTCGCACGGGCTCTCCGCAGTCAGGAATCCCGCACCGGATGAAGTGGGCCGGTCCGGGTATCGAGGATGCAAGAAAGAGGAGGACTTCCGATGATCTTCATCCTGTGGCTCATAGCCGTCGTACTCGTTGTCTACGGAGTGGTCACGACCATTCGCGGCGACGTGTTGGCCGGCATCGCGATCATCATCCTGGGCCTGCTCGTGGGTCCCGGGGGAGTCAGCCTCTTCACCTGAGACAGGGCCGTCCGGCCAGAAACCGAACACAAGCAGGAGGCACCCATGGGACTCGACGACAAGATCGGGAACAAGGCCGAAGACCTGAAGGGTCGTGCCAAGGAGGCTGCCGGTGCAGCCACCGACAACGACGACCTCAAGGCCGAGGGCAAGGCCGACCAGACCAAGGCCGGCATCAAGGACAAGGTCGAGGACGTCAAGGACAAGGTCAAGGACAAGATCGACAAGGTCCTCTGACCACCTGCATCAACTGAACCGCATCAACTGAAGGAGATCAGTCATGGGTATCGGACTTGGCATCGTTCTGGTGCTGGCAGGGTTGATTCTGGTCAGCGGTGTCGTGAACTTCGACATCAACTTCGTCGAGGACATGACCCTGGGCTGGATCCTGCTCGTCGTGGGCGCGCTCGCGCTCGTGCTGTCGCTGGTCATCAACCAGCAGCGCACGCGCACCACCCACGTCGAGGAACGACGCGTCCAGTAGGCGTCAACCACTCAGCAGTTTGACCACGGCGCGGTCCATGCCATCTTCGGACCGCGCCGTCGTCATGCATCGACCAGCGTCGAACAGGTCGATCACCCGGGGATCGACGTACGACGACCGCGCGACGGCGGGTGTGTTCCCGAGCAGTTCCGAGGCGCGGACGATGGCCTGCCGCACCTGCCGGTCCCGAGCGGTGCGCGATGACGCCCGTTCCAGTGCAGCCAGGTCGGCCGCCACGCTCACCGTCGCCCGCCACGTGCGGAAGTCCTTCGCCGTGACCTCGAGTCCGACGAGCTCCCGGATCCGCTCGTTCACCTCGCCGGCCTCGATCACCCGCCACCTCCTGCCCTCGCGGGCGGCCAGGAGACGGGCTCCCGGATCGCGACGGCGCCTCAGCGCGTCCACGACGCGGATCACCGCCGGGTCGCTCACGCCGACCTCGTGGTCGATGCCGGCCTTGCCGACGAAGGCGAAGGTCCGTTCGTCGCCGCTGCGGCCGACATGGCGGAGCTCGAGGGTGCTCAGGCCGTAGCTGCCGTACTCGTCGGCGTACTGGTCCGAACCGAGGCGGAAGCACGCCAGGTCGATGATCCGGACCGCGGCCGCCAGGACGGTCTCCCGTGCCGTGGGCTCACCCTCGAGGTCGGCACGGAGTCGAGCACGCACGTGGGGAAGCCGACGCCCGAGCTCGATGGCCCTGTCGAACTTCGCGGCGTCCCGCTTCCTGCGCCATTCGGGGTGGTAGAGGTACTGGCGGCGGCCCGCGTCGTCGGTGCCCACGGCCTGCAGGTGCCCGCGTTCGTCGGGGCAGATCCACACCTCGGTCCAGGCGGGCGGGATCACCAGGGCCCGCACCCGCTCCTCCTGCTCAGGCGTGAGGGAGGCGCCCGCCTGATCGACGTACTGGAAGCCGCGGCCCCTGCGCCGACGTCGCCATCCCGCGCTCTGGCAGGAGACGGTGCGCAGTCTCAGAGCTCGGCCTCGTCCTCGAGCGACTTCTTGAGCTCGTCCTTGCTCATCGCCGAGGCGCCGGTCAGCTCGATGTTGGCTGCCTGCTGCTCGAGGTCGGCCTTGGTGATGTCGCCGGGCTGGTCGCCGAGGCCTTCCTCCCGGGTCGCGAGGAAGGCCTTGCCGAGCTCCGCGCGACGGGCCTCGTCGATCCGCTTGCGGATCTCCGGCAGCAGGGTCTCCTCCTCCTCCCCGACGTGGTGCTTCACCGCGTCGATGAGTTCCTTCAGCGCGGTGGCGAAGTCAGCGGAGTCGGGATCGGTCTCCGCAACCCGGAGCGCGAGCTGATCAGCCTCCAGGTGCTCCTTCTGGCTGTGCTCGACGTCCTCACCGGCCCCCGCCTCGCGCGCGGCCGGGTAGACCTCGGACTCCTCGGCCCGGCTGTGGGCCGTGAGCAGTGTGGTCATCACCGGCACCAGCGTCACGCGCTGCCCCGGGTCGTTGAGAAGGGTGTCGAACAACCGCTCCAGCTCGCGGTGGTCCTTGAGGATCAGGTCAACAACGTCATCGGTCATGTCTGACAGGTGCCCAGAAACAGCGCATGCAGACGG
This sequence comes from Propionibacteriales bacterium, assembly GCA_026392415.1. Lineage (GTDB taxonomy): Bacteria > Actinomycetota > Actinomycetes > Propionibacteriales > Nocardioidaceae > Nocardioides. The sequence goes on from JAPLCC010000047.1 coordinate 37,408, forward strand.
TCCCAAGCACTAGCGTGCGAACGTGTTCGAGCGCATCGCCCGCCTCACCTGGCGGCACCCGAAGAAGATCCTGCTGGCAGCGTTCGGGTTCGTCCTCGTCGCCGGGTTCTTCGGCCACGACGTCGAGCACCACCTCAAGGCGGCCGGGTTCACGGACCCGTCCTCCGAGAGCGAACAGGCCGGCGACGTACTGTCCGATGCCCTCGGACACTCGGCGCAGCCCGGGCTGGTGGTCCTGCTCCGCAACCCCGGCGGTGGCCAGATCGACGTCGACTCCCCGGAGGTCGTCGCCGAGGTCGATCGCCTCGCGGACGCCCTCCGGGAATCGGCGTACGTCGGGAACGTGGTCAACCCGCTCGACGATCCCGCAGCGAGCCCCGGACTGATCCCGACCGATCGCGAGTCGCTCGTGCTGACCGCGCAGCTGACGACCAACGACCTCGAGGACAAGGGGGGTCTGGCCGACGAGTCGGTCCGCAGGAACGTCACCTCCGACCTGCTCGACGTCGGGTACGGCGGCTACGCCCCGAGCTTCAACGAGGTCAACGACCAGACCCGCAAGGACCTCGTCAACGCCGAGCTGATCGCGTTCCCGCTCCTCGGGATCCTGCTGCTCGTCGTGTTCCGCAGCGTGGTCGCGGCGCTGGTGCCGCTGCTGCTGGGCGCCCTGTCGATCATCGGCACCCTGTTCGCTCTGCGGATCATGGCCAGCCTCGTCGACACGTCCCTCTTCGCCCTCAACATCGCGACCGCCCTGAGTCTCGGCCTGGCCGTCGACTACGCCCTGTTGATGGTGTCGCGCCATCGCGAGGAGGCCGGTGAGCACGGCTACACCGAGGAGGCCCATCGCCGTACGGTCGCCTCGGCGGGGCGCACGGCCGTGTTCTCGGGCCTCACCGTGGCCGGTGCGATGGCCGCGCTGGTGGTGATGCCGCAGCGCTTCCTCTACTCCGTCGGCGTCGCCGGTGCGGTGGTCGGTGTCCTCTCGGCCGCGATGGCACTGGTCGTCGTACCGGCCCTGCTGGCCGTCCTCGGCCCGCGGATCAACGCGCTGTCGATCCGCCGCGGCCCGGCCGTCTCCGACACGTCGACGCGGTGGCTGCGCGTTGCGCGGGCGGTGATGAAGCGGCCGGTCCTCGTTGCGCTGGCGACGACGGTGGTCCTCGTCGCGCTCGCTGCTCCGCTGCTCGGCACCCATCTGACCGGGCCGAGCGCGCAAGCCGTGCCACCCGGACAGCAGTCGTACGCCGTGAACGCCTACCTGGAGGACCACTACGACCGTGCGGTCACCGAGGGGCTCTCGCTCACGGTCGATGGCGCGGCCAGTGATGCGGAGCTCGAAGCCCTGCGGCAGGAGATCGCCGGTGTCGACCACGTGGAGGACCGGGTCCCGCCGTTCCAGCGCGTCTCGGACACTGTCGCCTACACGATCGCGGCCTTCGACGGACCAGCACTCTCCGACACCTCCCAGGCTGCGCTTGCCGACGTGCGTGACCTCGATGCCCCCTCCGGCACACGGTTGCTGACCGCAGGCAACACCGCGGGCTTCGTCGACGAGAAGGAGAGCCTGGTCGCCAATGCGCCGCTGGCGATCGGCCTGGTCATCCTGTTCACCGTCGCGCTGCTGTTCCTGCTGACCGGGTCGGTGCTGCTTCCGCTGAAGACCTTGCTCATGAACGCGATGACGCTCGCCGCATCCCTCGGGATCCTGGTGATCGTCTTCGAGCACAAGTTCCTCGTCGGTCTGCTCGACTACCCGGGGCCGTACTCGGTCGAGGTCACGAGCCTGGTCTTCCTGTTCGCTGTCGCCTTCGCGCTCGCCACCGACTACGCCGTGCTGGTGATGGCGCGGATCAAGGAGCTGCGCGACGGCGGGATGTCCAACGAGGACGCGGTCGCCCACGGGGTCGCCCGCACCGGCCGGATCATCAGCGCTGCGGCGCTGATGATCGCGGTGGTGTTCGCGGCCTTCGCGGTCAGTCCGGTCTTCTTCATGAAGCAGATCGCGGTCGGCATGGCGCTCGGTGTGATCATCGACGCCACCATCGTCCGTGCCCTGCTGGTCCCGTCGTTGATGCGACTGCTCGGCGAGGCGAACTGGTGGGCACCTGCCCCGCTGCGCCGACTCCATGCACGTTTTGGTCTCAGTGAGTCCGGTCGGTGACTTTCCAGCCGATGTGACATGGGCCACACGGATCTTCTTCCGTGGACCGCTTGCGCGCAGCTAGCGGTTTACCTACTGTCAGTATGCGCAACTACTAGTTGCACCTAACTGCACGCCAGCGTCGGCGTGCGAAAGCGAGGTCGTGATGCTTGCCTACGAACGCTTCGGTTCGGGAGAGCCACTCGTCCTGGTCCACGGGATCGGACACCGTCGGCAGACCTGGTACCCGCTGATCGATCGGCTCGCCGAGCACCGCGAAGTGATCCTCCTCGACCTGCCCGGTCACGGGGAGTCACCGGCGCTGGTGACCGACGGGCGCCCGGTGCAGGACGTGCTCCGCGACGCGCTCACGGACCTCTTCGACGAGCTCGACATCCACCGGCCGCACATCGCCGGGAACTCGCTCGGCGGCCGGATCGCGCTCGAGGCCGCGGCCGACGACCTGGTCAGCAGCGCCACCACGCTCGCGCCGGCAGGCTTCTGGACCGGTGCGATCGAGTTCGCCTACATCCGCGCCGTGTTCACCGTCCTGACCGGCGCTGCGACCCTCGCCCAGCCGATCGCCCCCGCAGTGATGCGTACGGCGGCCGGGCGTGCGGCAGCGATGGGTCTGTTGATGACCAAGGGTGGCCGCCTGGACCCGGAGCACGCGCTCGGCGACCTGCGCGGCCTGGTCGCGGCCAGGCCCGCACTGCGGACCATCATCGAGGGCGGAACCGCCTTCGACCGTCCGATCGACCCGTCGATCCCCGTCACGGTGGCCTGGGGAACGCGCGACCTGGTGCTGTTGCCCTACCAGGCGAAGCGGGCCCGCGCGGCCCTGCCGGACGCCACCCACGTCCTGCTGCCCAAGTGCGGACACGTGCCGATGGTCGACGACATCGACCTCGTGGTCGACGTCCTGCTCAAGGGCTCGGCGCACCCGCGCCAGGGGCTGTCGACGTACGACGTCGCCTGACGACACCACCGGTGCACGCGACCCAGCCGTACGGCGGCGTCGTCGAGCACTAAGTTGGCCCGGTGAACATCACCGAGGAGATCACCGCCGGGCTCCAGGGCCTGATCCCGATCGTCGCAGCCATGCAGGTCGAGGTCATCGAGGCCGAGCCGAACTCGGCAGCCGCGCGGCTGCCGGCTGCACCCAACGTGAACCACTTCGGGACGTCGTACGCCGGATCGCTGTTCACGGTGGCCGAGGTCCTCGGCGGCGTCTTCGCGCGGACCTCGCTCGCCGCGGAGGGCGGCGTGCCCCTGGTCAAGCGGGTGGAGATCGACTTCCTGCGCCCGGCCATGACCGACGTGGTCTCGCGGACCACGCTCAGCGACGGGGAGATCGCCCGCGTGCTGGCGGAGTACGCCGAGCGCGGCAAGTCCGACTTCGAGCTGCTGGCCGAGGTCACCGACGAGGCCGGCACGGTCGTCGCGCGCACCCGCGGGCTCTACCAGTTGCGTCGGTTCTGACTCATGTCCACGATTTCGATGCCGATGGGGACCGTGTCTACGCCCGACAAAGTAAAGAAACAGGACTAGCCTGAGGGAGTCAGCGATCGCTGTGGGAGGGATCGACGCGATGGACCTCGAATTGCCGCCTGAAGCGCGCGCTCTTCTCGACGCCGTGGTTGCCATCGGCTCGGACCGCGACCTGCGGGGTGTGCTCACCCGCATCGTCATCGCGTCGTGCGAACTCACCGACGCGAAGTACGGCGTGCTCGGCATCGTCGACGACGAAGGTGCCTTCACCGAGCTCGTCCCGAACCCTGCGGTGGAGTCGGAGTTCGCACACATCGACGTGATGCCGACGGGCGACAGCCTGCTCGGTCTGGTGCCCCGCGAACGGCGCGCGATCCGGATCGACGACGTCACCTCGCACCCGGCAGCGACCGGGACCTACCCCGACCGGCACCCGAAGATCAACAGCTTCCTCGGTGCGCCGGTGCTCGTCGGCGACCAGGCATTCGGCCACCTCTACCTCGGCAACAAGCGCGGTGGCGCGCCCTTCACGGCCCGCGACCAGGCGCTGGTCGAGGCGCTGGCCCGCGCCGCCGGCGTCATGATCGACAACGCCCGCGCCTACGAACAGGTCGAGTGGCGACGCCGGTGGATGGCCGGGACCCGCGAGGTCGGCAGCGACCTGTCCGGTCGCGCCCGCGTCCAGGAGGCCCTGGACGAGCTCGTCACCTCGCTGCGTGAGCTGTGCGGTGCGCGCGTGGTCACCTACGTCCGTCGCATCGACGACCTGATCGAGATCCGCCACGTCGCCGGGGACGAGGACCTGGTGCCGGCGATCGTCGAGCGACTCAATGCCGAGATCCGCGAGGTCATCGACACCCGGATGCCGATCCGGATCCCGGAGTCGCCCGGCAAGGCGACCCTGATCGTTCCCGTGCACACCCGCCTGGCCGGCAGCGATGGCGCCATCATCGTCGAGCAGGCCCACGAGACACCGTCGTTGAGCGGCGTGATGATCGACCTGGTGGGCGTCACCGCGGTCCAGCTCGGGTTGATCCTCGACCGCGACCAGGCGTTGCGTGATCGTGCGCAACTGCTCGTCGCCAAGGATCGCGACCGGATCGCGCGCGACCTCCACGACCTCGTCATCCAGCGGCTGTTCGCGACCGGCATGCAGCTCCAGGGCGCGCGCCAGCTCGACCCCGCCGAGCTCCGTGGCCGCGTGGACGGGGCGATCAGCGACCTCGACATCGCCATCAAGGAGCTCCGCGCCGCGATCTTCGAGCTCGCCGCAGGACCGGTGAAGCCCCTGCTCGAGGAGGTCCGCTCCCTGCTCAAGGAGTACGCCGTGGTGCTGGGCTTCCAGCCGGTGCTGCGGATCACCGGCCCGGTCGACCGGGCCCTCTCGCCCGAGGCGAGCGCCCATGCGCTCACCACGCTCCGTGAAGCCCTGTCCAACATCGCCCGGCACGCCGACGCGGCCTCGGTCGTCGTTGAGATGTCCGCGAGCTCGGCGTGGTTCCGGCTGCGCGTGGCCGACGACGGCGTCGGCTTCGACGAGTACACCGTGAAGCCGGGCCACGGCTCGGCCAACCTCGCCGCACGGGCAGCCGACCTCGGCGGTCACCTCACGGTGTCCACCGCACCGGGTCAGGGAACCACGTTGCAGTGGGTCATTCCGGCTGCGGGCTGACCGGCTGGCCGTCGGTGGGCACCGGCACGGGCTCCGGTGCGGGTCCGGCCACCATCGGCCACACCGCACGCACCAGCGTGCTCACCGCGGTGCAGGCGAGCGCGACCAGCAGGAAGCGGGTCAGCGCCTGATCGATGGTGAGCAACCCCTGGCTGGCGCGGTACGCCGCGGGGGAGGCCACGAGCGCGGCGACGAACAGCACGCGCAGGTCGATCAGGGCCGGGGTCTCCGGTGCAGGACGGCTGCGGCGGCGGGCCATCAGGCACCGGCCGGGCTGAGGACGGGGTGGGCGCCGGTGACGCCGGTCGCGCTGACGACGCCGACGGAGCGGACCTGGCGGGCCGCGCCCAGCTCGGAATAGGCCAGCACGGGGAGCCGGTCCACCGCCGGAGCCACCAGCCGTCGTACGGCGGCGCGGAGCTGGGGCGCGCAGACCAGGACCGGCCGGGTGCCGGTGTTCTCGGCGTTCTGGGCCGTCTGCACCAGACCGAGCAGGACGGTCTGCGCCACGTCGGGATGCAGCACGATGATCGCGCCCTGCTCGGTGGGGCGCAGTCCTTCGAGCATCTGCTGCTCGAGCACCGGGTCGAAGCTGATCGCGTGCAGCACGCCATCGGCGACGTACGACGAGGCGAGTGCGGGCTCGAGGGCGGCGCGAGCCGCTTCGACCAGGCCGTCGAGATCCTTCGACGCGGACGCCCGGATGGACAGTGCCTCGAAGATCCGGACCAGGTCGCGGATCGGGATCCGCTCGTCGAGCAGCGCCCGCAGCACGCGCTGGACCTCGCCCAACGGCAGCTGCACCGGCGTGAGCTCCTCGATGACCACGGGGTGCGAACGCTTGACGATGTCGGTGAGCAGCCGGACGTCCTCGCGCCCGAGCAGCCGACTCGCGTGCTGGTGGACGACCTCGGAGAGGTGCGTGGTGACCACGGAGGCACGGTCGACCACGGTCGCGCCGCCGATCTCGGCCTGGTGCCGCAGCTCGGCCGGGATCCACTTGGCCTCGAGCCCGAAGACGGGCTCCTGGGTCGGCGTACCGGGGAGCGACCCGAGGAAGTCGCCGATGGCCAGCACCGTGCCGCGGGGTGCCTCGCCGCGGGCCACCTCGGCGCCGTACAACGTGATGGCGTACGTGTTGGGCGGCAGCTCGAGGTTGTCGCGGGTGCGCACGGGCGGGATCACGATGCCGAGCTCCCCGGCGACCTTGCGGCGCAGCGCCTTGACGCGGTCGAGCAGGTCGCCGCCGGCGCGGGCGTCGACCAGGTCGATCAGGTCCGCGGAGAGCTCGAGGCCGAGGGGGTCGACGCGGATCTCTGCGGCGAGGGCCTCGGGGGAGTCCGGTGCCTCGACGAGCTCGCCGTTCGTCGTACTTCCGGCGGCTACCTCGGCGCCAGCCGCGTCCTCGTCGATCCGGCTGGCAGCGAGGAGGAACAGACCGCCGGCGAGCAGGAACGGCAGCTTCGGCAGGCCGGGGATCAGGCACAGGCCCAGGGCACCGAATCCCGCCACCCGCAACGGCATCTTGCGGGCGAAGACCTGGCCGACGATGTCCGAACCCATGTCGGAGTCGGCGACCGATCGGGTGACGATGAGGCCGGTGGCGACTGACAGCAGCAGGGCCGGGACCTGGGAGACCAGTCCGTCACCGATCGAGAGCAGGGAGTAGGTCTGGATCGCCTCGCTGAACGGCATGCCGTTCTGGGCGACGCCGATCGTGAAGCCGCCGAGCAGGTTGACCAGGGTGATGATGATGGCGGCGATCGCGTCGCCCTTCACGAACTTCGAGGCACCGTCCATCGCACCGTGGAAGTCGGCCTCGGCGTGCACCTCGGCCCGCCGACGGCGCGCCTCGTCCTCGTCGATGAGGCCGGAGTTCAGGTCGGCGTCGATCGCCATCTGCTTGCCGGGCATCGCGTCGAGCGCGAACCGGGCCCCGACCTCGGCGACGCGTCCGGCGCCGTTGGTGATGACGAGGAACTGGATGACGAGAAGGATCGAGAAGACGATGAGGCCGACGATCAGCGAGCCGCCGACGACGAAGTGGCCGAACGTGTCGATCACCTTGCCGGCGTAGCCGTCGACGAGTACGAGACGGGTGGCGCTGACGTTGAGCGCGAGCCGGAAGAGCGTCATCACCAGGATCACCGACGGGAACGCGGCGAACTCCAGCGGCTTGTGGATGAACATCGCGACCATCAGCACGAGCAGTGCGCCGGTGATGTTGAGGGCGATCAGCACGTCGAGGAGCATCGCCGGCAACGGCACCACCAGCATCACGACAATCATCACGATGCCGAGGGGCACACCGAGCTTCGTCAGCGACTTCATGTCCATGGGGTGGGTCAACCTCTCGAGGGTCGCCGTCCATGGCACTGCAAGGGGAGACGCCGTCCTGGCGTCGTACTCCCTGATCGGCGGGAGTGGCGCGGGGTTGAGGTTTTCCCGCCGTGATCAGCCGGTGATCGCGCGGCGCCGTCCCGCGTTGGTGAGCACCTCCGGCACCTCGTCGGTACGCCGGGGGCTGCGGTGCCGCCCGCCGTACTGGCCCGCGTTGCGGCGACTGAGCACGAAGGCCAGCACCTGCGCGACGGCGGCCCAGAGCTCGCGTGGGATCTCCTGACCGACCTCGCAGTGGCGGTAGATCGCCCGCGCCAGGGTGACGTCCTGGACGAGGGGGATGCGTTCCTCGGCGGCCCGTTCGCGGATCTTCGCTGCGATCGAGCCGGCACCCCGGGCGACCACCCGCGGTGCACCCCGCGCGGGGTCGTAGCGCAGGGCGACCGCGACGTGGGTGGGGTTCACCAGCAGCACGTCGGCCGTGGCGACGTCCGCCATCATCCGGTTGCGCGCGGCCGCCAGCTGCCGGCTGCGGATGGCGCTCTTGATCATCGGATCGCCCTCGGCCTGCTTGTGCTCCTGCTTGATGTCGCTGTGGCTCATCCGGACCTGCTTGCCGATCCGGCGGCGCATCATGGCGTAGTCGGCGCCGGCCATGACCAGGCCGGCGACCGCGACGCTGATGATCAGGTGCGACACCTCGTCGGCGAGCAACGCCAGCACCGTCTCGACCGGGAGCACGTCGCCGACCAGCGGCATCATCGAGCGGACGGCGCCGTACGCGAGGAAGGCGACGACGCTGCTCTTCGCCAGCACCTTCACGCCCTCCCAGAAGGCGTGGGGACCGAACGCCCGCTTCGCGCCCTTGAACGGGTCGAGCTTCTTGGGATCCGGCTTGACCAGCTTGGGGGAGAGGTAGAAGCCGCCCTGGGCGAGGGCCGCGACCACGCCGACGACCAGCACCATCGAGCCGAGGATCACCAGTGTCACCAGGACGTGCTGGGCCGCGTCGGTCAGCATGTCCAGCGCGAGCGGGATCGACGGCTGCGACGTGGCGCGCAGGTGCGTGGCCATCATCGAGCGGATCGCGTTGAGCTCGTTGTCGAGCAGCGGACCCATCGCCAGGGCGACGACCAGCAGGGCCGCCCAGCCGCCGAACTCGGGGGTCCGGGGGACCTGGCCGTCCTTCTTCGCCTGTTTCTTGCGCTTGGGAGTGGGTTTCTCGGTCTTCTCCTCGCTGCTCATCCGGGGTCCCCGCGACGTTGTTCGGGGGAGCGAAGCGGAGGAGAAGAACGTCGTGGGGTGGTCATGTTGCCCCCGCCATCGAGGCCATCGCCTCGTTCGCCATCTCGACCAGGTGGTCGACGGCGCCGGGCAGCATCGGGAAGGACAGCCCGAGCAGCAGCAGGGTCAGTCCGACCTTGGCCGGGAACATCACGTTGAGGGCGTTGAGCTGCGGGGCGACCTTGGTGAGCAGGGCGAGCGCGAGGTCGGCGACGAACAGCACCGCGATCATCGGCAGCGCCATCTGCACCGCGACGGTGAAGAACATCGAGAAGGCGGTGACGAGCACGGCGTCCCAGTTGGACACGTCGGGCATGCCCGTCAGCGGCAGGTACTTGAAGGTGCTGAGCAACCCGCCGATCACCAGCAGGTGTCCGCCGGACACCATCAGCAGGATCGTGGCGAGCATCTGGTGGAACCGCCCGAAGACGGTGTTCATGTTCATGCCGAGCGGGTCCCATGCCGAGGCCAGCGCGAAGCCACCGAACAGGTCGATCAGGGCGCCGGCCGCGCCGATCGCCGAGAAGAGCAGCATCGTCACGTAGCCCATGGCCAGCCCGATCAGGGCCTGCGAGGTCGTGGCGAGGAGCAGTCCGGGCGTCGTACTCGGAAGGTCCTGGGTGGCCAGCGTCGGCGCCATCGACAGGGACAGGCCCAGAGCGAGGATCACCTTGGCCATCGACGGGATCCCGCGCGTGGAGAACGGGGGTACGACGATGAGCCACGTCGCCACCCGCACCGAGGCGAGCAGCAGCGCGGTCAGCTGGGCACCGTCCACGGACAGGATCACGACGGATTCACCTGGGTCACCGGGTCGCTAGACGAGCAGGCTCGGGAGGATGTCGAAGAGCTCCTGCGTGAAGGAGATCAGGGTGTGCAGCATCCAGTTGCCGCAGAACAGCAGGGCCAGGCCCACGCCGACCAGCTTCGGCACGAAGGAGAGGGTGAACTCCTGGATCTGCGTCATCGACTGGAACAGCGAGATCACGAAGCCGATCACCAGCGAGGTCGCGAGGATCGGCGCCGACAGCTTGAGCGCCACCAGCATCGTCTTGAGGGCGATCTCGATGATCGCGGTGTCCGTCATGGCGTGCCCACCTAACCCGTCCCGTAGGAGGCGACGAGGGACTTGATGACCAGGGCCCACCCGTCGACCATCACGAACAGCAGAAGCTTGAACGGCAGCGACACCATCACCGGCGGCATCATCATCATGCCGAGACTCATCAGCGCCCCGCTGACGACGATGTCGATCACCAGGAACGGGATGAAGATGATGAACCCGATGATGAAGGCGTCCTTGAGCTCGGACAGCACGAACGCCGGGATCAGCGTGGCCGTGGAGACGTCTTCACGGTTCTCGGGCAGATCGCGGTCGGCGACCGAGGTCAGGAGCATCAGCTCCTCGTCGCCCGTGTTGTCGAGCATGAACGCGCGCAGCGGCTCCATTCCGTCGTGGAACGCCTCCGAGGTCTTCTTGTCCCCGTCGAGGTAGGGCTGCACGCCGTCGTCGTTGATCTGCCCCAGCACCGGCGCCATGATGAACAGGCTCAGGAAGAGCGCGAGGCCGGCGAGCACCTGGTTGTTCGGCGTCTGCTGGAGGCCGAGCGCGTTGCGGGTCAGGCCCAGCACCACGAGGATCTTCGTGAAGCTGGTGCAGGTGAGCATGATCGCCGGCAGGAGGCTGACGAGGGTCAGCGCCAGGAACACCACCAGGCTGTTGCTCGGCTTGTCGGTCATGCCGGTGAGATCGATCTGCACCGAACCGCCATTGCCCGGGCCGCCCGGCCCGTCAGGGCCGACGGGCTCGGCCATCGCCGCCGCCGGGACAAGGAGGACCAGGCCGATCGTCCCGACGAACAGGATGACCAGCCGACGCAGGGCCGTCATGACGCGTGCCGTCGCGGTGGGTCGGGGGCCTCGGCGGAGCCGCCGGTGAACGCGGCGAGGGTCTGCTTCCAGGTCTGGGGTGACAGCACCGATCCGGCGAGCGGACCATGGCCGGCGGACAACTTCGCCGGAGCCTTCGCCGGAGCCTTCTCCGGAGCCTCGGCAGAGACGTCGACCATCCGGCGGTGTCGGGCGGGCTCGGGCTCCACCTCGGCCGCGAGGTCGAGACCGATCTCGTCCGGCTCCACCTCGGCGAGCAGCGTGACCTGCTGCTCCGTGGTGCCGATGACCAGCACCCGGGTGCCGATCGAGACCACGGCGACGCCCATGCCGCGGCCCAGCGCCTGGCGGTGCACGACCTGGATCGCTGCGCCACTGGGCGCCTTGAACCGGCGGTTGACCATGCGGGCGATGAGCAGCATCAGCCCGACGACGACGGCGAGCGAGCCGACCAGCCGAACGGCCAGCTCCCCGATGCTCGCGTCTGCGCCGGACATGGGATCAGACCGCCGCTGCAGCGTCGACGATCTCGGTGACCCGGAGGCCGAAGTCCTCGTCCACCACGACGACCTCGCCGCGGGCGACGAGCCGGCCGTTCACGAGCAGGTCGGCGGGGCTCCCGGCCGCGCGGTCGAGCTCGAGCACCGCACCGGGGGTGAGGGCGAGCAGGTCGCGCACCGTCATCCGGGTGCGCCCCAGCTCGACGGTCACCTCCATGTCCACGCCGTGCAGGAGCTCCAGCCCCCGCGGCGGTACGGCGGGCGTACCGAAGGCCGGCACGAACGGTGCGTCGAGCGCCGACGGGGTCTCATGGGTCGCGGCGGAGTCGGTCGGCGCGGCAGCGGCGATGTCCTCGGCCGCGAGCGGTTCGCGGGCACCGGCCAACGTGCTGTCCGGCACCAGCACGGCCGCGGCGATGCCGAGGCCGATCAGCGGCACGGTGCTGAACGTTGCGCCGAGCTCGGTCGCGATGTCGAAGCCGTCGGCACCGAGGTCGAGGGTCCGGGCGCCCTGGGCGCGGGCGCCCAGGCGCAGCGCTGCTGCGTCGATCGCCGGCTGGACCGCGGCGGCGACATCGAGGTCGCCCAGCGGGCTCGACGCGAGCGCGTCGACCAGTTCCTTGCCGATCAGGATCGCGACCGAGCCGGGCACGCCGCCGTCCAGGTCCGCGATCGCGCCACCAGCGAAGGCCGCCGCGACGTGCGGTGAGCCGGGCTGCACCGGACCCAGGGTCAGCGGCGTCACGGCCGGCAGTGACTGCGCTGCGGCCTCAGCCACGGCCAGGGCCAGCTCGGTCGGGTCGAGAGCGGTGGTCATGAGTTCTCCTCGGGCGTGGTGACGATGAGGGCAGCCAGGCGCTGGCCGCGAGCACCGGGGGTGGCGTGAGCGAAGGTGTTGCCGTCCACGGCGACGTCCAGCGGAGCCGAGGCCGGGTGGGTCAGTCGGACCACGGAGCCGGGTGCGAGCGCTGCCAGGGCCTCCGGATCCATGGCGATCGGTCGGAAGCGCACCGCCACGGAGACCGGGACCCGGCTGAACTGTTCGTGCAACAGGTGCGAGGACTCCGCCCGCTGCGCGCGTTCGCGGTCGGAGACGGCGCCACTGCCGGCCGCGTTCGCGAGGTGCGGGAGCAGGCCGGAGAAGGGCAGGCAGATCGACATCCGGTGGGCGCGCTCGCCGATCCGGAGGTCCAGGCCGACCACCACCATCACGTCGGCGGCGCTGGCCGCCTGGGCGAACTGCGGGCTGTACTCGATCCCGGTGACGGTCGGGTCGAGCACCACGATGCCGTCGAGCGAATAGCGCATCTCGCTGAGCAGCCGCTCGACCAGGCCGCGGATGACGCCGTCCTCGATCTCGGTCAGCGGCCGGTCGGGCTGGTCGTCGGAGCCGGGGCCGCCGAGCATGTGGTCGACGCACGACATGGTGGCGAAGAGCGGGATCTCCAGCACGCCCGTGCCCGGCATCGGGTCGGCCGAGAACAGGGTCAGGTACGTCGACGGGCCGAGGCTGTCGACGTACTCCGCGTAGGTGCGCTGGTCGATCCCGGCGAGCGTCACCGAGCACACCGTCCGCAGCGAGCTGGTGAAGACGGTGGTCGCCTGGCGCGCGAATCCGTCGAAGCCGAGCTGCAACGTGCGCTGGTGCTCGCGCGAGAGCTGGATCGGCCGCCGGAAGTCGTACGGCGTCGGTTCTGCCGTACGAGCACGACGGCGGGGCCGCTGCGGGGCGAGGGTCACGAATGGCCCATCGTCGGCGCGACAGGTGACCTGAGGGGTCGCGAGCACGCCATGCGGTCACGGCTGCATGACCCGATGTGACTACCCAGGGTCCCGGGGACGGTCCCAAGCCGCTGGTCGAGGAGCGGCGTTGGTCGAGGAGGTTGCGCAGCAACCGTCTCGAGACCTACTGCGTCACGTACTCGGTGAAGAGCACCTCCATGACGTCGCCGTGGAACCGTTCGTGCAGGAGCTCCTCCAGATCGTGGCGCAGCTCCTCGCGCGCCTCGGGCTTGTTGACCTCGCCGACCGGGCGGCCACTGAAGACCGTGATCGCGGAGTCCAGGGCCGGGCTGCCGTCCACCTCGTGTGCACCCTCGACGAGCTGGAGGGCCAGGCCGAGTCGCAGGTAGTGGCCGCCGGCCAGGTTGACCTGGATCGGCTCGAGGCGCACCACCTCGCCGGGCTTGGCCTCGACCTCGCCCTTCGGCTTCAGCGCGAACTGCCATGCGCCGCCTGCGGCGAGGCCGACGACAGCGAGGATGATCCCGATCATCTTGACCTTGCCGGACTTGGCCTCCGGTTCCGCGGCGGGCGGCTTGGTGGCGACAGCGGTACTCATGGTGACCTCTCCTCGGTGCCGGGTCGGCCTGCGGCCGTCGGGTGGTCGGTGGTGACGGGGCCGACGCGGCCCGACGCCCTGGGTAGTTCGTCGAGGCCGGCCTGGCGGCGTACCTCGTCGTAGGCATCGCCCATCAGGGCGCGGGTCTCGGCCGGCTCCTGGCTGAGGACGACGATGTCGACGCGCTTGTTGATCTTGTTCGCGTCGGTGCTGGCCGGGTCGATCAGCGGCTTGGTGTGCCCGAACCCGGTGGCCCGCAGCCGCGGCGCGCGGATGCCGTGGACCTCCTCCAGGCGCCGCAGGACATGCGCCGCGCGGGCCAGCGAGAGCTCCCAGTCGGTCGGGAAGAACTTCGGCTTCACCTTCTCCTGCGTGGTGTGGCCGTCGAGCTCGATCGGTTCGGTCAGGGTCTGCAGCACGGGTGCCAGGACGTCCACGACGCGGCGGCCACGGTCGGTCAGCTCGGCGATGTTCGCCCGGAAGACGACGTGCTGGGACACCAGGCTCACCACGAGTCCGCGTTCGTCGATCGTGGCCCGGACGTCGTCGCGCAGGCCTTCCTTGCGCAGAGCCTTGTCGATGCGCTCCCACACCTTCAGCAACCGGTCCACCTCGGCAGTGGCGTCGCCGTACTGGCGTTCGCGGCGCAGGCGTTCGGTCTCGGCGACGATCTTGCCGACGAGCTCGCGCTGGTCCTTCGGCACCTGGGCCAGCAGCACCTGTTGGGTCGTCTCGCCCGGGTCGTCGACACCCTTGGCGTTGTTGACGGGGTCGGCGCCGTTGAGGATGGACGACTCGCGTCCGAAGCCCTCGGCCAGGCCGTTCTTGAGTTCGGCGTACTTCACCTCGTCGACCTGGCTCATGGCATAGAGAACGATGAACAGGGCCATCAGGACGGTGATCATGTCGGCGTACGACACGAGCCAGCGTTCGTGGTTCTCGTGCTCCTCCTCCAGCCCCTTGCGCGGCTTCTTCGCCTTCGCGGACATCTCAGGCTGCCTCGTCGATCTGGTCGTGGGCAGGCAGGAGCGAGCGGAGCCGCTGCGCCACGACCCGCGGGTTGGCGCCGGCCTGGATGGCGGACACGCCCTCGATCACGATCTCCATGCGGATGCACTCGAGCTCGCTGAGCCGCTTGAGGCGAGCGGCGATCGGCAGCCAGAGGACGTTGGCGGACAGCACGCCCCACAGGGTGGCGAGGAATGCGGCGGCGATCATGTGACCGAGCTCGTCGGGCTTCGAGAGGTTCTCCAGCACGTGGACCAGGCTCATCACCGTGCCGACGATGCCGATCGTCGGCGCGTAGCCACCGGCGTCGGTGAAGAATTTCGCCGAGTGCTTGTCTGCTGACCGCTTCGCGTGCAGCTCTGACTCCATGATCTCGCGCAGTTCTTCGGGATCGATCCCGTCGACCGCGAGGGTGACGCCCTTGACCAGGAACGGGTCGTCGATGTCCTCGAGCCGACCCTCCAGGGCCAGCATTCCCTCGCGCCGGGCGGCGTCGGAGAGGTCGACGATGACGGGTACGACGTCCGATGAGGACGCGACCTTGCCGAGCAACGCCGTCTTGGCCGAGGAGACGGCTTTCTTGGCGTCGGACATGGTGCCGCCCGCCACGGACACGAGGAGCGTGCCGCCGAAGACCAGCAGGAGGGGCGGCATGAGGAACAGGCTTGCCGGGCTGCCTCCCTCGAGGATGTTGGCCAGCATGATCACACCGAGGGCGCCCCCGATCCCGATGCTGCTCGCAAAGTCCTTCATCGGGTCTCTCCGCGGTGTCGGTCGGTGTGGATGACGGCGCTCAGGCGGGTGGGTCGGGGTGCCATCGCGGTGACGGGCGCGATCACTGCGGCGTCGGGCAGGGCGGAACGCGCGACGATGAGGGCGCGGTAGCGCACGACCGACTCGAGGACGGCGTCGAGCGGTTCCGACACCAGGTACTTGGTGCCGTCGACGAGCGTCACGACCGTGTCGGGCGTGCAGTCGACACGCTCGATCAGGTCGGCGTTGAGCAGGAACACAGTTCCTGACAGTCGGGTCAACGAGATCACCGCGGCACCTCCGTGTGCGTGGATCGATTCCAGGAGCCATCCATGGCTCTCTTCATGGGGTCCATCGGCCGCCCGGGGTAGTCCCTTACGAAAAGCACCGCGACACGCTGATTTGCGGTGCTTTTCGTCAGGGACTACCCCGCGCGCCGACCTCAGCGCTTGATGTTGACGAGTTCCTCGAGGACCTGGTCGCTGGTCGTGATGACACGCGAGCTGGCCTGGAAGCCGCGCTGCGCGAGGATCAGGTTGGTGAACTCGGCCGACAGGTCGACGTTCGACATCTCCAGCGCGCCGGCCATGATCTGGCCGCGCTGGCCCTGTCCGGCCGTGCCGAGCTGAACGGCGCCCGAGTTGGCCGACTCGCGGAACGACGTGTCGCCGATCCGGTCCAGCCCCATCGGGTTGGCGAAGTCGGCCACGGCCAGCTGCGCGATGTCGCGCTGCACACCGTCGGAGTACACGCCGCGGACCTTGCCGTCGGCAGCGATCGAGTACGACGTCAGGTCGACGCCCGGAGGCAGCGGGATCGAGTTCAGGTCGATGTCGATCAGGCCACCGGTCGGCAGTCCGGCGACGTCGAGGGCGTAACCCTGAACGCGGGTGCCGGTCGGCGTGACCAGGGTGCCGGTCTGGTCGAAGGTGAAGGCACCCGCGCGGGTGTACATGTTCTCGGCTCCGTCGCGGACCACGAAGAAGCCGTCGCCCTGGAGCATCAGGTCGGTCGGCCGACCGGTCATCTGGGCCGAACCCTGACCGAAGTTGGTCGTGGTCGCTGCGAGCTGCACGCCGAGGCCGATCTGGATCGGGTTGGTGCCACCGCGCTCGGCGTTGCCGCCCGACGCAGCGGTCAGCATCTGGCTCAGCGTGTCGGAGAAGACCGTGGTGCTGGCCTTGAAGCCGGTGGTGTTGGCGTTGGCGATGTTGTTGCCCGTGATGTCGAGCATCGTCTGGTTGGTGCGGAGTCCGGAGATGCCGGCGAAGAGCGAGCGAAGCATGGTGATTCTCCTTCTCGGTGGTGCGACGGGTCGTGGATCGAGCTGTTGATCGAGCTTGTCGAGATCAGGCGGGCGTGCCGCTGGGGCTTCCGGTCGTGCCGCTCGGCGGTGGCGCGGCGATGGTCGGCGCGGTGCCGACACTGATCACGCCGGTGATCGGCACCTGGTGCCCGTCGACGCTGAGCATCGGCCCGGTCGACAGATAGGTGGTGCCCTGGACGGTGCCGCTGAGCTCGGCCCCGCTCTCGTCGTACCAACGGACGGTCTGGCCGATCATCGAGCTCGCGCCGAAGGCGAGCTGGGTGCTCAGGAGCATCGCCGTCTGGTCGGCGACGGCCTGCATCTTCTCCAGCGCCGTGAACTGGGCCGTCTGCGCCATGAACTCGCTGGAATCGGCCGGGTTGAGCGGATCCTGGTAGCGCATCTGCGCGACCATCAGCTCCAGGAAGACCTTCTGGTCACCGAAGCTGTTGGCCGGGGCGGTGCTGGTTCCTCCGGACGTGACGCCGTACGTCACGCCTTCGGTTGCGCCGATCGACATGGTGCCTCCTCACAGGTTCCGGTCGAGGCGACCGGGGGTCGGGGTCGAGAGGGGGACGACGCCCGGGGCTGCCGCGTGTCGTCCTCCCTGCTCGTAGGGGTGGCCGGGCCGGCTGTCGCGGTGCTCGCCGCGGGACTGGCCGGACTGGGCGGGCTGGTCCGACTGGCCGAAGTGGTTGCCCTCGCCTGAGGGACCGGACCACGTGGGGCCGGCGTCGGCGCGCGTCGGCGCTGCCGTCGCGGGAAGGGGCATCGCGCTGGACGGGTCGCGGACCAGCACGCGGGCCTCGGTGGCCCCGGCCCGCTCGAGCATCCGCTGGAGCTCGGGCGCACCCGTGGCCAGGGCCTGGCGGACGACGGAGTCGCCGGCCTCACCGGACATCCGGACCCGGACGGCACCGTCACGGACGACCAGCGTCACCCGGACCTCACCGAGCTGTGCCGGCTGCAGCGTCAGCGTGATCCGGTGCGTCCCGTTCCCGCTGCTGACGAGCCGGGTGATCTCCGGGAACACCTGCGTCACGACCGCGCGCTCCACGAGGTGGCCGGTCTCGGCCCGCGAAGTGGGAGAAATGGGCGCCTGAGGTGGGACGTTCGGGGTCTCGAGTCGCGAGTTGTGTGCTGCGGTGGGCGGTACGGCGGCCTGGTCTCCCGCAGGCCGCTGCTCGAGGAGGGCATGGGGACGGCCGGTCCCCGGGCCAGGGAGGTCCTGGAGTTCGCGACGACCAGCTGTCGACGGCGACACGGCGTCGCGGGACGGCTGCTGTGCGCCGTCTTCGAGCTCCGGGCGACCTGTTCCTGCCGGTGACAGCGGGTCTCGGGACGGTTGCTGGGCGAGCTCCCCGACCGGGGTGGCCGGCGCCGCAGCGGTCGCGGCGCTGGACGTGGTGGCGGGAAGGGCCGGGGTGGCCGGCACTGCGGGGGCGAGGAGCGCAGGCACGGGCGCGGGCGCGGGTCGTTGGTCGAGGAGGGCCGTCTCGCGGCCCGTCTCGAGACCCTGGGACGGGATGATCTCCGGGGCGACAGCCGGCGTCTGAAGCAGGGGGTCTCGAGACGGTTGCTGCGCAACCTCCTCGACCAGCGGCGGATTCGGCGCCATCGCCGGCGCCTCGACCGACGGCGCAGCGGGCGTCGGCGCGGGCATCACGGCGAGTGCAGCGGCAAGCGCGTCCATGAACGCGACCTCGCCGTCGGCGCCGGGTTGGGCGTCGGTCGGCGTACCGGCCTCGGCGGGGGTGGGGGCCACGGGGGCCGGGAGGAAGGGCGCAATGCTCATCAGTCGTTCACCATCGCCATCACGTTGCGGACGTAGTTCTGGGTCTCGCGGTACGGCGGGATGCCGTCATACCGCGCCACGGCCCCTGGACCCGCGTTGTACGCCGCGAGCGCCAGGTCGGTCTTGCCGAAGCGGTCGAGCAGGGACCGCAGCAGGCGGGCGCCGCCGTCGATCGCCTGAGCCGGGTCGAACGGGTTCTGCACACCGAGGCCGCGCGCGGTCGCGGGCATCAGCTGCATCAGTCCCTGCGCACCCGCCGGGCTCACCGCCTTCGGGTTGAATCCCGACTCCTGCTTCGCCACGGCTGCGAGCAGTTCACCGGGCACGCCGGTCCGTGCGGCCGCGGCATTGATGAGACCGGCGTACGGCGTCGCGTCGGACACCTGCGCGGAAGCACCACTCACTCCCGCGACGGCGCGGCTCGACGCCGTACCCGGCTCACCGATCACCCGGCGGATCACGTCGGGCGTCGAGGGGACGTCGACGACGCGGATGTCCAGACCCGTGCGCGGGGCCTCGATCATCTTTCCGTCGCCGATGTAGATCGCGATGTGGTCCACGCCGTTGTTGCGGCTGGAGTTGTCCCACGCGATCAGGTCGCCGGGCTGGGCCTCGGCCATGCTCGCCACGGGTCGCCCCGCCTGAGCCTGCTGGTTGGAGACGCGCGGCAGGTCGTAGCCGAGGTTGCGGTAGACCACCTGCACGAGACCGGAGCAGTCCATCCCCTTCTCGGGGTCGGTGCCACCCCAGACGTAGGGGAGACCGATGTACTTGCGTGCCTCGGCGACGACGTCCTCGCCGGAGACGCCGTTGGCGTCGGGGGTGGTGGCCCGGCCGGTGGGCGTTGCCGACGCGGACTCCGTGGCGAGCTCGGCGGCAAAACCGGTCGAGGTCGGCCGGGTCGGTGCGAATTGCGCGAGCTGTGCCTGGATCTGGCCGATCCGGGCCGCGACGTTGTCGATGCTCATGCGGCACCTCCGTGGTCGGCGCGCGACCAGCGCTGCGCGGCCAGGTCATCGGCCTCGCGGTCGGCCTTCCGGCGTTCTTCGGTACGACGACGTGCAGCCCGCTGCTCGAGCAGGTGCTCGACCGCTGCGAGCCGGGCCCGGTCATTGCTCCAGCGTGCGCGGGCTTCGGCGGAGACCACGGCCGCGGTCTCGAGCTCGCGGCGGGTCTCCTGGATGAGCTCGCCGAGATGGGTGAGTGCGGTCCGGTGGGCGAGCAGTTCGCCCGGCGTCGCGAGGGATGCGGGGGCGGTGCCGGCCAGCTGGTTCTGGAGCCCGGCGAGCCGGCTGGCGACGGCTGCCTCTTCGGCCAGCACCTGGGTCAGGCCGATCCGGCTGTCGGTCTCGCGGACCGAACGGACCCGCGCGACGGCGGCCAGGCCCCTGTCCTCGGGGTGGGTGCGACGGCGGCTCATGGCGCCACCAGCTCCCCGAGGCGGGCCCAGGTGGTGGCGGTGGGCGTGACGTCGTCCATGTCCTGGCGAAGGAACTCCTCGATCCGGGGCAGTCGCTCCAGCGCCGCATCGGCGTACGGGTCGGCGCCTCCGACGTAGGCGCCGATCTCGACGAGCTCCTTGATGCCGCGGTGGGCGGCGAGCATCCGGCGCAGCAGGGCAGCGGCTGCCTGCTGCTCAGGGGTGGTGACCGCGCGGTGGACCCGGGAGATCGACTCGAGGACGTCGATGGCGGGGAAGTGCCCGGACGTCGCGAGCTCGCGGGACAGCACCACGTGTCCGTCGAGGATCGATCGGGCGGTGTCGCCGATCGGGTCCTGGAGGTCGTCGCCCTCGACGAGGACGGTGTAGAGGCCGGTGATGGAGCCGTTGCTGGCGGTGCCGGCGCGCTCGAGGAGTCGGGGCAGCAGACCGAAGACACTGGGCGGGTAGCCACGGGTGGCCGGCGGCTCGCCCGCGGACAGGCCGATCTCGCGCTGTGCCATCGCGACGCGGGTGAGCGAGTCCATCATCAGCAGGACGTCGCGGCCGGAGTCGCGGAACCACTCGGCGATGCGGGTGGCGGTGAAGGCCGCGCGCAGGCGTTCGACGGCGGGTGCGTCGGAGGTGGCCACGACGACGATCGAGCGGGCGAGGCCCTCGGGCCCGAGGTCGGCCTCGATGAACTCCCGCACTTCACGGCCGCGCTCTCCGACGAGGGCGATCACGTTGACGGCCGCATCGGTGCCGCGGGCGATCATCGACAGCAGCGACGACTTGCCGACGCCGGAGCCGGCCATGATGCCGAGGCGCTGGCCGCGGCCGACGGGGACCAGCGCATCCATGGCCCGTACGCCGAGCCCGAGCGGCTCGGTGATGCGCGGCCGGGACAGGGCGCTCGGGGTGGTGTGCTCGGTGGAGACGAGTTCGAGTCCGGACACCAGCTCGAGCGGCGGACCGTCGTCCACGGGACGGCCGAGGCCGTCGAGGACCCGGCCGCGCAACGCGTCGCCGACCCGGATCTGCAACGGGCCGCCGGTGGAGCGCACGTGGTCGCCGACGCGGACTCCGGTGGTCGGGCCGAGTGGCAGGCAGATGGCCGCGCCGTTGCGCAGGGCGACCACTTCGACGAGGAGTGGGCCGGCCGTTGCTCGCACTTCCAGCATGTCGCCGGCGGCCGCCGTCCCGAGGCCACGGATCTCGAGGTGGAGGCCGACGAGTTCGGTGACGGTGCCGAGCGCCAGGGGCCGGGCTGCCCGAAGGGCACGGTGACGAAGTACCGACTCGGCCGAACCAAACCCCCACTCGGCGAGACTTTCTACCGACTCGGCGGTCATGAGAGCACCTCGCGGACGCGGGCCATGGCCTCGTCGATGCGGAGGTCGACGACCGCACCGTCGGTGGACTCGACGAGGGCGTCGGCGGGCTGGAGCGAGGAGTCACCGATGACCTCGAGGCCGCGGGAGACCAGGTCCTGCGCGGCGGCGGAGTCGGCAACGGAGGGATGCAGGCGGACCCGGCCGACCGGGGCCGCGGGCAGCACCTGGAGGACGCGGGCCACCACGTCGGGGGGCTCCATCGCGGCGACGCGGATCCCGACGACCTCGGCCGTCAGTGCCCACGCGAGGTCGGTGGCCTGCTCCTCGACGGCAGTGGTCAGGTCGCCCAGCAGCCCCCTGACCTGCTCGGCGGCCCGGGCCAGTGCCTCCATGGCGGCCCGGTGTTCGCCGGCCCGCCGGGTCTCGTCGGCAGCCTGACGTGCAACGCGCGCCGACTCCTCGGCAGCTGCCTGCTCGGCGGCAGCGCGGCGTCCGGCGGCCCACCCGACGGCGTACCCCTGCGCCTGCGCGGCATCGCGGGCCTCGCTCGCGATGCCGTCGAGCAGCGACTCCGTGATGGCGTCGCCGAGCACGCTCTGGCCGCCCAGGCGTGTCCAGCGGCCGACCCGGAGCTCCGGCAGCTCGGGCCGGACGAGCTCAGACGATGAACTCATCGTCGTTCCCTCGCCGGACCATGATCTGGCCCTGCTCCTCGAGTTGGCGGATGGTGCGGATGACGCCCTGCTGGGCTTCCTCGACCTGGGCGAGGCGGACGGCGCCGAGCATCTCGACCTCGTCGAGGAGGTTCTCGGCGGCACGCTCGGACAGGTTGGCGGTGATCTTGCTGCGGACCGATTCGCTGACGCCCTTGAGGGCGAGGGCGAGGTCGGCGGTGTCGACCTGGCGCAGCACCTGCTGCACCGAACGGTCGTCGAGACCGACGATGTCCTCGAACATGAACATCCGGCTCTTGACCTCGTCGGCCAGGGCGGCGTCCAGGCCTTCGAGGCCCTCGACGATCTGGCGCTCGGTGGGCCGGTCGGAGCGGTTGATGATGTTGACCAGGGGATCGACGCCGCCGACCCGCGAGACCTCGGCGGGCTGCAGCATCGAGGAGAGCTTGCGCTCCAGGATGCCTTCGACCGTGCGCACGATCTCGGGGGAGGTGCGGTCCATGACGGCGATCCGGTGAGCGACGACGGCCTGCTGGTGCGCAGGCAGTCCACTGAGCAGGAGGGACGCCTTGTCGGCTGCCATGTAGGCGAGCACCAGGGCGATCACCTGCGGGTGCTCGTCGGCGATGAACCCCCGCAGCTGAGCGGGATCCGCACGGTGCAGGAACTGGAACGGCATCTGGACGGCGGCCGCGTGCAGCCGCTCCATGATCTCCTTGGCCCGCTCGGGACCGAGGGACTGCTCGAGCAGCTGCTTGGCGAAGTTGAAGCCGCCCTGGGTGATGTGGGCGTGCGCGGTGGCGAGGTCGTGGAACTCGGTGAGCACCGACCCCGTCTCCGATGCCGACACCGAGTCCAGGCGGGCGATCTCGGCGGAGATGCCCTCGACCTCGGCGTCGCTGAGGTGGGCCATCACCTGGGCGGCGCGGTCCTTGCCCATCTGGATGAGCAGGATGGCGGCCTTGCGTACGCCGAGTCCGGTCACGGCACCGGTGGAGACCATGGTCATGACCGCGGCTCCACGAGCCAGCCGCGCAGCAGCGAGGCAACGTCCTCGGGCTGCTTCTCCACGAGCGCGATCAGGTCCTCACGCAGGGTGTCCTCCTCGGTGGCCTCGGCGACCTCGAGGGCGGCCATCGCCGGGCTGTCGATCTGCGGCATGCGGGCCGCGGATTCCAGCTTGAGCTGCTCGACGACGTAGGACGTGGCGTCCTCGCGGGCCCGGGACCGGCGCCGTGCCTGGAACCAGGCGAGCAGCACCATCAACGCGATGCCACCGCCGATCCCGACGTTGCGGAGCAGCTCGTTCTTGGCTGCGGCCGCGTCAGCCTTCTGTGCGGCGGCGATCTCCTTGGCCGCGGCCTCGTCGGCGCTGCGATCGAACGGAAGGGCGGTGACCTCGATCGTGTCGCCGCGGGCGGCGTTGATGCCGATGGCGCTGCTGATGATGTCCTTGATGACCTCGGGCTGGATCGCTGCCGCGGCCGTGGCGTCCAGGATCACGCCGGCGTGGAGCTTGTTGACGGCGCCGGGCGCGGTCACGCGTTCCTCGACGGTCTCGTCGACCGCATTGTCCTTGGTCTCGCTCTTGTTCTCGTAGTTGGAGTCGGCGCCGTCCTCGGCTGCGGACGGGTCCATCTGGCCGTCGGGACCGACCACCCCTCCGGCGCCGTCGGTGGGGCTGCCCGCACCGTTGTAGGTCTCGCTGGTCGTCGACTCCGACAGCGGCGGCACACCTGTCGCGGCGCTGAACTTGCGGCTCTTGGTGGTCGACTTGTCGAAGTCGAGGTCCGCCGTCACGGTCGTCGTCGAGTTGCCGACGCCGACCACGCGGTCGAGAGCGACCTGGATCTTGTCCTGCATCGACTGCTCGAAGGCCTCGACCTCCTTGGCCCGCGCCGAGGCGGCGCCGGAACCGGAGTCGGTGCTGTCGCTGGTGAGCACCTTGCCGGTCGCGTCGGCGACGGTCACCTTCTTCGGCTCGAGGCCGTCGATGCTGGAGGCGATCAGGTGGACGACGGCCTGGACCTGCTCGTCGTCGAGGGTCTTGCCGGCGGAGGTGTCGACGAGCACCGAGGCGGTGGCCGGGTCCTGCTCGTCGCTGAAGACCTGCTTCTCGGGCAGTGCCAGGTGGACCACTGCGGTGTCGACGCCGTCGATCGCCTCGATGGTCTTGCTGAGCTCACCCTCCATCGCGCGCTTGAAGTTCGTCTGCTCCTGGGACTCCGAGGTGGAGAGGCTCTGGTCGTCGAGCAGGCTGTAGCCCGCGTCGGAGCTGGACGGCAATCCCTTGCCGGAAAGGGTGATCCGGGTTCCGTAGACGTCAGCTCGGGGCACGGAGATGGTGCCGCCGCCACCGGAGATCTCGTACGGGATGCCCGATGCGTCGAGCTCCTCGATCACCGCGCTGGCGTCCTCGCCCGACAGGTTGGAGTAGAGCGGGGAGTAGCTCGGCGCGGACACCCAGCGGAACACCATGAACGCAGCGATCAGCAGGGCCGCCGTACCGACGACGGCAACGACCTTCTGGCCGGCGGTGAAGGACGCGAAGGCGTTGGTGCCGCGACTGAGGAAGCGGTTCAGTTTCTGTTGCATCTCGATGCCCTCAGACCTGCATCCGCATGATCTCGTTGAATGCCTCGACGGCCTTGTTGCGGAGCGCAACCGTCATCTGGCTCGCGACCGACGCCTCGCTGGCGGCGATCGTGTAGTCGTGGATGTTCTCGAGCTTCCCGGTTGCGGCCTGGACGGCGAGGCTGTCGGCCTTGTCGGTCAGGCCCTCGAGCCGGTCGAGTCCGTCGAGCACCATCGAGCCGAACTCGGTGTCGGGGCCGGTCGGGCCGTTGACTCCGGACGACGGCGCGACGTTGGCGATGGGCGCTGCGGCGCCGACGTCGCCGATGCCGGGGAGCTGCGGGAAGCTGATCGGAGAGATGCTCATCGTGCTCACCGGCCGATCTGCAGGGCTGCGGTGTAGGTGTCCTGGGCGGTCTTGGTGACCTGGACCGATGCCTGGTAGCCGCGCTGCGCCATGACGAGCTCACTCATCTGCGAGGCCATGTCCATGTCGGGCATCCGGACGTAGCCGTCCTCGTCGGCCAGCGGGTGCGTCGGGTTGTGGACCAGCCGGCCCTCGGCGCTGGACTGGGCGAAGCCCGCGACGTCGACGCCGCCGTCCGCGCGGGGATCCATGACGACGAACTTCGCCTGGAAGGCGTCGTCGTCGGTGCCCTTGACCGGGTTGGCGTTCGCGATGTTGCCGGCGAGCGCGTCGAGCCAGACCTGGTGCGCGCCGAGCGACGTGTTCGCGATGCGCAGGGTGTCGAAGGCGCCCATCAGCCGTTACCGCCCGACATGATCGAGAGCCTCGTGTGCCGGTCGCTGATCGCGCGGCCCATGACCTCGTACTCGTACTGGGTCTGGATGGCGGCGATCGACTCCTTGCGGAGGTCGACGTTGTTGTCGTTGGCGCCCACCGGGGTGTCGGTCGGGGTGACCGTGGCGCCGATGAGGGAGGAACCGTTGCCGGTCTCGATGGCGCGCGACAGGGCTGACTGGAAGTCGACGGCGCGGGCGCGGAACCCGGGGGTGTCGACGTTCGCGATGTTGTCGGCGATCACCTGCTGCCGCGTCGACAGGCCGTTGATCGCGGAGTGCAACACGAAGCCGACTGCGTCGGTGGCTGCGAAGGACACGTGGATCTCCTCCAGAGGCACCTGTCCTGACGAATCAGAAGTGGGTGCAACGGTCGGTGCCGGTCCTTCGGCGGGGGCGAGCATTCCCTGCTCAGGGGGTTCATCGGTCCACCACCCGATGACCTGAGTTCCGATCGCTGGGACTTGGTCCCGAGTATCCCGACCGTTCGGAGATGGTCAGACGAGGACGATGGAAACGGCCCCTGCGCCGTACCCCGCGACGTCGACCGAGAGGTCCTCGCGGCGGCCCAGCGTCAGCGCACTGATCCGCAGCTGCGGGTCGAGCGGAGGGCCGGCGGGGTGCAGGGCGTGCAGGCGCAGGTGGTCGGCGCCGGTGACGTTGAACATCGACGCGGCGATGTTGAGCACCTCGTAGAGGTTCTCGGCGATGACGTCGGTGACCTTGCCGTCGTCGATGGCGGCCTGGGCGCCGCCGGGCGGGATCAGCCCGATCGCGGCGCCGGCATGCGCGGAGAAGGCCAGGTCGCACAGGATCAGCGCGCTGATCCGCAGCTGGTCGTCGACGTAGACCGCGATCGAGGCGGCGGTGTCGGGCGCAGGCGCGAAAGGCGTGGCGGGGGTCAGCGTCACCTCCCGGTCGAGGAGCTCGACGAGGAGGTCCTTGAGCTGCTTGGGCTGGGGCAGGTGGATGACCACGGTGACCTCAGATCACGGTGCGCAAGGCGTCGTCGAACGCCTCGGGGGTGAACGGCTTGGCGATCAGGAACGCCGCGCCCGCCGAGGCGGCGCGCTGGCGCATCTCCTCGGAGCCTTCGGAGGTGACGAAGCCGAACGCGACGTTCGACCCCGATGCACGCAGGGCGGAGAGGCAGTCGATGCCGTTCATCTCGGGCATGTTCCAGTCCGACAGCACCAGGTCGGGCGCCTCGCTCTGCACCATCTCCAGTGCCTGGCGACCGTTCTCGGCCTCGACGATGTCGTGGCCGCCGTGGCCGGCCTGGCGCAGGGTGCGGATCACGATCTGCCGCATCACCCGGCTGTCGTCGGCGATCAGGATCTTCATCGGGGTCCTCCCTGGGGGACGTGGACGCAGACCCGGACCGGGCCGCCGCGCCAGGCGACGTCGACACGGCAGACCTCCTGGACGTCGCTGGCGAACGCAGCGCGCCCAGCGGCGACCGAGGGGAGGGACAAGGTGCTGGGGCCCGGCATCAGGCTCTTGATGCTGCCGCCGACCATGTTGACGAGCTCGCCGACGGCGTCGGCCGCGTCGCCGTCGTGCACCTCGTCGACCGTGGGGATGTCGAGCATCCGGGCGGTCACCGTGCGGGCGACGGTCTCGTCGAGCTCGATGGTGATCACGCCCTGCCAGCCGCCGGTGACGGTGACTGCCGCCGACCAGGCGCCGGCGGCGTCGAAGGGCGCTCCGGCCGGCACAGCGCGGGGCGCGAGCGCCTCGTCCTCACCGAGGAGCGCCATCCACACGTCCTCGGTCACCGAGCGGACGTCCTCCAGGTCGGGTGCTTCGAGGTCGGCGGAGGCGGGGTCGAAGAAGGTCAGCATGTTCATGCCAGTACTCCGTCCGGGGCAGCGTCGTGGTTGAGCAGGCCGAGCAGCTCGAGCTTCTCGACGATCGCGTCGGGGGTGAATGGCTTGATGACGTACTCGTGCGCACCGGCGGCGAGCGCGCGCACGATGTTGCGCTGCTCGCCCTCGGTGGTGACCATCATCAGGGTGATGTCGCGCCACGCGGGGTTGGCGCGCACCTCGGTGATGAAGGTGTAGCCGTCCATCACCGGCATGTTCCAGTCGACCAGGCAGATGTCCGGCACCGGTCCGGACCGGAGCTGGTCGAGGGCGTCCTGGCCGTGGACGGCCTCGGCGGTTTCGAAGTCGAGTCCGGTGACGATGTGGCGCAGGATGCTCCGCATGGCC
Source organism: Propionibacteriales bacterium (assembly GCA_026392415.1). GTDB lineage: Bacteria > Actinomycetota > Actinomycetes > Propionibacteriales > Nocardioidaceae > Nocardioides. The sequence continues at coordinate 64,953 of JAPLCC010000047.1, forward strand.
CGGGAGTCGTCGATGATCATGGCGCGCACGATCAGGCTCCTGTCAGGGTCAGGTGGGATGGAGTCGGCTGTGCGACGGGTGCGTTGGCGCGACGGTGCGCCTGCACCCGACCGATCGGCTCCCGTCGCCAGGCGGCGGCGAGGTCGTCCGGCAGGTCGAGGGTGGTCTCGGAGGACCCGAGGAGCAGGTAGCCGTCGAGCGACAGCATCGGCAGCATCCGGCGCAGGATGTCCTGCTTGGTCGGAGCGTCGAAGTAGATCAGCACGTTGCGCAGCCAGATCATGTCGAAGGTCCCCAGGGCGACGTACGGCGCAGCGAGGTTCAGGTGGCGCACGGTGATGCGCTGGCGCAGCCGTTCGGCGATCTCCCACTCGCGTCCGACCCGGTTGAAGTAGCGGACCAGGCTGGTCGCGGGCAGGCCGCGGTTGACCTCGACCTGGCTGTAGCGCCCGGACTTCACCCGTTCCAGCATGGTGGTGGCGATGTCGGTGGCGACGATCTCGTACTCCCACCCGGCCGGCAGGTGCTGGTCGAGCAGCATCGCGATGGAGTAGGCCTCCTGGCCGCTCGAGCACGCCGCGCTCCAGATCCGGAGGCGGCGGGTCGTCGAGCGGCGCTCGAGCAGGTCGGGGAGGATCGCGTCGGTGAATGCCTGGTACGGCGTGTGGTCGCGGAACCAGCTGGTCTCGTTGATGGTGAGCGCGTCGATGACCTTGCGCCGCTCGTCGGGGTCGAAGGCCAGACGGGAGACGTAGGTCTCGAGGTCCATGCCCTTGGCGGCGGCGAGGGGAGCGAGGCGAGCTTCGACGAGGTATTCCTTGCCCTCGTCGTACACCATCGACGTCTCGCGCCGCACGAGCGCGGAGACGGACGCAAAGGCGGTGGGCGTGGTCATGACTCGTCCATCGGCCATGTGCGGTAGTCCCTGACCAAAAGCACCGAAAATGCGCGTGTCGCGGTGCTTTTGGTCAGGGACTACCGCAGCGGGCCGATACCTCGGACGTGACTCAGATCAGGGTGCTCGTTGTTGACGACTCGGCGTTGGTGCGACGACTGGTCACGACGGCGCTCAGTCAGGCCTCCGACATCGAGGTCGCCGGCGTGGCCAAGGACGGCGTGGAAGCCGTGCGCATGGTCGACGAGCTGAAGCCCGACGTGGTCACCCTCGACATCGAGATGCCGAACCTCGACGGCCTCGGCGCGCTGACGCAGATCCGCGAGAAGCATGCGCGGTTGCCGGTCATCATGTTCTCCACGCTCACCGAGCGGGGTGCGACCGCGACCCTCGACGCGCTGTCCCGGGGCGCCTCGGACTACGTCACCAAGCCGTCCAACACCGGACAGATCGCCGACGGCATCGCCGCGATCCGCGACCAGCTGGTGCCCCGGATCCGTGCCCTCGCGGGGATGCGCAAGCTGACCCCGGGCACGGCCCGACCCGTCCTCCGGCGCGAACGTGAGCAGCCGGCCGTCCTTCCCGTCAGTGCCCTCCTGATCGGGTGCTCGACCGGCGGTCCTGATGCGCTGGCCCGGCTGTTGCCGCGGCTGCCCGTCGATCTCGGGGTCCCGGTGCTGGTCGTCCAGCACATGCCGCCCGTCTTCACCGCGATGCTTGCCCAGCGTCTCGACAAGCTGTCCGCTCTCACCGTCCGCGAGGCCGCGGACGGTGACGAGGTACGCGCTGGCGAGGTGCTCCTCGCGCCCGGCGACTTCCATCTCCGCGTCGGCCGGGCCGGTCGGCTCGGTCCCGTGCGGGTGTCACTCGACCAGGGTGCGCAGGAGAACTTCTGCCGCCCCGCGGTCGACGTCATGTTTCGCTCCGCGCTGGAGATCTACGGCGGTGGCGTGCTGGCCACCGTGTTGACCGGCATGGGGCACGACGGCCTCGCCGGAGCTCGGGACCTGGCAGCCGCGGGGGCCCGGATCCTGGCCCAGGACGAGGAGAGCTCGGTCGTGTGGGGGATGCCCGGTGCGATCGCGAGCGCGGGTCTGGCGGACGACGTGCTCCCGCTGGACGAGCTGGGCGGCCGGATCGCCAGCCTCGTTCGCCGCTCCCACGCGGCCTGAGCGCGTCAACCCACCTGCAGGTCCGGGACCCACCTGCGGACGTTCAGTCCGTGCCAGGTGTTCCGTCGACCGTGAGGTCAGGCGGTGACGTCGAGATAGACGGGGACCGACCGTGTGGTCGTGGCATCGCTCACCCGGTCGGCCACGCGCTGTTGCTGACGGGTGTCGGACAGGATTCCGGGGATCGCAGCCATCAGCCGCTGCTGCCGTTCGAGCAGCACCCGGGCCCGGGGCAGGAACTCGTCAGGGATCGGGCCGAGGTCTGTCGGCGGCTGCCACGGTGCGTCCTCGGCGGTGCGGTGGCCCTGCAGCATTCGTTCGGCGCGGTCGGCATGCTCCTCCAGTCGATCCAGCGCTTCGCGCCAGGTGACCGGTCGGCGTGGCCGTTCGGGGTTCGCGTTCACTGGATTGCCGCCGCCATCGCCGCTTCGCGCCAGGTGTCGCACAGCTGGCGAGCGAGGCCGAGGGCCTCCTCGGAGGTCGCTGCATCACGACGGATGTTGGCGAGCACCAGCTGGTTGCGCAGGTAGGCGTACAGCGCAGCGAGCTCCGCTCCGCCCGTCATCTTGTCGACCTGGAGGCTGGACTCGAGCTCCAGCACGATGTCCTGGGCGTGCACGAGGTTCCGGTGCGCACCTTCCCAGTCGGCGACCTGCTGAGCGCCGAGCCCGCGCTCGACGTCGAGGACGAGACGCTCGACGAGCATCACGAGCAGGCGTGCCGGCGAGGCGGTCGCGACCGCATTGGACTGGTACGCCGCGTGGGCGCTCAGGGTGTTCATCAGTCAGTCCTCATTCGCTCGAGGCAGTCAGGGACGCCAGCTGGCTCGAGAGCCAGCTGGATTGGGCCTGCATCTGGGAGAGCGCCGTCTCGAGCGCGGTGTACTGCCGTTCGAGGGAGGTTCGTCGCAGCTCGAGACGGTCGTCCCAGCGCGAGATGTTCTCGTTGAGACGCGTGATCGCGGTGCCGTGGCTGGTGATCGCATTGGTCACCGAGCCCTCGAACTTGTCACTCGCGGCCTTGGCCACCGCCTCGATGCGGGCGGTGAACCCGGTGGGGCCGGTGAAGGCCGCCGCGGCGGCGATCGGGTCGTCCTTGTACGACGCCGCGAACTTGTCGGGGTCGAAGGTGAGCTTGCCGTAACGGTCCACCTGGATGCCGTACTTGGCCATCGAGGTGCCGTCGGCGGGGTACATCGCGTCCTGCAACGCGCCGGCGACTCGTCGCAGGTTGCTGTCGCCGGCAAGCACTCCCTTCGCGGTGGTGCTCGTGGAGGTCATGCCGGAGATCTGGCCGAGGACGGCGTTGACCCCTTCGACGAACGACTTCATCGACGCCGAGGCGCCGGCGGCGTCACGGCTCACGTCCACGTCCGCGGTGCCGGTTGCGTTGGAGGCCAGCGTGATGGTGACGCCGGGGACGACGTCGGCGAAGGTGTTGGTGGTCGAGGTGGCGGTGATCCCGCCGATGTCGATGCTGGCGTCGCGACCCGCACGGATCGTCACGCCGCCCAGGAGCGCGGCGCCGGTGGAGTCGGTCAGGTCGAAGGCCTGGTCGCCGCCCGTGGTGGACGACTCGACGAGCAGGCGGTACTGGTCGATGCCGCCGGATGCGCCGGTCCGTACGAGCGTCGCGCGGACACCGGCATCGGCTTCGTTGATCGCGGCGGCCAGCTGTTCCAGGGTCCCTCCGGCCGTGTCGATCTGGAGGTCGGGCTCTCCCGCGCGCTTGAGGAGCACGCTGCTGGTGGCGCCGGTGACGACGTCGGTCTTCGCGTGCGGGTCGAGGAATGCGGCCTGGTGGCTGAGCGCGGTCTGGCCGACGCTCACCGTGAAGGCGCCGGCAGCCGCGGAGGTGGTGGCCGCGACGCGGACCCCGGTGTTGGTCGAGGTGGCAGCCAGCGTGGACCAGGACCCGGTCGTAGCGGTGCGCATGCCTTCGGCGGAGGTCCCCAGCGCCTGCAGTGCTGTGTTCAGCTTCTGCAGGGCGGTGACCTTGCTCTGCTCCGTGGTGACCTGGGTCTTGAGCTTGGTCTGGGGCAGCGCTTCGAGCGCCATCAGCTGGCTGATGATGCTCGCGGTGTCCAGTCCGCTGGCGAGTCCGCCGATGCTGCTGGTCGCTGCCATGGTCGTTCCTCCGATGTGTCCTAAAAGCCCGCGTGCCGGTGGGGCCGGTGGCCCCACCGGCACGCGGTTGGTGCGTTACGTCAGGAGCTGAGCTCCTTACCGATCAGGCGATCAGCCGCGGAGCAGCTGCAGCACGCCGTTGGGGGCCGAGTTGGCCTGGGCGAGCATGGCCGTGCCGGCCTGGGACAGGATCTGCGAGCGGGTGAGGCTCATCATTTCCTGCGCCATGTCGGTGTCGCGGATCCGGGACTCGGACGCCGAGAGGTTCTCGATCGCGACGTTGACGTTGTTGATGGTGTGCTCGAACCGGTTCTGGATGGCACCGAGCTCGGCACGCTGGGTCGAGATCGACGTGATCTCGGTCTGGACGGTGTTGCTGTCCGTGATGACGGCAGCGCTGACGTCGAAGTCGGCGAGCGCCGTTGCGGAGACGTCGATGGTGTCCCCGTTGTCGAAGCCGACCTGGAAGGTGAGCGCGGCACCACCGAAGAGGTCGACACCGTTGAACTTGGTGTTGTCCTTGATTCGGGTGATCTCCGTGTGGAGAGCGTCGAACTCCGACTGCAGGGCCGCCTGCGACTCGGTGTTCTGGGTGCCGTTGTTGTACTGCACCGAGAGGTCGTTCATGCGCTGCAGCATGGAGTGGACCTCGGTCAGTGCGCCTTCCGCCGTCTGGGCGACGGAGACGCCGTCCTGGGCGTTGCGGACCGCGACCTTGAGACCGCCGACCTGCGAACGCAGGCCCTCGGAGATGGCGAGGCCGGCGGCGTCGTCAGCGGCGCGGTTGATGCGGAAGCCGGACGACAGCTTTTCCATCGACTTCGAGAGCTGTCCCTGCGTCACCGACAGGTTGCGGTAAGCGTTGGTCGCCTCGATGTTCTGGTTGATGCGAAGACCCATGATGGTTCCCTCCTGGATTAGGTCAGATGTACCGGGCGTCCATCCGTGGTCGCCCTTCGAGTTGGTGATCGGCCGATCGGCGGCCGTCCCAAGGGATTTCGCCGATTATTTTCAGCCCACGGCGTCGAGCGGGATGGTGATTCCGCGGCGTGCGCCCTCGGCGTGCCGGGCGGCCACAGCGGAGAAGTAGGTCTCGCGGCGGCGCTGGGCGACACCACCGTCCTTGCCGGTCGACCTGACGAGCGTCGGCTCGAGCGCGTGGTTGAGGGCGTCGCGGAGCAGGGTGAGCGCTTCGGCGCGCATCTGCGAGATCCGGGAGTCGGTGACTCCCAGCTCCTCGGCGATGTCGGCCATCGGCCGCTCGGCGAAGAAGTAGTCCTCGACCACGACGCGCAGCCGCTCCGGCAGCTCCGCGATCGCCTCGCGGAGGTAGGTCAGCTTCTCTGCGTGCTCGAGCAGCTCCTCCGGCGAGGGGGCCCGCGTCGGCAGCAGGTCCTCGATCGGGGTGGTGGTCGATCCCTGGAGGGACAGCACCTGGGCGCGGGCGACGTCGTCGTCGTTGGCTGCGACCTCGTCGACGGTCATGCCTGTCGACTGGGCGACCTCGGCGGCGGTCGGCGTACGACCGAACAGGCCGGCGAGTCGGCTGCGGGTCTCGGTGAGGTCGCGGGCCCGGCGGCGGACGGACCGGGAGGCCCAGTCGACCGAACGGAGCTCGTCGAGGAGAGCGCCGCGGATCCGGGTGGCGGCGTACCGGTCGAACGGAACGCCGCGGGCCGCGTCGAAGGCCCGGCCCGCGAGGACGAGGGCGGTGAGGCCGGCCGAGGTCAGGTCGTCGCGGTTCACGTGGGACGGAACGCGTCCCATGGTCTCGCGCACGATGTGGCCGACCAGGGCCATGTGGCTGGTGATCAGTTCGTCCGTCTCGTTGGCGACGGTGCCCTCGTACTCGTTCACGTTGATGAGATTCCGGTGTCGCTTCGGCGTGGCGCAACGAAATCCGCGCCAAGTGACCTATTGGGCGGGCAATACAGGACAGAGGTCCCAGGTGGGCGTGGTCACTCGTGACAACGCGCAAGAGCCCGTCCGGTCGAACGGCTCAGGTTTCGGTCCCGTCGGGCGATGAAGGGACTCAAGAGCACCCGCATCTCGGGGCGGACGGAAAGGTCAGGAAGTGGTCGACATGGACAGTTTGTCGCAAGTCCTCTGGCGTGAGCGCGAGCTCCTGGAGACCCTGGCGTACAAGCTCGACATCGAGCGGATGGTGCTGGCCACCGGCCGCACCCGCTGGCTGGTCAACGTGACCCGCGAGATCGAGGACGTCCTCGACGACCTCCGTGCGACCGAGGTGTTGCGGGCGACCGCCGCCGACGAGGCCGCCGAGACCGTCGGCATGGCACCGAACCCGTCCCTGGCCGCCCTGGCGGATGCATGTGACGAGCCGTGGCGGGCCATCCTGCTCGACCACCGCGAGCGGATGGTCAACCTCGCGCGCGAGATCTCCGAGACCTCCGAGGACGCCAAGGGCCTGATCACCGCCGGCTACCGCTCGGCACGCGAGACCCTGCTGGCCATCGGCGGCACCGGGACCGAGAGCTACAGCCCCACCGGCACCGCGGTGGTGGAGACGCGGCGCAGCAGGCTGCTGGACAGGAGCCTCTGAGATGGCCGGGTCCTTCGGCTCGATCAGCACCGCACTGTCGGCGCTTCGCTACAACCAGGTGGCGCTCGACGTCGCGGGCAACAACATCTCCAACGCGTCGACCGACGGCTTCGTCCGTCGCCGGGTCGTCGGGGAATCGGTCAGCAGCGCAGCGCCCGCCCTCTGGTCGCGCTACGACGGCCATGGCGAAGGCGTCGCCGTGGGCGAGGTACGCCGCCTCGTGGACCCGCTGCTCGACACCCGGGTACGTCGCGAGCACGCCGCCCTGTCCTACCTCGAGTCCAGTCAGGCCGTCCTCGCGCGCGTCGAGGAGGGCATCGGCGAGCCCGGCACGAACGGTGTCTACGCCGCGATGCTCGACTTCCGCAACGGGTGGCAGGACCTCGCGCTGAACCCCGGCGGCGACGCCGCCCGCCAGCAGGTGCTCGGCCGTGCGGAGACCCTGGCCCAGGCACTGCGGATCCAGGTCAGCAACATCACCGGCGAGGAGGCCGACCAGCGGGTCCACCTCAACAACGTCGTCAGCGAGATCAACACCGCGGCGGCCGGTCTCGCCGAGCTCAACCAGAGCATCCTCGTCACCGAGCAGAACGGCACCGACGCCGGCACGCTGCGCGATCGCCGGGACCAGCTCTCGTTGCGGCTCGCCGAGCTCGGCGGCGCCGTCACCACGGTCCGCCCTGATGGCCAGTTCGACGTCTCCATCGGCGGCGAGGCCCTCGTTTCGGGACGCGAGGCCGGCACGTTCGTCGTCGCCTCCGGCGTCACACCGACCGGCGCTGCGGACGGCCTGCCGATCACGTTCCGGATCGACGCCAGCTGGGGCAGCACGGCCGTCCCGACCGGAGCGGCGGGACCCGGCGGTGAGCTGGGTGCGGTCACCGACATCCTCACGACCACCCTGCCGTCGTACCGTGCGGGGCTGGACGCGATCGCCGCCGACCTCGCCGCGGGCGTCAACGCCCAGCACGCGCTCGGCTACGACGCCGCGGGCACCGCGGGCGGTGCCTTCTTCACCTATGACCCGCTCGTCGGCGCGGCCAGCCTGCAGGTGGCGATCACCGACCCCGCCCTGGTGGCGGCCTCCTCGATCACCGGTGGCGGCCGCGACGGCAACAACGCCGACGCGCTCAGCAGCGCCGGGGACACCACCGGCGCCTACCAACGACTCGTGAACGGGTTCGGCACCCAGGTGGCGGCCCTGCAGCGCCAGACCGCCAACCAGACGGCTCTGACCGGCTCCCTCGACAACGCCTGGGAGCAGCAGGCCGGGGTCAACCTCGACGAGGAGACCGTGAACATGGTGACCGCGCAACGCGCCTACGAGGCGGCGGCCCGACTGCTGACGACACTCGACGAAGTGCTCGACACCCTGATCAACCGGACCGGACTGGTGGGACGATGAGCATCGGACGCGTGACCCAGCGGATGCTGACCCAGGGCTCGCTGGACAACCTCCAGCAGGGCCTCGGCCGGCTGGCCCGGGTGCAGGAGCAACTCTCGACCGGGCGGGTCATCAACCGCCCGTCCGACAACCCCACCGGCACCACGGCTGCGATGCGGCTGCGCAGTTCGATGGCGGACCAGACGCAGTTCGCCCGCAACGCGCAGGACGGCATCGGCTGGCTCACCCAGATCGACACCGCCCTCGACTCCGCGACCTCGACGGTACGGCGTGCGCGCGACCTGGCCCTGCAGGGCGCGAACGCCGCAGCGGCCGGACCGGTCTCCCGGGAAGCGCTCGCGATCGAGGTCGACGGCCTGCGGCAGAGCCTGCTCTCGCAGGCCAACACGACCTACCTCGACAGCCCCGTCTTCGGTGGCGTGACCGCTGGCGGGACGGCGTACGACGCGACGGGCACCTACGTCGGCACGCTGGGCGACGTCAACCGCCGCGTCGCCAACGGCGTCCAGGTCAAGGTCGACACCAACGGTCCCGACGTGTTCGGCAACGGTGCGACCTCCGCCTTCGCCGAGCTCGAGGCCCTGTCGGTCGCGCTGCGCGCCGGCAACCAGGCGGGCATCAGCGCTTCGATCAACACCCTCAACACCCGCCTCGACACGATCACCAGCGCCCGCACGGCCGCGGGTGCCCGGTTCCAGCGGATCGAACAGGCCGACTTCACGGCTGCAGACGCCGGACTCGCCCTGGAGAACCAGTTGAGCATGATCGAGAACGCCGACCTCGCCGCCACCACGGTGGACCTGAAGCTGCAGGAGGTGGCCTACCAGGCCTCTTTGGCCGCCACGTCGCGCGTGATGCAGCCGAGCCTGCTCGACTTCCTGCGATGATGGGTGCCATGACACAGACGGCTGCGACCGAGGCCGACATCCCGGTGATCGAGCTGGTCCACCCGATGCCTGGCTTCCCCGACGACGGCCGGTTCGCGCTCGTGCAGCTCGACGACGACGGAGTCCTCCACGGCTTCCGGTCGCTGGACAGCGAGGGTCTTCAGTTCGTGGTGATCCCGCCGGCGCCGTTCTTCCCCGACTACGCACCCGAGCTGGCCGACGACGTGGCCGGAGAGCTCGGCCTCGACGCGGGGAGCGCTGACGGCGACGTGATCGTCCTGCTCGTCGTTCGGGCCGGAGCGACGCTGGCCGACACCACCGTCAACCTGCGGGCCCCGCTCGTCATCAACACGGTCACCCGTCGCGCGAGCCAGGTCGTCCTCGATGACGCCGACCTGTCGATCACCGCACCGCTCGTCGCCTGAGGCGGTAGCCTCACAGCCGTGCTGGTTCTCTCTCGTCGCGTCGGTGAAAGCGTCGTCATCGGTGCGGGTTCTCCCGAAGCGGTGACCATCACCGTCCTCGAGGTCCGCGGCGACGTGATCCGGGTCGGTATCGACGCCCCGCGTTCGGTGGCGATCCACCGCGCCGAGCTGCTGGCCGAGGTGGCCGACGCCAACACCGACGCCGCGTCCCCGCCCGAAGCGGCCGTGGCCTCGCTGACCGAGGCTCTGCGCACGCGCCGCTGACTCGTTCGAGTCACCCTGTCTGGGACTAGGTCCCAAGTCCCGCATCCACCCTCATCCCCCCTCCCGTGCAGCCGATGGGCTGCCTGAAGGGAGGGACAATGGACGACGACGCAGAGATCATTGCGGAGTTCCTCGTGGAGTCTCACGAGAATCTCGATCAGCTCGACCGGGACCTGGTCGAGCTCGAGCAGCAGCCCGGCTCACGGGAACGGCTCTCGAGCATCTTCCGCACGATCCACACGATCAAGGGGACGAGCGGCTTCCTGGCGTTCAACCGTCTCGAGCAGCTGACGCACGTGGGGGAGACCCTGCTGTCGCGGTTGCGCGACGGGGACGCCGTGATGACGCCGGCCGTCACCGGGGCATTGCTGTCCATGGTGGACACCGTCCGCGCCCTCCTGGACGGCATCGAACGCACCGGCAAGGACACCGACCCCACGGTCGACGTCCTGCCGCTGGTCGCGGTCATCGAAGGACTGCTGGAGGACGGCCTCCCAACGACGGCCTCCAGCTCGACACCTCCCGCCGACGAAACCTCCCCCGTCGACGAGGTGTCTGCGATCGACGAGGCCGCGGAGGAGCCGGACGTGTCCCCGGCGGCATCCTCCGTGGCCCCGTCGAACCGCTCTGATGACGTGCCGCTCGCTGCGGCGACCGACGTGGTCGTCGACGCGGAGACGCCCGAGACAGACGCAGGATGGGATGGCGTCGATCGCCGCACCCGCGTCGAGTCATCGGTGAGGGTCGACATCGACCTGCTCGATGATCTGGTCGACCTGGTCGGCGAGCTCGTCCTCACCCGCAACCAGCTGGTCCAGCGCAGCCTCGGCTCGGCCGACGTCGAGTTGGTCCGGGCCAGTCAGCGCCTGGACCTGGTCGCGAGCGAGTTGCAGGAATCGGTGATGAAGACCCGCATGCAGCCGATCGGCCAGGTCTGGTCGAAGTTCCCTCGCGTCGTCCGCGACCTCTCCCACCAGCTCGGCCGTGACGTCGACCTGGTGATGGAGGGCCAGGAGACCGAGCTGGACCGCAGCCTGCTCGAGGCCGTGAAGGACCCCCTCACCCATCTGGTCCGCAATTCGCTGGACCACGGCATCGAGCGTCCCGAGGACCGGCTGGCCGCGGGCAAGTCGGCCAAGGGCACTTTGAGCCTGCGTGCCTTCCACGAGTCCGGCCAGGTCGTCGTCGAGATCACCGATGACGGCAAGGGCATCGACCCCGAGCGGATCGCTGCGGTCGCGCTCGAACGTGGCGTCGTCACCCGCGACCAGCTCTCGCAGATGGACTCCCGCGAGGTGCTGGGCCTGATCTTCCGGCCCGGTTTCTCGACAGCGGCTGCTGTCTCCAACATCTCCGGCCGCGGTGTCGGGATGGACGTCGTGCGCACCAACATCGAGCGGATCGGCGGCAGTGTCGACGTGACGTCCGAGATCGGTCGAGGCACCACCACCCGGGTCCGGATCCCGCTGACCCTGGCGATCATCCCGGCGCTGGTCGTGGGCGAGGGCGAGGAGCGCTATGCGATTCCGCAGGCCAACCTGGTCGAGCTCGTCCGGATCGAGGGTGACGACCTGCGTCGCCAGGTCGAGGACATCGCCGGCGCCCCGGTGCTCCGGCTGCGCGGCAAGCTGTTGCCGCTGGTCTCCTTGTCCGAGATCCTCGGCGGCCCGGCTCCCGAGGGCGAGTCGGTCACGGTCGTCGTGCTCCAGTCCGACGAGGTGCGTTTCGGCCTCTGCGTGTCGACCGTGTTCGACACCCAGGAGATCGTGGTCAAGCCCATCGGCCGCCAGCTGAAGGGCCTGGCGATGTATGCCGGCGCCACGATCATGGGCGACGGGCGGGTCGCGTTGATCCTCGACGTCGCCGGCACCGCCGTCACCGCAGGTGTCGGATCGGCTCAGCAGGAAACAGCGGACACCCGTGCGGTCGCCGCTGATGACCGTACGGCGCTGCTGGTGCTGGAGGTCGCTGACGGCCGCCGTGCAGCCTTGCCGTTGACCGCAGTCTCGAGGCTCGAGGAGTTCTCCCAGGACCGGATCGAGCGCAGCGGGGCGAGCGAGGTCGTGCAGTACCGCGACGGTCTCCTGCCGCTGGTGCGCCTGGCGACGGCCATCGGCCTCGTCGACACGAGCAGCCGCACCGACCAGATCAGCGTCGTCGTGCACGAGACCGCGGGAGCAGCCGGCGGAGCGGTCGGCATCGTGATCGACCGTGTGCTCGACGTCGTCGATGTCGCCATCGTCTCCAGCCATGTCGGTCGTCGTGACGGGGTGACCGGCAGTGCGGTCGTCCAGGACCGGGTCACCGACCTGGTGGACCTGGCGGCCGTCGTGGCTCGATCGGGGGTCCCCGCATGAGTGTCACCGCCACTGCCTCAGCAGGCACGGCCGTCGAGCAGTACTGCACGTTCTGGGTCGCCGACCTGTTCTTCGGGGTCGCCGTCGCGGAGGTGCAGGAGGTGCTGCGTGCCCAGCCGATGACTCCGGTGCCGCGCGCCGCCGGCGCCGTCACCGGTCTGATCAACCTGCGCGGCCAGATCGTCACTGCCGTCGACCTGCGGGTCCGTCTCGGGTTGCCGCCGCGTGCGAGCGACCAGCTCCCCATGAACGTGATCGTCCGCAGTCGCGGCGAGGTGGTCAGCCTCCTCGTCGATGACATCGGGGACGTGATCGACACCGCCGGTGTGGATGGACAACCGGCGCCAGCAAACATGCCCAGGAAGGTGCAGGACCTCGTGTGCAAGGAACGCGGGGTTCTCCCGCTGGCCGACGCCATCCTGCTCGTCCTCGATGCAGACCGTGCGGTCGACGTCTCGACCGCATCCGACAACCCCGGAGGAACCCCGTGACCGAGACCCTCAACGTGCCGGTGAACGGCACGCGAGCAGAGAAGGCATCGAAGACCAGCCCGCCGAAGACCGAGTCGGTCTCCGGGGCGTCGACGTTCGCCTTGTCGATGATGGAGAACAGCCCGACGAACATGATGTTCGCCGACCTCGACTTCGTCATCCGCTACATGAACCCGGCCTCGCTGCGCACGCTGCGCGTCCTCGAGCATGCCCTTCCGGTGCGCGCCGACGAGGTGGTCGGTTCGAGCCTCGACATCTTCCACAAGAACCCCGCCTACCAGCGCGGCCTGCTCGCGACGGCCGAGCACCTGCCGCGTCGCGCCGACATCAAGGTGGGGGAGGAGACCCTGGACCTCCTGGTCAGTGCGATCACGGACGAGGAGGGCAACTACATCGGCGCGATGGCGACCTGGGAGGTCATCACCGAACGGCTGAACGTCGAGCGGGGCAGGACCGAGGCCGAGGCGGACACCACCGCGGTCAACAAGATCCTCTCCACGCTGTCGGCAGCCACCGATGTGGAGGGTGCGATCCAGACCGCTCTGGACACCGTGCGCAACGAGTTCGGCTGGGCCTACGGGTCGTTCTGGAAGGTCGACCCGGCCGACCGGACCTTGAAGTTCGACCGCGAGTCCGGTGACGCCGGTCCGGAGTTCCGGCGGGTCACCCTGCAGGCGTCGTTCGCCGAAGGCGTCGGCCTGTCCGGCCGGGCCTGGGCGCAGCGTGACTTGTTCTTCACCCGCGACATCGGCGAGATGACCGACTGCGTCCGGGCCCCCATCGCGCAGCAGGTCGGCGTGAAGTCCGGCGTCTGCTTCCCGATCATCATCGACGGCGAGGTCGTCGCGACGATGGACTTCTTCGCCACCGAGACCCTCGACCCGAGCCCGCAGCGGCTCGAGGCTCTCCGCAACGTCGGACGCCTGGTCTCGCAGGCGCTCTCACGGATCAATCGCGAGGCCGCCGACCGCGAGGCCGCCGCCGAGATGACCGCCAAGGTCGAGCAGATCCTCGACGTCGTCTCCGCCGCTGCGGCTGGTGACCTGACCCGCGAGCTCGAGATCGAGGGCAACGATGCAGTCGGCCGCGTGGCCGAGGGCCTGCGATCACTGCTCGCCACCCTTCGCGCGAGCATGAGCAACATCGGCGGTTCCGCGGAGTCGCTCGCCGCCGCTGCCGGCCAGCTCACGTCGCTGGCCGAGGGCATGGGCGAGGGCGCGTCGATGACGTCCGACCGGGCAGCGTCCGCGTCGAGTGCCTCGGTCCAGGTGTCGGCGTCGATCCAGACCGTCGCCACGGCGGCGGAGGAGATGACGGCCTCCATCCGCGAGATCGCGAAGAACGCCACGGAGGCAGCCACCGTCGCCACCGACGCGGTCACCGTCGCGTCCGAGGCGCAGGGCACGGTCGCGTCGCTGGGTGAATCCAGTGCGGAGATCGGTCAGGTCATCAAGGTGATCACCTCGATCGCCCAGCAGACCAACCTGCTCGCCCTCAACGCCACGATCGAGGCGGCTCGGGCCGGCGACGCGGGCAAGGGCTTCGCGGTCGTCGCGAACGAGGTCAAGGAGCTCGCCAAGGAGACCGCCAAGGCAACCGAGGAGATCGGCAAGAAGATCGAGGCGATCCAGAGCGACACCCAGGGAGCGGTCTCGGCGATCAGCCGGATCGCCGACGTGATCGCGAAGATCAACGACATCCAGTCGACGATCGCCTCCGCGGTGGAGGAGCAGACCGCGACCACCAACGAGATCGCTCGCTCGGTGACCGAGGCCGCCGCCGGTGCGGGTGCCATCGCCGAGGACGTCACCCAGGTCGCGACCGCCGCCGCCGAGACCCGGGAGGGCGCACAGAACACCCTCGCGTCCGCCACCGACCTGACCGGAGTTGCCACCGAGCTGCGCGAGCTGGTTGCGAAGTTCACGCTCTGATCTGCTGACGAGGCGCAGGAACCCCCGCTGAGGCGGGGGTTCCTGCGCTTCTGCCTGTGCAGGCGCCGGGAAGCGCCCTGGGACGTCACGAAGCTCCGACCGGATCGCCGGTCGGAGCTTCGGTGTGTCGAGGTGGGGCCGTCAGCCGACGCGGCGGGCGGCGCCGGGCATGACGCTCGGCTCGGCGGCCGTCGGGGCCGGGGTGGACGCCTCCGGCCCGTGCAGCCGTACGGCGAGCAGGGCAGCCTGCGTGCGGTGCTGCAGGCCGAGCCGGGAGAGCAGGCCGGTGACGTGGTTCTTCACGGTCTTCTCGGCGAGGTAGAGGCGCTCGGCGATCTGCCGGTTGGTCATGCCCTCGGCGATGAGGAAGAAGATCTTGCGTTGCTGCGGGGTGAGCTCGCAGATGACGTCGAGTGACCGGCGCTGCAGCTCCATCTGCTCGACGACGCGGCTCGCGACGGTCGGGTCGATGAGCGAGTGGCCGCCGGCCACGAGCTTGATGCCGCTGATGAGCGAGTTGCCCTCGATCCGCTTGAGCACGTAGCCCGAGGCACCAGCGAGGATCGCTGACGAGATCGCGTCGGGGTCGTCGTACGACGTGAGGATCAGGCCCTTGATGTTCGGGTCGACCGAACGCATCTCGCGGCAGATGTCGACCCCGGTGCCGTCGGCGAGGTTGGCGTCCAGGATGGCGACATCCGGTCGCAGAGCGATGATCTCGCGGAGCCCGACCGTGGCGCTGCCGGACTGGCCGACGACCTCGATGGCGGGATCGGTGGCGAGCAGGCTGGCTACCCCACGTCGGACCACCTCGTGGTCGTCGACGAGGTACACGCGGATCGTCTTCTCTTCTGGCACATCTTATATTGTGGGCGCCAGGAGGCTGTGCGGACAGAGGAAAAGGTCAGGTCTGGGCGGTAGTCACGAGTCGACTGGTCCGGACTGACTAGACCCTCTGCCCGATCGAAGGAACCGCGGCGGTCAGCGGGTCCGAATACCGGCCAGAGCGGCCGAGATGTCGCGCTCGCCCCGGCGCAGCTCAGCCAGCAGGTCGACGATGTCGCGCGTCGTCAGCGAGTCGTCGTCGCCTGTGGGAGCCATCCACTCGTCGGCCTCGCCGGCAGTGATCCGGCCGCCGACGGTGAGCCGGTAGGCCGTGTCGTCGAGGTCGAAGTGGATGTCGGCGACGACGGCGTTGAAGTGCTCGTCGGCGATCGGGTCGTGGATCAGGACGTGCTCCCCGGGCTCCAGGCCACGGCCCAGGCCGAGCGTCTGGTGGCTGACAGCGAGCGAGCGGCTGCGACGAGTGAACGGGCTGAGCGCCACGTTGATCTGCTCCACGGTGTCCTCCTGGTTTGCTGGCCCGACATGAGGTTCAACCGGCGAACGGCCGCCTCGTTACGGCAGGCCGGGGTCACCACCTGAGTAGTCCCTAAGAACTATGTCCAATGGCCCAACTGGGTGGCCACCCGGATGAAACCAAGGTAGATTGGGTACCGAAGATTCATGCGCATGCTGAGACGTGCGCCGTGGCCAAGCCCACCGCCACAACCACTTCCGATTCCGGGAGTAGTCCATGTCCGTCATCACTTCTGTCATCCCTGCTGTCCCCACCATTCCGACTGCTGGCAACGGCAGGTCGCGCGGGAAGTCCGCCCAGGGTCGAGCGAAGTCGCCGGTGCGTACCGGCGATCGCAAGGCCCGGACGGCCGAGTTGCTCGCACAGGCCGTCCACGCCTCAGGCCCCGCTCGTGATGCCCTGCTCGAACAGGTCATCGTGATCAACATCCCCGTCGCGAAGTCCTTGGCCGGTCGCTACCGCAATCGGGGGCAGAGCCTCGAGGAACTCGAACAGGTCGCTTGCCTGGCCCTCACCCGTGCGGTCCAGGGGTTCGATCCTGAGCGCGGCGACGACCTGCTGGTGTTCGCGGTCCCGACCATCCTCGGCGAGCTGAAGCGGCACTTCCGTTCGGCAGGCTGGGCGGTGCGTCCGCCTCGACGTGTGCAGGAGATCCGGCCGCGGATCGCCGCGGCTGAGGAGGAGCTCACGCAACTGCTCGGCCGATCGCCGCGGCCCTCCGAACTCGCGACCGAGCTCGGGTGCTCGATCGAGGAGATCGAGGAAGCCATCGTGTGCCGCGACCTGGCTCACGCCACGTCGCTCGACGCGCCGGTGTCCGAGTCCGGAAGTTCGCTCGCCGAGCTGCTCCCGGAACCCGACCCTGGCTTCGAGCACAGTGAGGCGGTCGCCATGTTGGCGCCGGCGTGCCGCAGGCTCAAGGCACGCGACCGCATGATCCTCCGGATGCGGTTCTACGACCAGCTCACCCAGCAGCAGATCGCCGACGAACTCGGGGTCACCCAGGTCCAGGTTTCTCGTCTGCTCCAGCGCATTTTCGCCGACTTGCGCAGCGCCGTCACGGGAGCCCGCCAACCGGGTCGCGCCGCCTGATCTGAAGTGGTTGCGCGCGGCCGCGCGGATCCCCATACTTGTCCGCGCGGCCGGTCCGAAAGTTGGTGGCACTTCTACAACTGTGCTGCCTGGCTACGGACTGCTGCTCGGTGCACGGGTAGGCCGTGACCGGGGGGTTTCGACACTGGGGGGTGTGATGGAACAGGCGTTGATCGAGGAGTCAGTGGCGGCGGCCATGTCCGCCCAGGGGGACCTGCGTCAGGCTGGGCGATTCGTCTTCCATGTCGCCACCGAGGTGTGGGACTGGGACGACGACGTGTACGCAATCCACGGCTATCGGCCCAGTGAGGTGACGCCCACCACCGAGCTGATCCTGAAGCACAAGCACGAGCAGGACCGCGACCTGTTCGACCGGACCCTGCGCGAGGCGACCGCTCACGGCGCACCCTTCAACATCTACTACCGCATTCTGGTGGCAGGTTCCGAACGCCGTGTCGTCCTCGTCGGCGCGGGTGAGTACGACGAGCCCTCGCGCCAAGGAGGACCGGTCGACAGGCTGGTCGGCTACTACCTCGACCTCACGGCCGAGATGGAAGAGGAGAACAACGCCGCCGCCGATGCAGCAGTCGCGGCCTCCGCGAAGGGCCGCGACACCATCGAGCAGGCCAAGGGCGTGCTCATGCTCGGCTACGGCCTGGACCCGAACGCCGCCTTCGCGATGCTCAAGTGGTGGTCGCGCAACCGCAACATGAAGGTGCGCGAAGTCGCCGAACGCCTGATCCAGGTGGCGCGGGAGGGGCACGTGAGCCATCCGGGTCTGCGCGGGCTTTTGGACGCCCTTCTCGACGACCTCACTGCGCCCTCCATCGGCCGAGCCGGAGACAAGTAGTCCGGACCCGTTTGAGATCGATCATCCGGGTACTGGCCCCAGTGTGACCCTGACCGCCACGGCGGCGGTCGCGCTGGCCTCCATCGCGTTGTGGGCCGTGGTTGCGCCTCTCGGGGTGCGATCGCGAACGATGAGGTGGCTCTGGCGTACGACCGCCGTCGTGGTGTCGCCGGGGCGCGCACGACAGGAAAGGACGGCGGAGGAGGAACCATGCCTGAGGAGAAGCACGGTCCCGGAATCACCAACCCCGAGGCCTACGAGGCCCTGCGCGACGACGGTGCCAGCAAGGAGAAGGCCGCCCGGATCTCGAACGCGATGAAGACCGAGGGGGCCTCGACGGTGGGTCGACGCGGCGGTGAGGCGCAGCCGTACGAGGAGTGGACGGTCAGCGAGCTGCGCAAGCGGGCCGCGGAGATCGGTGTCGAGGGTCGCTCCTACATGAAGAAGGCCCGACTGATCAGCGCACTGCGCAACCACTGAGGCCGCGCGCACCTAGACCCAGCGCGAGAACCAGACCCGGTCCAGCCATTCGCTGTGCGTCAGCATCTGGTTGGTCCAGATCGGCCAGTACCACGCGAAGTTCACCAGCGTGAGGATCACGAAGGCCCCGCCCACGATGACTCCGGCCGTACGCCGTGCCGAGGGCAGCCGCGAGGGTCCGATCAGGGTGCCGATGCTCAGGGTCAGCGCGATGACCGTGAACGGCAGGATCGCGATCGCGTAGAAGATGAAGATGGGTCGGTCGTCGTACTGCAGCCAGGGCAGCCAGGTCGCCAGGACACCGACCACGGCGACGCCGTATCTCCAGTCGCGGGCGCCGACCCACATCACGACGGCGAACATCAGGGCCAGCAGGCCGCCCCACCACAGCACCGGCGTCGGGATCAGCAGCACCTGCTTGATGCAGTCGCTGCCGGCTGGTGCGTCGCAGCCCTTGGCCGTGGGTGGGATGTCGTTGGTGACGGCCACGCCGACCGGCCGGTTGACGAGCAGCCAGCTCGATGGCTTCGACTCGTAGAAGTGCTCGGAGCAGTTCAGGAAGTGGGTGTGGAAGGTGTAGACGTCCTGGTGGTAGTACCAGAGCGAGCGCAGTGACTGCCACGCCTCACCCACGCCGTGGGCGTCCTTCTCGGTCGCTGTCGGCCACTTCTTCGTCGTGTCGAGGTCGGTCGCCTCGTAGGAGTCGTCGTCCTTGGCGCACTGGCCCTGGCCGGTGTACTGGCGGTACTGCGTCGAGCTGAGGTTCTCCTCGTACTCGTTGGCGTGTGCGAGCCAGCCGCCCCACGTGGCGATGTAGACGAGCGCGGCGACGACCACCAGCTGCAGGAAGGCAGGTACGCCGTCGGCGATCGCACCCTTGACGATCGGCCACCGGATCCCGAGGGACCGCCGTGCGCCTGCGCTCCAGATCCAGCACAGCACCCCGAAGGCCGCGAGCGGGTAGAGCGCCGTCCACTTCGTGCCGATCGCCAGGCCGAAGCACGCGCCGGCCGCGATCAGCCAGGGACGGAACAGGATCCGCGGACCCCAGCCCGTGAGCTGGCCCTGGACCGCCTTGCGGGCCAGCCGCGCACGGTGCCAGTCGCGGTCGGCGACCAGGCAGGACACGGCGCACAGCAGGAACAGCGCGAGGAAGATGTCGAGGAGCGCGAGTCGCGACAGCACGAAGTGCAGACCGTCGAGCATCAGCAGGAGGCCGGCGATGCAGCCGAGTGTCGTGGAGCCGGTCATGCGGCGTACCAGCCGGCACATCACCAGGACCATCAGCGCGCCCGCGACCACCGAGGCGATGCGCCAGCCGAAGGGGTCCATGCCGAAGGCCTTCTCGCCGAGCGCGATGAGCCACTTGCCGACGTCGGGGTGCACGGCCAGGGACGGATCTCCGGTCCAGACGCCGTGCGTGTGGCCGGCGAGGATGTCGTCGTTGATCTCGTTCTTCGTGTTGCCGTCGACGTCGGAGAGGTACGTCTGGATGTAGCCGTTGTTGAGCAGCGACCACGCGTCCTTGGCGTAGTAGGTCTCGTCGAACGCGAAGCGGTCCGGGTTGCCCAGGCCGATCAGGCGCAGGCCGAATGCGAGCAGGGTGAGCCCGATCGGTGCGAGCCAGCCGACCAGCTTCTCCCGCAGAGCCAAGCGGCGCAGCGGGTTGATCGCACGCTCGACCGCGCGGGGCACCTGAGCGCCGGTCGAGGTGGTCGACAGGCCCACGAGCCGCGCGGGCCTGCGGATCTTCTCGTCGACGGGCGTCACGGTCGCAGAGCCTACGCAAGCATCTGCAAGGATCGGTGACGTGACTGGAGTCCTGGTGTTGGCGGGCACCCCGATCGGGCAGGTCGGTGACGCGCCGCCGCGGCTCGCCGCGGAGCTGGCTGGTGCTGATGTCATCGCCGCCGAGGACACCCGCCGCCTGCGCCGTCTGGTCAACGACCTCGGCATCGAGCTCCGTGGTCGCGTCGTGTCCTACTTCGAGGGAAACGAGGCCGCACGTACGCCGACGCTGGTCGACGCGCTGCTGGCCGGCGAACGCGTCGTCCTGGTGACCGACGCAGGGATGCCGAGCGTCTCCGACCCCGGTTACCGCCTGGTGGCCGCCGCTGTGGAGGCCGGCATCCGGGTGACCGCCGTGCCCGGGCCTTCGGCCGTGCTGACCGCGCTCGCCGTCTCGGGACTCCCCGTCGACCGGTTCTGCTTCGAGGGCTTCTTGCCGCGCAAGGCAGGCGAGCGTGCCCGTCGCCTCGCCGAGGTCGCGTCCGAACAGCGGACCCTCGTCTACTTCGAGGCGCCGCACCGCACCGTGGCTGCGCTCGAGGCGATGCGTGACGCATTCGGGCCCGATCGACCCGCGGCCGTCTGTCGCGAGCTGACCAAGACCTACGAGGAGGTACGCCGCGGTCCGCTCGCCGAGCTCGTCGACTGGGCGAACGAAGGGATCCGCGGGGAGGTCACGATCGTCGTCGCCGGTGTCGTCGCGGGGACCAGCATCGCCACCGATCCCGACAGCCTGCGGGCAGCCGTGGCCGAGTTGGAGGAGACCGGGATGCGGCGCAAGGACGCGATCGCCGCGGTCGCCGTCCAGGCCGGGCTGCCGAAGCGCGACGTCTACCAGGTGGTGCACGTCGATGAGTGAGCTCGACCTCCCGCCGGCGCCTGAGGCGCTTCCGCACCCGGTCGTCGACAACCACTGCCACCTGGACATCGGTCGCGGTGGTGAACCGTGGGACCCGACAGAGGCGATCGCTGCTGCAGCGACCGTCGGGGTCACCCGGATCGTGCAGATCGGCTGCGATCTGCCGGGTGCCCGCTGGGCGGTCACCGCCGCCGCGGATCATCCGGGACTGGTCGCCGGCGTCGCTCTGCACCCGAACGAGGCGCCCCGGATCTTCGAGACCGGCGGCCGCGCGGCGCTCGAGGCTGCGTGGGACGAGATCGAACAGCTCGCCGGGGCGCACGACAAGGTGCGAGCCGTGGGGGAGACCGGGCTCGACGCGTTCCGGACCGGAGAGGACGGTCGTGCCGTCCAGGTCGAGTCCTTCCGGCGGCACATCGACCTCGCGAAGCGGCTCGACAAGACGCTGGTGATCCACGACCGCGACACCCACGACGACGTCCTCGAGGTGCTCGACAGCGAGGGTGTGCCCGAGCGCTGGGTCATGCACTGCTTCTCCGGCGACGCGGACTTCGCCCGCGCCTGCCTCGATCGTGGCGCCCACCTGTCCTTCGCCGGCACGGTGACGTTCAAGAACGCCGAGCCGTTGCGCGAGGCGTTGCGTCTGGCACCGCTCGACCGCGTGCTCGTGGAGACCGACGCACCGTTCCTGACTCCGACGCCGTACCGCGGTCGGACCAACGCGTCGTACCTCATCCCGGTGACGCTGCAGGTGATGGCGACCGAGCGCGGCGAAGACCTCGGAGAGCTCTGTGCAGCGATCGACGCCAACACCGAGAGGGCGTTCGGCGGGACCTGGTGATCAGCGCGGCAGGAACCGGTTGCCGGTCTTGACGGCGTTGCGCTTGACCCGCTCGGCCATGCGACTGACGGACGTTGCGACCGCACCGTGGCTGGGCGGCGGCTCCAGGTCGACGGTGTCGCCCACCCGAAGCGTGCCCGGGGCGGCGACGTCGGCGTACACGCCGAACCAGCGCTGGCCGTAGGTCGACACCGACCGCATCACCTCGGGGTCGGCCGGCACCCCGACCTGCTCTCGCAACGGCACCGTGCACCGGATGGTGGGCACCTCCACCCGGGTGCTCAGGTCGCCGACGTGCAGGGTGCCGCCGATCCACTCCTGTTCGGCCAGCCCGTCCATCGGGCAGTCGATCACGATGTTCGGTCGGAAGCGGCGTACGTCGAAGTCGCCGCCGTGCGCGGCCATCGTTCGCAGGCTCGAGGTCGTCACGATGTGCAGCGGGTACGCGTCGGCGAAGATCCCGATCGGGGTCGCGTAGATCGCGAGCTCGGCCAGCATCCGCAGCGAGAACATCGAGTAGTCCGGCAGCGGTTCGTCGTCGGCGAGCCCGAACTGCTGGCGGATGTCCTTCTTGCTGGCGAGGACGCCGCGGTACGCCGCCTTGTCGCTCAGCGGTGGCAGCGGGACGAGCGTGACCCTCTTGCCGGTGAGGTCGCTGAGCCGCGCGTCCATGGTCGCGGAGTCGGTGCTCTCGACCTCGGTGCCGTCCGGGAACGTCACGACGACGGGGACCACGTCGCCCGGCCCGACGCCTGCGGGCGGCTCGGCGACGTAGCGCGCCGTACAGCCGAGCAGGGCGGGCAGGCGGCGGGCAGTCGTGACGGCGTTGAGCTCCAGGTCGCGGACTGCCCACATCCGGTCGGCGTGCAGGGCTCGCTCGTCGACGTACGACGAAGGGACGGACTCGCCGCCCATCGACTTCACCGGGTAGCGCCACAAGGCTGTGATCGTGCCGACCTGCATGGCTGAAGGTAGCACCGATGGGTGCTAGCTGGAGTTAGCAAGATGACGTGACGGATGGGGCAATTGGGGCGTTCCTGAGGTGAAACAGGTCACCCGCTGAGCGTGAACGGGGCGTCGAGGGTTTGCTTTGGGCTGCTTGCTCCTGTTCTGGTTGATGGCAGAAGGCCGGGATCGGAAGCAGCATCTCGACCAGTTGTCACGGGATCTGGCACCACCGCACCACCGTGCGGGGGCCGGATCGGACTGGTTGCCGAGGCCCGGAGAGTCCGAACATCGGAGAGTCGTGCAGCTTGCGCACCCCACCCTTGTCCTGCGCCTCAAGGCGCTCATCCAGAAGCTGACCCACAGCCGGGTTGCCCTCGTCGCGACGATCGTCGCGGTGTTGATCGCGATTTCCGCGGTGACCTACGGCTACTCGTCGATGACGACCGAAGTCACGCTTTCTGTCGACGGCAAGGAGCGCACTGTCTCCACGCTCGGTGACACCGTCGGGGACGTTCTCGAGTCCGCCGACATCAAGCTCACCGACCGCGACCTGGTCTCTCCCGACGCCGACGAGGCCATCGAGGCCGGCGACAAGGTGTCCGTCCGGTTCAGCAAGCCGATCGAGCTGACCGTCGACGGTGACACCAGCACCCATTGGGTGACCGCGACCGATGTCAACGGCGCGCTGTCCCAGATCGGCAGCCTGTACGCCGACAGCCGCCTCTCGACCAGCCGTGGCACGAGCATCAGCCGTGGTGGCGCCGAGATCGAGGTCATCACCGCCAAGAAGCTGACCTTCAAGCTCGCAGGCAAGAAGGCCGTCAAGCGCAAGGTCGCTGCCCTGACCGTCGAGGACGCCCTGGCCGAGGTCGGGGTCGACCTCGACAAGCACGACAAGGTCAGCCCCAAGCGGGACGCCGAGATCGAGTCCGGCGACAAGATCGTCTACACCGACATCAACGTCAAGAAGCGCAGCATCGACGACGAGGTCTTCTCGGCGCCGGTCAAGCGGATCGAGGACGACTCGATGTACGAGGGCGAGAGCACCGTCGTCACCGAGGGCATCACCGGCATCCGCGACGTGACCTACAAGGTCACGATCCGCAACGGTGAGGTCGTGCGCCGCACGGTC
The DNA here is from genome assembly GCA_026392415.1 of Propionibacteriales bacterium. GTDB lineage: Bacteria > Actinomycetota > Actinomycetes > Propionibacteriales > Nocardioidaceae > Nocardioides. The sequence continues at coordinate 88,819 of JAPLCC010000047.1, forward strand.
CTGGAGCAGGACGTCAGCAAGGAGCCCCGCGCCGAGGTCGTGCGGGTCGGCACCAAGAAGGTGGCGACCGCCAACTACGCAAGCGGCAACAGCGTCTGGGACGCCCTCGCGCAGTGCGAGGCCGGCGGCAACTGGGCGGCCAACACCGGCAACGGTTACTACGGCGGCCTCCAGTTCAACCCGGGAACCTGGGCAGCGAACGGCGGCAGCGGCTTGCCGCACCAGGCCTCCCGCGAGACCCAGATCGCCATCGCGACCAAGGTGCGCAACGCCTCCGGCGGCTACGGCGCCTGGCCCGGCTGCGCCTCGAAGCTGGGTCTTCCTCGCTGACGAAGTGTGGAGTTTGGTTCATCGAGGTGCGGGGTCTGGTCGGTACGCCGACCGGGCCCCGCACCTCGCATTTCTCCTGCAGCACTTCGGATGACCAAACCCCACACCTCGTCCGGCCAAACCCCACACCTCGTGGGTCACTACGCTGGGTCCCATGCCTGACACCTCCGCCCCGCGCCTGCTGGGTCCGGTGGAGGTTCGGGAGCTCGCGGCGCGCCTCGACCTGCGCCCGACCAAGCAGCGTGGTCAGAACTTCGTCATCGACGCCAACACGGTTCGCCGCATCGTGCGCGAATCCGGCGTCGCCGAGGGCGAGGTCGTTCTCGAGGTCGGCCCCGGGCTCGGGTCGCTGACCCTGGCCCTGCTCGACGTCGGTGCGGAGGTGACCGCGATCGAGGTCGACAAGACGCTGGCCGACGAGTTGCCCGCGACGATCGCTGTGTTCGCGCCCGGCCACGTCGACAAGCTGCGGGTGGTGCTGGCGGATGCGCTCGCGGTGACCGAGATCCCCGGTCCGCCGCCGCAGGCGCTGGTCGCCAATCTGCCCTACAACATCTCGGTGCCGGTCCTGCTGCACCTGATGGCGCTCCTCCCGTCGCTGGAGCACGGCCTGGTGATGGTGCAGGCCGAGGTCGCCGACCGGCTCGCGGCCCCGCCCGGCTCCAAGACGTACGGCGTGCCGTCCGCCAAGGCCGCCTGGTACGCCGACGTACGCCGGGCCGGCGCGATCGGCCGCAACGTCTTCTGGCCCGCGCCCAACGTCGACTCCGGCCTGGTGGCCTGGAAGCGCCGCGAACCCCCGACCGACCAGGTCACCCGTGAGCAGGTCTTCGCCGTGATCGATGCGGCCTTCGCGCAACGCCGCAAGGTCCTGCGCGGCGTACTCCGGGGCATTGCCGGCAGCGCCGAGGCGGCCGAGAGTGCGCTGAGAGCGGTCGGCATCGACCCGCTCACCCGGGGCGAGTCCCTCGGCATCGACGAGTTCGTTGCGATCGCGATCGCGCTCGACCAGCAGGGGGCAGCCCAGTGAGCCAGCAACGCATCGACACACTGCCGCCCGTGACCGTGCGGGCGCCGGCCAAGATCAACCTCCACCTCGGCGTCGGCGCGCCGCGTCCTGACGGGCTGCACCCGCTCGCCACCGTCTACCAGGCGGTCGGCCTCTACGACGACGTCACGGTCTTCGACGCCCCCGCGTGGTCGGTCGAGTTGACCGAGCACGTCGACGGCGTGCCGCTCGACGACACCAACATCGCGATCCGCGCTGGCCGCGCGCTGGTGGAGCACCACGGTGTCGACCTCGCCGCGCACATCTCCATCTCCAAGGGCATCCCGGTGATGGGTGGCATGGCGGGCGGCTCGGCCGACGCGGCCGCGACCCTGCTCGCCCTCGACCGGCTGTGGGACCTGCAGACCCTCGACGACGACCTGTTGCGGATTGCCGGCACCCTCGGCAGCGATGTCCCCTTCGCGCTGCTCGGCGGCACCGCCCTCGGCACCGGCCACGGCCAGCTCGTCGAGCCGGTCACCGACCGCACCTCGGTCTGGTGGGTCGTGGTGCTGTCCGAGGAGGGACTGTCCACGCCGGCGGCGTACCGCCACTTCGACGAGCTCTCGCCCGATGCGCCCGCTGAGCCGCCGCTCCCGGAAGACCTGCTCGAGGCGCTCGCCAGTGGCGACGTCGACGAGGTCGGCGACCGGCTCGCCAACGATCTCTGGCCCGCCGCGCGCGACCTGCGACCCGACCTGGTCGACGTCGAGGTCCAGCTGCGCAGCCTGTCGCCGGCCGGCGTGCTCCTGTCCGGCTCCGGCCCGACCCTCCTCGTGCTGCACGACGACGTCGACGACGCGCGTGCCACTGCTGCTGACCTCACCGAGCGCGGGTTCCGGTGCACCCTCGCGCCCGGCCCTGTCGCTGGTGCCCACGTGGTGACCTATGCCTGATGTGCCCAGCCTTCTCAACCTCGAGAAGGTCTCGAAGTCCTTTGGCGTCCGCCCGCTGTTGACCGAGGTCTCCCTCGGGGTCGGGGCCGGTGAGCGCATCGGCGTCGTCGGCCGCAACGGCGACGGCAAGACGACGCTGCTGCGCCTGATGACCGGCACCGAGGAGCCCGACTCCGGTCGGGTCTCGCGCCAGCGCGGCCTGCTCGTGGGCGTCCTCACCCAGCGCGACGACTTCGAGGACAGCCACACCGTGCGCGAGGTCGTGCTGGGCGGCATGGCCGACCACGAGTGGGCGGCCGACGGGCGCTCGCGCGAGATCGTCGAGGTCCTCCTTGCGGGCGTCGAGCTCGACCGCACCATCGACGGGCTGTCCGGTGGTGAGCGCCGTCGGTGTGCGCTGGCCGCGCTGCTGCTCGGCGACCACGACCTGATCATCCTCGACGAGCCGACCAACCACCTCGACGTCGAGGCCGTGGCCTGGCTGGCCGCACACATGGCCGCCCGGTCCTCCGCACTCGTCGTCGTCACCCACGACCGCTGGTTCCTCGACGAGGTCTGCCAGCAGACGTGGGAGGTCCACGACGGTGTCGTCGACCTGTACGACGGCGGCTACGCCGCGTTCGTGCTGGCCAAGGCCGAACGCTCTCGCCAGGCCAGCGTCTCCGAGCAGCGCCGGCAGAACCTCGTCAAGAAGGAGCTGGCCTGGCTCCGTCGCGGCGCCCCCGCGCGGACCTCGAAGCCGAAGTTCCGGATCGATGCGGCCAACGCCCTGATCGAGGACGTGCCGCCGCCGCGCGACCGGCTCGAGCTCCAGAAGTTCGCGACGCAGCGCCTGGGCAAGGACGTCATCGACATCGAGGACGTCGACTTCGTGCGTGGCGAGCGCACCCTGCTCGAGAACGCCACCTGGCGGCTCGGTCCCGGTGACCGGGTCGGTCTGGTCGGCGTCAACGGTGCGGGCAAGACGTCGGTGCTCTCCCTGATCGCCGGCAACGCCTCGCCCGTCGCCGGGCGGGTCAAGCAGGGCCGCACCGTGGCCCTGGAGCACCTGACCCAGGACGTCGAGTTCGACGACCCCAACTCACGGGTGCTGGAGACCGTCGAGTCGATCCGTCGGGTCACCAAGACCCTCGATGGCGAGGTGTCCGCCACCTCCCTGCTGGAGCGGTTCGGCTTCACCGGGGACCGGCTGACTGCCCGTGTGGGTGACCTCTCCGGTGGCGAGCGCCGACGGTTCCAGTTGCTGCGTCTGCTGCTGACCGAGCCCAACGTCCTGCTTCTCGACGAGCCCACCAACGATCTCGACATCGAGACGCTCAACGTGCTGGAAGACTTCCTCGACGGCTGGCCCGGCACCCTCGTCGTGGTGTCCCACGACCGTTACTTCCTCGAGCGTGTCACCGATTCGGTCTGGGCACTCCTCGGCGACGGCAAGATCTCGATGCTGCCGCGCGGTGTCGACGAGTACCTCGAGCGGCGCAAGGCCGGTGGCGCGGAGAACACCACCGCCAAGCAGGCTGATCGAGGGGCCGCCGAGGAACGAGGCGGCGTATCGAGATCCAGCTCGGAATCACACAGCGGTTCGCCGAAGGCGCGCGCCGGCTCCGCCGAGGAGCGCACTGCGCGCAAGACGGTCGCTCGTCTCGACAAGGTGCTGGCGCGGATGGGGGCGCGGGAGGGCGAGCTGACCGCTGCCCTGCTCGACAACGCCAGCGATGCGAAGAAGCTCACCGAGATCGCGGCCGAGCTCACGACGCTGCACGAGGAGAAGGCCAACGCCGAGCTCGAGTGGCTCGAGGCTGCTGCCCTGCTGGAGTGATCAGCCGGCGAAGGGGAGCAGCAGCCGGCGCAGCAGGGCGGCCAGTTCCTTCTGGTCCGCTCCGCTCAGGCCGGTGAGCAGATCGCGCTCGGCGTCGAGGAGCGCGGTGAAGGCGCCGTCGACGGCGTCCTTGCCCTCGGGCGTGAGCCGCACCAGGACGCCCCGGCGGTCTGAGGGGTCGGGGTGGCGCTCGACCAGGCCCCGGGTGGCGAGCCGGTCGACCCGGTTGGTCATCGTCCCGCTGGTCACCAGCGTCTCGCGCAGCAGCCGTCCCGGCGACAGTTCGTACGGCGCCCCGGCCCGGCGCAGTGCTGCGAGGACGTCGAACTCCCACGGTTCGATGTCGTGGGCCGTGAACGCTTGCCGGCGGGCCTTGTCGACGTGGTGGGCCAGGCGCGAGATCCGGCTGAAGACGGAGACGGGCGCGAGGTCGAGGTCGTCGCGCTCGCGCGCCCATGCCTCGATCAGCTCATCGACCTCGTCCCGCATGGCGGCATCCTAGCGGGCCGTCGAGAATCTTGATGTCGAGATAATTGCCCCGTAGGGTTGCCCCGTGAACCAACGATCGACCGTCCTCGACCGGGTCACCCTCACCAGCCTCGTCTGGGGTGACATCGACGACCACGACCGACCGCTCGCCGTACTCCTGCACGGGTTCCCGGACACTGCGCACACCTGGCGCCACCTCGGCCCTGCGCTCGCCGACGCCGGCTGGCGGGTGGTCGCACCGTTCACGCGGGGTTACGCGCCGAGCTCGATCCCGGCCGACGGCAGCTATCACGTGCCCGCGCTGATGGACGACGTCCTCGCCCTCCACCGGGCCCATGACGGCGACGACCGGGCGCTCCTCGTCGGGCACGACTGGGGCGCGATCACTGCCAACGGGATCGCCGCCTCGGACGCCAATCCCTTCGCCGCGATCGTCTCGCTCTCCGTGCCGCCCTTCAGCACCATGAACCCGCGCCGCGGCGACGTCGTTCGCTGGCTTCGGGTGCTGCCGCGACAGGCCGGGCTGAGCTGGTACACCGTCTTCAACCAGCTCCCGCGCCTCCCCGAACGCTCCTTCGACCGCCTCGTCACCCACCTGTGGAAGCGGTGGTCGCCCGGTTTCGATGCGACCGACGATCTCGCGCACCTGGCGGCCGCACTGCCGGACGACGAACGCAAGGGTGCAGCCCTGGGTTACTACCGGGCGCAGCCGCGGGTCCGGCAGCTGCCCGGTCACTACCGGCCCCTGGCGCGCGACTGGGTGGGTGAGCCCCGGGTGCCGCTGCTCTACCTGCACGGCGCCGACGACGGCTGCCTCGACATCCGCTGGGCCGGCATGGTCGGCAGTCAGCTCCCCGAGGGCAGCCGGGTCGCGGTCATCGAGGGCGCGGGGCACTTCCTGCAGCTGGAGCAGCCCGATGCGGTGAACGCGCGCATCCTCGAGTACCTCGCCGACCGTCAGGGCCTCGGGCGATGAGCCACACCTGGGACCCGCAGCGCTACCTGACGTACGCCGATGAGCGTGGCCGGCCGTTCGTCGACCTGGTCACCCGCATCGATGCGGCTGAGCCCCGCACCGTGGTCGATCTCGGCTGCGGGCCCGGCAACCTCACCGCCCTGCTCGCCGAGCGCTGGCCGGACGCCGAGGTCGCCGGAATCGACTCGAGCGTCGCCATGATCCGCACAGCGGAGGAGAGTCCGGCGGGGGAGCGGGTGGCGTTCGACGTCGCCGACCTGCGCGACTGGCTCGCCGCCGTCGAGCCGCAGAGCATCGACGTGCTCGTCTCCAACGCCACGCTGCAGTGGCTCCCCGGTCACCTCGACCTGATGGCCGACCTGGTCGCCGCGCTCGCGCCGGGAGGCTGGCTCGCGTTCCAGGTCCCCGGCAACGCCGACCAGCCGACCACCACGATCCGTGAGGAACTGGCTGCCGAGCCGCCGTACGCCGCCCACACGGCCGGCGCCGCAACGGTCGCCGCCCATGACGCCGCCACCTACCTCCGCGCGCTGCAGGAGCTCGGCTGCGAGGTCGACGCGTGGGAGACGACGTACCTCCACGTCCTGCAGGGCCCCGACCCGGTCTTCACCTGGGTCTCGGCCACGGGCGCCCGTCCGACCCTGCAGGCACTGCCCGACGACCTCCGCCCGGCCTTCGAGGCGGAGTTCAGGGCCCGGCTGCGTGCGGCGTACGCCGAGGACGACCACGGCGTCGTGATGCCGTTCCGTCGCGTCTTCGTCGTCGCGAGCAAGTGAGACGAACGGCACCTTGCCGCCGTTGTTACCCACGAGTAGCCTCAGCGCCATGACGACTCCGGTGCACAATCTCTGGAAGACCACGACCGGCGTGCCGGTGGTCGGCGGCTCGATCGGCAAGCGGGTCTTCTCCCTCGCGTTCGCCCAGAAGGCGCCCTACTTCGCGACGATCCACCCGCGCGTGGTCGACATGCGGCCCAACTACGCTGAGATCCGCTTCCCGAAGCGGCGCAGCGTGCAGAACCACATCGGCACCGTGCATGCGATCGCGCTGTGCAACGGCCTGGAGATGGCGATGGGCGCGCTCGCCGAGTCGACGATCCCGGACACCAAGCGCTGGATCCCCAAGGGGATGTCGATCAGCTACACGGCGAAGGCGACCGGCGACATCACCTGCATCGCCGAGACCGACCAGGAGCAGTGGGACAGCGCCGAGGGTGACCTCCCGGTCCGCGTTCGTGGCCAGCTCGAGGACGGCACCGTCGTCATCGAGGGCGTCATCAACCTCTGGGTGACCTCGAAGAAGAAGTAGCCACTCAGACGTTGCCGCCGGCGCCGCCGGCGCCGCCGGCGCCGGTCGCGAAGCCGCCACCGACGTGGGCGACCTTGAGCTTCTTCTCGCCGACGTACCGCTTCTGCAGCCAGTTCGCCAGCAGCATCAGCAACATGTTGACCGAGATGTACAAGGTGGCGACGACGAACATGGTCGGCACGCGGTTGTTGAACTCGAGGTAGATCTGCGTCCCCACCTTGGTGAGACCGGGGGCCAGGACGAGCGTGCCGAGTGCGGTGTCCTTGAGGGCGACGATGCACTGGCTGACCAGGGACGGCAGCATGATCTTGACGCCCTGGGGCAGCAGGATGTTCGACATCACCTGGGTCTTGCGCATGCCGACGGCGTACGCCGCCTCGCCCTGACCCTTGGGCACCGCGTTGATGCCGGCGCGCAGCACCTCGGCCAGCACCGCACCGTTGTACAGCGTGAGTGCAATGACGACGGCCCAGAACGAGCTGCTGTCCTCCTTGATGCCGAGGGTGAACCAGGCGAAGACCATCAGGAGCAGGACCGGCACCGCGCGGAAGAACTCCACGATCACCGTTGCGGGCCAGCGGATCCACCAGTGATCGGACATCTTGGCGATGCCGAACACCACGCCGAAGGCGACGGCGCCGAGGATCGCACCGAACGCCATCTGGAGGGTCTTGAACAGGCCGTCGACCAGCAGCGCCCGGATGTAGTCGGGAGTCGTGAAGACCTCCCACTTCTTCTCGAAGTCGAACTGCCCGGCGTCGTTGAAGCCGTCGAAGACGTACCAGGCCAGGCCGAGAAGGGCCACGGCCGTCGCCAGGGCGTAGAGCCGGTGCCGCACCATTGTCCTGGGCCCGGGTGCGTCGAAGAGCACGCTGTTGCTCATGCGACCCTCCACCTCCGCTCGAGTCGGTTCGCCGCGAACGAGAGGAGGAGGACCAGCACGATGTAGCCGAGCGCGAAGCAGACGAAGATCTCCGTGCGCTGCGAGCTGAAGTTGTTGGTGAACCGGCGCATCTGAGCGACCGCCTCGAGGATGCCGAAGGCCGCTGCCACCGAGGTGTTCTTGAGCATCGCGATCTGGACGCTCGCCAACGGGGGCACGGAGGCCCGGACGGCCTGGGGCAGGACCACCTGCGTCATGGTGCCGCCGAAGGTGAGGCCGACCGCGCGGGCTGCTTCGGCCTGTCCCAGCGGGACGGAGTTGATCCCTGACCGCAACGCCTCGCAGACGAACGTCGAGGTGTAGAGGGTCAGGCTGACGACAGCGGCACCGAACGCCTCGGTGAAGTCGAACTGGCCGATGTGGACGTCGAGGAACCCGAAGGTCAGGCCGAACATCGGCGAGGCGAAGCTGAAGAAGGCGAAGACGATGACCAGGGGGGTGTTGCGGACGAGCGTCACGTACGTCGTCGCCGCCGCCCGCATGATGGCCACCGGTCCCACGCGCAAGGCGCAGAGCAGGGTTCCGAAGATCATCGACAGGACTGCGGCGATGAGGAACAGCGCGACGGTGTAGCCGAAGCTGCGGAAGAAGAGGTCCCAGTTCTCGGTGACGGCCTCCACGTGGCCTCCTTCCCGGTTCTCGGTCGGTTCTCAGTCGGTGCTCACGGCTGCGGGCCCCACGCCTGGTGGCGATGGGACCCGCAGCCGCGGAGACTTCTCAGATCAGGCGCAGGGGTCCAGCGCCGGCGGCTCCGGCGTCTCGACGCCCGACGGGCCCAGCGTGATGTCGAAGGCCTCGGCCCACGAACCGTCGGAGAACGACGCGGTGAGCACGTCATTGATCCACTCGCACATTTCGGGCTCGGCCTTGCTGTAGCCGACGCCGATGTTCTCCTCGGAGAAGGTGTCGCCGACGACCTTGAGCTGGCCTTCGTTCTCGGCGGCGAAGCCGGCGAGGATCGTGCCGTCGGTGGACATGCCCTCGACAGTGCCGTCGAGAACCTTGGCGACGCACTCGGAATAGCTGTCGAAGCCGACGCCCTTGGCGCCCTTCTCGTCGATCCGGTCGATCGACGTCGATCCGGTCACCGAGCAGACCTCCTGGCCCTTCAGGTCGTCGATGCTCTCGACGTCGCTGTCGGCCTTGACGAGGAGCTGCTGGCCGGTGACCAGGTAGGGACCGGCCTGCCCGACCTTGAGGCGACGGTCCTCGGTGATGGAGTACGACGCCAGCACGAGGTCGACCTTGCCCTGCTCGAGGAACGGCTCCCTGTTGTCGGAGATGGTCACCTCCCAGTTGACGCCGTCGCTCTCCGGGTCGATGCACAGGTCGGCGATGAGGAGCTTCGCGACCTCGATGTCGAAGCCGCTGGGGCGGTCGTCGGTCGCGCCCTCGAAGCCCAGACCGGGCTGGTCGTCCTTGTGGCCGACGTTGATCTTGCCGGCCTCGGAGAGCTCGGCCATTCGCGAGCCCTCCTCGAACTTGCCGTCACAGTCGTCCTTGGCCTCGACCTTCACGCCGTCGTCGCCGTCGTCGCCCGCGTCGCCGCAGGCCACGAGGCCGGTGGCAGCGATGAGGCTGACCGCCGTCGCCGCGAATGCTTTCCTGAGTCGCATCTACTGCTCCTTCTTGTAGGCCCGAGAATGCCGAGCGATCAGTGTTTGAGGATCTTGCCCAGGAAGTCCTTGGCGCGATCGCTCTCTGGGTTGGTGAAGAACGTCTCCGGGTCGGCCGTCTCGACCATGCGGCCGTCGGCCATGAACACGACGCGGTTGGCCGCGGTGCGGGCAAAGCCCATCTCGTGGGTGACCACGATCATCGTCATCCCGCGCTCGGCGAGGTCGACCATGACGTCGAGGACTTCCTTGATCATCTCGGGGTCCAGTGCCGAGGTCGGCTCGTCGAAGAGCATCACCTTCGGCTCCATCGCGAGTGCGCGGGCGATGGCCACGCGCTGCTGCTGGCCGCCCGAGAGCTGGGCGGGGTACTTCTCCGCCTGGTGGCCGACGCCGACCCTGTCCAGCAGTTCCTTCGCCCTGGCCTCGGCCTCGGCCTTCGGCGTCTTGCGCACCTTGATCGGGCCGAGCGTGACGTTCTCGAGGATCGTCTTGTGGGCGAACAGGTTGAAGCTCTGGAACACCATGCCGACATCCGCCCGGTGCCGGGCCAGCGCCTTGCCCTCCTGGGGAAGGGGTGCGCCATCGACGGTGATCTCACCCTTGTCGATGGTCTCGAGGCGGTTGATCGTGCGGCAGAGGGTGGACTTGCCGGAGCCCGAGGGGCCGATCACCACGACGACCTCGCCGCGCGCGACAGTCAGGTTGATGTCCTGGAGCACGTGCAGGTCGCCGTACCACTTCTGGACGTCGACGAGCTGGACGAGCGGATCGTCCCCGATGACGGTCATGCATGGGGACGTTAGCGCCGTTCAACCCTGTGGGCTAGGGCACAGGGCCGACGAGACCGATTCGTGACGTGACGGTCGGTGAGATCAGAGGACCGCCGGGACCACGCTCAGCGTCAGACCGATGAGGATGGCGAGCACGGCGAAACCCATCGCCTTGCGACGGTTCTTCTGCGCCTGGTCGATGTCGTCCTCGGTGCGTGCCGGCAGGCCCATTCCCGCGCGCCACTCGTTCTCCTCGCGGTACCACTGGTCGGAGGGCACCAGCGCGGCGAGCGTCGCGCCGAGGCCGTTCAGCAGCAGTGTGAACGTGCCGCCGGCGATGGTCAGCAGGGTGAGGATCGCGGACACGCCGCGGGTGTCGGTCCCGAACATCAGCCCGGCGCCGAGCAGCACGGACACGATCAGCGCCGCCACGCTCAGGACGCTTCCGATCACCTGGTTGTTGCGGGCCACGAAGCCAGGGGGAGCGGTCTCAGCCATGACATGGACCTTAAGCGATTCGGGCGCTGGGGCCGCGTCGCCGTACCCTTGAGCGGTCATGAGCAGCGCACGCACCTACGAGGTCCGCACCCACGGGTGCCAGATGAACGTGCACGACTCCGAGCGGCTCGCCGGTCTGCTCGAGGATGCTGGCTACCTCGCGGTTCCTGATGGCGACCAGGCCGATGTCGTCGTGTTCAACACCTGCGCCGTGCGCGAGAACGCCGACAACAAGCTCTACGGCAACCTGTCCCAGCTCGTGCCGGTGAAGGCCGCCAGGCCCGGCATGCAGATCGCCGTCGGTGGCTGCCTCGCGCAGAAGGATCGCGCCACGATCACCGAGAAGGCGCCGTACGTCGACGTCGTCTTCGGCACCCACAACATCGGCTCGCTGCCGGTGCTGCTGGAGCGTGCCCGGATCGCAGAGGAGGCACAGGTCGAGATCCTCGAGTCGCTCTCGGTGTTCCCCTCGACGCTGCCGACCAAGCGCGACTCCGTGTACGCCGCCTGGGTGTCGGTGTCGGTCGGTTGCAACAACACCTGCACGTTCTGCATCGTCCCCGCGCTGCGCGGCAAGGAGCAGGACCGCCGCCCCGGCGAGATCCTCGCGGAGATCGAGGCGCTGGTCGCCGAAGGCGTCTCCGAGATCACCCTGCTCGGCCAGAACGTCAACGCCTACGGCGTCGAGTTCGGCGACCGGCAGGCGTTCTCCAAGCTGTTGCGCGCCTGCGGATCGATCGAGGGCCTCGACCGGGTGCGCTTCACCAGCCCGCACCCGGCGGAGTTCACCGACGACGTGATCGAGGCGATGGCCCAGACGCCCAACGTGATGCCCCAGCTGCACATGCCGCTCCAGTCCGGCTCCGACAAGGTGCTCAAGGACATGCGCCGGTCCTACCGGCAGGCGAAGTACCTCGGCATCATCGACCGGGTCCGCGCGGCCATGCCCGACGCGGCGATCACCACCGACATCATCGTGGGCTTCCCCGGCGAGACCGAGGAGGACTTCGAGCAGACCCTCGAGGTCGTACGCCGGGCCCGGTTCGCCAATGCCTTCACGTTCCAGTACTCCAAGCGCCCCGGCACCCCCGCGGCCACGCTCGACGACCAGATCCCGCCGGCTGTGGTCAAGGAGCGCTACACGCGCCTGGCGGCGCTGGTGGCCGAGATCGCCCTCGACGAGAACCGGCGCCTCGTCGGGCGCGAGGTCGAGCTGATGGTGTCCGAGGGCGAGGGCCGCAAGGACGCCGAGACGCACCGGCTCTCCGGACGCGGACCCGACAACCGCCTGGTGCACTTCGAGACGGACTTCTCTGCCGTCGACGGCGCACCCCGCCCCGGCGACATGGTCACCGTGACGATCACCCACGCCGCCCCGCACCACCTGATCGCCGACGGCCCGGTGCTCGCGATGCGGCGTACCCGCTCCGGCGACGCGTGGGACCAGCGCAACAGTGCGCCCGCCGCACCATCGGGTGTCGGCCTCGGCATGCCGTCGATCGGCGTGCCGGCGCCGCTGCCTGCTGCGCCCGTCTGCGGCTGACCAGTCCCTAGGCCGGGGACTCCTCCTCGGGCGGTACTTCCGCGTTGCCCTTGGTCGCCTCCGTGTCGGTGTCCTCGAGCTCGAGCGTGTCCGCCGGCAGGTCGTCGGTCTCCGGATTCTTGCGAGGATCCGGATCGCGCGCATCGGTCGTGTACGCCCCGTCGCCACCCACGCCCTCGAGCCCGTTGGGGCCTCCCGGCGGCGGGGCCTGGGGTTCGGCGGTCGGTTCGGGCTGCGGAGGAAGGCTCATGGTGGAGCGGTATCCGGAAGCGCCGACTTCAACCGGGTCAGAAGCCGTGCTGGCTCAGCGCGGGCAGGTCGCCCCGGAGCAGTCCTTCGAGCACGACGCGCTCGTGCGGGACGACCGGGTCCGGCAGCGCGTCGAGAGCGAACCATCGCAGGTCGGCGCACTTGGTCGGCTCCACGATGCGGGGGGAGCCCGACCAGGAGCGCGCGGTGAAGAAGAAGTCGATGCGTTCGTCGATCGGGAGGTCGTGAGCGGTGCGCTGCATGGCGGTGGCGAAGGTGAGGTCGAGGTCGTTGACCTCGATCTCCTCGAGAGCCTCGCGCCGGGCTGCGGCCTCGGCGGTCTCGCCGCGCTCGACGTGGCCGGCGGCGGCGGCGGCCCAGTGGTCGTCCATGTAACCGGTGCCCCGCCGCAATTGCAGGAGCACCTCAGTGGCTGCGTCGCCCGCTGCCTCCCGCAGGAGGAAGACGTAGGAGGCGGGAACCACCACGAACCGCGTCCTGCCGGTCACGGGGTCCTGCACAGTCACCGAGGTGCCTCTTTCAGCCGGTCGAGTCGCGCAGGGCAACCCTAGTCAGGCCGTGCCGCCCTTGTCGCCCTCGACCTTGCCGAGCGCGTCCTTGGCCTTGCTGGTGGCACCCTCGATCTTGTCGCTGTACTTGCCACCGGTCTTGTCGTCCACGAAGTCGGCGGCCTTGTCGATGCCCGCCTCGATCTTGTCGCCGTGCTCGGCAACTGCGTCGACTGCCTTGTCCTTCGCGCCCTTGAACTTGTCCAGAAGTCCCATGGTCTGTCTCCTTTGTGAGGTGCCGCCGAGATGACCTGCCCCCGGAACGGGGTGCGGCCCGGTCCTTGCCACACTAGCCACATGCCGTTGCCCGCGACCACGTCGGAGATTCCGGTCGTGGCGCTCGTCGGGCCCACCGCGAGCGGCAAGACGGCGCTGTCCCTCGATCTGGCCGTCGCGCTGCACGGTGAAGTCGTCAACACCGATGCGATGCAGGTCTACCGCGGCATGGACATCGGTACGGCGAAGCTCCCGCTGGCCGAGCGACGAGGCATTCCGCACCACCTCCTGGACACCCTCTCGGTGCGTGACGCCGCGACGGTCTCGGACTTCCAGGTCTGGGCCCGCACGGCGATCGCGGAGCTGCGGTCTCGCTCGGTGACGCCGGTGCTGGTGGGCGGCTCCGGCCTCTACACGCGGGTGATCCTCGATCAGTTCGAGTTCCCGGGGACCGATGTCGAGGTCCGGGAGCGGCTCGAGGCCGAGCTCGAGGCGACGGGGACCGCGGCGCTGAGCGCCCGCTTGCACGCGCTCGACCCCGTCGCTGCGGCACGGATCGGAGAGAACGGCCGCCGTGTCGTGCGCGCCCTCGAGGTCATCGAGCTGACCGGTGAGCCGTACAGCGCCCGTCTCCCGGTGCAGGAGTACGCCGACCCGCACACCGTCCAGATCGGTGTCTCCATCGACCCGGTGGTCCTCGAGGAGCGGATCCGCCAGCGGGTCCAGGACATGTTCGACGAGGGCTTCGTCGCGGAGGTCGAGGGCCTGCTCGCCGAAGGGCTCGCTGAGGGCCGGACCGCGAGGGTCGCCATCGGCTATCGCCAGGTGTTGGCAGCGCTGGCAGGCGAGATGACCCTCGAAGAGGCGCAGGAACGCACGTTCGTCGCGACCCGGAAGTTCTCCCGCAAGCAGATGGCCTGGTGGCGTGCCGATCCGCGCATCACCTGGGTCGAGTACGACGACCCGGACCGCGTCGCGAAGGCGTTGTCGGTGGTTCGGTCCATCGTGGAGCCATGACCACCGTCACCTACTACACCGCCACCACGCTCGACGGCTTCATCGCCGATCCCAACGACTCGCTGGACTGGCTGATGCGCCAGGACCTCGATGAGCAGGGACCGCAGAACTACGGAGAGTTCATCAAGGGCGTCGGCGCCCTGGTGATGGGCTCGACGACCTACGAATGGGTCCTCGCACACAACGAGAGGTCCGGCGACGCCTGGTCCTACACGCAGCCGTCGTGGGTGATGACGACCCGCGACCTGCCCGTCCCTGACGGTGCCGACGTGCGCTTCGCCCGGGGTGACGTGTCGACCGTCATCGACGACCTGCGTACGGCGGCCGGCGACCGGGGCGTGTGGGTCGTGGGCGGGGGAGACCTCGCCGGGCAGTTCGCCGACGCCGGTCTCCTCGACGAAGTCGTGGTCTCGATCGCACCCGTGACGCTCGGCGCCGGACGTCCGATCCTGCCGCGCCGGCTGGAGCTTCGGCTGCTGGAGACCGCACAGAATGGCGCCTTCGTGACGGCGCGCTACGAAGTCGATGGTGTCCTGAAGGAGGACCGCCCTACCCTTGGGTCGTGACCCCGTGGACCGACATCACCAGCGAGGCGGTGCTCGATGCCCTGCTCGGTGAGCCGACGCCGGCGGCGCGGGGCAAGGAGCGCTCCACGCTGACCGAGGTCGATCGCGACTGGCTCGCGGCGACGCCGTTCTGCTTCCTCGGCACCGCCGACGCCGACGGCCGCTGCGACGTCTCGCCCAAGGGTGACCCGGCCGGCCAGCTGGTGCACGTGGTCGACGATCGGACGATCGCGATCGCCGAACGCCCGGGCAACCGGCGGGCCGACGGCTACCGCAACATCCTTGCCAACCCGCAGGTCGGGCTGAACTTCCTGATCCCCGGCCGCGGCGACACCCTGCGGATCAACGGTCGCGCCCGTCTGGTCAGCGATGCGCCGTTCTTCGACGAGATGGTGGTCAAGGGCCACCGACCGCTGTTGGCGGTCGTCGTCGAGATCGAGACCATCTTCTTCCACTGCGCGAAGGCATTCCTGCGCTCCCAGCTGTGGCAGCCGGAGACGTGGAGCCCGGACGCGACCGTGCCGCGCCGCGCGGTGCTCGCACACCGGCTGGAGCGCCCGGACACCCCGCTCGAGGAGCTCGACGCCTATTACGGCGAGGCCTACGAGGACGGTCTCTATGGCTGACGCGGTGGTCGAGGAGGTCGGTCACGACCGTCTCGGGACCTATGACTTCCTCAAGGGCCACGGCACCGAGAACGACTTCGTGCTGCTGCCCGACGCTGACGGCAGCGTCCACGGCGAACTCGATGCGGCCCGGGTGCGCGCCCTGTGCGACCGTCGCGCCGGCATCGGCGGCGACGGCGTCCTGCGGGTGATCCGCTCCGTCGCGTCGCCCGATGCCCGTGGCCAGAACGCCGAGTGGTTCATGGACTACCGCAACTCAGACGGCTCCGTCTCCGAGATGTGCGGCAACGGCATCCGCGTCTTCGGACGCCACCTCGCCCTTGCCGGGCTGGCCGACCCGGCGGCGCCCGTTCCCGTCGCGACCCGCGCCGGGGTGAAGGTGCTGACGTTCGCCGGCGGTGTCGCCGACGGTGAGATCACCGTCGACATGGGTGTCCCGAAGGTCCTCGAGGACACCCAGGTGGCGATCGGTGACCAGTCCTGGCCGGCCCTCCACGTCGACATGGGCAACCCGCACGCCGTCGCGTTCCTCGACGAGGATGCGGATCTCGCCGACATCGGTCCGCTGCTGGAAGCGCCTAGCCACGATGCCGCGGTCTACCCCCACGGCGTCAACGTCGAGTTCGTCGTACGACGCGGCCCCGGCCATGTCGCGATGCGGGTCCACGAGCGTGGCTCCGGCGAGACCCGGTCCTGCGGCACGGGCGCCTGCGCGGTGATGGTGGCGGCGGCGCTCGCCGACGGCGCGGCGCGCGACACGGAGTACCGGATCGACCTCCCGGGCGGCACGCTGCGGATCAACTGGACCGCCGATGACCGGATCCTGATGACCGGTCCTGCCGTGATCGTGGCCGAGGGTCAGACCGCCCTGTAGTCCGTTGGTCGAGGAGGTTGCGCAGCAACCGTCTCGAGACCCTACAGTCGGCCGCATGGAACTCACTGGATCTTCTGCCATCGTCACGGGCGGCGCGTCGGGCATCGGTGCCGCCGCTGCCCGCCAGCTCGCTGCCAAGGGTGCGACGGTCGTCGTCGCCGACCTGCAGGCCGACAAGGGCGAGGCCCTCGCCGCCGAGATCAACGGCGTCTTCGCCCAGGTCGACGTCACGAACACCGAGCAGATCGCTGCTGCGGTCAAGGCCGCGGCCGAGATCGCGCCGCTGCGCGCCGTCGTCAACTCCGCCGGCATCGGCTGGGCCCAGCGCACCATCGGCCGCGACGGCCAGCTCGAGTCGGCCCACTCGCTGGAGGCCTTCACCAAGGTCGTCCACATCAACCTGATCGGCACCTTCGACATGGTCCGCCAGGCTGCGACCGCGATGAGCCTCAACGAGCCTGACGCCGACGGCTGCCGTGGTGCCATCGTCAACCTGGCGAGCGTCGCCGCGTTCGACGGCCAGATCGGCCAGGCGTCGTACTCCGCTTCCAAGGGTGGCGTCGTCGGCATGACCCTGCCGGTCGCGCGCGACCGGTCCGCCGCCGGCATCCGCCTCAACACCGTGGCGCCCGGCCTGATTGACACCCCAATCTACGGCGAGGGCGAGGCCTCGGAGGCGTTCAAGGCCAACCTCGGCCAGAACGTGCTCTTCCCGAAGCGCCTCGGTTCGCCCGACGAGCTCGCGAGCATGGTGATCGAGTGCCTCACCAACTCCTACATGAACGGCGAGGTCGTCCGCGTCGACGGCGGCATCAGGATGCCCCCGAAGTAGGTCAGCCCTGGCACCACATGGTGCTGTAGGGCCCGTCGGTGGATCGCCGTTCGGTGACCCTGCCGTCGACGGTGATCTCGCACGTCTCCGGCTGTCCGCCGGCTCCCGCCTGCAGGTAGACGACGGCGTAGTCGGGGTTGCCGTAGACGGTGGTGGTCAGCGACCAGGTCCGGCCGCTCTCGACGTGCGATCCCTGCGAGTGGTTGGTGCTGGTCGGGATGACGTAGGCGACCAGGCCGAGGGCCTGCGGGGCCGTCAGCCGGATGGTGATGGTGTGCTTCGGTAGCGAGAAGATGTCGGAGTCGCCGCTGATCCCGGGCTGTGCGCCGAGGCCGGCGAGGTTGGCTCCGGGCAGCGCCGGCACCTCGGTTGTCTCGGACGTGGCCTTTTTCTTCTTCTTCTTTGCCGTGGCCTGCGGCGTCGGCTCGATCGAGGTGATGTCGTCGCGGGCATCGGGCTGCCCGTCGTCGACCGCGCGCTCGTCGTCGCCGGGTCGCAGCATCACGATCACGATGATGGTCGCCACGGCGAGCGCCACCGCGAAATAGAAGAACCGCTTGTTCTCGCCCCCCGGCATTCGACCACTCATGCCAGTTCAACGACGCGCCGGGCACGGGGCTAGGTGGAGGTGCTGCAGGGAAACTCACGGGCACCCCATGTAACGAATGCCGGGTTCCGTGCCCCGGCCGCGCCTCGATATCGGGAAGCATCTCGCGCCGCTGGTCGTTACGCTGAAGACGCCTATGACAAACCATGCAGAAGACTTCTCCCTCGATTCGGCGCTGCGCGCCACCGAGGGCTGGGACGACCCCGACAACGACACGTTCGAGTCCGGGTACGCGCCTGCCGCCGCCGATGAGCCCACCACGGGCGACATGGACCTTGCCGCGCGCCACGAACTGCGCCGCGTCGCGGGACTGCGCACCGAGCTCGAGGACATCTCCGAGGTCGAGTACCGCCAGCTCCGGCTCGAGCGCGTCGTGCTCGTCGGCGTGTGGACCGAGGGCACTGTCCAGGACCACGAGAACGCCATGGCCGAGCTCGCGCTGCTCGCTGAGACCGCGGGTTCCGAGGTGCTCGACGCGATCTACCAGCGCCGCCAGACGCCCGACCCGGCGACGTACATCGGCCGCGGCAAGGTCGAGGGCCTCGCCGAGATCGTGCAGGCCAGCGGCGCCGACACCGTGATCTGCGACGGCGAGCTCGCGCCTTCGCAGCTGCGCAACCTGGAGGACCGGGTCAAGGTCAAGGTCGTCGACCGGACCGCACTGATCCTCGACATCTTCGCCCAGCACGCGAAGTCGCGTGAGGGTCAGGCCCAGGTCGAGCTCGCCCAGCTCAGCTACATGAAGCAGCGCCTTCGTGGTTGGGGTGGCAACCTCTCCCGCCAGGCAGGTGGCCGCGTCGGTGCCGACGGCGGCGGTATCGGTGGCCGTGGTCCCGGTGAGACGAAGATCGAGACCGACCGGCGTCGGATCAACGACAAGATCGCCAAGCTGCGCCGCGAGCTGAAGGTCATGAAGGGTACGCGCGACACCAAGCGCCAGGAGCGCCGTCGCAACGCGATCCCGTCCGTCGCGATCGCTGGCTACACCAACGCCGGCAAGTCCTCGATCCTCAACCGGCTGACCGGGGCCGGGGTGCTCGTCGAGGACTCCCTCTTCGCGACCCTGGATCCCACGACGCGTCGTACGACGACCGGCGACGGTCGGGTCTACACGATGAGCGACACGGTCGGCTTCGTCCGCCACCTCCCGCACCAGCTCGTCGAGGCGTTCCGCTCGACCCTGGAGGAGGTCGCCGACTCGGACCTCATCGTCCACGTCGTCGACGGCTCGCACCCCGACCCCGAGGGCCAGCTGACCGCGGTGCGCGCAGTGCTGGCCGACATCGATGCCGGTGACGTCCCCGAGCTGGTCGTCATCAACAAGATCGATGCCGCGGACCCGCTGGTCATCGACCGCCTGCTGCGTCGCGAGCCGCACTCGGTGGCCGTCTCGGCCCGCACGGGCGAGGGGATTGCCGAGGCGCTCGCGCGCATCGAGGCCGACCTCCCGCGTCCGCAGGTCGAGTTCTCCGCGCTCGTGCCCTACGCCCGCGGCGACCTGATCGACCGGATCCACCGCGACGGCGAGATCGCCAGCATCGAACACACCGCTGACGGCAGCCACGTGACCGGCCGGGCGTCCGAGGCGCTGGCCGGCGAGCTTGCCGACTACGCCGTCTGACTTCTTTACTTTCGCGAACAGGAGCCGTCCCGGTGACGGATGATCCGGGGGTGCGTTTCACCCGTCCCCGCCTGCTGCTGGCGCTGCTCGCACTTCTGCTCACCGCAGCGGTGAGTACGACGTTCCTGGCGCGTGCGGGAGCCGGTCCTGACCGGTGCGGTACGACGAGTGCCCGAGCCGAGAAGAGGGCGGCTCTGGTGACGGGGTCGGGTGCAGAGGTCCTCGTGATCGGCGACTCCTACTCCGTCGGGGCGGGCGTCCGGGGCCGCGACTCGTGGCCGGTGCGGCTGCCGGGCCGGATCGCCGTCGACGGCTTCTCCGGCAGCGGCTACTCGGTGGGGGCCAGCGGATGCGGTGACGTCTCCTTCGCCAGCCGTGCCGCGCGCTCGCTGCGCCCCACGACCGACCTGGTCGTCGTGGAGGGCGGGCTGAACGACTTCGACCAGCCCCTCGCCGACATCGAGGCCGGCTTCGCTCGACTGATGGAAACGCTCGGCAACACCCCCGTCCTGGTCGTGGGACCGCCGCCCGCCCCCGACCGGCCGTTCTCGTCGGTCGCGGCTGTCGATGCGACCCTGGCGCGCCTCGCCGCGGCCAACGGGACGCCGTACCTCTCGATGCTGGGGGTCGAGCTCACCTACCTCGACGACGACCTGCACCCCGACCCACCCGGGCACCGCGTCTTCGGCGACCTCGTGGCGAACCGGATCCGGGAACTGCTGGCCTGACCTCTCAGAGGTGGCAGGCGCCGCTCTCGATCAGTTCCGCGGCGCGTTCGTGGGCCAGGGCGATGACGCGCTGCGCCAGGGGTGAGGTCGTGCCCCGGGTGAGCGCGTAGATCTTGCGGGGCACCAGTCCGGGCTGCAGCGGGTGCAGCACGAGGTCGTCGTCGGAGGTCGGCTGCGTGATGGCGAGCAACGGCATGATGGCGCAGCCGAGCCCGCCGCGGACCACGGACACGACCGCCTGGTTGTCCGCCGTACGGAAGACGAAGCGTGGAGCGACGCCGGCTCGCGTCAGCTGCTCCTCGACCCGGCCCTGGTCGCAGATCGGGGGAAGCGCGACCATCGGTACGCCGTCGAGGCGTCGCAGTCGGACCGGTCCGTCCGGGAAGTCTCCGCGTCGCGCCACGAGGACGTACTGGTCCTGCAGGACCAGGGTGCTGTCGACGTCATCACCGCCCGGGGAGTCGAAGAACAGGACATCGAGTTCGCCGGGTTCGGGGAGGTCGTCCTCGTCCTCGACGAGCCGGATGTCGCAGTTCGGCTGCTCGGCTCGCAACTGGTGGACGACCGCGGGCAGCAGCACGTTCGTCACGGTCTGGAAGGTGCCGATGTCGACGCGGCCGCCTCCGTCGTGGAACCGGGCCACCTCCTGTTCGAGCGCCCCGGACCGGTCCAGGACAGCCCGGGCGCCGTTGAGTACGACGCGCCCGAGTGGGGTCAGCCGGACCGGCCTCGGTCCGCCGGGCCGGTCGAAGACGGTTCCGCCGACCGCGCGCTCCAGGCCGGCGATCTGCTGGCTCAAGGTCGACTGGGTATAGCCCAGCCGGGCCGCCGCACGAGCGAAGGTGCCCTCGTTGGCCACGGCGTCGAGCGCCTGGAGGTGCCGGATCTCATACATGGCGTCCATCGTAAACACCGATGCTCTTGATCGAAAGCAATCGCTTTTCGGAAAGTTCGCTCCGGCCTAACGTTGAGTCCATGAACCCCGAGACCAGCTACGACGTGAACGGCGTGACGATCTGCGCGCAGACCTTCGGTTCACTGGCCGACCCGGCCGTGCTCCTCATCCACGGCGCCTGCGCGTCCCAGGTCTGGTGGGAGACCGACCTGTGCGAGCGGCTGGCCGCTGCCGGCCGCTTCGTGGTCCGCTACGACCAGCGCGACACCGGACGGTCCACCGCCTTCCCGGTCGGTCGGCCCGGGTACGCGATGAGCGACCTGGCCGCTGACGCGGTGGGACTGCTGGACGCCCTCGACATCGAGAGCGCCCACGTCGTGGGTCGGTCCATGTCGGGAGGGGTGGCGCTCTTCCTCGGCCTCGACCACCCGGAGCGGACCCGTTCGGTCACCCTGGTCACGACCACCAACGGCGAGCTGCCGATGGGCTTCCTCGACGTGCCCCCCGATCCGGACCCGACCGACGCGGCGGCCGTCGTGGAGTACCTGGTCGCCGCCTTGCGTGCGTACGCCGGCGCGTCGCCGTTGTTCGACGAGGCGGCCGTGCGGAAGCTCGCCGCCGTCGACATCGCCCGGACCCGCGACGTGGCAGCGACTCTCGGTAACCACTACGCGATGGACTTCGACGGCCCGAGGAACGGCGGCTTCGCCGACCTCCGCAAACCCACCGTCGTGGTGCACGGTGAGCTCGACCCGATCTTTCCGCTGGCTCACGGCGAGGCGTTGCGGGACGCGATCCCCGGCGCGGAACTGGTGGTGCTGCCGGGCGCCGGACACGACGTCCCTGCCGGCGTCTGGGACCTGTTCATTGATGCCGTCATGCGGGTGTCGTCGTGAAGTCGGCGATCTGGCTGCCCCTGTTCGACGAGCTCGCGGACCCGCGGCTGGCGGCGGGTCTGGCGGCCGAGGCCGAGGCAGCGGGTTGGGACGGGTTCTTCGTGTGGGACCACGTCCGCTGGCGTGAGCCGGTGCAGGCTGTCGCAGATCCCTGGGTGACGCTGGCCGCGGTCGCGGCCGCCACGTCGACGATCCGGCTCGGCCCGATGGTGACCGCGCTGCCCCGCCGCCGTCCACAGGTCGTGGCACGCCAGACTGCGACGCTCGACCAGCTCAGCGGCGGGCGACTGGTGCTCGGTGCGGGCTTGGGCAGCGACCGGTTCGGTGGGGAGTACTCACGTTTCGGTGACGAGGTCGACGACCGGGCCCGTGCCGCGATGCTCGATGAGTCGCTGGCGATCCTGCGCCAGGCCTGGACGGGCGAACCGGTCCAGCACCACGGCGTGCACTTCACGGTGGACGACGTGCGGTTCCTGCCGCGTCCGGTCCAGCCGGCCGTGCCGTTGTGGATCGCCGGCTTCCCGGGCAAGGTGCGCCCGCTCCACCGGGCCGCGCGCCACGACGGCTTCGTCCCGGTGAACCTCGAGCACCCCGACCAACTGGCCGAGGCTGTCGCGAAGATCGCCGACCTGCGCGTGGGAGATCCCGCATCGGCGTACGACGTGGCGGTGACGCTGCCCGCCGACGCGGACCTGTCTGCCTTCCGCGCCGCCGGCGCCACCTGGTGGCTCACCGACTTCGATCCGCACGCGGTCACGGTGGCCGAGGTGCGGGCAGTGATCCGTGCCGGCACGTATCCATCGGCCAAGCTCGTCGAGTAGGCGCGAGGTCGTGCGGCCAAGTTCGTCGAGTAGCCGCGAGGAACGAGCGGCGTATCGAGACGCCTGTGGAGGGGCGTCCTGGATCGTCGGCACCACCATCTAGGGTTCTCCGGTGAGCTCCGATCCCGCGCCTGAGGCGAACCCCGTCCGCGAGCTGCTCGCAACGGCGGTCGCGGCCCTCGGTGGCCAGGAGCGCGACGGGCAGGTCGTGATGGCCGAAGCTGTCGCAGGAGCGTTCGCCGACCGGGAACACCTGCTGGTCCAGGCCGGCACCGGCACGGGCAAGTCGCTCGGCTACCTCGTGCCGGCGCTGCTCCACGACAAGCGGGTCGTGATCGCCACGGCCACGCTCGCCCTTCAGCACCAGCTGGTCGAGCGCGACCTGCCGCGCCTGATGAAGGCCGTCGGCACGACGCCCGGCCTCGACACGACGTACGCCGTGCTCAAGGGCCGGTCCAACTACGCCTGCCTGCACCGCATCCGCGAGGGTGCGCCCGACGAGCAGGGTGAGCTGATCCAGGTCCCCGAGGGTTCGATGGGTGCAAAGGTCCTCGAGCTTCGCAAGTGGGCCGAGAAGGCGTCGAAGGACAAGGACACCGGCGAGCGCGACGAAGCCCCGCGGCACACCGACAAGGAGTGGCGCCAGGTCAGCGTCTCGGCGCGCGAGTGCCTGAGCGCGAGCAAGTGCGCCTACGGCGAGGAGTGCTTCGCCGAGCGGGCCAAGGAGAAGGCGCAGCGCTCGCACCTGATCATCACCAACCACTCCCTGCTCGCGATCGATGCGATCGAGGGCATCGCGATGATCCCCGACTACGACGCCGTCGTGATCGATGAGGCCCACGAGCTCGCCGCCCGGGTGACGCAGGCGGCGACCGACGAGCTGTGGGCGGCCGAGATCGACCGGGCCGCGCGCCGCAGCGTCCGCCACGTCGAGGGCAACGAGGCCGACGACCTGTCCGATGCCGCCGACGCCCTGCGCGCCGCGGTGGCCGACGCCAGCCCGGGCCGCTTCGAGCGGGTGCCCGAGGAGCTGGCCGACGCCCTTGCGCTGGTCCGGGACGCTGCCCGCGCCTGCGTTTCCGCGTTCCCCAAGGCCGACTCCGGCAGCGAGCCCGACCCGGCGTTCACCCAGGCCAAGGGCATGGTCCAGGAGGTCTTCGCGACCGCCGAGCGGATGGCTGCAGGCTCCGAGGCCGACGTGCTCTGGCGCACCGAGGGCACCGACCGGATCCCGCCGACCCTGTGCGTGGCCCCCCTCCAGGTCTGGGGTCCGATGCGCGACAAGCTGCTCGCAGACAACACGGTCGTGCTCACCTCGGCCACCCTGATGCTCGGCGGCGACTTCGACTCAGTGGCCACCTCGGTCGGCCTCAAGCCGAGCGAACGCTCCGACCCCTTGAGGTCATCGAGTAGTTCGCGAGGCACGAGCGAACGTATCGAGATGCCCCAGGACGCCCAGCCCTGGCGCGGCCTCGACGTCGGCAGCCCGTTCGACTACCCCCGCCAGGGCATCCTCTACGTCGCCCGCCACCTGCCCGCGCCCGGCCGCGACGGACTGGGTCAGGCGCAGCTCGACGAGATCACCGAGCTGGTCGACGCCGCTGAGGGCCGCACCCTGGGCCTGTTCTCCAGCCGTCGGGCTGCTGAAGCGGCGGCCGAACACGTCCGCACGGCGCTGCCACACCTCACCACCCTGGCGCAGGGCGAGGCGCAGTTGCCCGAGCTGGCCCGCCAGTTCGTCGAGGACCCGCACACCTGCCTGTTCGGCACCCTCGGTCTGTGGCAGGGGCTCGACGTCCCCGGCGACACCTGCCAGCTGGTCATCATCGACCGGATCCCGTTCCCGCGCCCCGACGACCCGTTGATGAGCGCCCGGGCGAAGGCGGCCGACAAGGCAGGTGGCAATGGCTTCATGCAGGTCTCCGCGACCCACGCGGCGCTGTTGCTGGCGCAGGGTTCGGGTCGCCTGATCCGTACGACGACCGACCGGGGCGTGGTCGCCGTCCTCGATCCACGGCTGGTGACGGCCCGCTACGGCTCGTTCCTCAAGGCGAGCCTGCCGCCGATGTGGACGACGACCGACCCGGCGATCGTCCGCAAGGCGCTCGCGCGCCTCAACAGCACCAGCAAGGGCTAGTGGATCGCCCGCACGTTGAGGACCTGCGACTGGTTGTCGTCGATCGAGAACCCGTCGCAGGTGGCGGTGTCGCCCTGGCCGGTCCCGCAGGTGTAGCGCGGGCTGGCGTTGACCACCGAGACCTCGATGTAGTCGACGCGCGAACCGAAGGGCACGGTGACGAAGTTGTCGCCGTTGGCGTCGAGACTGACCCGCTGCAGGCGTGACGCCTTGCCCGTGGGCTTGATCGTCACGATGGCGACCCCGCCGGCCTCGCGGCTGTTGAGGTTGAGCCAGATCTTGAGGTTCCACACCTTCGACATCGCCGACGACGGGTAGTAGCGCAGCGTCTTCGCGGACAGGTGGTTGAGCGCGAAGGTCAACGGCTTCGCGGGGGAGCCGGCGGTCAGCGTGTAGGGCCCGCGTGGAGCCGCGACCGGATACGCCGACCCCTCTTCGTAGTAGCGCTTCGCCTCGCGGTTGCGGGCGACGAAGCTGGAGTACTCGGTCGACAGGTAGGTGTCGTAGACGCCCAGCGCGTACCGGATCGCCTCGACGGAGTACATGCCCTGGGCGCCGGAGCCGCTGTGCGCAGCCGCCTCCCACATCCGGCGCACGATCACCGGGATGCCGGCCACGGTGAAGTCGTACCTCTCGCTGAGGAAGCGGAAGAAGATCCAGGAGCCGTACTGGGAGAGGCCGGCGTCGGAGTAGGTGTCGAGCGGCCGGTGGGGAGTGCCCATCGGTCCGTACCGCAGGTAGAAGCGGTTGTCGTTGACGTTGTCGTAGACCTCGTCCTCGACCCAGGTCGCCGTCGACTCCATGAACCAGCGGTCCTCGAGCACGTCGTAGGCGAACTGCACGGCGTGGAAGAACTCGTGTGCGGCCGTCACCTGGAGGAACTCGGTGGGGGTGTTGGTCGAGCCGTACTCGCTGGCGGCGAAGTTGTTGTCGAGCACGCAGTACGCCGACGCCGGGGCGTGCGTGGTGATGTCCTCGTCGGGGCTGCAGTAGCCGAACGCACCGACGTCGCTCAGGTCGGCGAGGTAGACGTCGACCTTCCAGTTGCCACCGGCACCGCCGTCGTTGATCGGCACGCGGTAGCCGGCGGACTTGTAGCGCTCGGCCACGGCGTTCACGACGTTCAGGGCCTTGGTGGCGTAGGCGTCGCTGGACTTGTCGGCGGTGTTGCGCACCCAGTGCACGCACACGCGGGTACCGCACTTGCGCGCCTCTGAGGCACTGGGGCTCCAGCAGGCGTAGGGGTCACAGCCGCCATCGGAGCCATCGGGGCGCGACAGCAACCGCGCGGCGTCGTCCTGCCTGCTGGTGGGCAGGTCGGCCTGGGTCGCGGCCAGGTCGCGCAGGGCCAGCGTCAGACTCCGGCCTTCTGCGAGGTCAACGACCGGAGCCGTCGGCTCGAGAAGTTCTTCGACCGTCTCGAGGGCCTGCTCGGCCACTTCCTGCGGCGTCTCGCTGACTGCTGCAGCGGGGTCGGTGGGGGCGGCCGGGTCGCTCGGATCGGCCTGCGCGGCCGGGCCGAGCAACGGCACAAGGAGCAGGGTGGCGAGCAAGGCGAAAAGCAGCCCCGAGAAGGGCAAACGGCTGCGGCGCGTCATGGGGAACTCGGCCTTCGTGGTCGACGAGTGAATCCCACGACCCTACGTCAGACGCGGCGAAGAACCGCTGTCACCTTGCCCAGGATCGTGCCGTTGGTGCCGTCGATCGGCTCGAACGCGGGGTTGTGCGGCAGCAGCCACACCTGCCCGGCCTTGCGCTGGAACGTCTTCACCGTGGCCTCGCCGTCGATCATCGCGGCGACGATCTCGCCGTTCTCGGCGGTCGGCTGCTGGCGGATGACGACGTAGTCGCCGTCGCAGATCGCTGCGTCGATCATCGACTCGCCGCTGACCTGGAGCAGGAACAGCTGGCCGTCGCCGACGAGCTGGCGGGGAAGCGGGAACACGTCCTCGACGCGCTCCTCGGCGAGGATCGGGCCACCGGCGGCGATCCGGCCGACGACCGGCACGTTGCGCGGGGCCGGCGCGGCGTCGTTGATGCCGGTGTCGTCGTAGCCGTCGTGACCGGTCTCCTCGACCGTCGACATGGCCCGGCGGGCGGCCATCACCTCGGGCAGGAACACCTCGAGGGCCCGCGGTCGGTTGGGGTCGCGCTTGAGGTAGCCCTTCTCCTCCAGGGTCCGCAGCTGGTGGGCGACGCTGGAGGTGCTGGTCAGGCCGACGGCCTGGCCGATCTCGCGCATGCTCGGCGGGTAGCCGCGCTTCTCGATGCTGTCCTTGATGTGGGCGAGCACGCGCAGCTGGCGCGGCGTCAGCCCCGTCGAGTCCGGTGGACCGTCGGGCAGCTCGGTGACAGTGCTGCCTGCGTTGGTCTTGGCCTTGTCAGCCATGGATGCCCTCCCGATCGCCTGGTTCGGATGCCCCGAACGGCCCTGAATGACCTTGACGCTAACCGATGCACCACCGGTTCTTCAAACATCTGTTCGAACGGGCGTGTCGCGACACGCGGTCGAACATTTCTTCGAACGGGTGCTGGATTTGTTCGAACACCTGATCTAGTCTCGTACACATGTTCGATCGAATGTCTGATCGATCAGCTTCTGTCGGACCGGCTCACTAGACATGGGTCGTCCACTTCCCCCGGAGGTTTCCATGAGCACCATCGCCATCGCACCGCAGGCCCGCCCCGTCCGCCGCACGACGAGCCAGGTTCGCCGTCCGAGCAGCCAGGTCCGGCTGACCCGCCGCGGCCGACTGGTCGTGCTGGCGCTGGCCTTCGCCGTCGTGGTCGCCGCTGCTGTGTGGCTGGCCGCCGGTTCGGCCGCGACCCGCGAGGGTGGCGGCTCGCCCGCGATCGAGGTCGTCACGGTCGCCCCGGGCGAGACCCTCTGGGGCCTGGCGAGCGACGTGGCTGCCACCACCGGCGACGACGTCCGCTCGGTGATGGAGCAGATCCAGCAGCTCAACACGCTCGACTCGAGCATGGTCTACGCCGGCCAGCAGCTCCGCGTTCCGACGGAGTAGGCACAGACTCTCCGCCGCTTCGACCCCGGTGGAGTAGGGGAAGACGAGGGGCGGGCCTGGCTCATGCAGCCGGGTCCGCCCTTCGCGCTTTCACCGAGCGGCGCGCTTGCCGCCCTTGGGTGTCGTGGGGTCCCGCTTGACGCGGGGTGCCGGGCTCTCGCTCAGCCCGATCGCCCGCGAGAGACGTACGGCCAGCATGAAGGACAGGAAGAGGCAGAACATGCCGCCCAGCGAGGCGATGAGCAGGAAGAACCAGGCAATGCCCTTGCCGTCGTGGCGCGCGGTCGAGCCGAAGTCGATCGCGGACAGCACGAGGTATCCCCACGCGACCAGGGTGAACGTGATGCCGACGGCGAGCAAGAACAGGTCGGGTCGAAAGCCTGCCTTGACCCGCTCCCCGGAACGCTTGCCTCCCGTCACGGCGTCATTGTGTCCGATGGGTGGGTGGAACGCCCGGGCAACCCACCGGTCCCCACTACTCGGCTGCCCCGACGATGTAGGACATGATCGCGCCGCCGGACTGGTCGTCGGCGGAGGTCAGCACGACCTGGTACTTGTCGCTCCTGAATCCGGCGTAGGTGCCCGTGGACTGGCCCTGGCTCTCGAACCCGGCGTCCTCGAGCTTCGCCGACGCCTCGTCGAAGGCGTCCGCGGCGCTGCTGTCGACCTGGGTGCTCACGGTCCAGCCCTGGGTGTCGCCGTCGTTGGTGCGGCTGCCGAACTTCACGTCGCCGATGAGGGGGACGTCGTCCTCGGGGAAGCCGTCGGGCAGGTCGCCGCCGCTGACGTAGGAGCCGTCGCTGTTCTCGATCTTGACCTCGCCACCGTCGATGTCGACGTCCACGTCGCCGCTGGAGCCGTCCTTGATGGCTTCCTCGGCGGCGTTCTCGGCGGCGTTCTCCAGGGCGTCGCCACAGGCGCTCAGCGTGAACGGCAGGACGAGGGCGGCGGCGGCAATGCCGAAGGTACGGCGCAGGTGCGGGCGGGTGGGGACGGACATGGGGGCTCCTCGGGTCAGCGGCCTGGGGGAGGGCTCGCAAAGGGGGTGGCAGGGGGTGGCCGGACCCGAGACACGCCGGTCGAAAACCTGGTGGGAACCACTCTGGCGTGCCGGTGACCTGCGCAAACAGCGTCCCGGGTAAAAGTTCTGCGATCTCCTTCGACCCCGGTCTTGCACCCGTGGTGGTCGGGGCGTACGGTTACCACTACATCTAGTAGTTACAACGATGTAGTTCTCCACATCTAGTCCACAGGACCGGGGGTGGAGTTGCACAGATCACACGAAGTTGTGCACAGAAAGCTCCCCGGCTCTCCACAGCCACCGATCCTCGGGAGGAGGACCCATGCACTGTCCGTACTGCAAGCACCTCGACACGAAGGTCCTCGACTCCCGGGTGTCCGACGACGGCTGCGCGATCCGTCGCCGCCGGATGTGCCAGTCCTGCGAGAAGCGTTTCACCACGGTCGAGGCGATGCAGCTGACCGTGCTCAAGCGCTCCGGCGCAACCGAGCCGTTCGCCCGCGACAAGGCAGTCTCCGGCGTGCGCAAGGCGTGCAAGGGACGTCCGGTGGAAGAGGACGACCTGGCTCGCCTGGGCCAGGAGGTCGAGGACCAGTTGCGCCTCGCCGGCAGCCCCGAGATCGCCGCCCATGAAGTGGGCCTGGCGATCCTCTCGCCGCTGCGCCGGCTCGACGAGGTCGCCTACCTCCGCTTCGCCTCGGTCTACCGCGGGTTCGACTCCGCGGCTGACTTCGAGAACGAGATCGCTCTCCTGCGCGCCGAGCGCCAGTTGCAGAGCGAACCAGCCCCCACGGGCTGACCACAGACGCCCGGCAGGTGGTGGGGAAGCCGCCTGCCGGGCCACCCATCGATGAACAGACACCGCCGCACCAGCAAGCACCAGTTCCAGGAGACCAGGAGAGTCATGACCGAGACGGCCAGCAACCAGACCGAAGCAGGAGCCGCACACCGCGGTTCCGACAAGGGTCTGAAGATCGAGCGGATCTTCAGCACCGAGGGTGTGCACCCCTACGACGCGATCACCTGGGAGCGCCGCGACGTCGTCCAGAAGAACTGGAAGACCCAGGAGACCGTCTTCGAGCAGCTCGGTGTCGAGTTCCCCGACTTCTGGTCGCTGAACGCCTCCACCATCGTCACCACCAAGTACTTCCGTGGAGCGGTCGGCACCCCCGAGCGCGAGACCGGTCTCAAGCAGCTCATCGACCGGGTCGTGTCGCGCTACACGCAGGCCGGCATCGAGAACGGTTACTTCGCGTCTGCGGCGGACGCCGAGGTGTTCGACCACGAGCTGACCTGGCTGCTCGTGAACCAGTACTTCTCCTTCAACTCTCCGGTCTGGTTCAACGTCGGCACGCAGTCCCCGCAGCAGGTCTCCGCCTGCTTCATCCTCTCGGTGGATGACTCGATGGACTCGATCCTGAACTGGTACAAGGAAGAGGGCTTCATCTTCAAGGGCGGCTCCGGCGCCGGCCTGAACCTCTCCCGCATCCGCTCCTCCAAGGAGCTGCTGAGCAGCGGCGGCACGGCCTCGGGCCCGGTCTCCTTCATGCGCGGCGCCGACGCCTCGGCCGGCACCATCAAGTCGGGCGGCGCCACGCGTCGTGCGGCGAAGATGGTCGTGCTCGACGTCGACCACCCCGACATCGAGGAGTTCGTCGAGACCAAGTGGCGCGAAGAGGACAAGATCCGCGCCCTGCGTGACGCCGGCTTCGACATGGACCTGGGCGGGCGTGACATCACCTCGGTGCAGTACCAGAACGCCAACAACTCGGTCCGCGTCAACGACGAGTTCATGCGCGCGGTCGAGGACGGTCGCGAGTTCGGCCTGCGTTCGCGCAAGGACGGCTCGGTCATCGAGACCGTCGACGCCCGCACCCTGTTCCGCAAGATCAGCGAGGCCGCCTGGGCCTGCGCCGACCCGGGCCTGCAGTACGACGACACGATCAACGACTGGCACACCAACCCGGAGACGGGCCGGATCACCGCGTCCAACCCGTGCTCGGAGTACATGTCGCTCGACAACTCCTCGTGCAACCTCGCCTCGCTCAACCTGATGAAGTTCCTCAAGGACGACGACACGTTCGACGCCCCGCTGTTCGCGAAGGCCGTCGAGCTGATCATCACCGCGATGGACATCTCGATCTGCTTCGCCGACTTCCCGACCGAGGCGATCGGCGACACGACCCGCGACTACCGCCAGCTCGGCATCGGTTACGCCAACCTCGGCGCCCTGCTGATGGCGATGGGCCTGGGCTACGACTCCGACGGCGGCCGCGCCATGGCAGCCACCATCACCTCCTTGATGACCGGTACGTCGTACCGTCGCTCGGCGGAGCTGGCCGACATCGTCGGTCCCTACGCCGGCTACGCCCGCAACGCGGAGGCGCACAACCGGGTGATGCGCAAGCACCAGGCGGCCAACGACGAGGTGCGCACGCTGCACATCTCCGACGCCGAGGTGCACAAGCTGGCCAGCGCCGAGTGGGCGAAGGTCGTCGAGCTCGGCAAGACCAACGGCTTCCGCAACGCGCAGGCCTCGGTGCTCGCGCCGACCGGCACCATCGGCTTCATGATGGACTGCGACACGACCGGTATCGAGCCGGACTTCTCGCTGGTCAAGTTCAAGAAGCTCGTCGGTGGCGGCTCGATGCAGATCGTCAACCAGACGATTCCGCGGGCGCTGCGCAAGCTGGGCTATGACGGCGAGTTGGTGGAGGCGATCGTTGCCTACATCGCCGAGCACGGCCACGTCGTCGACGCCCCCGGCCTCAAGCCGGAGCACTACGAGATCTTCGACACCGCGATGGGCGAGCGTTCGCTCAAGCCCATGGGCCACGTGAAGATGATGGCTGCCTGCCAGCCGTTCCTCTCGGGCGCGATCTCCAAGACGGTCAACCTGCCGGAGTCCGCTTCGGTCGAGGAGATCGAGACCATCTACATGGAGTCGTGGAAGCTCGGCCTCAAGGCCACCGCGATCTACCGCGACAACTGCAAGGTCGGCCAGCCCCTGGCCGACGGCGGCGGCAAGGCCAAGAAGGACGCGGCCGATGCTGCGGACGCCGCGGCTGACGCCAAGGTCATCGAGAAGGTCGTGGAGAAGGTCGTCTACGCCCCGACCCGCAAGCGCCTCCCGAAGTCGCGCTCGGCCCGGACCACCTCGTTCTCGGTGTCCGGTGCCCAGGGCTACATGACCTCGGGTGCGCACGACGACGGCACGCTCGGCGAGATCTTCCTCAAGCTCGGCAAGCAGGGCTCGACCCTGGCCGGCGTGATGGATGCCTTCTCGATCGCGGTCTCGATCGGCCTGCAGTACGGCGTCCCGCTGGAGACCTACGTCTCGAAGTTCACCAACCTGCGCTTCGAGCCCGCCGGCCTCACCGACGACCCGGACGTCCGGATGGCGCAGTCGATCATGGACTACGTCTTCCGCCGCCTGGCGCTGGACTACCTGTCCTTCGAGGACCGCTCCGCCCTCGGCATCTACTCCGCTGACGAGCGCCAGCGCCACCTCGAGACCGGTTCGTACGAGCCCCTCGAGGAGACCGGCTCGGCGTCCGAGCTGATCGACACCGAGGCGTTGGTCGAGGAGGCCGGTCACGGCCGTCTCGAGACCACTGACGCCGAAGTCGTCGAGGACCCGCTCGCCGGCGCCCCCGCCGTCGAGGTCAAGGTCGCCAAGACCTCGGCCGAGCTCCTCGAGCAGCTCACCGGCACCGCGGTCGACAGCCCGCTCTGCCTCACCTGCGGCACGAAGATGCGCCCCGCTGGCTCGTGCTACGTGTGCGAAGGCTGCGGAAGCACCAGCGGCTGCAGCTGATCAACGCGGAGGTCGAGGAGGTCGCGCTGCGACCGTCTCGAGACCCGTGAAGCACGAAGGCCCGGTCTCCTCTTGCGAGGAGCCGGGCCTTCGCTCGTCCTGCTCCGAGCCCGCGTGGTTCGCAAAGGTCGAGCTATCCGGGTCCGGACCCGCGCTCGGTACTTAACTCGCTAGGAACTGGTCGTATCGGATCTGCAATCGATCCTGGTCGGGACGATCACGGCGCGACCGCGGAAGAACTAGAGAGCGACCATGCATTTCCTGTAGCCCGTGGAGAAGCATTGGCCCGTCTGTCTCCTGCAGGAGCGGATCGTTCAGTTGGACGCGATAGTCCGCGGTGATGCCTAGGATGTTTGTGTCGTAGGCCGCGTGGTGAATCTTGCACAGGCTTAGGCCGTTGGTAACCGCGGCTGCGCCAAGTTCGTCGGCATCGCCGATGATGTGAGCGGCGTCGAGCAACTGTGGCTTCTTAAGCACACAGATCGTGCACTGACCCTCGTACGCGAGCATGATCTGAGCACGAAATGCTCGCTGGTGCACGCGCTGGCGTACCAATCGCTCGGCGTATCTTCGTTCTACCTCCGACAGGCGGCCCAGGTCCGCAACGTGGGCGAGGCTAGCGTCGACGGCGAGTGTGAACTCCCGTGCGACGGGGTCGTCACCGATGACGTAGACCGGGTAGATCGGCACGTAGGTCGCCTTGGCGATCTTGTGGAATCGGATGATCGGCAACTCCAGCTCCATTGCACGTCGGAGCTTGACGTTCTTCCCACCCACCGGTCCTGCCTGGTAGCTGTATCGAAGTAGACCGCCGGCGAGCTCTCGGTCTGCGTACGGGCCGTCGGGCGACGTAAGGATCGAGAGCGTGGCTGATAGGCCGCTTGGGTTCCAGATTCCGCCTCCACCCGGGTCGACAACCCGGATGCGTCGTCCGTCGTTGAGGGGAAGGTCCTCGAGTTCGTTCCAGTGCACATAGCCGCCCTGATTGTCGGAAAGCTCCAAGATGCACTCTGCGACGTGGTCTCGGTAGAACACGTCGGGTCGCAGCTCGGGTCCACTCATGTGCGGAGCTTAGGTCGGTAGCGAATGTCGTGGGGTGTCATCTGGAAGTTGCCAGTCGCCCCATCCCCGCGTGGGCCCGGGCTATCGGCACGCTTTGACCTGGCTTACCTCAAGTACGTCCATCGAGCTGCTGTAGCCGCTCGACGGCTGGAACATCGGCCGGTGCCCAGCCGAGACTGTCGAGTTTGTTCGGCGCGAGCCAGGCAAGCTCCGCATGCTGGGTCGCGGTCGGCGTACCGTCGATCAACTCGCAGTAGTACGTCGTCAGCGTGATGACCCCAAAGCCGTATTCGTGAGTCGTGGCTGCCACCTCATCGCCGACCCGGACGTGACAGCCGAGCTCTTCGACGATCTCCCGCGTCAACGCATCTGCAGGTGCTTCGCCGGGCTCGACCTTGCCGCCGGGGAACTCCCACAGGTGACCGGTCTCCCCGCCCGGTCCGCGCTTGGCGCACAGCACCAGGCCGTCGCGGACGATCACGGCTCCGACGACCACGATGTGCTTCACCTCGGGCGTGGCCATGCCAGGAGCGTAGGTGCGTGGGTCTGTTTGGGAAGTCGAGTCCATTGCTACTCGGTCTGGCGGGGAGGTCGCCCCGGGCGACGCGTCCACGTCGGGATCCACTTCTCGACGTCTTGGCGGACGCGAAGTGGACCGGCCTTGAGGGTCATGACGGCCGGCGGGAAGTCAGGGCGGCTGGCCAGTTGGGCGGCGCGCTGTCGTGAGACTCCGAGGAGCTCGGCGATCTCGGCATGTCCCACCAGTTCGGGGATCGCGGGGCGTGTGAGGTCAAGACGCATCCGATCCTCGTTCACGACCTCGACGCCATGGGCGCGGATGCCCGTGTGGCCCTCCACGCGATCAAGGCCGATCCTGGCTGCTTCACGAACAGTTTCGGCAGTCACGTTGAGGACACCGGAGTACGTCACCTCGTCGGACTTCCCTCGGGCGTGCTCCCAGTCGTCGATCGTGATCCCCGGCCGGAGGTCACCAAGCTTCTCGATGAAGTCGATGCAGTCCTCATCCGTCATGGGCGGAGCGCTCCACTCGACGCTGACGTGCCACATCGGTGCTTCGGTCAAGGCACTTTCCTCCCTGGGGTGAAACGTAGTTGGCTGTTCCTACCTGCGGACCTTGAGGCGAGTCCAGCAAAATACGCTTGTCGATGACAAGGTGGATCCACCCCTGATCCGCCCGCAGGCGCTGGTCGCGGGAAGGTACGCCGGATCGAGGTTCGTGTGCAGACTGGCCACATGGTCTCGTTGAAGTACGCCGTCGTCGAGCGCGAGCGCAGGTTCCTGGTCGCGGCACTCCCTGCCGGAGTGGGGGAGACGTGGGAGATCGAGGACCGGTACGTCGACGGCAGTCGCCTCCGGCTTCGGGAGGTACGACGGCCCGACGGCACCATCGTTCGCAAGCTCGGCCACAAGGTCCGCCTCGATGACAGCCCGGCCGAGGTCGCCTGCACGTCGCTCTACCTCGACGACGCGGAGTGGGCCCTGCTGCGGGCAAGCCTGCCGGGCCGCACGCTGCGCAAGCGCCGACACCATGTGCACCGCGACGGCTGGCACGTCGTCGTCGACGAGCTCGAGGACGGCACGCTGCTCGCCGAGATCGACGACGCTGACCGGGAGCCGCAGCCCCTGCCCGACTGGCTCGACGTGATCGAAGACGTCAGCGACGACGAGGCCTGGACGGGTGCTGCGCTGAGCACCTGAGGTTCCTCCCCAGGTACGACGACACGGGAGTCGCGAGCCGCGAGGATCAACCCATGCGCCTTCCCGCCTCCCTCGTGCGCCCGCTGATCAAGTCGGGCAAGAAGCCGATGAACGCCATGCGCGCGCCCGAGGCCATGACGGTCCTCGACCGACCCGTCCAGCACACCGACTTCGCCAGCCTCGACGGCCACGTCCACGTGCTGCTGGTGACCTACAAGCGCGACGGCACACCCATTCCGTCGCCGGTGTGGTTCGCCCTCGACGGGCAGACCCTTTACGTCTGGACCGAGATCAACGCGTTCAAGGCCAAGCGGATCCGCAACGACCCGCGGGCGCTCCTCGCGCCCTGCGATGCGCGCGGCGTACCCGAGGGTGATCCGATCGCCGCCCGTGGCCGGGTCCTGACCGACGAGGCTGATCGCCAGCGCGCGGCGAAGGTGATCCGCAGCCAGTGGGGCATCGGCCGACGGGTCTTCGAAGCGTTGTCGCGCCCGCTCACCGACGTCCACTACCTGGCCTTCGAACCGGCGCCCGCCCCCTGACCTCGTCGTTCCCCTGACAGCGTCGGACCGTCGTCGTACGGTCCGGTCATGCGCCGCCACCCCCTGCTCTTCGCGGTGCTCGTGGTGGGGGTGGTCTTCGTTGTGTTCCGCGTCTTCGGCGACGACATCGGCGCCGGTCCGCGCAACGAAGTGCAGGCAGTCGACGGCCGCTCCTTCGTCGTCACCCACGTCGTCGACGGCGACACCGTCGACCTCGACAACGGCGAGACGGTCCGCCTCGTCGGCATCGACACCCAGGAGCGAGGGGAGTGCGGCTACGACGAAGCCCGCGCCGCGCTCGTCGATCTGGTTGACGGCCAGCGGATCACCCTCGGCGCCTCCGACGAGGACCGTGACCGCTACGACCGCCTCCTGCGCTACGTCGACGTCGGCAAGGTTGACGCCGGGCTCCGGCTCATCAAGCAGGGGTTCGCGATCGCCCGCTACGACTCCCGCGACGGCTACGGTCGCCACCCGCGCGAGGCCCGCTACGTCAAGGCAGACAAGGCCAGCCCGCGCGCAGCCTGTCGATAGCCTCGCCACCGTGACCAGCAACAGCGCCGACGTCGTCCGCCGCGCGCGATCCCTGCTCGGCCGCAGCCTCACCGCCCACGGCGTCACCCTCCGGATCACCGAGGTCGAGGCGTACGGCGGCCGTGAGGACCCCGCCTCCCACGCCTTCACGCGCACCCCTCGCTCCGAGGTGATGTACGGCCCGCCGTGGCGGCTCTACGTCTACCGCTCCTACGGCATCCACCACTGCGCCAACGTCGTCACCGGTCCGACCGAGATCGGCGCGGCGGTGCTGCTCCGCGCCGGTCAGGTCATCGACGGCCACGACCTCGCGCGAGCTCGCCGCAACGATGCCGCGGACCACCAGCTCGCCCGCGGACCCGGCAACCTCGCCCAGGCGTTGGCGATCACCCTCGACGATCTCGGCACCGATCTGCTCGAGCCCGGCCCGGTCGTGCTCGGCCCTGAAGTGCGCCACCGACACCGCATCGAGGCCGGCCCTCGCGTCGGCGTCTCCAAGGCGGCCGACGTGCCGTGGCGGTTCTGGCTGGCGGACGAGAGGTCCGTGTCGGCGTACCGCCGGAGCCCGCGGGCTCCAGCCGCGACTAGTCTTCCGCCTCGTGACCTTTGAGAACGTGACCCTCGACCCGCAAGCCAACATCTACTTCGACGGCAAGTGCGTCAGCCACACCTTCCACCTCGCCGACGGCACGAAGAAGTCGGCCGGGGTGATCTTCCCGGCATCGCTCAACTTCGGCACCGCCGCACCCGAGGTGATGGAGCTCAACGCCGGAAAGTGCCGGATCCGCCTGGCCGGCTCCGAGGACTGGACCGAGTACGCCGCCGGCGAGTCCTTCAGCGTGCCCGGCGACTCGTCCTTCGACATCGAGGTCACCGAGACGCTGGGATACGTCTGCCACTACGGGTGACGCCGCAGGCGGGGCCTGTGGATGGGCAACAACGTCGTCGACGGAATTGGCGCAGGCTGGCGCCATGACCGACCACCATTCAGAGATCCCG
The DNA here is from genome assembly GCA_026392415.1 of Propionibacteriales bacterium. Taxonomy (GTDB): domain Bacteria; phylum Actinomycetota; class Actinomycetes; order Propionibacteriales; family Nocardioidaceae; genus Nocardioides. The sequence goes on from JAPLCC010000047.1 coordinate 126,429, forward strand.
CCACTCCGGCCGCCGCACTTGATGCCGCCGCTCACCCATCAGACCTCGCTGGAGAACACCTGGCGCGCCATGATGGGTGAGCTCGGCTTTGCCGTCCCCCAACTGTGGATGCTGTTCATCGATGGCGACCGTCCGCTTCACGTTCTGCAGGTCAAGGACGTGCCCTTGTGCCCGGAGCGGAGCGAGATCGAGTCCGTCGCGACGATGCTCGATCACATCGTCGACGACAGCCACTCGTGTGCGTTTCTCTTCGCTCGTCCGGGCGGCCCGTCCCGGACGCCGGGCGACCTCGCCTGGGCCCGCGGCCTCACTGAGGTCGTCGACGGCCGCTGGCCGGTGCACCTGGCAAACGATGTCGAGCTCCGGGTGGCCGCCCCGGACGACCTCGCCGCAGCAGGCTGACCGCTCTCTCGAAATGAGGCACCATGACTGTTGTGACGGTCCTGCCGCGCCGACCTCTCACGGTCGACGACCTCGATGCGATGCCCGATGACGGGCACCGCTACGAGCTCATCGACGGGACGCTGATCGTGTCGCCCGCGCCGCTGCTCCGCCACCAGCTGGTGCATTCGCGACTCATGCGCTTGCTGCTCAATGCGACCCCGTCGCACCTCGAGGTCCTGAGCGCGCCGACAGACATCGTGCTTGCCGACGACACCGTCGTACAGCCGGACCTCCTGGTCGTGCCGCTCGCCCAGATCGTCGGCCGCAAGCTGATGGCGCCGCCACTGCTCGCCGTCGAGATCCTGTCGCCGAGTTCGCGCCTGATCGACCTCAACCTGAAGCGCGCCCGCTACGAGCGCGCGGGGGTGCCGTCGTACTGGGTGGTCGACCCTGATGAGCTCCGGCTGGTGGCGTGGCGTCTCAGCGAGGGTGCCTACGTCGACGTCGCCGACGTGGCGGCCGACGAGACCTGGCGGGCCACCGACCCGTTCGACGTCACCATCACGCCCCGGGACCTGGCGGCAGGAGCCGGCTGAACCGCCGGCCCTAGAGCCCGCTCGCGTCGTCCGGTACGTCGACGGAGTGTGACTGCAGCACCTCGAGCGGAATCAGCTCGAGCGCCCGTTCGTTCGTCGAGGCGAGGACGATCGGGGCAGCCACCCCGTCGGCGTACGCCTGCAACCAGCGGCCCGCGACGACGCACCAGCGATCACCGGGCCGCAGGCCCGGGAACTGCCACTGCGGTCGCGGCGTCGACAGGTCGTTGCCGACCGCCCTCTGGTGGGCGAGGAACTCCTCGGTCATCACGGCGCAGACCGCGTGCAGCCCCACGTCCTCCGGGCCACAGGAGCAGTTGCCGTCACGGTGGAAACCGGTCATCGGATCGGTCCCACAGGGCTGCAGTTCCTCGCCCAGGACGTTGCGCTCGCTCATGACTGCGCCGATCGGCGCAGGATGCTCGTGAACCGGGTCCGGTTCGCTGCGGCATTGCTCATCACGATCACCAGCAGCCCGAACAGGGCGTAGAGCCCGAGCACGACGAACGGCGACGAGGTCGACGCGTCGGGGAAGTACAGCGCATCACGGGCCACCGTCGCGCCTGCGCCGGGTGGGAGCAGTTGCCCGATCGTGTGCCCGAACCGCGGCAGCATCTCGGGTGCGATCGAGGACCCCGAGATGATCAGCCCGACCGTGAAGTAGAGGCCGCCGATCAGCGATCCGATCGGCCCGAACAGCGCCACGAATGCTGCCGTCGAGGCCGTCACGGCCAGCGAGATCAACGCCAGCCCCCAGAACAGCGTGAAGTGGTCGGCGCCCGTGCCGACGTCGAACAGCGCCATGGCCAGCAGGGCGACGCCCGACGACAGCACGGCGTAGCCGACGAGCAGCGCGGCGTGGCCGATGCCGCGCAACGTCGACTGCTCGGTCAGTCCCCGCAGTCGGCCGAGCGCCAGCGAAGCGATCGACCCACCGAGGCACAGGGCCTGGATCACGAAGCCGAGCGAGCTGCCACCACTGTCCGCCTTCGGCAGGGGTACGACGTCCACGACCGGCGGCGGCGTCGTCAGTGCCGCGACCGTCGCCACCGGCACGTCCTTGCCCGCGGTGGTCAGCGACTCGACCTGCGTCCCGATCTCGTCCTGGTACGCCGCCGTGTACTTCGCCTTGAACAGGTTGGCCACCGACGGCGAGGCCGCCGAGGCGACGTACAAGGTGGGGGACTGGCCGGCGAAGGCGACGCCGCCGTAGGCCCGGCGCTCGCGGATCGCCTGCTCGAGCGCGGCCGCATCGTCGTACGGCTCGACCTCGAAAGCCCCGTCGGCCTCGAGCTGTTCGGTCAGCTGCGCCTGCTGCGCCTCGCTGCCGACGATGCCCATGGGCAGGTCGTCGGGCGACGGGGAGTGCGCCATGGCCAGGTAGTAGATGCCGAGCACGAGCTGGATCAGCGCGCCGACGAGCGCGATCGCGATGCCGAGGCGCGAGAGCTTGCGCAGGGTGGTGGGAGGAGTCGAGTTCTCGCTCATGGTGTCAGCATGGCGCGTCTCGATACGCGCTCGCCTGGCGGCTCGCGCTACTCGACGACCGAACTCGTTCTCAGCAGCCGTTGTCGCAGATGCCCGTGGACGGGATCGCCATGAAGCAGGTCGGGCAGACCTTGTAGACGACGTCCGACTTCGCCGGCTTGGCCGGGGTGCGGGGGACGGCGGTCTTGGTGGCGCGCGAAGCGCGGGGTGCCTTGGCGGGCACGACCTTCTCGACCGGCGCCGGCACTTCCCGAACCGGAGCGACCCAGCCCGGCGGGGGCGGGTCGGTGATCCCGAAACGGGAGAGCACCTCGCGGGCGGCGGTGGTCGGCTGGTGCTTGGGCCGGGTCTCGATGTCGAACGGCGAGGACGAGCCCTCGAGGAAGGTCTGCGCGTCCGGGTTGAGCGTCGCGGGCAGCTGGCGGTGACGCCAACGCTGCGGGGTCTCGCCGCGCTGGTTGATCGCGACCAGCTCGGGGCGGTCCCAGGCGACCAGGACCCAGTCGTCACGGTGGCTGGTGGCCCAGACCGCGATGGGCCGGTCGCCTGCGTCGGCCACGGCGCGCAGCGCGATCCGCTCCGGGTTGGAGAACTTTCCCTTCACGTGCAGCACGCCCGGGAGCACTTCCTCGACGGTGTGCTCCTCGGCCTTGATGAGATCGATCAGGTCAGCAAGTTCCGGCGTAGTCTCCATGGCCCTACCGACATTAGTCGACTATGGCCGCTGGTCAGCATCGGTGCCGACGTCGACGACCGCGTCCGTGGCCTCCTCGATGATCGACGCCATCGCGGTCCGGGCGGCCACGGCGTCCCCGGATCGCACCGCCCGGGCCACCTCGACGTGCAGGTCGATGGCCTCGTCCTTGGGGTGGGACGGCATCAGGTGGTGGTGGGTGCGGCCGGCCAGCACCTCGGCCACGACGCCGTCGAGGGAGGCGAGCATCTCGTTGCCGGATGCCTCGAGCACGATCTGGTGGAAGAGCACGTCGGCTGCGAGGAACGACTCCAGGTCGCCCGAGCGGCCGTGGACCACCATGTCGCTGGCGGCGGCCGCGAGCGCGCCGCACTGTTCGGGCGTCGCCCGCTGGGCGGCCAGAGCGGCAGCGACCGGTTCGAAGCCGCTGCGCAGCTCGCCGAGCGAGCGCAGCTGGGCGACTCGGTCGTCGGAGTCCAGGCGCCACCGGATCAGCCTCGGGTCGAAGACCTGCCACGAGGCGCGGGGCTGCACGGTCACTCCGACCCGCTGGCGCGAGGCGACCATGCCCATCGAGGCGAGCACCCGGACTGCTTCGCGCGACACGGAGCGGCTGACGTCGTACTCGCTGTCGATGGCGTCGAGGGTCAGCACCGCGCCGGCGGCCAGGGCGCCGCTGACGATGCGCTGCCCCAGGGCGTCGAGCACGTTGTCGTGCAGCCCGGTACGGGTCATCGCTCCTCCAATAATCAGATTTATTGGTTCAAAGTCTTGATAAAACCAGATTAATCATCGCACACTGTGACGGCCAACACATCAGCAGGAGGCGACATGACCAGCATGGCCCCCCAGACCGCCGGGCAGACCGTCGGGCAGATCGTCGTGATGGGCGTGTCCGGGTCGGGCAAGTCGACCGTCGGTGCAGCGCTCGCGCAACGACTCGGCGTGCCGTTCGCCGACGCCGACGACTTCCACCCGCCGGCCAACATCGCCAAGATGACCGCCGGCATCGCGCTGGACGACACCGACCGCCACCCGTGGCTGGAAGCGATCGGCGAGTGGCTCGCCGCCCACGAGGACCACGGCGGCGTCATCAGCTGCTCCGCCCTCAAGGTGGGCTACCGCGACCAGCTCCGCGAGCACGCCCCGCGGACTGCCTTCGTCCACCTGCACGGCTCGCGCGAGGTCATCGCGCGCCGCCAGGCCAGCCGGCCCGGCCACTTCATGCCGGCCTCGTTGCTCGACTCGCAGTTCGACACGCTCGAACCGCTCGGCAGCCACGAGGCCGGCCTCGTCATCGACGTCGACCAGGACGTCGACGCCATCGTCCAGGAATACGTCGACCGCGCCGCGGCCTCGACCGACTGAGGAGCCATCCATGTCCGCCCACCTCGTCCTCGCCGCCGGGACCGACCTCGTCGAACCGGTCGCCTCCGAAGGCCGGCTGCTCATCGCGGCCCTGCTCGGCATCGGCGTCATCGTCGCGCTGATCATCGCCGGCAAGATCCAACCGTTCCTCGCCCTCACCGCGGGCGCCATCACGGTCGGCATCACCGCAGGCGTGAGCGTCGAGGTCGCCCTCGCCAGCTACACCACCGGCTTCGGGACCACAGCCGCCGGCGTCGGCATCCTGATCGCGCTCGGAGCGATGTTCGGCAAGATCCTCGCCGACAGCGGTGGAGCCGATCAGATCGTCGACACGATCATCCGGCACGCCTCGCCCCGCGCCCTGCCCTGGGCGATGGCGCTGGTCGGCGCGATCATCGGCCTGCCGATGTTCTTCGAGATCGGCCTCGTCCTGCTGATGCCGGTGATCTACCTCGTGGCCCGCCGTTCCGGCCAGTCGCTCGTCACCATCGGCATCCCCGCGCTCGCCGGCCTGTCCGCGATGCACGGCCTGGTGCCGCCGCACCCCGGCCCGCTCACCGCGATCGACTACCTCGGCGCGGACCTCGGCACCACTCTCGCCCTCGGCGTCGCCGTCGCCATCCCGACGGTGATCATCGCCGGCCCGGTCTTCGGCCTCGTCGGACGGTACGTCGACGTCGCGGTGCCCGAGCGGTTCGACACCCCGGAGCGGGAGTTCGACCGCCGCCCGTCGTTCACCGTGACCCTCGCGTCCGTGCTGCTGCCCGTGGTGCTGATGATGGGCAAGGCGATGGCCGACATCTTCATCGAGGACGAGACCGACCCGCTTCGCCGTACTCTCGACGTGCTCGGCACCCCGCTCATCGCCCTCGCGATCGCCGTCGTGGTGGGCATGTTCACCCTCGGCTTCGGTTCGGGCATGGGCCGCGACGGTGTCGCGAAGTCGCTGGAGTCCTCGCTGCCCGGCGTGGCCGGCATCCTGCTGATCGTCGCGGCCGGTGGTGGGTTCAAGCAGTCCCTCGTCGACACCGGGATCGGCACGATCGTGGCCGAGCGGGTCGCCGACTCCAACATCTCCATCCTGCTGCTGGCCTGGTTCGTCGCCGTACTCATCCGGCTCGCGACGGGCTCCGCAACGGTCGCCACCGTCACGGCTTCCGGCCTGCTCGCGCCGCTCACCACCCAGCTCTCCAGCGGCGAGGTCTCCCTGATGGTGTTGGCGATCGGCGCCGGGTCGGTGTTCTTCTCCCACGTCAACGACGCCGGCTTCTGGCTGGTGAAGGAGTACTTCGGGATGAGCGTCGGGCAGACCCTCAAGACCTGGTCGGCGATGGAGACACTGCTCTCCGTCACGGGCCTGGTGTTCGTCCTTGCCCTGAACCTCGTGATCTGACGGGACGCATCGGGGAGGATGGTGGGGTGGCCGACCCCCTCATCCTCCTCGTCTCCGCTGACGAGATCGACGTCCTGACCGAGCAGTTCCGTCGCTACGAGCACGACTACGACATCCGCCCCGTCACCACGGCCGCTCAGGCGAGCGCCACGCTGCGCGAGGCCGTCGATCGCGGGCAGGCCGTCGCGATGCTCGTCACCGAGTCGGAGCTGTCCGACCAGGACGTCCTGATGGCGATGCACGAGTGGCGCACGCTCGTCCCGACCGCGCGCCGGGTCGTCACGATCCCGATCTCGCGCTTCGCCACCGACTCGGTGACCCTGCGGCCCTACCTGCAGAAGGGCAAGTTCGACACCTACCTCATCCTTCCGCAGGGACGTCGCGACGAGGAGTTCCACTACGCGATCACCGAGCTGCTCAGCGACTGGGGCGCGACCGTCGCCGCGTCGGTGATCGACACGGTCCGGCTGATCACGCCGGACGCGTCACCGCTGGCCCTGGCGATCCGCGACTTCCTGGACCGCACCGGCTTCCCCCACCGCACCTACCCGCCCGACAGCCCGCAGGGCCGCGAAGCCCTTGCCCTGTACGACGGCACGCCCACCTTCCCGCTCGTCCACCTGTCGTCCCGGCCGTTCGCCGATCGCCCGATCATCGCGCCGACCTCGGTGCGGGACCTCGCGGCCCTGATCTACGGACGACCCTCGGACATCGAGGTCGACACCGTCGTGGACCTGGCCGTCGTCGGTGCCGGACCGGCAGGCCTCGCCGCTGCGGTGTACGGCGCCTCCGAGGGCCTGAGCACGATCGTCCTCGAGTCCGAAGTGATCGGCGGCCAGGCCGGCACCAGCTCGATGATCCGCAACTACCTCGGTTTCCCGCGCGGCATCTCCGGGATGCGGCTGGGCCAGCGCGCCCGCGTGCAGGCGCTCCGGTTCGGCGCCCGCTTCTTCACCGGATGGCCGGTCGAGGAGCTGGTGCCCGGCGTCGACGGCGCCCCGCACACGCTGGTCACCGCCGGCGGATCGGTGCACGCCCGTGCCGTGATGGTGGCGTCCGGGGTCGCCTACCGCCGCCTCGGCGTCGCGCCGCTGGAGGACCTCGTCGGCATGGGCGTCAACTACGGCGCGGCCATGACGGCAGCCCGGGAGATGGAGGACCGCGACGTCTACGTCGTCGGCGGTGGCAACTCGGCCGGTCAGGCCGCCGTCCACCTGGCGAGGTTCGCGCGCTCGGTCACGATCCTGATCCGCCGCGATGACCTCTCCTCGACCATGTCGAGATACCTCATCGACGAGATCGAGTGGAACCCGCGGATCGATGTGCGGTCCTGCACGGAGATCATCGACGGCGGTGCCGACGACAGCGGTCAGCTCGGCTGGCTGCAGTTGTGCGACGTCCGCACCCGGGTCGAGGAGCGGGTGAACGCGGGTGGACTGTTCCTGCTGATCGGAGCGGCCCCGCACTGCGACTGGCTGCCCGCCGACGTACGCCGCGACGAGCACGGGTTCGTGCTCACCGGCCGCGACGTACCGACCGAGTGCTGGGTCGACGACCTGCCACCCGAGAACCTCGCGACGTGCGTCCCCGGCATCTTCGCTGCCGGTGACATCCGCTCGGGCTCGATGAAGAGGGTCGCCTCGGCCAGTGGCGAGGGCGCGTCAGCGGTGTCGCTCGTCCACGGTTACCTGGAACAACTGGGCACTCTGTAGCGGTCAGGCCACCGAGACGATCCCCGCCGCCTCGGCGACCTTGCGGTAGGCGTCGGCGAGCGTCGCGACCGTCTCGTGGGCATTGAGCCCGCTCGGGTTCGGGACCACCCAGAGCTCGGCGCCGGCCAGGTCCTCGGGCTGCCGCCCCGGGAGGGCCTTGGGCAGCTTGAAGGCCGTTCGGTAGGCGGTGATGCCCGCGACCGCAACGACACGCGGCCGCTCCCGCTCGACCAGCGCGGTGAGGGCGGCCCCACCTTCGCGGAGCTCCGCGGCGGTCAACTCGGACGCCTTGACGGTCGCGCGGCGTACGAGATTGGTGATGCCGATCCCGCGGGCACGCATCATCGCGCGGTCCGCGTCGGTCATCCCGTTGGCGGGGTCGACGGGACTTTCGATGACCCCGCCCATCAGCAACGCGGGGTAGAAACGGTTGCCCGGATGGGCGAAGTGGGTGCTGGTGGCGGCGGTCCACAACCCCGGGTTGATGCCGACGAACAGCAGGCGCAGTCGATCGCCCGGTGCAACCGGCAACAGGTCCGGCACCTCGGCGTCGCGGAACGACTCCAGCTCGGCACGGGAGAAGGTACGGCGCGGCACGGGGTGAGCCTGCCACGATGGCGGGCATGGCCGCACCGTGGAACACGTTCGTCGAGGGCGACAACCTCGACGTCCTGGCCACGCTCGCAGACGGTTCGTTCGACCTGGTCTACCTCGACCCGCCCTACAACACCGGCAACGACTTCGCCTATCGCGACGACTTCAAGGGTCTGCGGGGCACCGGCAGCGCTGGCCGGCACGCGGCCTGGCTGGAGTTCATGCGGCCGCGGCTGGCGGCCGGGCACCGGGTGCTGGCCGACACCGGGGCCATCTTCATCAGCATCGACGACCACGAGGTCGCCCACCTGCGTCTGCTGATGGACGAGGTGTACGGCGAGGCGAACTTCCTCGCGCAGATCGTGGTGAACCTCAACGCCAAGGGCCGCCAGCTTGGGCGCGGCTTCGCGACCTCGCACGAGTACGTCCTGGTCTACGCGAAGGATGCGGCGCGCTGTGTGCTCGATGCGTCGTCGACGACCACCGTGATGGAGACCGATTTCCCGCTCGTGGCCGACGACGGGCGACGCTACCGCCGGCTCCCGCTGCGCAACACCAACAAGAAGTTCAACCCGTTGACCGCACCCACCCTGCACTTCGCGGTGTGGGGCGACCCGGCGACCGGACGGGTGGCGACCGCGCCCTTCGAGGGAGCAGTCGAGGTCAAGCCGGTCTTCGGCGACGGCGCCCCGGCGGTCTGGCGCTGGTCGCGCCCGCGGATCGACGAACGACCCGATGACCTGGAGTGCCGGTTCGTCCAGGGAGCCCGGGGCGAACGCGTCGACGTCTACCAGCGCGACTGGCGGCACCCGGTCGGCGGGCGCCGCAAGAAGCTCCGCACGATCTGGATGACCGAGGAGATCGGCTCCACCGACACTGCCGTCGCCGAGCTCAAGGAAGTCGTCGGCCACGTCTTCGAGTCGCCCAAGCCGACCGGACTGATCCGGCGGATCCTCGACACGATGCCCTCGGACTGCCGCGTCCTTGACTACTTCGCCGGCAGTGGCACGACCGGCCACGCCGTGGCCCTGGCGAACGTCGCCGACGGTGGTCGTCGTACCTGCCTGTCGGTGAACTCCGCCGAGCCGACGCGGGTCGGCTCGAACGCCGAACGGGCCGGCTACCCGACCGTCGCGGCGATCACCCGGGCACGCCTGCAGGCGGTTGCCGACCAGGTCGGCGGCGGCCTCAGCTGATCCCGGCGGCCTTCTCCAGCGCGGCGAGCTCGTCGTCGAGATGCGTCAGCAACCGTTGCAGGCGAGGGACGGTCCGACGACAACCGGTCAGTCCGAACGCCATGCTTCCGTCGTACGACGTGCACGTGATGTTGAGCGCCATGCCGTTGATCGGGATCGACAGCGGGTAGTTGCCGACCAGCTTGGCGCCGTTCCAGTAGTGCGGCACACGCGGACCGGGGACGTTGCTGATGACCAGGTTGACCGGCGCCTGGATGATCCCCTGCATGCCGAGCAGCGGCAGCACGATCGACGGCGTCATCCCGATCGCGCTCATCGCCACGATCTGCAGCGGCGTCATCGACGACAGCGCCTCCTTGCCGTCCTTCATCGACTTGCTGATCGACCGCAGGCGCTCGCCCGGGTCGGCCAGGTCCGTGGGCAGCCGGACCATGATCGAGCCGACGGCGTTGCCGCCCGCGCCGGATGCCTGGCCCGCCTGCTTCGCGTTGAGGCCGATCGGCACCATCGAGACGAGGGGTGCGTCGGGCAGTTCGCCGAGCTCGTCGAGGTAGGTCCGCAAGGCGCCGCTGCACATCGCCAGGACGACGTCGTTGATCGTGGTGCCCGTCGACTTGCCGACGGCGCGCAGTCGTTCGACCGGCCAGTCCTGCGCGGCGAACCGCCGGGCGCCGGTGATCGACTGGTTGAAGATCGTGCGCGGTGCCGACATCGACACCGCCGAGGTCTCGTTGCGCATGCCCTTGCGGAGCGTCTTCATCAGCGCCATCGGCATGCCTGCGGCTTCGGAGCTGATGCTGAGCGCCGAGCGGAACACGTCGGCGGGCAGGTCGGCCGCCGTACGGGCAACGGCGCCGGCGGCGCCTGCGGCCGCGGCCGGCAGCGACTCGGCCTCGGGTGCCTTCTTCTTGCGGGACGCGCCCTCGGCGAACGGGGCCGGCATGTTGCGACGGTCCGGATCGGTCGACAGGACGCTCGCGAGCAGGCGCATCGCGGAGATGCCGTCGACCAGTGAGTGATGGAGCTTCGTGTACATCGCGACCCGGCCGTCGGCGAGGCCCTCGATGACGTGGGTCTCCCAGAGCGGGCGCTCCCACGCGAGGCGGGTCGAGTGCAGGCGGCCGCACAGCTCGAGCAGCTCGCGGACGCGGCCGGGCTGGGGCAGTGCGCTGTGCCGGACGTGGTGCTCGACGTCGAAGGCCTCGTCGTCGCGCCAGAAGAGCTGGCCGGCCGTCGTCAGGGATCGGTAGGGGTGCTTGAGGAAGAGCGGGGCGATCTTCTCGGTGTCCCGCATCGACTCGAACATCTCCCGGATGTACTCCGGGCCCACGCCGTCGGGCTTCTCGAAGAGCTGGAGCGACCCGACGTGCATCGGCATGTTGCGGTTCTCGGCCAGCAGGAAGCCGGCCGAGGTCGGGTCGATCGGCCGGAAGGCGGGAGCAGAAACCACAAGGGCCCCTTTCGTTGCAGGACCTCGATCCTTGCGCTTCGTGGTGATCGTCACAAGCACCTCGCAAGATGTGCGGACCGAACGAGCGGTTTCGAGTTTCAGCAAGCCTTCTGCGTGGGAGAGACATCGACGTGAGTGATTTCTCGACGCCCGCTGGCTGGTACCCCGACGGCAACGGCTGGGAACGCCGTTGGGACGGCTCCGGCTGGACCGAGGAACGGCGCCGGATGGCCGAGCCGACGCAGGTTCGCCCGGCGACGCCCGCGCCCCAGGGCCCGCCGCCCGCCGCCCTGCCGACGCAGGGTCCGCCGTCCGGCCCGCCGCCCCAGGCTGCTCCGCCCCAGGCTGCTCCGCCCCCGGTCGCGGCGCCGCCGAACTACGGCCACGTGCCGTCAGGTGGGTCGTTCAACGGCTCCTACGGCAACCCGTTCAGCGGCTACCAGCACTCGGCGCCGCCGAAGAAGAGCAAGCTCTGGCTCTGGATCACCCTCGCCGTCGTACTCCTGCTGGGCGTCGGCACGGGCGTGACCCTGGCGGTCCTGAAGCCGTGGGACGAGTCGTCGTCGTCCAGCAAGGGCAAGGACCCTGACGGCGATCCCGACAAGGGTGCCGGCGAGCGGGCGATCCAGGGAGACATCACGGGCGACGACAAGGGCGACGCCCTCTACTACCTCTACTACGACTACGACAACGTCAAGAAGGTCACCGCGACCAGCAACGGCAACGGCTTCGAGACCAACGAGGTCGCCGTCGACCCCTACACCGAGCCCGACGAGCTGTACTTCGACTGGGACGGCGACGGCGTCAACGAGAAGCTCGCGTGGAAGTTCGTGTCGTCAGGCAAGCAGATCACCCTGTCCTCCAATGATTCCGACTTCCCCGGCGAACAGACCTACACCGCGTCCCTCTCCTCGCTGAAGGAGTACGGCGACATCGAGGTCCGGGTCGTCAACGGCGACTTCGACGGCGACGGTGACCAGGACCTCGCGCTCGCCGGTCCGAACGACAAGGTCGTCGACGTGTCGGTGCTGGTCAACGACGGCAAGGGCAACTTCGCTGCGCCGGTGCTGTGGGTCTCCATCCCCAATGCCGTCATCGACGTCACCCGGATCACGCCCGGCGACTTCGACAAGGACGGCGACACCGACCTGTGGACCGAGCTGCCGGCCGAGCGGCTCGATGACGAGGCCTATGCCAAGTACTACTCCGGTGACCGGGGCTACGCCCTGCTGACGTCCTCGGGCAACAACTTCGAGCTCGGTGCGGTCAACAAGAGCAGCATCTACCAGGAGGCTTTCCTGGTCGGTGACGTCGTCGGTGACGGCACGGCCAACATCGTGGGGATCGAGACCAACTCCTACGACGAGGAGCTCACGGTCAGCGTCTACGACGTCTCGAGCGGGCAGCTCAAGGTGGTCGCCGGCTTCACCGGCAAGTCCAAGATCGGCCAGCGGACACTCCAGGGAGCGACCCTCAGCGACGTGGACGGCGACGGCGACGCCGACGTGGTGTTCGCGGTGAAGGCCTACAAGGAGACCAAGTTCACCGGCATCCAGGTGATGACGTCCACCGGTGCGGTCTTCGAGGAGGCCCTGGTCTGGGCGGACACGCCGCCTTGCGACAAGGACACCTGCCGGATCGAGTTCCCGTCGTCTCGCCGCTACTGATGCAGCGGTTACTGATCGAGCTCGGTCCGCAGCTCCGTCACGACTGAGTCGACGACGGCGACCAGGTCGCTGTCGGTGCGTTCGAGGACTGCCCGTTGGCGGACGTACGACGGCCCGCGCTCGACCAGGTCCAGGACGGACGCGAGTTCGGCCTCGCAGCCCAGCTTGGCCGCGGTCGGTCCCAATTGCGGGATCAGGTCGGCGAGGTCATCGGTGACCAGGCGCTCGTTGGACTCGGCGTCGAGGATCACGATCGCGTCGATGCCGTAGCGCGCTGCACGCCACTTGTTCTCCTGCACGTGCCACGGCGGCATCGTCGGCAGCGTCTCGCCGGCGGCTGCCCGGTCGTCGAGCCAGATCACCAGACAGTGCATCAGCGCGACCAGCGCGGACATGTCGGTCAGGGTCGAGACGCCGTCGCAGATCCGGTTCTCGAGGGTGCCGTGCTTGACGGCGGGGCGCACATCCCAGCGGATCTCACTGAGGTCCTCGATGACCCCGGTATTGATCTGGTCGTGGGCGAAGCCCTCGAACTCCTCCCAGCGTTCGAACTGGAACGGGAGGCCCGCGGTCGGGAGCTGCTGGAACATCAGCGCCCGGTTCGACGCGTAGCCCGTGTCGACGGTGTTCCAGATCGGCGAGGACGCGGACAGCGCCTGCAGGTGCGGGTAGTAGCGCAGCAGCGAAGAAAGGACCGGGAGCACCCGACTCTTCTCCGGCAGGCCGACGTGCACGTGCACACCCCAGATCAACATCTGGCGGCCCCACCACTGCGTGCGGTTGATCAACTCGGCGTACCGGTGGCCCTCGCTGAGCTGCTGCCCGGTCCACGACGCGAACGGGTGCGTCCCTGCGCCGTACAGGTCGAGATTGAGGTCGTCGGCCGCAGCGGTGACGTACTGCAGCGTGTTGCGCAGATCCGCCATCGCGTCCTTGACCGTCGGGCAGATCCCGGTGACCACCTCGACGGTGTTCTTCAGCAGCTCCTTGTGGAGCTTTTCGGGCTCGGGCATCCGGGGCTTGGCCCGGGCGAACAGGTGGGCCGCCTCGTTCCGGAGGTCACGAGTGGTCCGATCCACCAGCGCGAACTCCCACTCCACCCCCAGCGTGGGTGCCGCTGATCCGTGGAAGTCGATGCGCACCCGGCCAGCCTAGAGCGCGAAGTGTGGGGTTTGGTCCCGCGAGGTGTGGGAGTTGGTCATGCGAGGTGTGGCGGGTGGCCCATTGGTGAGCAGATGGCGCCTCAGAATGGCCATCGCTGGTGCTCAGCCTGTGCATTGAACTCATTCCCCACAGGCTCACGTGACCTGCTCGAAGTCAGGACGCCGAGTGGCGGATTCTCGATGCTGTGAGCTCCTCAGACGCCTTCGACGGTTCCCCATTCACGGCCGCAATGGCCACCGACGCGGGCATGACCCGCAGTCGGCTCAGGTCCCTGGTGCGCACCGGGGAGGTACGCAAGGTCCTGCACGGCGTCTATGTCCGGTCCTCCATTGGTGACTCGATTGCGCTCCGAGCGCGAGCGGCCGCCTTGGTCGTCCCGGATCACGCCGTTGTTTGCGACCGGTGCGCTGCCTGGCTGCACGGGATCGACATCCTCGAGTTCGCGGAGCTTGACCTTCTGCCCGACCTCGATGTCGTGTCCACCGGTGGCAAGAATGGCTCCATCCGGGCTGGGCTCTTTGGTGGCAAGCGCGACCTGCTGCCGTCGGAGTTGATGGTTGTCGAGGGGGTGTCGGTGACGACACCGCTGCGGACGGCCTGCGACATCGCGTGCCTTCGGGGGAGATTTCGCGCGCTGGCGACCTTGGACGAGTTCCGGCGCAGCTACCGCCTCAGCCACGCAGACCTGTACAACATGGTTCCCCGTTTCGCCGGGCGACGCGGTGTCATTCAGTTGCGGGAACTGATCCCGCTCTCCACCCATCTCGCCGACTCCCAGCCCGAATCGTGGGTGAGGCTGATGATTCACGACGAAGGCTTGCCGATGCCGCAGCCGCAGGTCTGGGTCACGGTGCCCGGTTGGGGTCGAGTCCGGATCGAGAATGCGTACGAACACCTCAGGGTCGCTGTGGAGTACGACGGCGAGGAGTTCCACACGGACGTCGGTGATCGTGAGCACGACGACGACCGCCGCGCGGCCCTGGACGTGATGGGTTGGATCATCCTGATCATTCGCAAGGGTGACCTGTCTGAGGTGAAGCGCGCGGTCTGGCTGCACGAGCTCGGCGTGGCGATTGCGGGGCGGGCGCCGGCAGGGACGACGAAGAGGATCTACGCCCGCGGTCCCGACCATCCGTCGTACCGATGGCGCAGGCGCTGACCAAACCCCACACCTCGGGTGACCAAACCCCACACCTCGTGTGGCCAAACCCCACACTTCGCGGATCAGGGGAGGAGGGAGCCGATGGCGGGGAGTGAGCCGGTGATGACGTGGAGGAGGTCGTCGCGGGTGAGGCCGGCGGGGTCGTCGATCCAGGTGAGGACGAGGTCCTCGACCATGGCCTGCCAGGCGTGGATGATCAGGCGGACGGGCGGGGTGTCCTGGAGGACCAGGCCGTCGGGGTCGGCGGTGAAGAACCGGTCGGCGAGTGCCGCGAAGGTGGTCTCGTAGATCGCGCTGAGGCTCTCGTTGCTCCCGGAAGCGGCCTTGACGAGCGAGCGGTAGCCGGCGGTGTTGGCGACGACGTAGTCGACGTAACCGGTCAGGGAGACCAGCAGCCGGTCGAGGGGTTCGCCCTCGGGTGGGGGAGCGGTCTGTTCGAAGAGATCGTCGGCCGCCCGCTGCACGACCGCCTCGTAGAAGCCCTGCTTGCCGCCGAAGTAGTGGTAGAGCAGGCCGCGTGAGATGCCGGCCTCGTCGGCGATGACATCGATGGACAGCTCCTCGAGCGAGCGCACGGCCAGCAGCCGGACGCCCAGGTCGAGCAGCTGGCTGCGTCGCTCGTCGGGTGTCAGACGGGTGCGAGGGGGAGTGGTGGCCGTCACGTGGATCATTCTATTGACAGATATTCAATAGTGGCAATAGCGTCGTCCCATGAGTTCTTCAACGAGTCCCACGCAGGTCGACCACCTGATCGTCGGCGCCGGCTTCGCTGGACTGGCCGCCGCCATCAAGCTCGACGAGGCAGGCGAGCGCGACCTGGTCGTGATCGAGAAGGACAGCGACGTCGGTGGCACCTGGCACATCAACACCTACCCGGGTGCCGAGTGCGACGTCCCCAGCCAGCTCTACTCGTACTCGTTCGCACTCAACCCGGACTGGTCGAAGGTCTACTCGCCGCAGGCGGAGATCCTCGAGTACATCCGCAAGGTCGCCCGCGACTCGGGCACGCTCGATCGCTTCGTGTTCAACACGGCTGTCGTCGACGCGACCTGGGACGCCGCAGCGCAGCGCTGGGTCGTGCGGACCGAGGGCCCCGACGGTCCCCGTGTGTACGCCGCCCGCACCGTCATCTCGGCGGCTGGTGGGCTCTCCGAGCCGCGACTGCCCGAGGTCGAGGGCATCGACTCGTTCCAGGGCGAGATCTTCCACTCCGCCCGCTGGAACCACGACGTCGACCTCACCGGCAAGCGCATCGCCGTCATCGGCACCGGCGCGTCCGCGATCCAGCTCGTCCCCGAGCTCCAGAAGGTCGCCGGACACCTCGACGTCTACCAGCGCACTCCGAACTGGGTGATCCCGCGCAACGAGCGCACGTTCACCAGCGTCGAGAAGGCGGCCTTCCGGAAGGTGCCCGGTCTCCAGCGCGCCGCACGTTCGGCGGTCTACTCGACCCTGGAGGGTCGCGTGCCGGCGTTCGCGAAGTTCCCCGACCTGCTCAAGGTCGTCGAGGGCCAGGGCAAGAAGAACATCCGCAGTGCGATCTCGGACCCCGAGCTCCGCGCCAAGGTCACGCCGAACTACCGCGCCGGGTGCAAGCGCATCCTGATCTCGAACAAGTGGTACCCCGCGCTCGCTGCCGACAACGTCGACCTGGTCACCGACCCGATCGTGAAGATCACCGCCAACGGTGTGGTCACGGCCGACGGCACCGAGCGGCCCATCGACGTCCTCGTCGTCGCCACCGGCTTCTACGTCACCGAGCCGCCGATCGCCCAGCACGTCACCGGCCGCGACGGCCGCACGCTGGCCGACCTCTGGGACGAGCAGGGCATGGCGGCGTACAAGGGCACGACCATCAACGGCTTCCCGAACCTCTTCCAGCTCGTGGGCCCGAACACCGCCCTCGGCCACTCGAGCATCATCTTCATCATCGAGTCCCAGGTGAAGTACGTCGTCGAGGCCGCCAGGGCGATGCGTCGCGAGGGCCTCGGTGCGGTGGAGCCCACCCAGTCCGTGCAGGATGAGTGGACGGCGCAGATCCGTCGCAAGATGAAGCCCACCGTGTGGCAGACCGGCGGCTGTGCCAGCTGGTACCTCGACAAGTTCGGCAACAACACCACCCTGTGGCCGGGACAGACGTTCACGTTCCGCCAGCACCTGTCCGCGTTCGACCTCGACAAGTACGACGTCGAACCCATCAGCACGAAGAAGACGAAGAAGAAGGTCAGCAAGTGAAGAACTTCAAGAACAAGGTCGTCGTCATCACCGGAGCGGGCTCCGGGATCGGTCGGGCCCTCGCTCTGAACTTCGCCGACCGGGGTGCCCGCCTGGCCCTGTCGGACGTGGACGAGAAGGGTCTCGTGGAGACCGCGTCCCTGGCCCAGAAGGCCGGCGCGCCCGAGGTCCACACCGCACGCCTCGACGTCGCGGACCGCGAGGGCTTCGTGGCCTACGCCAGCGAGGTCGCCGAGCACTTCGGCCAGGTGAATGTCGTCATCAACAACGCGGGCGTGGCGTTGGCGGGCGACGTCACCGAACTGGCCTACGAGGACATGGACTGGATCGTCGGCATCAACTTCTGGGGTGTCGTCCACGGCACCAAGGAGTTCCTGCCGCACCTGATCGCGTCCGGCGACGGTCACGTCGTCAACCTCTCCTCGCTCTTCGGGCTGCTCGCCATGCCCGGTCAGAGCGCCTACAACGCGACCAAGTTCGCGGTCCGTGGGTTCACCGAGGCGCTCCGCGAGGAGATGTTGATCGCCGGCCACAAGGTGGGGGTCACCTCCGTGCACCCCGGCGGCATCAAGACGGCGATCGCCCGCAACGCCCGGGTCGCGGACAACGAGGACAAGGCAGCGACCGCGAAGCTGTTCGACGAGAAGCTCGCGAAGATGACGCCCGAGCGCGCCGCCGAGATCATCGTCAAGGGCATCACGAAGAACCAGGCGCGCGTGCTCGTCGGCCTCGATGCCCACGCCCTGCACAACTTCCAGAAGTTCACCGGCTCGCGCTACGAGGACATCATCGCCGTGGTGTCGAAGCGAGTGCTCCCGACCAAGGTCGTCTGAGCAAACCGGCCCTCCACCCGCGCATCGTCCATGGGACGATGCGCGGGTGGAGGCGTCTCTGGACCGGATGTGGAGCCGGAGCCGGCTCTCGCTCCGTGGGCGCATCGAACGCTGGCGCAGCAAGCTGTGGGTCGTCGTCCAGTGCGCCATCGCCGCGGGCGTCGCGTGGTGGATCGCAGCTGACCTGATCGGCCACGAGACGCCGTTCTTCGCGCCGATCGCCGCCGTGGTCTCGCTCGGTACGTCGTACGGCCAGCGGCTGCGGCGCGTCATCGAGGTCACCCTCGGCGTGGCCATCGGCGTCTTCGTCGCGGACGTCCTGGTGGCCGGCATCGGATCGGGCGGGTGGCAGATCGGACTGATCGTGCTGCTGGCGATGTCGACAGCGCTGCTGCTCGACGCGGGCAACCTCTTCGTCACCCAGGCCGCGGTGCAGTCGATCGTGGTCGCGGCGCTGATGCCCGACGCGGGTGGCGCCTTCCTGCGCTGGACCGACGCCCTCATCGGCGGTGGCGTCGCGCTCGTGGCCGCGATGATCGTTCCTGCCGCACCGTTGCGCCGGCCGCGCGAGCAGGCCGCCGCGGTGGCACGCAAGATCGCCGCGCTGCTGCGGGCCGCCTCCGACGTGATGGTCGACGGCGAGGTGGACCCGGCGCTCGAATTGCTGGCCGACGCCCGTGCGACCGACCGGATGATCCGCGAGCTCCAGTCGGCCGCCGAGGAGGGCATGTCGGTCGTCAGCTCCTCGCCCTTCCGGGTGCGCCACCGCGAAGGCCTGCGCCAGATGGTGGAGCTGGTCGACCCGCTCGACCGTGCGCTCCGCAGCACCCGCGTGCTGGTGCGCCAGACGTCGATCGCCGCCTACCGGCACCGTCCGGTGCCTGCGTCGTACGCCATGGTGGCGGCCGATCTCGCCGCGGCGGCGGAAGCTGTGGCCGACGAACTCGCTGCCGACCGGCTCGCGAGCGCCGCCCGGGACACGGTGCTCGCCGTCGGAGCCGCGACCGGACGGGTCGAACGCAGCGAGATCCTCACCGCCGAGGCGATCCTGGCCCAGCTGCGTGCGATCGTGGCCGACCTGCTGATGGTCACCGGCATGGGCCAGCTCGAGGCGACCGACGCGTTGCCGCCGCCGCGGTAGTGGCCATGCCACAATCCTCGCCGTGAGCAACCTTGTGGAGCAGAGTGTCGAGATCAGTGCACCGATCGGCACCGTCTTCGCGTACGTCGACGACTTCACGACGACGAAGGACTGGATGTACGGGTTGAGCAAGATCGATCCCGTCACTGATCAGGTGCGCGGCGTCGGCGCTGAGTACGACGGCATCATGAAGGTCGGCGTACCGCTCAAGTCGCGGATCAAGTGCACGGACTGGGAGCTCGACAAGCGCATCGAGTTCACCTCGATCAAGGGCATCCAGAACACCCAGCGCTGGACGTTCACCGACCTCGGCGAGGGACGCACGCGCGTCGACGCCTGGATCAGCTACACGCTGCCCGGCGGTCCGGCGGGCAAGGCCATCGAGCGAGCCGTCCGGCCCGTGATCGGCCTGGCCATCCGGCACACGAGCCACTCGCTGGTGAAGAACGTCGAAGCGCTCTGAGGAGACTCAGACCTGCGCTGCATACAGGTCGTAGGGGTCGTGCAGGGCGCGGCCCAGGGCGTCCTGCAGCCACGCGGCGTCCCTCCGCGTCGCGCGCTGGTCTGCGTCCACTGATCCGTCCGAGGTGAGGTTGGAGGCGAAGATGCCGGCCGCCGACTTCGGGAGGAAGTCCTCGTAGACGATCGGCTGCAGCCCCGTTTCCGAGCCGTCGGCATCGCGCCGGTAGTACGCCAGCCCGGCTTCGTGCAGGCCCTTCTCGGTGTCCGGGAACGCGGCGATGCCCCGGTCGTCGTACAACGCGCGACCGGCGGGCGTGAGCGCGACACCGCGCGCCTCGACCTCACCGAACCGCACGCTCAGCGCGCCCCGGACCAGCGTGCCGTCGGCCTCGCGGAAGGTGCGCGGCTCGGCGAGCGCGCGAAACGACGTCTGCCTCAGCAGCACTGCCGGCCCGGTGGTGAGCGGCGGTCCCTGGATCCGGTCGATCATCGCGATCCCACGGTTGGTCATCCGGCGGTAGAGGTCGTCGATGTCGAGCACCCGCGGCGTGAGGTGGTTGATGTGGGTCGAGGCCACCCCGCCGATGTCGGCGGCCACCGACGAGATCGACTCGAGGTGGTCGTACCAGGCGCGGTCCACCGGCTCGGGCGAAAGGGTGAACGCGTCGGTGGCCAGCTGGAGGAACCGGTCCGCGTCGGTCGGCGCCAGTCCACCTGCCTTCTCCGCGAGGTCGGCGAGGTAGAGCAGCTCATCGGGGAAGAGGCGGCGCGCGCCGAGGAACTCCTCGAGCTGCGCCTGGGTGGCCGCATCGAAGAACCGGCGGTCGTCGGACACGAGCAGGGAGGTGAAGACCCGGAACGGGTTGGCCGCCAGCTCGGCGCCGTCGACCGGACGGAACGCCGTCGACACCACCGGGATGGCTGGCGCGGCCTCACGCAGGTCGTAGAACCCGACGGGATACATCCCGCAGGCGCCGAAGATCCGGCCCACCTGCGCGATCTCATCAGGTGTCCCGACCCGGATCGCGCCGTGCCGTTCGGCCGTCACCCGCGCAATGCTCCCGAGGCGTTCGGCCTCGGGGCCCAGCGCGGCCAGCACGTCGGCGTTCACGGCCTCGGAGACCTCGACCAACGTGTTGTAGGCCGGGACCTCCGAGCCGTAGAGCGTCGACAGAGCCCGGGCGAACCGCGCCCGGAGCTCGGTGGGGCCGATCAGGCTCATCCGAACTCGACGCCCTGGGCGAGCGGCAGCTCGGTGGAGTAGTTGATGGTGTTGGTGGAGCGGCGCATGTAGGCCTTCCACGCGTCCGAGCCGGACTCGCGCCCGCCACCGGTCTCCTTCTCGCCGCCGAAAGCGCCGCCGATCTCGGCGCCCGAGGTGCCGATGTTGACGTTGGCGATGCCGCAGTCCGAGCCGACCGCCGACGTGAAGGTCTCTGCCTCGCGGACGTCGAGGGTGAAGATCGCCGAGGACAGGCCCTGGGCCACCTCGTTGTGCAGCGCGATCGCCTCGTCGAGGTCGGCGTACTTCAGGACGTAGAGCAACGGTGCGAACGTCTCGGTCTTCACGATGTCGGTCTGCGCGGGCATGTCCACGATGGCGGGTACGACGTACTGGCCGCCTGCGACGCCATCGGCTCGACCGCCACCGGTGACCAGGCGACCACCGTCGGACTGGGCCTGCTCGACCGCGGCGAGGAAGCCGTCCGCGGCGGCGGCGTCGACGAGCGGACCGACCAGGGTGCCCGCGTCGAGGGGCGAACCGATCGACAACGTGCCGTAGGCCTTGGAGAGCTGCTCGACCAGCTCGTCGTGCACCGATTCGTGGACGATGACGCGGCGCAGGGAGGTGCACCGCTGGCCGGCCGTGCCGACGGCGGAGAACACGATGCCGCGCACCGCGAGGTCGAGGTCGGCCGAGGGAGCCACGACGGCAGCGTTGTTGCCGCCGAGCTCGAGCAGGCAGCGTCCGAGACGGGCGGCCACCCGCGGCGCGACCAGCTTGCCCATCCGGGTCGACCCGGTGGCCGAGACCAGCGGCACCCGCGGGTCATCGACGAGCACCTCGCCGACCGCGCTCTCGCCCAGCACCACCTGGCTGAGTCCCTGCGGCGCCCCCACTCTGCGGGCAGCCTCGGAAGCCAGGGCCTGACACGCGAGCGCGGTCAGCAAGGTCTTCTCCGACGGCTTCCAGACCACGGCGTCGCCCGCGACGAACGCGAGAGCGGCATTCCACGACCAGACGGCCACGGGGAAGTTGAAGGCACTGATGACGCCGATGACCCCGAGCGGGTGCCACTGCTCCATCATCCGGTGACCCGGTCGCTCGGAGGCGATCGTCAGGCCGTGCAGCTGGCGGGACAGGCCCACCGCGAACTCGCAGATGTCGATCATCTCCTGGACCTCGCCGAGGCCCTCGGAGCGGATCTTGCCGGCTTCGATCGAGACCAGCTCGCCGAGCAGGTCCTTGTGCTCGCGCAGCAGGTTGCCGAGCTCGCGGACCAGTTGGCCCCGAACCGGACCGGGTACCGATCGCCAGTCCTCGAAGGCAGCCTGGGCAGACGTGACCGCATCGGTCACGTCGGAGGCGCTGTGGGCGGGGAGGCGACCGAGGTCGGAGCCGTCGATCGGGGTCCGGGCGACGAGGTCGCCATCGGTGGTGAACGGGTTCCCCGCGCCGAGGGCGTCGAGGATCTCGCGGGTACGTGCTGCCAGGTCAGTCATGCCGAGATCTTTCCGTAGTCCCTGAAGCGACGACCTGCGTGCGTGGAGTGCAGGTCCTCGAGAGTGATGTCCTCCTGCCGCACGAATCCCTCCTGCGGCAGCTTGCCCTCGGCGACGAGCTCGAGGACGGCGACGGCCGAGGAGGCCGTGGTCCACGAGATCGCCCGCCACATGCGCCCGTCGATCTCGAGGGGCAGGTAGCCGCGCACGTGGTTCTCGCGGAACGGCTGGCCGTCCTTGACGCCCTCGACGGCGGCGTGGAGGTAGACGATGTCGTCGTTGACCGGAGGCTTGGCCTTGACCAGGATCCGGCCGACCTCCTCGCGACAGTCGCGCAGGCCGAGCTCGTCGAACAGGAAGTGCATCTGGTCGAAGTGGCCGGGGTAGCGCATCGTCTTGTAGTCGAGCCGCTGCACGCGGCCGTCGTAGGTCTCGCACATGGTGCCGAGGCCTCCGGAGGTGAGCGCAGCCTCGAGCTCGATGCCGCCGATGACGACGCGCTCCTTCTCCTCCATGGCGGGCACCATCTGGCGCCGGCCGGAGCGGAGCACCTCGCAGTCGTTGAGGTACTCGTTGACGACGCCCTCGGCCGACCAGTTGAAGGCGTAGCCCAGCAGCCCGGTGGGGTTCTGGGGGAGGGCGCCGACCTTGAGCTCGATCGAGCGGATCTCCTCGAAGCCCTTGGCCAGCGAGGCACCGACGATGCCGATCAGGCCGGGCGCGAGACCGCACTGCGGCACGAACGCGACGCCGGGCGTCTGGCCCGCGAGCTCGATGACACGCTGCGTGGTCGGCACGTCCTCGGTGAGGTCGAAGTAGTGGCAGCCGACGGCTGCCGCGGCCTCGGCCACCTCGATGTTGCGGTCGTACGGCAGGCAGGAGACGACGGCGTCGACCCCGCGCAGCGCGTCCTGCAGCGCAGTGGCGTCCTTGACGTCGAGCTCCGCGGTCTCGAACCGGAGCCCAGGGTGCGGCTGGGCGTCGTACCCACTGACCTTGAAGCCGGCGTCGGTGAGCAGACCTGCCACCAGTTCGCCGACCTTGCCCAGGCCGATCACGCCGACCTGGTTGATGCTGCGCGTCTTCACCGCAGGCTCCCTTCGAGTTGGTCCAGTCCCCAGTTGAGGTCGTCGGAGGACACGACGAGGGGCGGCGCGAGCCGGATGGTCGAGCCGTGGGTGTCCTTGGCGAGGACGCCGCGCGCCATCAGGCGCTCGCAGACCTCGCGGCCGGTGCCGAGCGTGGGGTCGACATCGACGCCGGCCCACAGGCCGCGCGTGCGGAACGAGACGACGCCGTGGCCGACCATGGCCTGCAGGCGATCGGTCAGTACGACGCCGAGCTCAGCGGCCATCGCCTGGTGCTCGCCGGACGCGAGCATGGTCACGACCTCGAGGCCGACGGCGCAGGCAAGCGGGTTGCCGCCGAACGTGGAGCCGTGCTGTCCCGGGTGCAGCACGCCCAACACGTCGGCGTTCCCGACCACGGCCGACACGGGGACGATGCCGCCGCCCAGTGCCTTGCCGAGGACGTAGAGGTCCGGCACGACGTCGTCGTGGTCGCAGGCGAACGTCTTGCCGGTGCGGCCGAGCCCGGCCTGGATCTCGTCGGCGACGAAAAGCACGTTCTCACGGGTGCACAGCTCGCGCAGGCCCTGGAGGAAGCCGGCGGGCGGGATGATCACGCCCCCCTCGCCCTGGATCGGCTCGATCAGCACCGCGACCGTGTCGGGCGTGATCGCGGCCTCGATGGCGGCGAGGTCGCCGTACGGCACCATGTCGAAGCCGGGCGTGAACGGGCCGAAGCCGTCCCGGGCGTCGGGGTCGTCGGAGAAGCCGACGATCGTGGTGGTGCGGCCGTGGAAGTTGCCGGCGGCCACGATGATGCGGGCCCGGTCGGCGGCGACGCCCTTGACGTCGTAGCCCCACTTGCGCGAGACCTTGATCGCGGTCTCCACGGCCTCGGCGCCGGTGTTCATCGGGAGCACCATGTCCTTGCCGCACAGGTCGCCCAGGGCGGCACAGAAGTCAGCGAACCGGTCGTGGACGAAGGCGCGGCTGGTCAGAGTGAGGCGATGGAGCTGGCTGTGCGCGGCCGCCAGCAGTCGTGGGTGGCTGTGCCCGAAGTTGAGCGCGGAGTAGCCCGCGAGCAGGTCGAGGAAGCGGCGACCGTCGACATCGGTCAGCCACGCACCCTCGGCATGGCTGAGCACCACGGGGAGCGGGTGGTAGTTGTGCGCTGTGCGGGACTCGGCCCGGGCCACCTCATCGGCCGTCCGCCGAGGCGTGACGCCGGTTCGGTCGGTGGTGATGCTCATGGAATTCCCTCCGCCACCGTGGGTGAACCGGAAGATCTCCGGCGGATTGCCAGATTGTCGGACAATCTTCGTCCACTGTAACCCAGGCCACAGCGCATTTCCCACCAGCCACCCGGGACGGCGAATCAGGAGGGGGTCAGTCGACGAGAAGTGCCTCCGCGCCGAGCCTGGCCTCGCCGTCGGCGATCAGGCGTCGGTAGGCCGCCTCGATGTCGTCGTGCCCGGGGTGCTTCGCGGCGAAGGCGAGCGCGTTGCGGATGATGTTGAGCTCATTCACCGCATCGACGCCCTGGGAGGCCAGCAGGTCGACGTCGAGCGGCTGCGTGAAGGTCGGGAACCGGTCGAGTCGACCGACCAGCGTCAGCAGCGCCATCGTCCGCTGGCACTTCTTGCACGTGCCGCAGTTGGCCTCCTGGAAGCGCATGTAGCAGACCCGCAGGTAGCGCTGGGCCAGGGGCTCGTCGGCCAGCAGGGCGACCTTGTCCTGCCGGACGTGGTCCTCGCAGTGGTAGGCCACCTCCAGCCTGTCGCTGGTCCAGAGGGGGTCGATGACGGGGTGAGATCCCCATCCGACCTGGGGGGAGCGCACGTCGCTCGAGGGGATGAAGAGCTTCGAGATCACCGGTGAGAACAGGGTCCCGAGGCTGGCCAGGGTGGCGCCGTGGAGTTCGCGTCCCCACTTGGCGAGCTCGGCGTGGACGAGCACCTCGCGCAGGTTCGTGGTGGCAGTCAGGAGCTGCAGGTCGGTCTCGGCGGCGATGGCCTCGAGCGTGGCGGTGACCCGCTTGCGTTGGGGCCCCATCCTGCGTGGGATGTCGAGCCCGAAGGCGTACACGATCGCGCCGAGCTCGTCGCGCCGGTCGAGCAGGGTGTGGAAGGAGTCGACACCCCCGGTGAAGCAGGCCGCGGCGACCCGGTCGTCGCGACGGCTGGCCAGGCGGCCCGAGCCGGGGACCCGGTCGATCAACCGCTCGACGCGGCCGGGCGCCGGCCGGTTCGACGGCGGGCACTTGATCCTGGTGCTGTCGCTCATCCGGTCGGGGAACCACGCGGCGTACGTCGACCGGATCTGGCGCAGCTTCGCGCGCCGGCCGGGAGAGATCGGGTCGGCCAGGCGGAGGTTCTCCCCGCGCCGCATCGCCACCAGCATCAGCGGCCCGACCCACAGGTCGCCCTTGTCGTACTCCAGGAAGGGGACGTCGTTGCGGGTGTCGAACCAGAGCCGATGGACGTCGTCACCGATCCTGACGCGTACGAACGTCCTTCGGCGGCCATCGGGCAAGACTTTGTGGCGCGTCAGACCGACGCGCACAGCGGGGGGAGCCATGGGCGGGACGCTAGGCCACGGGCCGGCGCCTGTGGGTCGGGTCCGAGTTTTTCTTTACCCGATGGACCAAAGTTGCGGGCCGCCGGGAGAATGGGGTCGCTGTGGACATCACCTACCCGCCCGACCTGCCGGTCAGCGCCCGCCGCGAGGACATCGCCGCGGCGATCCGCGACCACCAGGTCGTGATCATCGCCGGCGAGACCGGCTCGGGGAAGACCACCCAATTGCCGAAGATCTGTCTCGAGCTCGGCCGCGGTCTCCCGGGACCGGACGGTCGGCCCCGGATGATCGGCCACACCCAGCCGCGCCGGATCGCGGCCCGTTCGGTCGCCGAGCGGATCTCCGAGGAGCTGGGCGTCGAGCTCGGCGACCTCGTCGGTTACCAGGTCCGGTTCACCGACCGGACCTCGAAGGCGAGCCGGGTCAAGCTGATGACCGACGGCATCCTGCTGGCCGAGCTGCAGCGTGACCGGATGCTGCGGCGCTACGACACGATCATCATCGACGAGGCCCACGAGCGCAGCCTCAACATCGACTTCCTGCTCGGTTACCTGCGCCAGCTGCTGCCGAAGCGGCCCGACCTCAAGCTGATCATCACGTCGGCGACGATCGACGTCGACCGGTTCGCGACCCACTTCGACGCTCCGGTCATCGAGGTCTCGGGTCGCACCTACCCGGTCGAGGTCCGCTACCGGCCGCTCATCGAGGAGACGGGCGAGGACGAGGACTCCGAGCGGTTCGCGCGTGATCCCACCGAGGCGATCGTCGATGCCGTCAAGGAGCTCTCCAGGGAGGGTCCCGGCGACGTCCTCGTCTTCCTGCCGGGGGAGCGGGAGATCCGCGACACCGCCGAAGCGCTGGGCCCGCTGGCCGAAGGGGTGCGCGGGGTCGACGTGCTCCCGCTCTACTCGCGGCTCTCGGCCGCCGAGCAGCACCGCGTCTTCGCCCCCGCCAACGGTTCGCGCCGTCGCGTCGTCCTGGCCACCAATGTCGCCGAGACCTCGCTGACCGTGCCGGGCATCCGGTACGTCGTCGACACCGGCGTCGCACGGATCTCGCGCTACTCCGTGCGCACCAAGGTGCAGCGGCTGCCGATCGAGCCGATCAGCCAGGCCTCGGCCAACCAGCGCTCCGGTCGTTGTGGTCGGGTCGCGGCCGGCATCGCGATCCGCCTGTACGCCGAGGAGGACTTCGACGCGCGCCCGGAGTTCACCGATCCCGAGATCATCCGCACCAACCTGGCCTCCGTCATCCTCCAGATGACTTCGCTCGGGCTCGGTGACATCGCGCGGTTCCCGTTCGTGGAGCCACCCGACCGGCGCAACATCCAGGCGGGCGTGCAGCTGCTCGAGGAACTGGGTGCCGTGTCCGGGACGGGCGAGCTGACCAAGATCGGTCGGCGCCTCGCCCGGCTCCCGATCGATCCGCGCCTGGGCCGCATGCTGCTGGAGGCCGAGCGGCTCGGCTGCGTCGGCGACGTCCTCGTCATCGTGGCCGCCCTGTCGTTGCAGGACCCGCGCGAGCGCCCCGGTGCGGACCGCCCGAAGGAACAGGCGCAGGCCGACCAGTTCCACGCCCGGTTCAAGGCCGACGGCTCGGACTTCCTCACCCTGCTCAACCTGTGGCGCCACGTGCGCGAGCAGCAGAAGGAGCTGTCGGGCAGTGCCTTCCGGCGGATGTGCAAGCGGGAGTTCCTCAACTACCTCCGCGTCCGCGAGTGGCAGGAGTTCGTCAGCCAGCTGCGGCAGGTGGCCAAGGAGATCGGCGTACGGACCGAGGCCGCGGCCGGCACCGGCGACCCCGACGCCGATGGCATCCACCAGGCGCTGCTCTCCGGCCTGCTCTCCCACGTCGGGCTGCTCGAGGAGCGGGTCTCGACGGGCTCGAACAACGGTGGGGCGCCGGGCTCTCGCGCCTCGAAGGACCGACGGCCCGGCCCGCGGGAGTACCTCGGCGCCCGCGGCGCGAAGTTCGCCATCTTCCCCGGGAGTGGCCTGGCCCGGAAGAACCCGCAGTTCCTGATGGCCGGCGAGCTCGTCGAGACCGGACGCCTGTGGGCTCGCCAGAACGCCGAGATCAGGCCGGAGTGGGCCGAGCGGCTGGGCGAGCACCTGGTGAAGCGGACCTACTCCGAGCCGCACTGGTCGCGCAAGCGGCAGTCCGTGATGGCCCGCGAGCGGGTCACGCTGTACGGCGTCCCGCTGGTCACCGATCGCGCCATCAGCTACGGACGTGTCGATCCCGTGCTGTCCCGGGAGCTCTTCATCCGGCACGCCCTCGTCTACGGCGAGTGGGACACCCGGCACCGTTTCTTCCAGCACAACCGCAAGCTCCTCGCCGAGGCCGAGGAGCTCGAGCACCGGGCCCGTCGCCGCGACCTCGTCGTCGACGAGCACACGCTCTTCGACTTCTACGACGCGCGTGTCGGTGAGGGCGTCGTCAGCGGCGCGCACTTCGACCGCTGGTGGCGCGATGCCCGCAAGGGCGACCAGGACCTGCTGACCTTCGACCCCGCGATGCTCACCCACGACACGGCCGAGGAGGTCCGCGAGGCGGACTACCCGGAGGAGTGGTCGGCCGGCGGCGGACTGACCTTCCCGATCAGCTATCACTTCGAGCCGGGTGCGAAGGACGACGGCCTGACCATCGACATCCCGGTGTCGACGCTCAACCGGGTCGATGACGACGACTTCTCCTGGATCGTCCCCGGCCTGCGCGAGGAGCTGGTGACCGAGCTGATCCGCGGCCTGCCGAAGGTGCTGCGGGTCAACTTCGTCCCCGCGCCCAACACGGCACGGGAGTTCCTGGCCGCCGTACCCGCGGGGGAGGAGGCGCTGCTCGTGGCCCTCGAGCGCCACCTCCGATCGACGACGGGCGTCCACGTGCCCCGCGAGGCCTGGAACCTCGCCGGCCTGGCGCCGCACCTGCAGCCCAGCTATCGGGTCGTCGACGAGGCCGGTCGGGTGCAGGGCCGCGGCAAGTCGCTGGCCGAGCTCAAGGCGCCGCTCCAACCCCAGTTCGACAAGGCGATGGCGGCCGTCGCGTCCGACTCGGGCGTCGCCCGCACGGGCGAGACGACCTGGGTGTTCGACGAGATCGCCGCCACCGCGACCTGGACCCGTGCCGGCCACGAGGTCGAGGCCTTTCCCGGACTGGTCGACGAAGGGACGACGGTCGGCCTCCAGGTGTTCGGCTCCGCCGACGAACGGGACGCTCGCCACCGACTCGGCGTGATCCGACTGCTGCTCCTCGGGCTCGGGACCAAGCCGCTTTCCGGCATCGTCGACGGGCTGAGCAACGCCGAGAAGCTCGGCCTCGCCGGCACGCCGTACTCCGGGGTGCCGGCACTGCTCGCCGACTGCCTGCGCGCCGTCGTCGTCGACGCAGTGGACACGGCGGACACCGTCCGCACCCAGCAGCAGTACGACGACCTGCTGGCCACGCTCCGCACGAGCGCCGCGCCCGGAGTCCGCCAGGTCCTGGCCGAGCTGCTGCGCGTGCTGGAGTCCTGGCGCGAGGTGGAGCGGCTGCTCAGTGGGCGCGCCGACATGTCGATGCTGCCCGCGCTGACGGACCTCAAGGGACAGCTGGCGCGACTCGTCCACGACGGGTTCATCGGCGAGGCCGGGGCAGCCCGGCTCCGCCGCTACCGCACCTGGCTCGGGGCCATGCGTGAGCGTCGGCAGGCTCTCGAATCCGGTGGGCCGGCCGCGCTGGGTCGCGACCGTCAGCGGCTCGACCTGGTCCAGCCGCTCCAGGAGGCCTGGCTCGCACGGATCACCGCGCTGCCGGAGGGCCGGCCGCCCGGTGCCGGCCTGCGGGCGATCGGCTGGATGCTCGAGGAGTACCGCGTCTCGCTGTGGGCCCAGCACCTCGGCACCGACGGTCCCGTGTCCGACGTACGGCTGCGCAAGGCGTTCGACGCGCTCTGACGCTCGACGACCTCGTGAGGCCTACGCTGGTGCCGTGTCCGAACCCCGTCCGCACCACCGCCCCGCACCACGGGAGGCTGCGTTCTTCGAGGAGCACGCCGACGGCGCCGACCCCGCTCTCGTGACGGAAGCGGCGGAGCGGGCCGCCGTACTCCTGGTGCGCGGAGCGCACGACAGCACCGACGCCGACGTCGCCGAGCGGTTGATCCACCTCGCCGACACCGAAGGCATCGAGGCGATCGCCCAGGTCTGGTCGCACGCGTCGGCCGACTCGCTGTCCGGTTGCCTGTGGCGCCTCTACCTCCTCCGGTCGTGGGTGTACGCCGACCCGGTCGGCGTGGCCCGCCAGTTCGAGGCCGGTCGGGCCCGGGCCGAGTTCGCCCGCGTCGTCGCAGGCGTCGCCGATCCGCCGGGGCCCGACGAGCTGAGGCGGATGATCGACGAGGTGCTGCGCGGCATCGCCGACGGTGAGTTCGCCGACGTCCTGTTCCGCGCCGCGGCATTCGCCCGGGTCGTCGCTGCAGGGCGGGCCGCGCTGAGCGAGGTCCCCGACGTCGACGTGCGCCGGATGCTGGCGCTGGCCGAGCAGCTCGAAGCCGCCGGCCACGTCGAACTGGCGCGTGGACTGGGCTGAGGCGACTACTGAGTCGACTGGCCGAGCGCGTCTTCGGTGCCAGATGGGCAGCAAGCTGCCGGAGATCCCCTCTCGCCGCGCTGCCGGCACTACAATGGGAATTGAGCACGCCGGGTCGCGGCAGCCCCGGGTCCCAAGAACAAGCCGCTACGAGCGGCCCTGCGCCGTGAGGCGCTCCCGGCCCGGTGTGCTCGATCTCCGCGGGTAGGGTGACCACGTTTGCTGGGGACACAGTAAGGACGAGAATGACGCGCGTGAGTCGCTTCGACTGGCGGACCGGTGCCGTTGTCGGCGTCGTGGCCCTGGCCGTGCTGATCGGGATGCTGGTCCTGGCCAGCGGCACCGAGGAGAAGAAGCCCGCTCCCGCCGGTGCGACCTCGCCGACGCTGACGGACCTCGACTTCGCGGTCTGGGGCAGCAAGGCGGAGGTCGCCGCCTACCAGAGCGTGGTCGACGACTACAACGCCAGCAGCAAGGACACGACGGTCACGTTGACCTCGTGGCCCGACGCCGCGGCGATGGTGGCCGACCTGCGCAGCGGGACGGCCAAGCCGGACCTCTACCTCCTGCCGCGCAGCGAGCTGGCCTGGACGATCGCGGAGAAGCGCAACCGTCCGCTGCTCGACCTCCTCAACGAGCGCGAGATCCCGATCGGTGACGACTTCGCGCGCGACGCCGTCGATGCCTTCTCTGCCGACGACGACCTGCAGTGCATGCCGTACACGACCTCACCGATGGTCATCTACTACAACACCGACCTCGTCGACTTCGAGGAGATGGCGGCCGAGGGCCTGCCGACGCCCAACGAGGACCACTCGGGGTGGAACTTCGCTGAGTTCCGCGCGGCTGCCGAGTTCGCGAGCCGGCCTCGGGCCAAGACTCGAGGCGTCTACATCGAGCCCACGCTGCGGGGGCTGGCCCCGTTCATCTACTCCGGTGGCGGCAAGGTCTTCGACGACGAGAACGAGCCGAAGAGCCTGGCCCTCGGCGAGGACGACTCCACCGATGCCCTGCGCCAGACCCTCGAGCTGCTCAGGGACCCCCGGCTGACGCTGAGCAACAAGCAGTTGCAGCAGCGTTCAGCGATCGAGTGGTTCGAGAGCGGTCGCCTCGCGATGATCGCCGGGTTCCGCGGCCTGACACCACAGTTGCGTGAGACCGAAGGCCTCAACTTCGACGTGATGCCGATGCCGTCGCTCGGAGCCAACCACACGGTGGGTGAGCTGAACGGCATCTGCCTGGCGTCGGGCCGACAGGCCCGTGCAGAGGCCTCGGCCAACTTCCTCACCTACCTCGTCAGTGACGAGGCGGTGGCCCGGGTCGCCGAGACCGGCTACATCCAGCCGACCAAGCTGACGGTGGCGTTCTCGGCGGACTTCCTGCAGCCCAACCTGGCCCCCGAACACGCCATGGTGTTCAACGACGTCGTGCGCTCGATCGTGTTGCCGCCACTGATGCAGCAGGGTGACGAGCTGCAGGCGCTGATCACACCCGACATGAAGGCGCTGTTGACCAACCCGGTGCTCACGGACCTGCAGGAGGAGCTGCGCGCGATCGACGAGAAGTCGCGCGCGCTGCTCGACCCGGACTACGAGCCGGAGGACGAGCCTTCGGACGACCCGTCGGCCGCGGATTCCTCGTCGGGCTCTGCGTCGTCGCCGTCGGAGTCGGCCACCGACGACCGCAGTCGCGACTGACGCTTCCACTCATCGGCGTCGAGGATCGCGCCGGAGAGCACGGGTGCGGTCAGGCTGACCTGCCAGCTGCGGGCGCCCAGGCCGTGCAGTTGGTCGATCACTGCCTCGAGGAGCTCGACGGGCTCGCGACTGTGCGGCGGCGTCCACATCACCCGGCGCAGGTGGTCGGGCGTGAGCAGGTTCTCCAGCGGCAGGTTCTGCTCCTCGGCGATGCTGCTCACCGCCGCGCGGGCCAGCTCGAGCCGGCGGGCCGCGACCGGGTCCTTGTCGGCCCAGGCGCGCGGAGCCGGCGGCCCGTCGCCGTGGGTGACCCGGGTCGGCAGCTCGTCCTCACCCAGCTCGGCGGCCGCCTTGATGGCAGCGAGCCATTCGTTGGCGTAGCGGGAGGCGCCGCGACCGTGGAATCCGGGCGTCGACATCAGGGCGCCGCGACTGGTCGGCATGGCCGTCGCAGCGGCGACGATCGCGGCGTCGGGGATCAGTCGCCCGGGGGTGACGTCGCGCTCCTCGGCGAGCTTGTCGCGGGCTTCCCAGAGGGCCCGCACCGCGCCGAGGATCCGGCGGCCGCGCACCTTGTGCAGTCCAGAGGTACGCCGCCACGCGTCGACCCGGACGGTCGGGGTGAAGCCGAGCAGGTGGTCGAACTCCTGGCGGGCCCAGTCGGCCTTCCCGGTCTCCTCGAGCTCGGCAGCCAGCAGGTTGCGCAGCTCGACCAGCACCTCGACGTCGAGGGCGGCGTACTCCAGCCAGGCCTCGGGCAGTGGGCGGGTCGACCA
This sequence comes from Propionibacteriales bacterium, assembly GCA_026392415.1. GTDB lineage: Bacteria > Actinomycetota > Actinomycetes > Propionibacteriales > Nocardioidaceae > Nocardioides. The sequence continues at coordinate 159,375 of JAPLCC010000047.1, forward strand.
GTCGACGGCGGAGTGCTCCTTGAGCAGTTGGCGCTCCAGCAGCGTCTCGACCAGCGTGGCCAGGCCCACACGGGGGTAGTTGAGCAGACGGCCCGCGAGCTCGGTGTCGAAGAGAACGGTCGGTCGCAGGCCCACCTCGGCGAGGCAGGCGAGGTCCTGGGTGGCGGCGTGCAGGATCCACTCGTTGTCGCCGATCGCCTCGGCGAGGGGCGCGAGGTCGTCGAAGGCGATCGGGTCGACCAGGCCGATGCCGGAGCCCTCGCGCTTGATCTGGATGAGGTAGGCGCGGCTGGAGTACCGGTAGCCCGACGCACGCTCGGCGTCGATGGCGACCGGGCCGGTGCCGGCGGCCAGGCCGTCGCAGTACTCCTGCAACGCCTCGACGGTCTCGATCACCGGCGGAAGCCCGTCGGCGAGCTTCAGGAGCTCGACCGGCGGCGCAGCCTCGGTAGCGTCTGCGGGCGTTGCTTGCGGTTCGATTGGCTGATCAGCCATCAGTCGGTGCCGCCCCGCTGGCCACGACGCGACGGCAGCACGGCCACCCCGTCCGGCACCGGTTCCAGGCCTCCGGCGGTGCACATGAGTTCGCCCCAGGCCTCGGCGTGCGAGGCGAGGTCGGTCGGGTCGATGGGAGTCCAGGACGCCCGGATCTCGAGCTGGGCGTTGCCGGGCTCGTCGGCCATCGAGCCGTAGCTCTCGGTGGCGACCCGGGTGACGGTGCCGGACTCGGCCACGTGCTCCGCGCCGTGGGCGTCGAGCGCGTCGGTCAGCCAGGTCCAGCCGACATCGGTGAGCAGCGGGTCCGTTGCCAGGTCGTGGTCGATCTCGGCCCGGCAGTAGGCGACGCAGCGGAAGGTGCCTTCCCACGCGTCGTTGCCGGCGGGGTCGTGGAGAACGACGAGGCGGCCGGTCGCCACTTCCTCGTCATCGACCGTCACGTCGGCTGAAAGGGCCGTGGCGTAGGGCGCGATCCGCTGCGGGGCCGGCATCTCCTCGCAGAAAACTTCCGGTCGGAAGTTGGCGGCACGCAGGCTGTCGACGGCAGCGGTGAACTCGCGGGGTGTGCCGGCAGCGCCGGATCCCGGGTTCGACTCCTGGCGAGCGACCATGAGGTCAGACTAGGTCCATCGGTGCCGATCGATGTGCGTCCCACGCCGTCGACCTGAGACGCTGGACCCGTGACGTCCCTCCAGAACTCCGCTTTCCTCAAGGCGGCGCGCGGCGAATCAGTGCCGCACACGCCCGTGTGGTTCATGCGCCAGGCCGGCCGCTCGCTCCCCGAGTACCTCAAGCTGCGCGAGGGCATCGCGATGCTCGACTCCTGCGCGGACCCCGAGCTGATCGTCGAGATCACGCTCCAGCCGGTCCGTCGCTACGGCGTCGACGCTGCCATCTTCTTCTCCGACATCGTGCTGCCGCTCAAGGCGGTCGGCGTGGACCTCGACATCGTTCCCGGTGTCGGCCCCGTCGTCGCCAACCCGGTGCGCACGCTCGCGGACGTGGAGGCGATCCCGGATCTCACCGCCGACCAGATCCCCTACATCACCGCTGCCGTGCAGGGCCTGGTGTCCGAGCTGGCCGGCATCAACGGAGGCACCCCGCTGATCGGTTTCGCGGGCGCGCCGTTCACCGTGGCGTCGTACCTCGTCGAGGGCGGGCCCTCGAAGGAGCACGCGAAGACCAAGGCCCTCATGTTCGGCGCCCCCGACGTGTGGGACGCCCTGATGCGCAAGATCTCCGGCATCTCCGCCGCGTTCCTGGAGACCCAGGTCGCCGCCGGTGCCTCAGCTGTGCAGCTGTTCGACTCGTGGGCCGGTGCCCTCACCCCGGGCGACTACGTCCGCCACGTCCAGCCGCACTCGGCGCGCGTCCTCGCCCAGGTCGGCGAGCTCGGCGTGCCCCGCATCCACTTCGGTGTCGGCACGACCAACCTGCTGGACCTGATGGGCGAGGCCGGTGCCGACGTCGTCGGCGTCGACTGGCGCACCCCTCTGGACCGGGCCATCCCGATGGTCGGCGACCGGGCGGTGCAGGGCAACCTCGACCCGACCCTGGTGTTCGCGCCGACCGAGGTGATGACGGCGCGTGCCGCCGAGGTCATCGAGGCCGGTCGTGCCGCCCGCGGCCACATCTTCAACCTCGGCCACGGCGTCATCCCGAGCACCGACCCCGACCAGCTCGCTCGGCTGACGGAGTTCGTGCAGTCCTATCCCTTGGACTGAGCGGTCTTCTTCGCTGCGGCCTTCCTGGCCGGAGCCTTCTTGGCCGGCACCTTGCCCTTCACGCCCACGCGGACGCCGCTGCCGGATCCCGTGGTGGTGAGGAAGCCCTGGGCCTGGACCAGCTCCAGCAGCTTCGTGAAGCCGTAGAGCCGGGGGTCGAAGGACGCGTTGGCGGTCCGCAGGTAGTTGCCCAGGCCGCTGAGGCTGACCCAGCCGTCCTCGTCCGAGGCGTTGTTGATGCCGCGGGTGAGCAGGCTCTGCAGGTTCGGGGGCGCGGGCGTCTCGTCGGGATTCTCGGACGCGTCGACCTCGGCCGGCGCTTCGTCAGGTGCTTCATCGGGCGCGGGGGAGAGGAGCTCGATCCGGATGAACTGGTCGCAGGCCTCCTGCAGGGCGATCGGCGTCTTGCTGCGGCCGACGGCGTACACGATCTTCCCGGACTCGCGCAGTCGCGTCGCCAGGCGGGTGAAGTCGCTGTCGCTCGACACGATGGCGAACGCGTCGACATTGTCGGAGTACAACAGGTCCATCGCGTCGATGATCAGCGCGGAGTCGGTGGAGTTCTTGCCGGTCGTGTAGGCGAACGTCTGCTCCGGGGTGATCGCGTGCCGGTTGAGCTTCGCCTTCCAGCCCTTGATGCCGTCGCCGGTCCAGTCGCCGTACGCCCGCTTCACCGTGGTGCGCCCGAACTTCGCCAGCTCGGCCAGGATCGCGGCGGCATGCTGGTGCGAGATGTTGTCGGCGTCGATCAGGACGGCAATGCGGTAGTCGGTCACTGCCTCATCATGTCCGAGGGTGTCGACGACCTCAGGACGCCGCGCCTGCTGCCTTCTCGCCGGCGGCGCGGTACTCCGCGGCGCGGGCGACGAGGGCGGACTGCAGCTCCCGCACGGGCAGCGGCTGCTGGAGTGTCTTGCGCTGGCGCAGCTGCAGGGTGACGAAGGTCTGCTCCCCGACGATGGGGCGGGTCTCGATCAGGCCGACGCGGTGGAGCGGGTCGCCGTGGACGGAGTAGTCGGGGAGCACGGTGACGCCGATGCCCTCGGCGACCAGGGCCTTGCCCATCTCGGCGCCGTCGGTGCTGTGTGCGGCCGGCGGGACCTCGGGTCCGAAGGCACGGTGGACGTAGCGGTGCATGACGTAGCCGGCGCGCATCATCACGAACCGTTCGAGGCGCAGCTCGTCGATGGTGACCTTCGGGCGGGCGGTGAGCTCGTGCCCCGCGGGGAGTACGGCAACCGGTCGTCCGACGAGCAGGTCGATGCCGTCGAGTCCGATCGGTGCGTCGTCGCCGTCGAGCACGTTGACCAGACCGAGGTCCAGCGTGCCCTCGGCCAGGGCCTCGTCGATCTGGGCCTGCTGCAGGGTGAGGACCTCGACCGTCGTACCGGGATGGCGCTCCTGGAACGCCTTGACCGCGGGCACGAGCAGGGTCGAGGTCGCGGCGTGCACCGTGCCGACCCGGATCACGCGAGTGTCGGTGCGCTGGTCGCCGGCGGCGACGCGGAGCCGGTCGACCGCGGCCAGCACCTCGGTCATGTAGGGCAGCAGCTCGCGGCCCTCGCGGCTGATCCGGGCGCCGGAGCGGCGCCGGTCCAGGAGCGTGACGCGCAGCTCGCGCTCGAGCTTGGTGAGGGCCTCGCTGAGCGCCGGCTGGGAGAGGTGCAGCTTCTCGCTGGCCCGCCGCAGTGATCCGTGCTGCGTGACTGCGGAGAGGTACTCCAGCTGTTCGATGCGCATGGGCGCTGCCTTTCACATCCATCGGTGACGCCGAGGGCCGGAGCCCTTGTCCGTGACTCAAAGTCAAGTAAGTCTGTAAACAAACAGTAACACGACCTGCGTCCCTACTTCGAGGAGTTCACTTCCATGACCGCCGACCCCACCACCGCGACCGGCCCCGACGTCCTTGCTGCCGGCGGGTGGACCGACCGTCCCTCGACCCCGGAGGAATGGGTCGAACGAGCCCGCCAGGTCGCCACCACGCTGGCGGCCGACGCCGTCGAGCGTGACCGGGCCCTCGCGGTGCCGACCGCGGAGGTGCAGCTCCTCAAGGACTCCGGACTGGTGACCTTGCTCGGTCCCGTCGAGCACGGGGGCGGCGGCCAGGACTGGACGACCGCGCTGCGAGTGATCCGGGCGGTCAGTGCCGGTGACGGCTCGATCGGCCAGCTGATCGGCTACCACTACCTGTGGTTCTGGGCGGTCCGCCTGGTCGGTACGCCGGAGCAGGTCGCAGCCGTTGAACAGCAGGCCACGCAGGACGCCTGGTTCTTCGGAGGCGCCGTGAATCCCCGCGACGCCGACCTGACCATCCGCCTGGAGGCGGGCGAGGACGGTGCCGAGGAGCTGGTCTTCCGCGGCGAGAAGAGCTTCTCGACCGGCGGGCGCGTCTCCGACGTCACCGTGCTCGAGGGCGTGGTCGAGGGGACCGACGACCACGTGTTCGCGATCGTCCCGACCGACCAGCCCGCGATCCGCTTCAAGGGCGACTGGGACAGCCTCGGCCAGCGGCTCACCGAGAGCGGTGGCGTCGTGATCGACGGCGTTCGGGTGCCGTGGGCTGCCGCGGCCGGCTACGTGCAGACCGAGCGCGGCTGGGAGTTCCAGCCGCGGGTCTACAACACGCTCAACGTGCCGCTGATCCAGATCATCTTCGCCAACATCTATGTCGGCATCGCCGAGGGCGCCCTCGCCACGGCGGCCACCTACACGCGCGAGAAGACCCGGCCCTGGCCCTACACCCCCGACCTCAAGGAGGCGGCGAGCCAGGAGTTCTACATCCTCGAGGCATACGGCGACCTGCGCTCGAAGCTGTGGGCGGCCGAAGCGCTGGTCGAGCGGGCCGCCACCCTTGTCGAGGCGATCAACGCCCACCCCGACACGGTGACCGAGCAGGAGCGGGGCGAGGCCGAGGTCGTCATCGCTGCTGCCAAGCAGGTCGCGATCGACACGGGCCTCGAGGTCGGCACCCGGGTGTACGACGTCACGGGTGCCCGGGCCACGGCCAGCAGCGTCGGGCTCGACGTCTTCTGGCGCAACATCCGGACCCACAGCCTGCACGACCCGGTGGCGCACAAGCGGGCCGAGGTGGGGCGCTACGCCTTGCTCGGCGAGCTGCCCGCCCCTTCCTGGTACACGTGAGGACGCCGCGATGACCACCACTGACACGACGACCGACCTCGCCGCGGCCAGCCTCGCGGACGTCGTGCGAGGTCTTGACCGACCCACCCTGCGCTCGCCGCTGCTCGACGAGCTCCGCACGTCGTACGGCCCGATCTTCGCGGAGATCGGCGACGGTGCGTTGCAGCGTGAGCTCGATGACGTCCTTCCCGACCTGGAGGTGCGCCGGCTCAAGGAGACCGGCTTCGGTGCGCTGCGCGTGCCGGTCGAGTACGGCGGCCGCGGGGCCTCGATTCCCGATCTCACGCAGCTGTGGATCGACCTCGCGGCGGCCGACTCCAATCTGCCGCAGGCCCTGCGTGGGCACGCGGCACTCGTCGAGGATCGGTTGTGGCAGCACGCTCGCGGGCGCGACCAGCGGGTGTGGTTCGACCGCTTCGTCAACGGTGAGATCGCCGGCAACGCCTGGTCGGAGGTCGGTGCCACCTCGATCGACACCCAGTCGACGCTGCTGGCCGGACAGCCCGACGGGAGCTACCGGCTGACGGGGAGCAAGTTCTACACGACCGGCACGGTCTACGCGGAATGGGCCGACGTGTACGCGCGGCGTGAGGTGCCCGGTGCCGAGACGGACTTCGCCATCGCGCTCGTCGACACCCGTGAGCCCGAGGTCACCGTCACCGACGACTGGGACGGGTTCGGCCAGCGGGGCACCGGCAGCGGCACGACCACCTTCGACGGTGCGCTGGTGCCGACTGTGAACGTGTCGCCGTTCGGTGACCGGTTCGTCTACCAGACGGCGCTCTACCAGCTGAACCTGCTCGCGGTGCTGGCCGGCATCGGCAAGGCTGCGCTCCGCGACTTCGTCGTGCAGGTCCAGGGCCGGGAGCGCAACTACTCCCATGCCAACGCCGCGCGGGTCCGCGACGACCCCCAGGTGCTGGCCCGCCTGGGGGAGGCCGCTTCGGCGGTGTACGTCGCCGAGGCCGCCACGATCCGGACGGCGACCGCGCTCCAGGAGGTGGCCGACCTCCCGCCCGGTGCGGAGGCGGAGATCGCGGCCGCCAACGAGGTCGCTGAGCTCGAGTCGTCGGCCGCCCAGGTGGCGGTCACCGACCTGGTGCTGACGGCGACGACGAACCTGTTCGACACGCTCGGCGCCTCGGGCACCTCGCGCGAGCGGGGCCTGGACCGGCACTGGCGCAATGCCCGCACGGTGGCGTCGCACAACCCGCGGATCTTGAAGGCCCGCGTGGTCGGTGGCCACCTCGTCAACGGGACGCCGCCGCCGTATGCGTGGGCGATCGGCCGCACCGCACGGTGACAGGCGCTGCCTGTCGCGGGGTCGCCGGATCCACGGGTCCGGCGACCCCGTCGTGGCTTGCATGCGACGCCTCGTCCGCTAATGTCTATTGAACTACTCGACTTATCCACGGAGACCCACCATGACCGAGCAGCCCTTTGACCGCGAAGCATTCGCCGAGCCCCTGAAGTTCGCCTACTGGGTCCCCAACGTCAGTGGGGGACTGGTGGTCAGCAAGATCGAACAGCGCACCGACTGGAGCTACGACTACAACGTCAAGCTCGCGCGCCTGGCCGAGAACAACGGCTTCGAGTACGCGCTCTCGCAGGTGCGCTACATCGCGTCGTACGGCGCGGCGTACCAGCACGAGTCGACCTCGATCAGCCTCGCCCTGGCGCTGGCCACCGAGCGGCTCAAGGTGATCGCGGCCATCCATCCCGGCCTGTGGCAGCCCGGCGTCCTCGCCAAGTTGATCGCCACGGGTGACCAGATCACCGACGGCCGCCTGGCCATCAACGTCGTGAGCGGCTGGTTCAAGGACGAGTTCACCAAGCTGGGGGAGCCGTGGCTCGAGCACGGCGAGCGCTACCGCCGTTCCGAGGAGTTCATCCGCTACGTGCGGGAGATCTGGACCTCCGACCACGCGGAGTTCAACGGTGACTTCTACAACCTGCACGACTTCGACCTGAAGCCGAAGCCCGTGGTCCGCGAGGGCCGCCCGCACCCCGAGATCTTCCAGGGCGGCAACTCGACCGACGCCCGCGGCATGGCCGGCCGCGTCTCCGACTGGTACTTCGCCAACGGCAACACCCCCGATGGGATCTCCGAGCAGATCCGCGACGTCACCGACGTCGCGACCGTCCACCACCGCAAGGTCCGCTTCGGTGTCAACGGCTTCTTCATCGGCCGCGACACCGAGGCCGAGGCGCGCGACGTGCTCCGCGAGATCGTCGACAAGGCCGACCGCGAGGCTGTCGAGGGATTCGGCGGCGCCGTCAAGCAGGCCGGACAGAGCACCGGTGACAAGAAGGGGATGTGGCAGGACTCCGAGTTCGCCGATCTCGTGCAGTACAACGACGGCTTCAAGACCGGCCTGATCGGTACGCCGGAGCAGATCGCCACCCGGATCATCGAGTACAAGCGGCGCGGGGTGAACCTGCTCCTGCTGGGCTTCCTGCACTACCTCGAGGACGTCGAGTACTTCGGCCGCGAGGTCCTCCCGATCGTGCGTGAGCTCGAGGCCGCGGAGCTGGAGCGGGTCTGATGACGACATTCCCGTTGGTCGAGGAGGTTGCGCAGCATCCGTCTCGAAACCACCGCCACCAGGCCGAGTCGGCGATCGTGACGGCCAGGGACTTGGCCGATCGCTTCGCAGAGGACTCGGCCCTCCGCGACCGGGAACGGATCATCCCGGTCGCGGAGGTGGAGGCACTCTCGGACTCCGGGCTGCTCGCCCTCACCGTCCCCGAGGAGTACGGCGGTGCGGGGCTCGGCGCCGCGGTGGTGGCAGAGGTGGTGCGTCTGATCGCGAGCGGTGACCCGAACATCGCGCAGATCCCGCACAGTCACTTCGTCTACGTCAACGCGGTCATCGAGCAGGGCACCGAGGCCCAGAAGCGCTTCCTCCTGGGTGAGGTGCTCGCCGGGAAACGATTCGGCAACGCGCAGTCGGAGATCGGCTCGAAGCATGTCCGCGACCACGCGACCACGCTGCGCCGCGACGACCTGGCCGTCGGCGACTGGGTGCTCGACGGTGAGAAGGGCTACTGCACCGGCGCCCTGTTCGCGCACTGGATCCCCGTCCTGGCCCACCTCGGCGAGGACGGGCCCCTGCACGTCGCCTGGGTCGAGCGGGACGCCGAAGGCGTCACGGTCATCGACGACTGGAACGGACTCGGCCAGCGCACCACGGCCAGTGGCACCGTCCGCCTCGACGGGGTGCGCGTCGCGGCCGACCGGGTCACGCCGTACCACCTGACGTTCGACCGACCGCAGACCTACGGTTCGTTCGCGCAGCTCCTGCACGCGGCCATCGACGCGGGGATCGCACGCGCCGCGGTGCGGGACGCTGCGGCCTTCGTCACCACCCGCAGCCGTCCCTATCCCGACGCGATCGCCCTTTACGACGTCGAGCGCGCCGCGGACGACCCCCTCGTGGTGCGCGCCTTCGGCGAGATCGAGCTCCAGGTCCGTGCCGCCGAGGCGTTGCTCGCGGAAGCCGGCCGAGCCGTGGACCGGGCTCGGGCCGACCTGACCGCAGAGACGGCCGCAGAGGCGAGCCTCGCCGTCGCGGCGGCCCGGGCCTCGACCACGAGCGCGTCCCTCGAAGCCGCCAGCCGGCTCTTCGAGGTCTCCGGCACCCGGTCGGCCCTCGCATCGGACAACCTCGACAGGCACTGGCGCAACGCCCGCACCCACACGCTCCATGACCCGGCGGCGTGGAAGGTCCAGCACCTCGGTCGCTACGCGATCGACGGGACCCGTCCGCCCCTTCACGGCCAGATCTGACCAAGGTCGTCGAGTAGCCGCGAGGCACGAGCGGCGTATCGAGACGCCGGCACCCGAAAGGCAATCCTGATGTCCTTGAAGTTCCACTGGTTCCTGCCCACCAACGGTGGCGACGGACGCCACGTCGTCGGCGGCGGACACGGGGTGAATCCCGGACAGGCCGGTCGCCCGGCCGACGTCGCCTACCTCACCCAGGTCGCGCGGGCCGCGGAGGACAACGGCTTCGAGGCGGCTCTGACGCCGACCGGAGCATGGTGCGAGGACGCGTGGCTGAGCACCGCCATGCTCAGCCAGACCACGGACCGCCTGAAGTTCCTGGTCGCGTTCCGTCCGGGCGTCGTGTCGCCGTACCTCGCGGCCCAGATGTCGGGCACCTTCCAGAACCTCAGCGGCGGGAGGCTGCTGCTCAACGTCGTGACCGGCGGGGAGAGCCACGAGCAGCGGATGTACGGCGACTTCCTCGACAAGCAGGCCCGCTACGAGCGGTGCGGGGAGTTCCTCGAGATCGTGCGCCGTCTCTGGACGGGCGAGGTCGTCGACTTCGCAGGCGAGCACCTGTCGGTCGAGAGTGCCCAGCTCGCCCAGATCCCGAGTCCGGTGCCGGACATCTACTTCGGTGGCTCCTCGCCGGCCGCGGGGAAGGTGGCGGCCGAGCACGCCGACGTCTACCTCACGTGGGGGGAGCCGCCCCAGGCCGTGGCCGAGAAGATCGCCTGGATCCGGGAGCTCGCGGCCGCGGCCGGCCGCGGACCGGACCATCGTCCGATCCGGTTCGGGATCCGGATGCATGTCATCACCCGCGACACTGCGGACGAGGCGTGGGCCGAGGCGGACCGGCTGCTCCAGGGCATCGACCCGGGGTCGATCACGCGGGTCCAGGAGGGCCTTCGCCGCAGCGAGTCCGAGGGTCAGCGACGCATGCTCGACCTGCACGGTGGCAGCACCTCCGACCTCGAGATCTACCCCAACGTCTGGGCCGGCGTCGGCCTCGTGCGTGGCGGCGCGGGCACCGCGCTGGTCGGCAGTCACGAGCAGGTGGCCGACCGGATCGCCGAGTACGCCGACCTCGGGCTGGAGGAGTTCGTCCTGTCGGCCTACCCGCACCTCGAAGGTGCCTACTGGTTCGGTGAAGGCGTGCTGCCGATCCTCGCCGAGCGCGGCCTCTGGAAGTACGACGGCCCGCAACGCCTGCACAGCGCCGCGGTGCCGTTCGCTTCGGTCGGTGGCGGCCGACGTCGCTGATCAGGCGGTTGCTCCACCCCGTCGCTTGAGCAGCACCCGGGCGGGAATGCCGATCAGGAGCAGCAGTGCCAGCCACGGGAGGGAGAACCCGACGACGGTGAGCACCGCGCCGAAGCCGGAGACGAAGCTGTCCCAACCGTCCTGGAGACCTCCGAGGAAGCCGTCGGCGGTCTCCTCCTCCTCGTCGTCGACGTCCCCGTGGGGCTGCTCGATGTAGACGCTGATCGTCGACTGGCTGGTCTGGTCGGCGAGGTAGGTCTGTCGTGCCAGAAGGGCGTCGAGCTCGGCCTGGCGTGAGCTGAGCTGGCTCTCGATGGTGACGATCTGCTCCAGGCTCTCGGCGCGGGCCAGCAGAGCCTCGATGCGGGAGACACTCTTGCGCTGGGCGCGGACCCGGGCCTCCACGTCGACGACCTCGGTGGAGACGTCCTGGCCCGACGAGTCCGAGTTGACGAGCGTTGCGATCCCCTCCAGGTCCAGCATCGCGTCGGCGAACCGGTCGCTCGGCACCCGGACGACCAGGCGGGCGGACGTGACCTCGCCCTTGTCGCCGGTGCTGGTCTCCTGCTCAGCAAGGGTGCCTCGGTACTTGTCGATGATCTTGCGGACCTCGATCCGTGCGTCGCCGACGTCCTTGGCCTCCAGCGAGACGGTGCCGGTGGAGATCACTGCCGCGCCCTCGATCTCGAGCTGCTTGTCGGGCTCGCTCTCGGGCAGCGATCCGGCCGCGTCCAGGGCGCCGTCGTCCACCATGCCGGGGTCGGCGCCCACAGCCTTCGAGTCCCCTGCGGGCTCGACCAGGCTCTCGTCGCTGGTCGTGGCGCCGCCGGTGCTGTCGCTGTCCGAGCCGGATCCCGAGCACCCGGCCGTCGCGGCGACGGTGGCCACGGCTGCGAGGGCCAACAGGAATCGGGCGCGAGGAGTCTTGCGCGATGTCGTCGTCATGGCGATGCGACGTGGCAGCGACGCGGCTGGTTCCCTCTGGCAGGCTGGCCTGCGTGAGAGCGGTCGTCGTGGGTGCCGGAGTGGGCGGTCTGACGGCTGCCCGCGATCTCGCGATCGCCGGACACGACGTCCTGCTGCTGGAGGCGACCGATCGTTCCGGAGGCAAGCTGCGTGCGGGCGTCGTCGCCGGTGTCACGGTCGACGTCGGTGCAGAGGCGATGCTGCACCGTCGGCCCGAGGGCGTCGCACTGGCGGGCGCGCTCGAGCTGCCGATGACCCACCCCACGGCTGCGACCTCCCGGATCTGGACCCGCGGCGAGCTGCGCCCGCTGCCACGCACGTTGATGGGCGCGCCGCTCGACCTCGACCAGCTCGAGGCGTCCGGGATCCTGTCGGCGCAGGGGATGCGCGATGCGCGCCACCAGTTCGTCCAGCAGCACGAAGGCGACGCATCGGTGGCCGAGGTGGTGGCCGGCCGCTTCGGGCAGGAGGTCGTGGACCGCCTCGTCGAGCCCCTGCTGGGTGGGGTGTACGCCGGCCAGGCCCGTCACATCTCGGTGCGGGCCGCCGTCCCCCAGCTCGTCGACCTGGTCGCGCGACCCGACTTCACGCTTCCGACGCCGCCGGCCGATGCGCCACCGGTCTTCGCCTGCGTCGACGGGGGGATGTGGCGACTGCCCACCGCACTCGAGTCCGACCTGCGCGATCGACCCGGTGTCGAGATCCGCCACGGCGCCACGGTGACGGGAGTTCGTCGTACGGCTGCAGGATTCGTCGTGACCACGAGTGTGGGGGAGGAGCGGGCCGACCTCCTCGTGGTCGCAACTCCGGCAGCGCCGACGGCACGACTGCTCGCTGACCTCGCGCCGGTTGCCGCCGACGAGCTGGGGCAGATCGGGTCCGCGTCGGTCGCCCTCGTCACGTTCGCCTTTCGGGCGGACGACGCCGGTGTCGCCGATGCGATCGACATCGGCGCCTCGGGCTTCCTGGTCCCGCCGGTGGATGGCCGCGCGATCAAGGCGTCGACGTTCTCCTTCGCGAAGTGGGACTGGGTCCGGGCGGCGGGCGACGGCCTGCTGGTGCTGCGCACCTCGCTGGGCCGGTTCGGTGAGGAAGCCACCCTCCAGGTCTCCGACGACGAGCTCGTGCGCCTGTCCCTCGTCGACCTGGCGAGCGCCACCGGCCTCACCGCCGCACCCGTCGACTCGGTCGTGCAGCGCTGGGGCGGCGGCCTCCCGCAGTACTGGGTCGGGCATCTCGACCGCGTCGCCCGCATCCGTGGGTCGGTCGCCGAGGTGCCCGGGCTCGCCGTGTGCGGCGCGGCGTACGACGGCGTCGGCATCCCCGCCACGATCGGCTCCGCCCACCGCGCGGTCGCCGACCTCCTCACCTGACCGCGAAGTGTGGGGATTGGTCACGCGAGGTGTGGCCGATGGTCGTGCGTGCGCACCAAACGCCAAACCTCGGGTGACCAAACCCCACACCTCGCGCCGGAGGGGGTTCGGCGGCGCGGCACAATGGAGACATGTCCGACCCGCAGGAACACATCAAGACCAATGCAGCGAAGATCAACGAGCTCAACGAGCTGATCCGCTACACGATGTGGTCGGTGTTCCGTCTCGACCGCCCACTCGGTGACGACGTCGCGCGCAAGGGTGAGGCCGCCGAGGTCGAGGCCCTGGTTGCCGAGCTGGCCGAGGACGACGTCGTCGTCCGTGGTGTGTACGACGTCGCGGGCTTGCGCGCCGACGCCGACGTCATGGTGTGGTGGCATGCCGAGTCGAGCGACCAGCTCCAGGCGGCGTACCACCGGTTGCGCCGCACGGCGTTCGGCACGCGCCTGGCGCCGGTCTGGTCACAGATGGCCCTGCACCGCCCCGCGGAGTTCAACCGCAGCCACCTGCCGGCGTTCCTCGCCGACGAGCGGGTCCATGACTACGTCGCGGTCTACCCGTTCGTGCGCTCCTTCGAGTGGTACCTCCTCGACGACGCCGAGCGCCGCAGCCTGCTCGCCGAGCACGGCAAGATGGCGCGCGGCTACCCCGACGTCCGCGCCAACACGGTGCCCAGCTTCGCCCTCGGCGACTACGAGTGGATCCTCGCGTTCGAGTGCGACGACCTGTCCCGGATCGTCGACCTGATGCGGCACCTGCGTGGCTCGGAGACCCGTCGCCACGTGCGCGAAGAGGTGCCGTTCTACACCGGTCGCCGGGTCGACGTCCCGGACCTCCTCGCGCGCCTGCCCTGACACGCTTGAAAAGTCAATCGACTTAGTACACAATCGGAGCATGTCCGATCACACCGCAGCCATGCTGGTCACCCCGCGTGACGCGCTGCCGTGTTGTCGCTGTTGTTGATCGCCCTCATCCCCGATCCCAGCAGTCCGCGCCGGCCCGACAGGGCTGGCGCCGTTCCGAGAGACCTCCCGATGACCCAGCTCGCTGTCCTTTCCCTTCTCGAGGTCGTGCGTGAGTACGCCGCCGACCCCGACCTCAACTACCTGATCGACCCCGACCAGCCCGAGCGCTCGTGGGTGCGTGTTCACGCGGCCGAGGAGTACGAGGTCTGGCTGATCTCGTGGCCGCCCGGTGCCGCCACCGACTGGCACGACCACGGCTCGTCCGCGGGTGCCTTCACCGTGCTCCAGGGCTCGCTCGTCGAGCACACCTTCGACGGTGGCCTGCAACTGGTCGACCTCCAGCCCGGCGACTCCAAGGCCTTCGGTGCCGGCTACGCCCACGACGTACGCAACGAGTCGGACCTGCCGGCGTTGTCGCTGCACGTCTACTCGCCGCGGCTGTCCACCATGACCCGGTTCCGCTTCCGCGGCGACCGGCTCGAGGTGCTCGGTGTCGAGCGGGCCGGGCAGGAGTGGTGACTACCCTGATCGATGTGCCCGCGAACGATGCCACCCAGCAGTTCGCCGGCATCGACGCGATGCTCGAGGACGCCCGCTCCCGACTCGACCGGATCAGTGCCCGGGCTGCCTTCCAGGAGTTGGTCGCCGGTGACGGGCTGCTCGTCGACATCCGTCCTGCTGCCCAACGGGCGCTCGAGGGCGAGGTCGCGCCCTGGCTCCCGCTGCGGATCATCGAGCGCAACGTGCTCGAGTGGCGCTTCGACCCGCGTAGCGAGGCGAGCATCCCCGAGGCGGCGTACGACCGACGGGTGATCGTGCTGTGCCAGGAGGGCTACACCTCCTCGCTCGCGGCGGACGCCCTGCAGCGCCTCGGCATCCACAACGCTACCGACGTGGTCGGCGGCTTCGCGGCGTGGCTCGCGGCGGGGATGCCCGTTTCGGGAGCCGGCTCCTGACCCCTGAGTAGGCTTGGCGACATGGCATACGAGGTGGAGAAGACCGACGAGGAGTGGAAGGCCCAGCTCACTCGCGAGGAGTACCAGGTGCTGCGCAAGGCCGGCACCGAACGGGCATTCACCGGTGAGTACACCGACACCGAGACCAAGGGTGTCTATCGCTGCAAGGCGTGCCAGGCGACCCTCTTCGAGTCGGACACCAAGTTCCACTCCGGGTGTGGCTGGCCGAGCTTCTACCAGCCGATCAGCGACACCATCGAGTACGTCGACGACTCGACGCTCGGCATGAAGCGCACCGAGGTGCGGTGCGCCAACTGCGGCTCCCACCTGGGGCACGTGTTCCCGGACGGCTACGGCACCCCGACCGGCGACCGGTACTGCATCAACTCGGTCAGCCTGACGCTGGAGCCCAAGGACGACTGATCCACGGAGGTCGAGGAGGTCGCGCAGCGACCGTCTCGAGACCAGCCGGCTTGACGTCACTGGACTTGCACATGAGAATCATTCTCATGTTGCTCAAGTCCAGTGCTCTCGCGCTCCTGTCCTCCCTTGCTCTCGTCGGTTGCGGCACCGAGGATTCGCCTAGCCGCTCCGGCGACCCGAACCCGTCCGCCGATGCCAGTGCGACGGAGGTGAAGGCCCCCAGGCCCCGGCTGGCGATGACGTACGACGGCGGCGTCGCCGTCCTCGATGCGACCACCGGTGAGGTGCTGCTCGACGAGCAGGTCGACGGTTTCCTGCGGCTCAATCCGGCGGGGGACGATCGCCACCTGTTCGTCTCCGTGACCGGCGGACTGACGGCGCTCGACCTCGGGGCCTGGACCGACGACCACGGCGACCACGGTCACTCGTGGACCACCGAGCCGCGCCTGACCGACTTCACGATCGCGGCCGAGGAGCCCGGTCACGTCGTGCCGCACCACGGGCGGACCACCGTCTTCGACGACGGCACCGGCACCGTGACGGCCTTCGACCCCGCCGGCCTTTCAGCACTGGACGAGGGTGAGCCGGATCTCGACACCTGGACGCTTGACGAGGCTCATCACGGCGTCGCCGTGCAGGACGGTCACGGCAACCTGATCCACACGGTCGGGAACCACGACGTCCGCACCGGCATCCGCGTCCAGACCGCAGCCGGCAACGAACTGGCCGCGTCCGATGACTGCCCGGGCGTGCACGGCGAGGCCTTCGCCGGCGACGTCGCGCTGTTCGGTTGCGAGGACGGGGTGCTCCTGGTCGACGGTCGCAGGATCACCAAGGTCGACTCGCCGGACGCATACGGCCGGATCGGCAACCAGGCCGGGCACGAGACGTCGCCGTACGTCCTGGGCGACTACAAGGTCGACCGCGACGCGGAGCTCGAGCGGCCGACCCGCGTGTCGGTCATCGACACACGCTCCGCGACGCTGCGCCTGGTGGACCTGCCGGCCAGCTACAGCTTCCGTTCACTCGGCCGGAGCCCGGAGGGCGATGCCCTCGTGCTCGGCACCGACGGCAACCTCCACGTCATCGATCCCGCCACTGCCGAGCTGACGGCATCGATCCCCGTCACCGACACCTGGCGCGAGGCGATCGACTGGCACGAGCCGCGGCCGACCCTGCAGGTGATCGGCGAGTTCGCCTACGTCACCGAGCCCGCGGCCAAGCAGATCCACGTGGTCGACCTGGCGGACCGCGAGGTCGTACGGAGCATCGAGGTGGCGCACGCGCCCAACGAGCTGAGTGGTGTGTCGGGCTGACCATCTAGGGTCAGGCCATGGCGAAGACCGCAGCGGCCATGGTGCAGGCCGGGGATCGCGAGGTCCGGGTGTCGAGCCCGGACCGCGTGATCTACGAAGCGACCGAACGGACGGGCGAGGTCACCAAGCTGATGGTGGCGGAGTACGTCGTCGCGGTCGGCGACGGTCTGATGCGTGCCCTGCGCGAGCGGCCGACCGCGCTCGAACGGTGGCCCTCAGGTGTCCGCGAGGGCTTCCGGCTGGCCACCGGTCCGCGGGACAACGACGCCGAGGGTTTCTACCAGAAGCGGGTGCCGAAGGGCGCTCCCGACTACCTGCAGTCGGTCGGGATCACGTTCCCTTCGGGCCGCACCGCCGAGGAGATCTGCCCGACCGAGCTGGCCGTGCCGGTGTGGTGTGCCCAGATGGGTGCACTCACGTTCCATCCATGGCCCGTACGCCGAGCCGACGTCGACCACCCCGACGAGCTGCGGATCGACCTCGACCCCCAGCCCGGTACGACGTTCGGCGACGCCGTCCGGGTCGCGGACCTCGCCCGGGAGCTCTTCGAGGAGCTCGGACTCCGCGCCCACCCGAAGACGTCGGGCAACCGCGGGGTCCACGTCTATGTGCGGATCGAGCCGCGCTGGGAGTTCACCGACGTGCGGCATGCCGCGATCGCGTTCGGTCGCGAGCTGGCCCGCCGCGACGACCAGGTCACGACGGCGTGGTGGAAGGAGGAGCGGGGCGAGCGAATCTTCGTCGACTTCAACCAGAACAACCGCGACCGCACGATCGCGTCGGCGTACTCACTGCGGCCGCTGCCGGGTGCGCCGGTGTCGACGCCGATGACCTGGGACGAGCTGGCCGGGGTCAAGGACCCCAGGGACTTCAACCTGTTCACCGTTCCCGAGCGGATGGCCGACGGCGACCCGTGGGCGAGCATCGACGACGAGTCCTTCTCGCTCCAGCCGCTGCTGGACCTGTGGGACGAGCAGGTCGCCGACGGGGCGAGCGAGCTCAACTTCCCGCCGGACTATCCGAAGATGCCGGGCGAACCGCCGCGCGTGCAGCCCAGCAAGAAGGTCGCCGAGCACTGGGACGAGCAGGGCAACCGGGTCGAGGGGACCTGAGGGTCCTCAGTCGAGCCCGCGCACGACCGCAACCTCGCACAGTCGCGCGAGGTCGCTGCGCACCCGCACGTCGAGCGACGTGGCCAGGTCGTCGAGCAGCAGGTGGACGGCGCTGCGGGTGGTCCGGCCGGGATGCGGCAGGTCCAGGTCGGGCACCAGCCCGACGACGTACTCGCACAGGTCGACGACCTGGTCCCGCTCGGCCGCGAGCAGGCGCGTGCCCGCGAGCACCTCGTAGAGGTGGACATCGAGGGTGTGCAGGGCCGACATGACTGATCAACGAGTCGGGCGCGGCTGCTGTTACGGCCCTGGTCAGGACGCTTCGTGCTCGAGCAGGTGCAGGACCGGTACGCCGAGCTTGCGCCGCGCTCGCGAGGTCCAGTCGACGTGGAAGAACTCCGCGACCACGTGCGACCTGGTGAGGATGATCGCCTCGCGGCCGTCGACATCCTTGACCTTGTGGATCAGGGCGTCGACGGCGGAGTCGGTGACGACGGTGCCGTCACCGACGGTGGCGCCGGCAGCGGCCAGTGCGTCGGAGGTGGCGGCGAGGTCGCGCTCGGCCTGGTCGCGGTACTCGGAGCGCAGGTTCTCGATCTCGTCGGGCGACGGGGTCATCGGCGCGGCCATCAGGTCCGCACCTCCCATCACGCCGAGCGAGGCCTCGACCGCAGCAGCGGCGTCGGCCATCGGCAGCAGGACGTGGTAGACGACCTCGATCGTCGGGTCGTCGTCGAGTTCGACATGCAGGGCGCGGACCTGGGCCGCATCCAGGGCGGTCAGGGCCTGCTCCACGAGGAGGACGACGTCGTACTGCTCCTGGGCGGGTGTGGCGTCGGTGCTCATGACTCCATCCTGCACCCGTGCTGGGTACAGCGTCAGCCCCCGAGGACGTCCGCGAGGTCGTACTTCACCGGTTGCTCGAGCTGTTCGTAGCCGCACGACTCCGGGTCGCGGTCCTCGCGCCACCTCTTGAAGTGGGCCGTGTGCCGGAAACGGCGCCCCTCCATGGCGTCGTACTTCACCTCGATCACGCGCTCGGGACGCAGCGGCGTGAAGGAGAGGTCCTTGCCACTGCTCCAGCGGCTCTGGGTGCCGGGCTGCCGGCCCGGGTTGGCGACGAGGAACTCCTGCCAGCGCCCCCAGGGGTGGTCCTCGATGGCACACACGAGCGGTTGCAGCTCCTGCCAGAGCTCGGCGCGTCGGGCCGCGGTGAAGCTGGCGCTGACGCCGATGTGCTGGAGCTCGCCGTCCTGGTAGAGGCCGAGGAGCAGGCTGCCGATCAGCGGTTTCTCGGGCGTGCTGGTCTTGTGCTCGCGATAGCCGGCAAGGACCACGTCGGCGGTCCGCTCGTGCTTGATCTTCAGCATGGTCCGGGCATTCGGTGCGTACGGCGCGCTCAGCGGCTTCGCGATGACGCCGTCGAGTCCGGCTCCCTCGAACTGGTGGAACCACTCCTGTGCAACGGCCGGATCAGTGCTGGTGCGCGTGAGGTGGCAGCGGGCGTGGTCGTTGTCGGCCAGGCCGCCGAGAGCCTCCTCGAGCGCAGCGCGGCGTTCGACGAACGGCCGATCGAGGAAGGACTCGTCGCCGAGCGCGAGCAGGTCGAAGGCGACGAACGCGGCCGGCGTCTTCTCGGCCAGCATCGCGATCCGGGAAGCGGCGGGGTGGATCCGCTCCTGCAGCACCTCGAACTGCAGCCGTCCCTTGCCGTCGTCGCTGTCGAGCGCCACGAAGATCTCGCCGTCGAGCACACACCGATCGGGCAACTCGGCCCGCGCGGCCTCGACGAGCTCGGGGAAGTAGCGGGTGAGCGGCTTGGTGTTGCGGCTGGCCAGCTCCACCTCGTCGCCGTCCTTGAAGAGGAGGCAGCGGAAGCCGTCCCACTTCGGTTCGAACAGCAGCCCGATCGGGTCGTACTTCGCCGGGTCGGGCACACCCGACACGGCCTTGGCGAGCATCGGCTGCACGGGCGGCATCACGGGGAGGTCCACGCCGCTGAGCCTAGGACACCCCTACGACAGCCCCTTCTCGATCGCGTCGACGATCTTGGGCCGAAGGTCGGAGGCGGCGATGACCTCGTCGACCGAACCGACCTCGACCGCGCGGTGGATGTTGTGGACGCCGTCGAACTCGGCGGCCACCTCCGCGATCTTGTCCGCTCGCAACTGCGCGCGCAGGTCGGCCATCTCCACCACCAGCGCGCCACGGGCGCCGTTGTCGGCATGGTCGATCCGCTCCTGCAGCGCAGCGATGCGCGGGTCGGTGGCAGCTCGCTTGTCCACCTCGGCAGCGAACACCACGGCCGCTGCCGGCGCCCCGCCGAGGACCGAGGCGTAGGAGCCCTCGATCGCCAGCACCGTCATCGACGGGTTGAGCCGTTTGGAGAACACCACGAACGCGCCCCCGTGGTAGCGCGAGATCACGCAGAACACGATCGGGCCGCGGAAGTTGACGATCGCGCGGCCGATCTCGGCGCCGTACTCCAGCTGCAGGTTGCGCATCGACTCGGGCGAGCCGTCGAACCCGGACAGGTTCGCCAGGACCACGAGCGGCCGGTTGCCCGACGCGGCGTTGATGCCGCGCGCGACCTTCTTCGATGACCGCGGGAACAGCGTGCCCGCGGTGTAGGTGTCCGGGCCGTCGGACGGGGGGAAACCGGCGCGCGGCACGGGCTTGGACTCGATGCCGATCAGGCTGACGGGGTAGCCGCCGATCCTCGTGTCGGTGACGACGGCCGTGTCGGCGTCCGCCATGCCGGCCCAGCGCTCCAGCAGGTCGTGGTCCTGGTCGGCCACTGCCCGCATCACCGTGCGGATGTCGAAGGGACGCTTGCGGTCCTTGTTGTGCGCGGGCGAGAAGATCTCGCCGACCGTCGCGAAGTCGCCCGGGTGCGGGAACGTCGTCACGTCGCGGTCAGTCGGGTCCGTGGTCGGCGCGCGACGCGGACCGGCCTCGCCCGGTGCGACGTAGGTGTGCGCGTAGTGCGCCATCAGGACGCCGAAAGCTCCGGCCAGATCGGGGACCCAGTACTGCGCCTGCCCGTTCGGTCCCATCACCCGGTCGTAGCCGCCGATGCCGTGGTTGTCCTCGGCGGACACGCCGCCCGAGAAGTCCAGTGACTGCTTGCCGGTCAGGACCATCGCGCTGTCCGGGGTCATCACCAGGATGCCCTTGGTGTGCATCAGCATGGTGGCTTCGGCGTTCCAGTAGGGCTGGGCGCCGACGTTGATGCCGGCCACCACGATGTTGATCTCACCGCCGGCCTGGGTGAACTCCACGATCCGGCGCAGCGCCTCCGCCACCCAGTCCATGTTCTCGGTGCCGCTCTGCATGGAGATCCGGGCACCCGCCGACACCGCGAACCACTCGAGCGGCACCGCCATCTGCTCGGCCAGGTCGATCGCGGCGATCACCCGGGAGCACTCGGCCTCCGAGAGGGCGCCGAGCGACTTGAGCGGGTCGCCGCACAGCACCACCCGGGTGATCCCCTGGGGGTGGAGCGGGGTCGGGGTGGTCACGACGGCGACGATGATGCCGGCGGTGTTCATGCCGCGCGCCCGGTCCACCGGGACCAGGACACCGTTCTCGTCGAAGTCGTGCTCGGTCAACGTGCCGTCGCCGGCCAGCACCGACTGGAGCTCGTAGGGGTAGACGAGTCCGCGGCGTCGGGCCCGCAGGACCTTGCCGGCGTACTCGTCCATCGGGGCCAGCGGCTCGGTCGGGGGCGTGATCACGTCGGCGACCACACCCGCGCCGGGCTTGGCGTGGAAGCGGATCGCGAGCCGCGACGACGTGCCGTCCGGCCCGGCGACGCGGCCCTCGGCCAGCACCTCCTCGATGCCGGCGCCTTCGCTGAGCGGGGTGATCTTGCCCTGCAGCGCAGCGAGCTGGTCGAGGTCGGCGTCGATGACCGGCCACACCGTCACCCACACGTGGTTGACGTCGAGCTTGGTGCCTTCGCGACCGCGGGCAGTGCGGACCCGGCGGATGGCCTCCAGACAGCTCTCCACGGCGCGTTCGGCGTGCGGAAGGGCGATCACTCGCCCGTCCTCGTCGCGTACGACGGCCAGCTGGCGCACCTGGGCGGCCGCGACCAGTCGGCGGTCTGCCGGGTTGGACCGGGCGACGCACTCGTAGAGGAGGACGTCGTCGGGTGCGTCGAGCCGGGTGACCTCGAAGTCGCGGAGCCGCCACAGGTTCAGCCGGCGCCCCACCATCGGGTGCATCCCGCGCACGAGGTCGTCCTCGATCAGTGAACCGTCGTCGGTCGGGCGGAACGTGAAGTAGCCGACCGCACCGGGTGCGGTCGGGCAGACCGCGACCGAGACGCGACGGGAGCGAGCCACGAAACCCTGTCCGGTGAGCATCCGCGCGACCTCGGCGGACACCTTGCCCGCGTCGTCGGGGGCGTCGGACCAGTTCAGGTAGATCTCGACAACGTTGTCGTGGTCGTCGGCCAGCATCGCCTCGAGATGCTCACCGAGACCGCCCTCCGCGGGAAGCTCGGAGACGTCGGCGATGGTCGAGACGACGCGAGTGGTGCCCTTGTCCGCGGTCGTGTACTCCGCGCGGATCGCGGGGTGGCCCGCCACCCGGGTCCGGGTCAGGTCGCGCAGGTCGTGCTCGAGGTAGTGCCGGCGTACCAGCACCTCCAGCAGCGGCTCGCGCTCGGTCAGTCCCTGCGCGAAGCGATCACGCAGGAAGCCGACGAGCTGCTCCGGGATGACGGCGAGCGCGTCGATCCGGGCTGTCTGCTGGTCCGGGGTGTCGGACGCGGCGAGCGCGGCGACCTCGTCGGCAACACCTTCCAGGACGGTGCGGCGCTCGCTGTCGACCAGCGGCTGGTCGAACCAGCGGAACCGGATCGAGCGGGCCAGGTCCCCGACCACGGCGAACCGCAGCTGGGTGGCGCGCACCATCCGTTCGAGCAGGGCCCGCACCTGGCCGTCGTCCACGCCGGACGGCGGCGGGCCAGCCAGCCAGCGCTGGAGCACGCCGACGGCCACGTCCACGTCGGACGGGTGCTGCTGAGCGAGGAAGACGCGGAACACCGCGCGCTCGAGCTCCGGGGTGCGCTCCAGGTCGCTCACTCCGTAGTGGCGCAGCACGTTCACCAGCTTGTCGCGGAAGTGGTCCGGGAGTGCGCCGCGGTCGGGGTCGAGGCTGCGGAGGTAGGTGTGGAAGTACTCCCGCGAGCTGTGCACCCGCAGCTCGGTGTGCGGCTCGTCGCCGGCGCTGCGGTTGCGGCTGAGCTCGGCGAAGTCGGTGAACATGGCAAGCAGGTCCATCTCGGCGCGGAAGTCCTCGCCGGTGGCGTTCCCACGCGCGGCCAGGTACCCCTCGAGCAGGCTGCCGCGACGGTCGGCCTCGACGTCGTACCCGAGCAGCTGGCTGCTGAGTCGGTCGCGCCGCGCGCCGAGGTCACCGGCAGCAGCCGCGGTCTCGGGCAGGTCGAGGTCGGCCTCCGCGACGGCCTCGGCGACGGCTTCGTCGGCATCGGCGGTCGGTTCGAGACGCATCAGTGGGGCACCGGTCTCGACCTGGCTGCCGACCCGGACCAGGAGCTCCCTGACCTGTCCGGTGAAGGGCGCGGTGATCGCCGTCTCCATCTTCATCGACTCCAGCACCAGCACCGGCTGGCCGGCCACGACCTCGTCACCGATCGCGACCGGGGTCGCCACCACCAGGGCCGGCGCGGGAGAACGGACCACGCCGCCCTCGTCGCGGCTGATCCGGTGCATCACGTCGTCGACCTCGACCAGGAGCACCGGGCCGGACGTCGCGGTCACCAGCCGGAACCGGCGGCCCTCGACGGTGAGTCGTCCGTGCACCTCGTCGAGCCTGTCCAGGACAGCCGTGACCGTGCGGGAGGTGGTGCCGGTTGCCACGGTGACGTCGTACCGCTGGGGGCCGGTCTGGTGGACCGTGAGCGCGTAGGTCGTGCCGCGCAGCTTGAGTTCGAGGGTGCGCGAGGGGTCGTGCTGCGCCTGCGGGCGCCCGCCCTGGGCGGCCTGGAGGAAGCGCGCGATCTCGGACCGCTCCTCCTCGTCGTACGCCTCGATCGCGGCGGCGACGAGAGCGACGCCGGAGTGGCGGGAGGCCTGCAGCCTGCCCTCGGCGCGGACCCGGTCGATCCAGCCGGTGTCGGCCCACGCGGGGTCGCCGGTGACGACCTCGGGCTGGTCGAGCAGGTCGAGGATGAAGCTCTTGTTGGTGGCGCCGCCGTCGATCACGACGGTGGTCTCGGCCATCGCGCGGCGCAGCCGGGCCAGGGCCTGCTCGCGGGTGGCGCCCCAGGCGATGACCTTGGCGATCATCGAGTCGAAGTCGGCCGGGATGGTGTCGCCCTCGGTGACTCCGGTGTCGACCCGGATGCCCGGGCCGGCGGGGAACTCGAGGCGGGTGATCCGGCCCGGTGCGGGCGCGAAGTCGCGGTCGGGGTCCTCGGCGTTGAGGCGGGCCTCGACGGCGTGACCACGCTCGGTCGGACGGTCGCCCGAGAGGGGTACGCCGGACGCCACCTGGATCTGGAGGGCGACCAGGTCGGTGCCGGTGACCTCTTCGGTGATCGGGTGTTCGACCTGGAGTCGGGTGTTGACCTCGAGGACGGCGAAGGTGCGCTGGCCGGGGTGGTACAGGAACTCGACCGTGCCGGCGCCGGAGTAGCCGACCGCGTTGGCGAGGCGCTCGGCCGACGCCTTGAGGTCCTCGGTCTGGGCAGGGTCCAGCAGGGGAGAGGCCGACTCCTCGATCACCTTCTGGTTGCGGCGCTGCACGGAGCAGTCGCGGACGCCGATCGCCCAGGACGTGCCCTGGCCGTCGGCGATGACCTGGACCTCGACGTGCCGGGCGTCGGTGACGAGCTTCTCCAGGAACACCACGCCACTGCCGAAGGAGCGCTGGGCCTCGTCGCGCGTGCGCTGGTAGGCATCGGTGAGCTCCTCGGCCGAGGTCACCTTGCGGATGCCTCGTCCGCCGCCGCCGGCGGTCGCCTTGAGCATCAGCGGGTAGCCCACCTGCTCGGCACTGGCGAGCGCGTCGGCGAGGGTGTCGACCCCGCCGCGGCTCCACGGCGCCACGGGGACGCCGACCTCCTCGGCGATCAGCTTGGACCCGATCTTGTCGCCCAGCTTGCGCATGGCGTCGGCGCTCGGGCCGATGAAGGTGACGCCGAGCTTGACGCACAGCTCTGCGAACGCAGGGTCCTCGGCGACGAATCCCCAACCGACCCAGGCCGCGTCGGCACCGGTCTCGACCAGCGCGGTCTCGAGGGCGGTGAGGTCCAGGTAGGGGCGGTCGGCCGCAGCGCCCAGCAGATACGTCTCGTCGGCCTCGCGCACGAACGTCGCGCCGCTGTCGACGTCGGTGTGGAGCGCGATCGTGTGGATCCGCTCGGCCTCGCCCGACGTGTGCCGGGCGTTGAGGTCGCGGACGGCATGGATCAGACGCATCGCGGCTTCGCCGCGATTGACAATGGCAATTCGAGAGATCCCTGGCACGGTTTCGACCCTGCCATTCGGGCGCTGGCCGATGACAGTCGAGATCCCACAGCGTTCCGGCCGGTTTCTTGTTGGCGACGTCCAGTTCGTTGTCGTCACCCGACAAGGGGCGGGGTGCCGATTCGTCTGGATCTCGACGAAGGACGGCCGAAAACCGGGTGCCGCCGCGAGAACCCGCGCCCTAGGTTCGACGGGTGACGTCGACGCCCGCCCAGGCCGCCCCGGAGTCTCCTCTCGTCGCGGGCCCGCCCGCCTGGCAACCGATCGCCGCGATCGGGGTCACCCTCGTGCTCTGGGCATCAGCCTTCGTCGCCATCCGCCACCTGGGGCATGAGGTCACGCCCGGAGCCCTCTCCCTGGGACGGTTGCTGATCGCGGCTCTCGTGCTCTCCGCCCTGCTCCTGCGGGCCCCGCGCAACAGGTTCACCCGCAACGAAGTGTTCCTGTTGGCCGCCTGCGGAGGCGCCTGGTTCGGCATCTACAACCTCGCCCTCAACGACAGCGAGCGGCGCATCGACGCAGCAACGGCCGCCATGGTGGTGCAGGTCGGGCCGATCCTGATCGCCCTGCTGGCCGCGTTGTTCCTCGGTGAGCGGCTCACCGGCTGGCTCCTGCTCGGCATGGCGATCGCCTTCGGTGGCGTCGTGGTGATCGGCAGCGCCATGCGCGGCGACGGCGGCTCCGACCTCGACGGTGTGCTGCTCGCGCTGCTCGCCGCCGCGACGTACGCGATCGGTGTGGTCTGCCAGAAGGTGCTGCTCCGGCGACTCTCCGGTCTGGAGGTGACCTGCTACGCCTGCTGGATCGGCGTTGTCGTCTGCCTGCCATGGGTCGGCGACCTGGGCGAGGTGGTCCGTAGCGGCAGCGCCGACACCCTGCTCTGGATCATCTACCTCGGCGTCTTCCCCACCGCGATCGCGTTCAGCACCTGGGCCTTCGCGCTCCGCCACACCGACGCCGGAAAGCTGTCACTCACGACCTTCCTGGTGCCGGCGATCGCGACGGTGATGGCCTGGGTGCTGCTCGACGAGGTGCCGCCGGCACTGGCCTTCGTCGGCGGGGTGCTCTGTGTTGTCGGAGTGCTGGTGACGCGGCGGAAGCCACGGGTCCCGGCAGTCGGTTAGCGGGGCCGCCTGTCGGAATCGAACCGACGACCCTCCGCTTACAAGGCGGACGCTCTGGCCAACTGAGCTAAGGCGGCACGCGCCCATTGCTGAGCACCGGAGCATCCTAGTCAGCGCAGCTGGCGCACTTCGAATCGCTCCGGAGGTACGGCGATCGCGTCCTGCGCCGCGACCAGCTGGAGCTCGCGGGTCCCGGCGGCCAGGGTCCGTTCGAGGACGGCGAACACCGACGAGGTGGTGCGCCCGAGGGCGGTGGCGGGGGAGCCGGAGTCGTGCAGGTGGGCGAGGTAGAGGGCCGCGGTCAGGTCGCCGCCGCCGTTCGGCGCGATCGGCAGCAGCGGCGTCGTGACGGCCCAGGCGCCGGCATCGGAGACCGCCACGACGTCGAGGGTCTCGCTGGCGTCGTACCGGACCGAGGTGACGAGGACGTCGCGCGGCCCGCGAGCGCGTACGACGTCGATCGCCTCGAGCACCTCGTCGACTGTCCGCGCCTCGCCACCGGCGAGGAATTCCAGCTCGAAGTGGTTCGGCGTGACGATGTCGGCCCGCGGGATGACATCGTCGCGAAGGAACTCGGGGATGCCCGGGCGCACGAAGACGCCACGGCCGACGTCACCGATGACCGGGTCGCAGCAGTAGACCGCATCGGCGTTGAGCTCCTTGACGCGGGCGACGGCGTCGAGAATGACGGCCCCCATCGCGGGGTCGCCCTGGTAGCCGGAAAGGACCGCGTCGGCGGTGCCGAGTGCGTCGCGGTCGTCGATGCCGGCGATGACTTCCCGCACGTCGGCCGGGTCCAGCGACGGGCCGCGCCAGGCGCCGTAGCCCGTGTGGTTGGAGAAGTGGACGGTGAAGACCGGCCAGACCTCGTGGCCCAGGCGCTGCAGCGGGAAGACCGCCGCAGAGTTGCCGACGTGGCCGTAGGCGACCGAGGACTGGATGGAGAGGATGCGCACGCGACCAGCGTCGCGCCTGCGCTGCGCTCGCGCAAAGACAGGGTGACGCCTACCAGGCGCCCGGGAACCGCCTGGAGCTGGCAATCACCAGCAGTGACGCAGCCGCTGCCACGGCCACGGCGATCAGCAGGGCTTGGCCGATGTGCCGGCGCCCCGGCAGCAGGAGCAGCGCGAGGCCCGCGACGACGGTGAGCGCCGGCAGCAACAAGGCCGGAAGTAACGGCGAGAGCACCCCCGCCAGCACGGCGAGGGCGACCCCGCCGGCGGCGGCCCGACCCAGCGGAACGATGCGAGGCCCGCGCGGCAGCCCGACCTCGGTGATCGGCCCGCCCGCAGGCAACTGGTCGGGCGCCAGCACCCGGAGCAGCAGGACGACGGTGGCAGGGTCGGCCACGACGACCACGTCGCGGAAGCGGTCGGCGACCGCATGGCGGCGGACGACCTCGTCGAGCCGGTGCCCGCGGTCGACATGGGGGTGGGGCACCGGCGCGAGCACCACCTCCGGCACAGCGTCGCGCCTCAGCTCCTGCACCACCCGCTTGGCTTCTGCCGTCGGCGCCGTCAGGACGAGCGCGTTGGCACCCAGCCGCCGGCGTACGGACGCGACGTCGGTGTCGTTCGCCTTCGTGGTCGCCACGACGATGCGCTGGTAGTCGGTCACGCCCCGACCGTAGCGCCGAGGTTCACGGACAAGGTGAAACACTTTCGTCAACAAACTAGAACGCGTTACAGTTATCCCTCCGGGCCCCCTATGACCCCGGTCACAGACGTTGAGGATGGGAAGAGCGAATGGCGAAGCGCGCGGCGTACAGCAACGAGGCCGACTACGTGGTGGTGGGATCGGGCAGTTCCGGCGCGATCGTCGCCGGCCGACTGGCCCAGTCGGGCGCGAGCGTCATCCTGCTCGAGGCGGGCAAGAGCGACGACAAGGGCCTGCACGGCTACATGACCAAGGTGCCCGGGATGATCGGCCCGATGCACTCCGAGCCGAAGCTCGAGGCGAAGTTCGACTGGGGCTACCGCTCCGTTCCCCAGGCCGGTCTGGACGGACGCCGGATGCCCGCCCCGCGGGGCAAGGTCGGCGGCGGCTCCTCGTCGGTCAACGGCATGGTCTACGTGCGCGGCAACCGCGCCAACTACGACTCGTGGGCCGCTGAGGGCAACACCGGTTGGTCGGCCGACGACGTCAACCGGGCCTTCAAGCGCTACGAGGACTTCGAGGACGGCGAGGACGCCTACCGCGGCGCCGGTGGCCCGATCAAGATCACCCGCAACAAGACCCCGCAGGAGGCGACCCTCCAGTTCATCCAGGCCACCTCCGACACCCTGGGCGTCAAGGTCAACGACGACTACAACGGTGCCGAGCAGGAGGGCATCTCCCGCATGCAGCAGAACATTGCGGACGGCCTGCGCTACTCCTCGACCCGCGGCTACGTGCACCACCTCAACCCGCGCACGCTCGAGTTCCAGACCGAGGTCCACGTGGAGAAGGTCGTCATCAAGGACGGCCGGGCCACGGGTGTCGAGGTCCTCGACCAGGGCAAGGGCGGCGGCACCCGCCGCTTCATCAAGGCGGGCAAGGAGGTGATCCTCTCCTCGGGGTTCATCAACAGCCCGCAGCTGCTGATGCTGTCCGGCGTCGGTCCTGCTGACCACCTGGCCTCACTCGGCATCGAGGTGGTCGCAGACCTTCCCGTCGGCGACAACCTGCACGACCACCTGTTCCACCCGCTGTCGTTCCACGTCCCGAGCGTGACCTACCGCGGCAATCCGTGGACGTTCGCGAAGGGGACCGCGCGCAACATGTCGCGTCGCAAGTCCTTCCTCGACAACTCGGTCTTCGAGTCCGTCGGCTTCATCCGCTCCGGCCTGGCGACCGATGTCCCGGACATCCAGCTGCACGCGCTGCCGTGGACCTACCCGAGCCCCAACCAGGACGAGCCGATCCGGCACATGCCTGACCCGCGGCCCGGCCTCACTGTCTTCTCGACGCTGATCTACCCGAAGAGCCGGGGCACGATCCGGCTCGCGTCCTCGGACCCGATGACCGCACCGCTCATCGACTACGGCTTCTTCAGCCACCCCGATGACGTCGAGGTGCTGGCCCAGGGCACCGAGATGATCCGCGAGATCATGGCGTCCGCAGCCTTCGGTGGCGGCGTGAAGGCCGAGATCCACCCGGGCCCGTCGATCCCCAACGGCAAGGACCTGCGGGTCGCGCTCAAGCAGCGGTCGACCTCGGTCTACCACGGTGTCGGCACCTGTCGGATGGGTGTCGACGAGCGCGCTGTCGTCGGCCCGGACCTGAAGGTCCGTGGCATCGAGGGCCTGCGGGTCGCCGACGCGTCGATCATGCCGTCGATCACCGGCGGCAACACCAACGCGCCGTGCTACATGATCGGCGAGATGGCCGCCGAGTTCATCCTGGGCGGAGCCAACTGGTGACCTCCTCCACCCAGGGCACAACCCGTCCGGCGTCGGTGACCGACGAGCTTCTCGAGCGCCTTGTCGCGCGAGTCCCGGGCCGCACAGGTGCGACCTGGAAGCTCACCGAGGTCTACACCGGCGAGGTCCTCGTCGAGCTCCCGCAGTCGACGCCCGAGGACATCGAGGCAGCGTTCGAGGAAGCGCGTGCTGCCCAGCGGCTCTGGGCCCAGTGGCCGGTGGCCAAGCGGGTCGAGGTCTTCAAGCGTGCGCACACGCTGCTGGTCGACAACGCCCACACGACCGCCGACCTGATCCAGGTCGAGAGCGGCAAGAACCGGCGGATGGCCATCGAGGAGTCCTGCGATCCGCCGATGGTGATGAGCTACTACATCAAGCGGGCGCAGAAGCTGCTCAAGCCGGCCAGGCACGCGGGCCCGGTGCCGATCATCTCCGGCTCCACCGAGGTCCGCGTCCCGAAGGGTGTCGTCGGCATCATCGCGCCGTGGAATTTCCCGTTCGCCACCGGACTCTCCGACGCCATCCCGGCGCTGATCGCCGGCAACGCCGTCGTGGTCAAACCCGACAACAAGACGGCCCTGTCGCCGCTCTTCGGCATCTCGCTCCTCGAGGAGGCGGGTCTGCCGAAGGGGCTCTTCCAGGTCGTCTGCGGTGAGGGTCCCGACATCGGTCCGACGCTGATCGACAACGCCAACTACGTCATGTTCACCGGCTCCACCGCCACCGGTCGGGTGATCGGCGAGCGTGCCGGTCGCAACCTGATCGGCTGCTGCCTCGAACTGGGCGGCAAGAACCCGATGATCGTCCTCGACGACCTCGACGAGACGGGCGTCGCCGACTGGGTGGAGTCCGCGATCTTCGGCTGCTTCGGCAACACCGGCCAGATCTGCATGCACATCGAGCGGATCTATCTCCCCGAGAGCCGGTACGACGAGCTGCGCTCGGCGTTCGTCGAGCGGGCCCGCAACCTGGTGATCGGGGCGACGTACGACTTCGGCCCGGAGGTCGGCTCGCTCGTCAGCCCGGATCACCGCGACCGGGTGGCCTCGCACGTCGAGGACGCCGTGGCCAAGGGTGCGAAGGTGCTGATCGGTGGCCGGGCGCGCCCGGACCTCGGGCCGGCCTTCTTCGAGCCCACCGTGCTGGAGGGTGTCACCAAGGACATGCTGGCCGGCCGCACGGAGACCTTCGGTCCGGTCGTCGGGCTGTACCCGTACCGGACGCTCGACGAGGCGATCCACCTCGCCAACGACACGGACTACGGGCTCAACGCATCGGTGTGGAGCGGCGACATCGCCCGTGCCGAGGCCGTGGCGGCCCGGATCGACTCCGGCAACGTCAACATCAACGACGCGCTCGCGACGGCCTACGCCTCGAAGGGTTCGCCCTCCGGCGGCGTGAAGAGCTCCGGCGTCGGTGCGCGCCATGGTGACCAGGGCCTGCTGAAGTACACCGACGCCAAGAACGTCGCCGTGCTCAAGAAGCAGGTCATGGGTGCGCGGCCGGGCCAGGACTACAACGCCTACGTCAAGCAGATGATGCAGTCGCTGAAGATCATGCGGAAGCTGGGTCGCTGACCCCACTCCTGGACGCACGAACGGCCGGCGTGCGTGACGCCGGCCGTTCGTCGTAGCGAGGTCAGACTTCGATCGCGTCGTGCGCGGGTGCTGCGCCGCCGACCTGGATCTTGCGGGGCTTGGCCTTCTCGGCGACCGGGATGACCAGCCGCAGCACGCCGTTGTCGTAGGCGGCGTCGATCCGCTCGAGGTCCAGGTTGTCGCCGAGGACCAGCTGGCGGGAGAACTGTCCGTGCGTCCGCTCGGATGCGAGGCGCTGCCAGTCGCCGTTGCCCGCGAGTCGTTCGGCCCGGATGGTCACGACGTTGCGCTCGACGTCGATGTCGATGCTCTCGCGGCTGGCCCCGGGCAGGTCGAACTCGAGAACGAACTCGTCGCCCTGGCGCCAGGCGTCCATCGGCATCACGGCGGGTCGGTTGGTGGTGCCGCCGGCGCCCAGGAGCTGGCTGGTGAACCGGTCGAAGTCGCGGAAGGGATCGGTGGTGCGCAGCAACATGACGTTCCTCCTTCGGGGGATGTGACGGCTCTTGCGGCCGTCCTCTGGATCTGCACTGACTGTTATAGATAATCTGTGGCTGTGGATCAAGCCCCGACGTTGCAGAATTTTCACCGTGGTGTGTTCGCCATCTCCGTGGCCGCCGACATGACGGCGCTGCAGATCCAGAACATCCGGGTCTACGAGCGCCGTGGCCTGCTCGCCCCGGAGCGCAGTGCCGGCGGCACGCGGCTCTACAGTCGCGCAGACATCGAGACCCTGCGCCGCATCCGTGACCTGCTCGCCCAGGGGCTCAACCTGGCCGGGATTGCGCAGGTCCTCGTGCTGGAGGCGGAGGTGGCCCGCCTCCGTGCGCGCCTGGAGCCTGGTCAGGCGACCTGAAGCGATCGCTTCGACAGGCCCATCCAGAACCCGTCGATCACCTGGTCGCCGGGCACCGTGGGGTCGGTCGCTGCGCCGAGCGTGACGAACAACGGGCTGTAGTGCTCGACGGTCGGGTGGGCGTAGGGCATGCCCGGCGCCTTGTCGCGGTACGACGCCAGCTCGTCCACGTCCCCGCGCGCGAGCGCCTCGCCGGCCCACGCGTCGAAGTCCTTCGACCAGCCGGGCGCCGGAGCCTCGATCCGGAACTCCTTGAGGAACGGGAGTCCGTGGGTGAGGAAGCCCGACCCGATGATCAGCACGCCCTCGTCGCGCAGGGACTGCAGGCGGCGGCCGATCTCCATCAACCGGCCCGGGTCGTGGGTGGGCATCGACATCTGGACCACGGGAATGTCCGCCTCGGGGTACATGATCCTGAGTGGGACCCAGGCGCCGTGGTCGAGGCCGCGCGAGCTGTGCTGGTGGACCGGCTCGGTCTTCGGCATCATCGCCGCGATGCGGGTCGCGAGGGCCGAGGCGTCCGGCGTCTCGTAGGTCATCTGGTAGTACTTCGGGGCGAACCCGCCGAAGTCGTAGACCAGCGGCGCGAAGTTCGCTGACAGCGACAAGGGCGCGGACTCCCAGTGGGCGCTGACGATCAGGATGGCCCTGGGGCGCGGGAGGTCTCGAGCCCAGGCGGCCAGCTGGCCGGACCAGACCGGGTCGTCCAGCAGTGGGGGTGCGCCGTGGCCGAGGTAGAGGGCGGGCATCCGTCCGGTCGTGTCAGTGCTCATGTCCATCACAATAGTTGAAGGCTCAACTATATTCCGGCTGGGTCATGACGGCAGGCTCCAGTTGACCGGCATGCCACCCTGCTCGGCGAGGAGCTGGTTGGCCCGGGTGAACGGCCGGGAGCCGAAGAAGCCCTTGTGCGCGGAGAGCGGGGAGGGGTGGGCCGACTCGATCGTCGGGATCGGACCCAGGTGCGGCGCGAGTGCCCGGGCCGGATCGCCCCACAGGATCGCGACGAGCGGAGCACCGGCCTCGGCGCGGCGGGCAAGGGCCTCGATGGCGCAGGTCGTGACGTCTTCCCAGCCCCGGCGCCGGTGGGCATGCCGCTGGCCCTGCTCGACGGTGAGCACCCGGTTGAGCAGCATCACGCCCTGCTCGGACCAAGCGGTCAGGTCGCCGTGCTCGGGCGGCACCGCCTTGAGGTCGGTGCGCATCTCCTTGTAGATGTTCTTCAGGCTCGGCGGCAGCGGCCGCACGGTGCGTTCGACGGCGAAGCAGAGCCCGATCGCGTGGCCCGGCGTCGGATACGGGTCCTGGCCGACGACGAGCACCCGGACCTCCGACAGCGGGCGTTCGAAGGCGCGGAAGATCAGCTCCGGCTCAGGCGCCCAGAACTTCCCCGCGGCGGCCTCCCTGTCGAGGAATCGCATCACTTCGGCGATCCGGTCCTCGACGGGCGCAAGGGCGTCAGCCCAGTCAGTGGCCATGCGGCCCTGGTCGACGAGTTGAGAAAGAGGAGCACCCACAGCCGGACAGTAACGCTCATGCGCGGCTCCCGACGCGCGGTGGTCCCCCCAGACCCACCCAACGTGGTGTCCGGCCGTGGTGCTGCTCCCTCTGCCCGCGGCACCGCCGTGTGGGGCGCCCCTCTCCCTCCGAGGGGCGCGCCAGCACGCGTTGCAGCAAGCTCCGACGCGGATCTCGAGCCCAACTGGTCCTCCGGCGGCGCGACCTTGCGGTGCGCCGGTCCCGGTGGGGCTCCCTCCAGCGGCATCGAGGTCCGCGTCGGTGAGGAAGAATCTACGGACCGGGGAGGGGTCCCGGGATCGGGAGTGCGGCCTTGTCCTTCTAGTCCTTTGGGACTAGGGCCCCTCGGCGATCGACGGGCTACTTCGAGAGTGCGCGCGACGACGCGGAGGTGTGCCGGCGCCTGCGGCTGGTGCCGATCGGCGCTTCCGGCTGGTTGTCGGTGGACCATTGGCTGATCCACTCGTCCATCGCCAGCCACGTGGTGGTCCGCGCACCCCGCCCGGTCAGCATGCCGAGGTGCCCGCCGGGCACGATCTCGAAGCGCACCTCCGGCGACCGCTTCAACAGCGGTACGACGGCCCGTACCGCCGGGACCGGGGCAATGCCGTCCGTCGATCCGCCGAACACCAGCACGGGGACGTCGATGTTGCCGAGGTCGATCGTGCGGTCGTCGAGCTCGAACAGGCCGCTGGCGAGCTGGTTGCCCTTGGCGAACCGGTGGTAGAGCTGCCCGAAGGTGCGGCCGGGGTAGGCGATCATGTTGGCGGTGAACCGGTCGACTGCCTCGACCTGGGCGAGGAACTCCCGGTCGTCGACGTGCTTGGCGAGCGCGATCGGCTTGGTCACCATCTTCTGGAATGCGCTGAGCTGGAAGGCCCACTTCACCAAGGGCTTCGGGGCGCCGCCGAGCATCTGGTAGCCCTTGGTGATCGGACCGTTGCCGTTGAAGAAGTTCAGCAGCGGCCTGATCGGCGCGAGCAGCGGCACCAGCGACACGTCGATCGGGGAGCCGACCACGCTCAGTGACGCGACGGGCAGCCGCCCCGAGCGTTCGTCAGCGAGGGCGAGCAGCGAGAAGATGCCGCCGAGACTCCAGCCGATGACGTGCACCGGACGGCCGCCGGCGTGCTCGGACACCTCGCGGATCGCGGTCGGCAGGACCTCGTCGACCCAGTGCTCCATGCCGAGGTTGCGGTCGCGGAACGACACCTCGCCGTACTCCAGGAGGTACGTCGGCCGGCCCTCGGTCACGAAGTGCTCGACGAGCGAGCAGCCGCGGCGCAGGTCGTAGCAGATCGCAGGTGCCGCCAGTGGCGTCACCAGCAGGACGGGGTCGCCCGTCTCGACGACGTGACCGGACGGTCGGTAGTGGTAGACCTCGCGCAGCGTGCCCTCGTCGATCAGGGTGCGGGGCATCGGACGCAGGTCGGCGAGGCCGCCGTACAACACCTTGTGGGCGACGTTGCTGGCAGCGGCAACGACCTGATCAGGCCCGGGGAGCAGACCTGCTCCGGGAACCGAACGCAAGGGGACCAGATCCATGGGTGAACGCTACCGCGCAGACGCGCGCTGCGCGGGTGTCGTCCGCGGCCGCTCCACGCCGCTCACCTCCACTGGATCGAGGCCAGGACGGCTTCGATCCACGCGAGCGAGCGGGGGTCCTTCTCGGGGAAGCGAAAGGTGAGGCCGAAGGAGTGCCGGGCCTGCAGGGTGCCGAAGGTGTAGACGAGCTGACCGTCCTCCACCGTCTGGGCGGTCCAGCCCGGGACCCCGTCGACGACCCGGTTCTCGCCGCGTACGCGCGGCGGGTCGTACGGATCGTTGCGCGTGCTGCTGGCGAAGTCCGCGTCAAGGTCCGTGTCCGAGCTGCCGGCCTGGAGCGGGACGGCCGAGGTGGCGACGTCGAAGGCGTTGAGCTCCTCGTCGTAGGTGGTGGCCGTGAAGCCGCCGCGGGCGAGGTCCCATTCGGCGTCCGCGGGCAGGTGGAAGCTGAAGAAGTCGTCCTCGACGAGGGGACCGGTGGCGGGTTCGGCTTCCGGGGTGCCCGTCGAGGGTGAGGTGGACGGGGTGGCCCCGGTGGACGGCGACGTGGACGGCGACCGGCTGGGGTCGGCGCCGGGTCCGTCGTCGGCGCAGCCCGACAGGAGCAGTCCCGACGCGAGGACCAGGGCGAGAACGGCCCGAGCGACCACGATCCACCACCTTCCGAGATGTCCGGTCAACCCTAGCGAGCAGTGGAATGGAGGCGGCCAGGGTGTTTGCGCGAGGCCATCGCGGGTAGGTCGCGAAGCACACACCGCCACGGTCGGCGGTTCTCGGATGGAGGGACTGCGCACGTGTTGCCCGAACAGTTCGCGGCTTTCGCTGCTGCCGCCGTCAAGGCTTCGCCCACCGGACTGACGATCGTCGAGGACGCCATCGACAAGGCCGTCAAGTCGATCGACGAGCAGTTGAAGAATCTCGACCACAAGGCCTTCAGCGCCGACGGCTTCATTCCCGGCTCGGCGTTCGGAGCGGCCGACCGCTCATCCGAGCTCGCGCTGCACCACACCCGAGCGCACGCCGTCATCGAGACGACGCTCGTCGGCGTGAAGAAGGACCTCGCGAGGTTCCGGACGGCCTGTGTCGAGGCGCGTGCCCTGATCACCGGGGCTGACGAGCAGGCCGGCGACGACTCGAGGGTGCTCGTGGCGCGCGTCCTGTCCGACGCCACCACCAGCAACTACAGCGACAACGCCTACCAGCAGGCGGTCAACGAGGAAGCCGATGCCGTGCCCACCGAGGCGAACCCCGACCCGGAGGACGACCAGTGACCGGCCAGCACATCCAGAAGCTGCTCAAGGCGACGGCTTTGTCGGACCACCAGAAGTTGCTCGACTCCCGCAAGGCCTGGCTCGCCGGTTTCGATGCCCTGGACGACCTCCACGCGACGCTCGACCTGGCGGCTGTCGAGGTGGAGCGCGGCTTCGCCGACGGTGTCGCCACCGACGAGCAGGGCACCGCTGCGCGGGGTCGCAAGGCGTTCGAGACCCTTCGTGACGACGTCGTCGCACCGCGCCGGGACCAGATGAAGTCAGCGGGGGAGGTGCTCCTCACCGCGGCCCAGAAGCTCAACTCGGCCGAGCTGGCCCGGGCCGACATGCCCGATTCCCCTCCCGGCGATGCACCGCAGCGGCCCTCGTCGTACGGCACCGAGGACGAGTTCGATGCGATCCGTGCCCAGCGCATCTACGACAACCAGGTGAAGACCCACCACTCGGCCGTCACGGCCTACGGCGACGCCGACGAGAAGGCGCGCAAGAAGCTGGAGGACCTCGACATCGCGTACGTCGAGGCCTCCCAGGTGCTCGCGAAGATCCACGGCGAGCCGGTCTACCCCGAGGACCTCCCGCCGCCCGGTGAGCCGGGTCCCGGCGGATTCCCGGTCGGCCCGGGGGGAACGGGCCACCCGACGACACCGCTCCCCGTCCAGCATCCGACCCCGACGGTCCACGTCCCCGGCTTCGAGCCCGGTGAGGACACCGGCTCCGAGCACGTCACCCCCGGCCCGGTGGGCGGCACCTTGACCAACCCGGGGCCGGCCAACGGCACCGGATCAACGGGTGGCGGTGGCCTCGGCATCAACCCGGCCATCGGCGGCGGTCTCGCGGCAGGTGTCTTCGGCGGGCCCGGCCTGGTCAAGGCGGTCCGCGGCGCGCTGGCCGGCCGCGGCGTCTTCGGGCCGACTCCCGGAGCGATCGGATCGACCGCCCGCACCGGTGGTGCCAGCACGCTCGGCCGATCTGGTGGTGCCACACCCGGTAGCCCGGTCAGCCGCAGCGGTGGCCGTGGTGGCGGTGGCGGTGCGGGTGGCGGTCGACCCGGTCCGGGCACGGCAGGTGGCCGTGGTCGAGGAGGCGGTCGGGGCACACCGGGCACCGGCGCGGGCGGCCGCGGACGCAAGGGCCGTGACGAGGAAGGCCGCGAACGCGACCTGTTCGACGACGGCAGCGACTGGATCGACGACGAGGGCGCCGGACCGGACGTCCTCGGCTGAAGCGTCCGGCTGTTCGGTCAGGAACGCGTTGCGGGCAGGACCGACTTCGAGTGCTGACCGTCCTCGGCCAGCTCGATCATGAAGCTGTCGGCCCACGCCTTCACGTCGTGTTGCGCGATCTGCTTGCGCATCGCCTTCATCCGGCGGGTCAGCTCCTTCGGCTCGGCCTGGTACGCCTCGAGCAGGGCTGCCTTCATGCCGTTCATGTCGTAGGGGTTCACCAGCCACGCCTGGCGCAGCTCGTCGGCCGCACCGGCGAACTCCGAGAGCACGAGGGCGCCGTCCTCCTCGATCCGGCAGGCGACGTACTCCTTGGCGACGAGGTTCATCCCGTCGCGGTACGGCGTCACGACCATGATGTCCGCGGCGCGATAGAGCGCTGCCATCTCCTCACGGGGGTACGACGTGTGCAGGTAGCTGATCGCCGGCGTACCGATCCGTCCGAGGTCGCCGTTGAGCCGACCCACCAGGCGGTCGATGTCGTCACGCAGGTTGCGGTAGTGCTCGACCCGCTCGCGCGAGGGCACGGCGACCTGCACGAACACCGCGTCGTCGACGGTCAGGTGCCCGTCGGTGATCAACTCGCCGAAGGCGCGCAGGCGCGCGTAGATGCCCTTGGTGTAGTCGAGACGATCGATGCCGAGGAAGATCCGGCTCGGGTTGCCGAGCGCCTCGCGGATCGCGGCTGCCCGCTCGGTCACGGCCTCGGAACGGGCGAGCTCCTCGAACCCGGCGGCGTCGATCGAGATCGGGAACGCCGCGGCGCGCACGGTGCGGCCGTCGGGCAGGTAGACGAGGTCGCGGTGCGTCTTGTGACCGACCCGCTGGCGCACCAGGCGGATGAAGTTCTGCGCTGCGCCGGGCAGCTGGAAGCCGACGAGGTCGGCGCCGAGCAGGCCCTCGAGGATCTGGCGACGCCACGGCAGTTGCTGGAACAGCTCGGCCGGTGGGAACGGGATGTGCAGGTAGAACCCGATCCGCAGGTCGGGGCGCATCTCGCGGAGCATCTGGGGGACCAGCTGCAGCTGGTAGTCGTGAACCCACACGGTGGCGCCCCGGGCGGCCAGCTCGGCGGTCTTCTCGGCGAACCTCTTGTTGACCTTGACGTAGGAGTCCCACCACTCCCGGTGGAACTCCGGCTTCGCCACGAGGTCGTGGTAGAGCGGCCAGAGGGTTCCGTTGGAGAAGCCCTCGTAGTGCTCCTCGATCTCCTGCTCGCTCATGGCGAGCGGCACCAGGTGCAGGCCGTCGACCTTGAACGGCTTCAGTCGCTGCTCGCTGCCGCCCGACCAGCCGATCCACACGCCGTTGTGGGCGCGCATCACCGGCTCGATCGCGGAGACGAGGCCGCCTGGGGACCGGCGCCAGGTCGTCTTCCCGTCGCGGTCGGTCACGCGGTCCACCGGAAGGCGGTTGGCGACGATCACGAGGTCATGGGCCACGTGGTCAGCCTAGTGGTGCGGTGCGAAGTGTCGGGCTGGCTGGATGGTGGCGCGCCGTACGCATCCCTAGCGTGGAGCCCATGAACCTGTTGCGACGCCTGCTGCTGGACTCCGGCTACGTGCTGTCCGCCGCCTTCCTCGCGGTCCCGGCGTTCAGCCTGGTCGTCACCGGACTCGCCGCGGGGGTCGCCACGTTCGTGGTCGCCGGCCTCGGGCTCGCGATCCTCGTCGGCACCGCGTACGTCGCCCGCGGGTTCGCGACCGTGGAGCGGATCAGGCTGCGGTCGATGCTCGAGGTGTCGGCCCCGCAGCCGGCGTACCTCCGCGCCGAGCAGGGCGCCGGACGGATCCGCGCGTTCCTCACGCCGCTGCGTGACGTGCAGACGTGGCTCGACGTGTTGTGGTGCCTCGTCGGCTTCGTGACGGGGATCTTCGCCTTCGCCGTGACGGTCGGCTGGTGGGCGTTGACGCTCGGTGGACTGACCTACTGGTTCTGGCAGCGCTACATCACCTTCGACAGCGAGAGCAAGGGCCTCGCGGAGATCCTCGGCTTCGGCGAGGGCCGCACACCGGAGTCGCTGCTCAACCTCGCGATCGGCGTGGTCGCCCTGTTCACGTTGCCGGTCGTGGTGCGCATGGTCGCGGCCCTGCACGGCGGGGTCGCCCGGGTGATGTTGTGCAGCCGGGTCGAGCTGCTCGGCCGGATGGGCCGGATCGAGGCCAGTCGCGAGTCCGCCCATCGCGCAGAGGCGCACTCCCTGCGCCGCCTGGAGCGCGACATCCACGACGGCCCGCAGCAGCGGCTGATCCGGCTCGGGATGGACCTGGGCCGCGCGAAGCGGCAGCTGGCCGACGACCCGGCGACCGCGGCCGCCACCCTCGACTCCGCCGTGGCCCAGACCAGGGAGGCCGTCGAGGAGTTGCGGGCGCTGTCGCGGGGGATCGCGCCGCCGCTCCTGGTCGATCGTGGGCTCGCGGCCGCGCTGCGCGACATGGCCTCGGGCCAGGAGATTCCCGTCGACGTCGTGGTGGAGGCACCCGAGGACCTGCCGCTGCCGGCGCAGACGGCCGCCTACTTCGTGGTGGCCGAGGCGCTCACCAACATCGCCCGGCACAGTCGGGCCGCGCGCGCGCAGGTCGGCGTGCACGCGCTCGACGGCCGGCTCGTCATCACGATCGACGACGACGGTCGGGGCGGTGCGCGCGTCACGACCGGCCGCGGACTCGACGGCCTGCGCGAACGCCTCGCTGGCGTCGACGGCACCCTGACCGTGTCCTCGCCCGACGGTGGGCCGACCCGCCTGCGCGCCGAGGTGGCGCTCGGGTGAGGATCGCCGGATGAGGATCGTGGTCGCCGACGACTCGGTGCTGTTGCGCGAGGGCCTGCAGCTGCTGCTGGCCGAGGCGGGTCACGAGGTCGTGGCGTCGGTGGCCGACGGGCCGTCGTACGTCGAGGCGATGCTTGCGCTGCGTCCCGACATCGGCATCGTGGACGTGCGGATGCCGCCGAGCCACACGGACGAAGGACTGCGGGCAGCGGTCGCCGTACGCAAGGAATGGCCGGAGGCGCGGGTCCTGGTGCTCTCGCAGTACGTCGTCGTGTCGTACGCCGACGACCTGCTGGCAACCGGCGAGGCCGGGGTCGGCTATCTGCTCAAGGACCGGGTCAGCGAGGTGGGGGAGTTCCTCACGGCCGTCGAGGCGGTCGCCGACGGCGGCACGGCGCTTGACCCGCTCGTCGTGCGTCAGCTGCTCAGCCGGCGCAGCGACCCGCTGACCGCGCTGACCCCGCGCGAGCGCGAGGTGCTGACCCTGATGGCCGAGGGGCGATCGAACGCCGCGGTGGCGGAGGCCCTCACCGTCACGCTGGGCGCCGTCGAGAAGCACACCCAGCGGATCTTCGCGAAGCTCGGGCTGTCTCCCGATGACGACCAGTCGCACCGCCGGGTGCTGGCGGTCGTCGGGTTCCTCCGTGCAGGTCAGGCGGGATCGTCGGGGTAACGGATCCCGCAGCTCGCCCGCAGCGCATCCATCTGGCGCATGAGCGTCAGCGTCTGGGCGTGGGGGACCAGGGGGCTCTCCCGGAGCCCTTCGCGCAGGCACCGACCGACCTCGAGGATCTCGTTGCCGTAGCCAGTGCCGATGACCGGTTCTTCGCCGGTCAGGACCGTGGGGGACTCGCCCGAGCGTGGCACGAAGACGGCCTGTTCGGGGTGATGGAACTCCGGGCCGACCTCGATCCGGCCCAGGTCGGTCGCGATGGCTGCGCGCCGTGAGGACCACGAGGTCATCGATGCGTTCATCGTGGCCAGTGCCCCGCCGGGATAGCGCCCGGCGATCGCGACGTCGAGGTCGACGCCGCTCTCCGCGATGACCGCCTGCGCGGAGAGCGACTCCGCCTCGCCGAGCATCAGGTGGGCGAGAGTCAGGGGGTAGATGCCCATGTCGAGCAGTGCCCCGCCGCCGAGCTCGGGGGCGAACATCCGGTCGGTCAGCGGCGCGTCGACCCGGAACCCGAGTTCGGCCTGGAGCTGACGGGGCGCGCCGAACCGGCCCGACCCGAGCTCGGCCCGCAGTTGCCGCACGACGGGATGGCAGGCCATCCACATCGCCTCCATGAGGAAGCGGTCGTGCTCGCGCGCGAGTGCGACCATCTCCTCCGCGTCGGAGGTGCGCAGGGTCAGCGGCTTCTCGCACAACACGTGCTTGCCGGCCTCGAACGCGGCGCGGGCCCCGCCGAGGTGGAGTGCGTGCGGCGTGGCGATGTAGACCACGTCGACGTCGGGGTCGGCCAGCAGGTCGTCGTAGGTCCCGTGGGCGTGGGTCCCGTTGTCGCCGTGCTCGACGGCGAAGGCGCGGGCCGCATCGATCGCGCGGGAGCCGACGGCGGCCAGTCGGGCTCCAGGCACCAGGGCGAGGTCGGCGGCGAAGGTGCGCGCGATCTTGCCGGTCGCGAGGATGCCCCACCCGATGGTGTCGGCGGTGTCGGCCATGGCGCGACCCTACCGGCGTGCGGACGCCGGATCCGGGCCGAGACCCGCCGGAGAGGACCGAATGACATGCGTGTGATTCACGGGTTAGAGTGGGTGCGTAGCAGTTCGCATGTCCCGCCTTACCGTCGAGGAGACGCCATGAACGCCGAGCGCAGCCACCAGGGCGCCGTCACCGCGGCCGACCCCGCCGGTGACAAGGGTGGGTTGAGCGACCGCGACGGCGCGATCCTCGAGTTCGAGCGCCAGTGGTGGAAGTACGCCGGTGCCAAGGAGAGCGC
Source organism: Propionibacteriales bacterium (assembly GCA_026392415.1). Lineage (GTDB taxonomy): Bacteria > Actinomycetota > Actinomycetes > Propionibacteriales > Nocardioidaceae > Nocardioides. The sequence continues at coordinate 201,632 of JAPLCC010000047.1, forward strand.
GGTCCGCGAGCAGTTCGACATGAGCGCCACCCGGTACTACCAGGTCCTCAACGCGCTGATCGACCGTCCCGAGGCGCTTGCCGCCGACCCGCTGCTCGTGCGGCGTCTTCGTCGCTTGCGCTCGCAGCGTCAGCGTCAGCGCTCCGCGCGACGCCTCGGCTTCGAGGTCTGACGGTGTCGTCCACCCGGACCCAGCGTGGCGCGGTGCTGCCTTCGCCCGTGGTGCTGCTCAGCATCGTGGCCGTGGCCCTGGCTGCGATCGCCTTCGTCGCCACCCGTGGCGGCGAGCCGACCGAGCGGGACATCTCGGCCACGACCGCCGCGGCGACCCCGACCGAGACGGACACCTCGACGGCCGCCGAGCCGTCGGACACACCCACGGTCGAGGAGAAGCCGGCACCCAAGCCGGTCAACCGCGCCGACCACTCCGTCGTCGTCTTCAACAACACCTCGATCAAGGGCCTTGCCGCCGGTGTGTCGGAGAAGGTCACGAGTGCGGGCTGGACGGTGGCTGCTGCCGACAACTGGTACGGCACGGTTCCGGCCACGACGGTCTACTACCCCAAGGGCAAGAAGGCCGCGGCCCAGCTGCTCGCGCTCGACCTCGGAGTGGCCCGGATCAAGCCGGCCGACACCGACGCCGACATGAGCACGACCAACCTCACGCTGATCCTGACCGGCGACCTCTGAGCGAACGGGCGGGCCGTCCTTTGTCCCGTTTCGGTTGAGATTTCACTCACCGGACACCGACGCCGACCTGTCCCGTGGTGGGATGGAGGCGTGAAGTTCCGTTCCGTCGAGGGTGAACAGAGGTACGACGCGCTGCTGCGCGTTGCTCCGCGCACGGTCGTCGGACTGGACTTCGACGGCACGCTGTCGCCGATCGTGGACGACCCTGCGCAGGCCCACATCCATCCCGATGCCCGCGACGTCCTGGTCGAGCTGGCCGAGGAGGTCGCCGCGATCGCGGTGATCACCGGTCGCCCCGCACGCCAGGCGCTCGATCTCGGCGGGCTCGAGGAAGTCGGGGACGCCCTGCAGGAGGCCGGCAAGGAGTTGTTCGTCTTCGGCCAGTACGGCAACGAGCGGTGGAGCTCGGGCCGCCGCCGGATCCTCGGCGCGCGTCCACCGCGCGGCCTGGCGACCTTCGAGCGTGACCTTCCCCGAGCCCTTCGCACGGCGGGTGCGGCCGACGCCTTCGTCGAGGACAAGGGTCTGGCGGTCGCGGTGCACACCCGTCGCCTGGCCGATCCGGACGGAGCCTTCGACCGACTGCTGCCGCCACTGCGGGAGCTGGCCCGGGCCCACGGGCTCGTCCTGGAACCCGGCCGTTCGGTGATCGAGGTCCGTTCGCCCGGCTCGCACAAGGGGTTGGTGGTGCAGCGACTGGCTGCGGTCCTCGACGCCGAGGGCTTCCTCTTCGCTGGTGACGACCTCGGCGACGTCGAGGCGTTCGAGGCGCTCGACGACCTCGAGAAGCAGGGCCTGGCCGCCCTGCGGGTCTGCTCGGCCTCGCACGAGGAGAGCGCCCTGATCGGCATGTCGGACGTGGTGGTGCGCGGCCCTGCCGGCGTACTCGACCTTCTCCAGACGTTTGCCCGGGACGCTCGCTCCCGTCGCTGAATCTCGCATTTCGGACAACCGTCTCGCCATTCGGAATCTCGATTCGTTCGGGCGCTCAGGTCACCCCTACGCTGTACCTGCTCATCCAGAGGGACTGAGGGAACGGCCCTGAGAAGTCCCGGCAACCGCCGCGAATCCCCGTACGCACCAGAGAAGTTGGTGCCTACGTCGCGGAAACGGTGCCAAATCCGACCGTCGCGAGAGTCGCGCGGGCAGATGAGAAGGAGGATTTCCCATGAGTGTTCTGACCGAGACGTCCGAGGCGAGCGAGCCGACGGCCAAGCGTGGACTCCGTGCTGGTGCGTTCGGCCACGCCACCAACCTCGCCTGTCGCGAGTGCGCCCACAAGGTCGAGCTCGGCCCGTTCTACGCCTGTCCGGAGTGCTTCGGCCCACTGGAGATCGCCTACGACTTCCCCGCCATCACGCGCGAGGAGATCGAGGCCGGCCCGGCCAACATCTGGCGCTACAAGGCGCTGCTCCCGGTGCCGAGCGACATCGAGTCCAGCCCCAACACCGAGCCCGGCTTCACCCGGCTGATCAAGGCCGACAACCTGGGCCGCGAGCTCGGCATCACCAACTTGTGGGTCAAGGACGACTCCACCAACCCCACGAACTCCTTCAAGGACCGCGTCGTCGCGTGTGCCCTCAGTGCGGCCCGTGAGCTGGACGCGAAGGTCTTCGCGTGCCCCTCGACCGGCAACCTGGCCAACGCCGTCGCGGCGGCCGGTGCCCGCGCCGGTATCAAGACCGTCGTCTTCATCCCGAGCAACCTCGCGCAGCCCACGCAGGTGAACTCGGCGATCTTCACCGAGAACCTCGTCGCGGTCGACGGCAACTACGACGACGTCAACAAGCTCGCCTCGGAGATCGCCGGCGAGGAGGAGGGCTGGGCGTTCGTCAACGTCAACGTCCGTCCGTACTCCGCCGAGGGCTCCAAGACCCTGGGCTACGAGATCGCCGAGCAGCTCGGTTGGCGCCTGCCCGACCAGATCGTCATCCCGGTCGCCTCCGGCTCCCAGCTGACGAAGGTCGACAAGTCCCTCCAGGAGCTGATCAAGCTCGGCCTCGTCGAGGACAAGCCCTACCGGATCTTCGGCGCGCAGGCCGAGGGCTGTGGCCCGGTCGCGACCGCGTTCAAGGCGGGCGTCGACGCGATCCGTCCGGTCAAGCCGGACACGATCGCCAAGAGCCTGGCCATCGGCAACCCGGCCGACGGCATCTACGTCCTCGACATCACCCGCCGCACCGGTGGAGCCGTCGAGGAGGTCACCGACGACGAGATCCGCGCGGGCATCGTGCTTCTCGCCCGCACCGAGGGGATCTTCACCGAGACTGCTGGTGGCACCACGGTCGCGGTGACGAAGAAGCTGGTCGAGACCGGCCAGCTCGATCCGAACCTCGAGACGGTCGTCATCAACACCGGCCACGGCCTGAAGACTCTGGATGCGATCTCCGGCCAGGTCGGCGCCGCCGCAACCATTGCTCCCACGTATGCCGCCTTCAAAGCGACTGGTCTCTAGGTCTCGAGACGCTCGCTGAGCGACCTCCTCGACCTCCGAAAAGCAAAGGAACCCCCCATGGCAGTGAGCGTCCGGATCCCCACGATCCTTCGTACCTACACCGGCGGCGACTCCGAGGTGAGCGCCACCGGCGCCACCGTCGCGGAGATCCTGGATGACCTCGACGGCCGCTTCGCCGGCATCAAGGGCCGGATCGTGGACGAGGACGGCAAGCTGCGTCGCTTCGTCAACGTCTACGTCAACAACGACGACGTGCGTTTCGAGCAGGACCTCGCGACCCCGACGCCCGACGGCGCGGAGGTCTCCGTGATCCCCGCAGTCGCGGGTGGCTCGCGCTAACCAGCCTCCACGCGTCGTGCCTGCAGATGGGCGCGCTCGGCCTCGTTGCGACACAGGGCGATCGCGGCGTCGTAGGACGTGAGCGCCTCTGCGCGAAGCCCTGACCTGATCAGGAGCTCCGCTCGTACGGCGGGCAACCGGTGTCCCGGCAGCGCGACCCCCTCGAGGGCCTTGAGGCCAGCGGCCGGTCCGTCACGTTCGGCGACGGCGACAGCGCGGTTCAACCGGGTGACCGGAGTGGGCGCGAGGGTGAGCAGTTCGTCGTATCGCGCCACGATGCGGTCCCAGGCCGTGTCCGCTGCGGTGGCGGCGATCGAGTGCTCGGCGGCGACCAGCGCCTGGAGCAGGTACGGCGCCGGCGGGGCAGCCGTGAGCGGGGTCAGCAGTGCGACGGCCTCGTTGATCTCGTCGTGGCGCCATCGGGTCCGGTCCTGGTCGGGCAGCAGGACCAGCTGGTCGGTGCGGACGCGCGCGTCACGTCGCGAGTGCTGGAACAGCATCAGGGCCAGCAGCGCGTCGAGCTCGGACCGGTCGACGTCGCCCGGCAGCACCGAGCGCAGCACGCGCACCAGGCGCACGGCCTCGCCGGCCGGGCCCGGGCGGAGTACGTCGGCCCCGGTGCCGGGCGCGTAACCAGCAGTGAAGGCGAGGTAGGCCACGTCGGCCACCACAGCCACCCGTGCGGCCAGCGCGGCAGGGGCCGGGATCGTGAACGACGCTCCGGCCAGCTTCTTGCGGGCCCGGGTCAGCCGAGCGGCCATCGTCGCGGTCGGGACGAGGAAGAGCCGAGCGATCTCCTCGGTCGGCATACCCATCACGAGGCGCAGGGTCAACGCTGCCGCGGCTTCGCGCGACAGCCGTGGATGCGCGCAGAGCAGTACCAGGCGCAGTCGTTCGTCGACGAGCACGTCGCCTCCGTCCGCCATCACCCGCTGGGCCTGTTCGCCCACGCGGGCATCGACCTCGAGCAGGGGCAGCTTCGTCGCCCGGACGGACTCCGCGCGGAGTCGATCGAGAATCCGTCGTCGCGCGGTGGTCAACAACCAGGCCGGTGGATTGTCGGGAAGGCCGTCGGCGGGCCAGTGGCGGGCCGCGGCCTCGAAGGCATCCGCCAACCCGTCCTCGGCGAGGTCGAGGCGGCGGTAGCGCGCGACGAGCAGGGCCAGCAGGCGGCCCCACTCGTCGCGCAGCAGCCGATCGAGTGCTTGCTCGATGCTCAGCCGGCTTCCGAGTGGTCGACCGCCGGACGGACCTGGACGGCGGTGTCGCCGTCGGCGAGCACGGCGCAGATGTCGAGCAGGTCGTCGAGGTCGTCGCTCTGGACGGAGTAGAACCCGCCGAGCTGCTCGACGGATTCGGCGAACGGGCCGTCGGTGACGGTGACGCTGCCGTCAGCGCCACGCCCGATGCTCTTCGTCTGGCGCGTGTGGGTCAGCTCGGCACCTGCGGTGATGGTGTGGCCGCGCTCGGCGAGCAGGCGCGAGAACTCCTCGTGCCGGCCGAACATCGCGACCTTGTCCTCGTCGGACGCCTTCTCCCAGAGGTTCTCGTCAGCGGTCAGCAGGACGACGTACTCGGTCATGGTGGATCTCCTTGTGGGCGTGGGTGGAGTCTGTCACCGAGATGACGCGTCAGCACCCGGTCAATCGACAACGCCGTCGAAAAAGAATCAGCCGAGAAGTTCGGTGGCCAGCCGTGCGCTGGCTGCGTAGTCGACCTTGCTCACGGGCGTGCGCGGCACCGAGTCCACGAAGAAGATGGTCTTCGGCACCTTGTAGTTGGAGATCAGCGCACGACAGTGGTCGCGCAGGTCGTCCTCGGAGATCGTGGAGTCCGCGCGGCGCTGCACCATCGCGGTGACCTGCTGTCCCCACCGTTCGTGCGGCGTGCCGACGACAACGGCGTCGAACACGTCGTCGTGCCGGAGCAGGACGGCCTCCACCTCCTCGGGGTGCACCTTCTCCCCACCGGTGTTGATGCACACCGAGCCGCGTCCCAGGACGGTGATCGAGCCGTCCTCCTCGCGGCGCGCGAAGTCACCGGGAATCGCCCAGCGCACGCCGTCGATCTCCTTGAACGTCGCAGCGGTCTTGACGGGGTCCTGGTAGTAGCCGAGCGGCACCGGGCCGGACCGGCCGAGCATCCCGTCGACGCCCGGCGGGCAGGGCTTGAGGTCCGGGTCGAACACCTGCACGTGGTCGTCGGCACTGAATCGGGGCGCGCCGGCCGCACCCTCGGTGCCGTCGTCGACGCGCGATGCCGTGGCGCCCGACTCCGAGGATCCGTAGGAGTCGAGGATGAAGCGTCCCGGGAGCGCCTCGCGGATCTCGGCCCGCACGCCCTCGGAGAGCGGCGCCGCACCGTTGGACACCGCGGCGAGACTCGAGAGGTCCCAGCGGTCCGGCTCGGCGAGGATCGCCTCCGCCACCGGACGGCCCATCGCGTCGCCGAGGAAGGTCATCGAGACGACCTTCGCCTTCTCGACCAGGTCGAGGATCTTCGCCGCGTCGAAGCTGGGTTCGGTGTAGAGCGCGATGGTCTGCCCGGCCACGTGGCCGTTGCCGAGGATCCACTGGCTGCCACCGTGCATCATCGGTCCGCAGGCGAGCAGCACCATCGGAGACTCGTTGGCCGCTGCTTCGACGCCGAGCTGCTCGATCGAGTCGAGCGGTGCGCCGTAGCGGGCGGCATTCAGCGCAGCGCGGAGCAGGTCCTCGTTGCGCCACACCACGCCCTTGGGATTCCCGGTCGTGCCGCCGGTGTAGAGCACGTAGTGATCATCGGCGGAGCGTCCGGTGATCCGGCGTTCCGGAGAGGCGGCGGCCAGGGCGGCCTCGTACTCCTCGCCGAGGACGACCATGTGGCGCAGGGTGGGGGTGTCCAGCCCGGCCACGGCGTCGACGTACTCCGGCGCGATGATCGCGGCGACACAGTCGGCGTTGTCGTAGAGGTACGCCAGCTCGTCGTGGAGGTACTTGAAGTTGATGTTGATCGGCACGGCACGCGCCTTGAGGCAGCCATAGAGCGCATCGACCCACTCGATCCGGTTGGTGGCGTGGACCGCCACGTGCTCGCCGGGCTGGACGCCGAGGCCCACCAGGTGGTTGGCCAGGCGGGTCGAGCGGTCGTCGACCTCGGCGAAGGTCCAGATGCGGTCCGCGGTGAAGATGGCCGCGCGATCGGGAACGGAGTCGGCCATCACCTCGATCACGTCGGCGAGGTTGAGGGGACGGACGGCGGTCTCTGTGGCGGGGGTCACAAGGAGAAGAGTGCCAAACTAGAACAAGTTCTCGCTAGCGGTTCGGGGGAGAATGAGTTCGTGACCGATCACCACTACGCACTCGACCTCGTCTGGCAGGGCAATCGCGGCACGGGGACCAGTGGCTATCGCGACTACGGACGCGACGTGTCCCTGCGTGCCGCCGGCAAGCCGGAGCTGGCGGGGTCGGCCGATCCGACGTTCCGCGGCGACGCCTCCCGCTGGAACCCGGAGGAACTGCTGCTCGCAGCGCTCGCACAGTGCCACCTGCTGTCCTACCTGCATTCGGCCGTGCTGCACGGCATCGTCGTGACTGCCTACGACGACAGCCCGGTCGGGGTGATGGAGCAGTCCGGCCAGGGTGGACACTTCACGTCGGTCACGCTGCGCCCGACGGTCACGATCGCCGATCCGGCCCATGCTGACCTGGCCCGGGAACTCCACGGCGAGGCCAGCCGCAACTGCTTCATCGCGGCATCGGTGAACTTCCCGGTCCTGCACGAACCGGAGATCAGGCTCGCTTGAGGGTCTTGACCACCGTCGCCATCACGTCGTCCGACGCCGCGGCGCTGGCTGACGTCACCGTCAGCTGAGCGACGCCGCCGCCGGAAGCAACCATCAGTGCGGTGCCGTACTGGGTGCCGACACTGCTGGTGATGGCGTACCGAGCCCGTCGCCCGGTGCCGAGAGCCGTGTTCACGTCAGTGACATCGCTGACCTCTGCGACGGTCGAGAGTTGGCTGCGGACGTCGCCGGCCGTCGGAATGCTCGAGTAGCCGGGGAGGCGCGTCACGGACAGGTTGCCGGAGAGGCCGACGAGGAACGCGTCGGTGCTCTCCACCATCGCCTTGAACTGTTCCATCGTCATGCCCAGGCGCTGAGCCATCTCTTGGCCGCGTGGACTGTCGGCCGCGTACGAGAGGCCGCCCTCGCCGAGCCTGCTCCAACCCCGCGGTGCGGTGAAACGGACACCTGCCTCCCGGGCGATCACCACGTTCGCCGGCTTCTTCTTCGCCTTGGCGCCCCTGTTCTTGGCCTTCCCGTCGCCGGCGGCGGGCCCGAGCGGGGAGGACGACGACTCGATCAGGATCTTCTCGGAGTCGGGGATGGTCTCGGCGGCGCAGCCTCCGGCCAGCAGGGCGGTGGCGACCAGGAGGGGCGCGAGACGCTTCAACATGGGCAGACAGTAAAGGAATTGGTGCAGATCGTCCGGCGATTGGCCACCATCGCGCCACGATCCGTTCAGGCGGGTCTGGTTCAACGAAGGCATGACCACCCCACGGATGAGTCGCACCCGCACCACCCTCTTCGCTGCCGGCGCCGTCCTCGCGGGGGTCGGGGTGACCACCGGCGGCGGTCGTGAGCTGCTGCGCCGCCAGGCCGCCATCGCCCGGGCGCGGATCGGCAAACCACTCGGCGAGGACGCCCTTGCCGCCGACAAGACCTGGAAGAGCAAGGCGTACGACGGCGCGCCCCTGCACCTGCTGGTCCTCGGCGACTCGATCGCCGCCGGGCTCGGGGCCGAGCGTCCGAAGGACACCCTCGGGGCGCGGATCGCCCGCGGGCTGGCCACCTGCCTCCACCGGCCGGTGGCCCTGCACACCGCGGCCGTGGTCGGTTCGGAGAGCTCGGCGCTCGCCGGGCAGTTGGACGCGCTGGCGGCGGACTACCGCGCTGACGTCGCAGTCATCGTGGTCGGCGGCAACGACGTCACGCACCGCGTTCCGGTGAGCGCCTCGGCGGCGTACCTCGAAGAAGCAATCGTGCGGCTGCGGGCGCAGGGGAGCGAGGTCGTGGTCGGCACCTGCCCGGACCTCGGCGCGTTGCGGCCGGTGCCGCAGCCGTTGCGGTCGCTCGGTTCGCGGATGTCGCGCCAGCTCGCTGCGGCCCAGGCGGAGGTCGCCGTACGCAACGGAGCGCATGCGGTGTCGCTCGCGCATGTCGTGGGTCCGTTCTTCATCACCAACCCCGACGAGATGTTCAGCCTCGACCGGTTCCATCCGAGCGCGCTGGGCTACAAGCGGACCGCCAAGGCGCTGCTGCCGTCCGTGCTGCTCGCCCTCGGACATGCCGCGACCGTGCCGTTCGGCCACCATCGGCCGGTCGAGGTCTCGAGCGATTGACCCTCCAACCTTTTGCGGCCGGTGTGCGTTGATGGGGTGTGACCACCGACGAGGAATCGTTTCGCCTGTGGGCGGGGGACCGCCAGCTCGCCCTGCTGCGGACCGCAGTCCTGCTCACCGGCGACCGCCAGCGCGCGGAGGACCTGGTCCAGGAGGCGCTGACGAAGGTGGCGCTGCGGTGGCGGCGACTGCGCGACGACAACCCGGAGGCCTATGCGCGCCAGATCATCGTCCGCGACAACATCTCGGCCTGGCGCAAGCGGCGCCGTGAGACAGTCGTCGACCACCTTCCCCGGGTCGTCGTGCCCGATCACACAGCGGCCTCCGAGCGACGGTTGCTGCTGGACCAGGCACTGGCCGCCCTCACCCCACGACAGCGCGCGGTGGTCGTGCTGCGTTTCTACGACGACCTGACCGAACGTGCCGCCGCTGATGTGCTCGGCGTCAGCGTCGGCACCGTGAAGAGCCAGACGCGCCTGGCCCTGAGCCGGCTGCGTGAAGCAGCGCCCGAGCTCGCCGAACTCCTTGGAGAGGAGAGCTGAGATGACCGATCAACGACTGCGCGACCTGCTCCACGAGCACGTGGCGGACCTGGCTCCGACGGATCTCGGGGCGCGTGCCTGGCAAGGGGCTCGACGGACCCGCCAGCGCCGCGCTGCCGGTGTGGCCGGTGCTGCCGTCGCGACCGTTGTCGTGGTCGCCGGCAGCCTCGCCATCGCGAAGGACGACGGCGGCTCGCCGGCCGATCCCGCCCCGACGCCGACGACCGAACAGTCGACCGTGGGGTCGCCGGTGGTCGAGCCCGGTGCCGACTACCGCGGAGCGAAGACCTGGTGGGCGCCGCCGAGTGCCGAGGAGAGGAATCTGCCGATCCTCGGTGGTACGCCGCTGCCCGACGAGATCGACCTCGCCCCCGGGGCCCCGGCCCATCCCGCCGGCATGCGGGCCGTGGCCGTGTTCGAGCTCGCGGGCGAGAGCGGTGCGCCGGGACGCGTGGTCGTCGTCGGCGCCGACCGGACGTCGTACTCGCTCGACGTGGGGCGGCTCGACCCGGTCACCGACGAGGTCGGCAACGTCTTCCAGCCGCTGGGAGAGGAGAGTCTCGCGCCGGACGGTCGTCACGTGTTCTTCGTCCAGAAGAGTGCGCTCGAGGTCTACGACCTGATCACCGGCGCCTGGGCGACCTACGAAACGGTGCCGTGGCTGGCCGAGAGTGCGCGCTGGATCAGCGCCACCGAGATCTGGGCGCCCGGAGAGCTGGGAAGTCCCGACGGCACCGGCACGACGTACGACGTCACGGGGGCCGAGCCCACCTCGGTGCCGACCGACCCAAGGGTCTGGGACACCAGTGACGAGCCGTTCGGGCCGGTCAGGGAGTCGGCGGGCGGCGGGGTGGCGCAGGCGATGTTCCTCGCCGAGCCGGCCACAGGACCGACGGGTGGCCCGGTGGGCGGCACCGACGCGCTCGCGGCGCGCACGGGTGATGACGAGGTCCACCTGCTGGTGGCGCCCGGGTTCGACGACGGTCGCTGGAAGGGCTGTTGTCCGGTCGTCGGCTGGCTCGACGACGAGACGGTGCTGCTCCAGTCGCGCTCGAACGAGTCGCGGATCCTGGCGTGGCGGGTGGGGACCCCGGACCTCCAGCGCGTCTCCCGCCTGGTGGGTTGGGAGCCCGGCCAGGAGTCGGCCGTCGGGAGTTTCGCCGACCTTCGTTGAACGCGTTCTCCTTGCACTCGCAGGGGTCGAGTGCTAAACATGAGACTGGCACTCGTAAGATCAGAGTGCCAATCCCGGACCGGTCTTCGGACCGGGTCACCACGAACGCACCTGCGAAGGATCGCAAGAGACATGTCGAAGCTGATTGCTTTCAACGAGGAAGCCCGGCGCGGCCTGGAGCGTGGCATGAACACGCTCGCCGACGCCGTCAAGGTCACCCTCGGTCCCAAGGGCCGCAACGTCGTCCTGGAGAAGAAGTGGGGCGCCCCCACGATCACCAACGACGGCGTGTCCATCGCCAAGGAGATCGACCTCGAGGACCCCTACGAGCGCATTGGCGCCGAGCTGGTCAAGGAGGTCGCCAAGAAGACCGACGACGTCGCCGGTGACGGTACGACCACCGCGACCGTCCTCGCCCAGGCCCTCGTCAAGGAAGGCCTCCGCAACGTTGCCGCGGGCGCCAACCCGATGGGCCTCAAGCGTGGCATCGAGGCCGCCGTCGCCGCCGTGACCGAGCAGCTGCTCAGCCTGGCCAAGGATGTCGAGACCCGCGAGCAGATCGCTGCCACCGCCACCATCTCCGCCGGCGGCGACGCCACCGTCGGTGACGCCATCGCCGAGGCGATGGACAAGGTCGGCAAGGAGGGCGTCATCACGGTCGAGGAGTCGAACACGTTCGGCATCGACCTCGAGCTCACCGAGGGCATGCGGTTCGACAAGGGCTACATCTCGGCCTACTTCGTCACCGACCCCGAGCGCATGGAGACGGTCCTCGAGGACGCGTACGTCCTCATCGCCAACTCCAAGATCAGCAACGTCAAGGACCTGCTGCCGCTCCTGGAGAAGGTCATGCAGTCGGGCAAGCCGCTCGTCATCCTTGCCGAGGACGTCGACGGCGAGGCGCTGTCGACCCTGGTCGTCAACAAGATCCGTGGCACCTTCAAGTCCGTCGCCGTCAAGGCGCCCGGCTTCGGTGACCGCCGCAAGGCCATGCTGCAGGACATCGCGATCCTCACCGGTGGCCAGGTCATCTCCGAAGAGGTCGGCCTCAAGCTGGAGACCGCTGGTCTCGAGCTGCTCGGCCAGGCCCGCAAGGTCGTCATCACCAAGGACGAGACCACCATCGTCGAAGGTGCCGGCGACGCTGGCCAGATCGAGGGTCGGGTCAACCAGATTCGCGCCGAGATCGAGAAGTCGGACTCCGACTACGACCGCGAGAAGCTCCAGGAGCGCCTCGCGAAGCTGGCCGGCGGCGTGGCCGTCATCAAGGTCGGCGCGGCCACCGAGGTCGAGCTCAAGGAGCGCAAGCACCGCATCGAGGACGCCGTTCGCAACGCGAAGGCTGCCGTCGAAGAGGGCATCCTGCCCGGCGGCGGTGTCGCACTGGTCCAGGCCGGCGCGACCGCGTTCGAGAAGCTGGAGCTCGAGGGTGACGAGGCCACCGGCGCGAACATCGTTCGCGTCGCGCTCTCGGCCCCGCTGAAGCAGATCGCGATCAACGCCGGCCTCGAGGGCGGCGTCGTTGCGGAGAAGGTCGCCGGTCTCCCGGCCGGCCAGGGCCTCAACGCCGCGACCGGCGAGTACGTCGACCTGCTGGCCGCGGGCATCATCGACCCGGCCAAGGTCACCCGCTCGGCGCTGCAGAACGCCGCGTCGATCGCCGCGCTGTTCCTCACCACCGAGGCCGTCGTGGCCGACAAGCCGGAGAAGGCGGCGCCCATGGGCGGCGACCCGACCGGTGGCATGGGCGGCATGGACTTCTGAGTCGCCCTCGTAACACCATCGTCTGCAGGGCCCTCGCTTCGGCGGGGGCCCTGTGGCGTTTTCGGGATGCCTGCCGCGTGGCGACCGGGTCGGCGATGATGGCGCCGTGAGCTCCCCTGACCCCGACGCCCGTGAACCCCAGGCCCGTGCGGTGTCGCCGATCCTGGCCGGACTGGTGCCGCTCCTGACGCTGGCGGTCTTCGTCGGGCTGGCCTACGCCGCTGCCAAGGCCCTCGACGGACCGAGCTGGCTGCCGAACGTGTTCATCATCGTGGGTGCAGGCGTGGGCTACTTCGTCAGCCGGGCGATCCTGCGCTGGCTCTACACGCCGCGCTGAACCCGGCGGTCGAGGAGGTCGCTCCGCGACTGTCCCGCAACCCGGTCTCCGCGTTGGTCGAGGAGGTCGCTCCGCGACCGTCTCGAGACCCGGTCTTCGCGTTGGTCGAGGAGGTTGCGCAGCAACCGTCTCGAGACCACGGTGGCTTC
>JAPLCC010000034.1 GCA_026392415.1 Propionibacteriales bacterium
CGCCAGGTCTTCCTCACCAACGACGACCGGACCAATGCCCTTGCGCCATGGCTCGAGCTCTACAACACTCAACGCCGCCACAGCGCACTCGACGGCCTTCCGCCGATCAGCCGACTGTCACCAACGTGATGGCCGGGTACAGCTAGCGCTTGCCAGCGCCCTTCTTCTTGATCGGCACGTGAGCCACGTGCGGCTCCTCCGCCTCGGCATCGGAGGCTGCCGCGTCCGCCGGAGCGGCCGCCGCGGGGGGACCTGCCGGACGACTGGCCGAGCTGCGCCGGGTCCGGGTGACGACCTTGGTCGTGGCGACCGGCGCGGGGGCCGGCTCCTCGACCACCACCGGGGCCTCCTCGACCACCACCGGGGCCTCCTCGACCACCACCGGGGCCTCCTCAACCACCACCGGGGCCTCCTCGACCTCGTCCTCGGCGGCCGGCTTGGCCATCGCGGCGACGTCCTTCGGGGACGGGACGGGCTTGGCGGCACCGTTCTCGGCCGGGGCGGCGTCGCCCTGGCCCTTGCCCTTGCGACGTCGGGTGTTGCCGCTGCGCCGTGCCTCGTCGGGCTCGCCACCGCCGCCACCCTTGGGGGCAACCGGCAGATCGTGGACCACGATGCCGCGGCCCTGGCAGTGCGAACAGGTCTCGCTGAAGGCCTCGACCAGACCGGTACCGATCCGCTTGCGGGTCATCTGCACCAGGCCGAGCGAGGTGACCTCGGCGACCTGGTGGCGGGTCCGGTCGCGTCCCAGGCACTCGACCATGCGGCGGAGCACCAGGTCACGGTTGGCCTCGAGGACCATGTCGATGAAGTCGACCACGATGATGCCGCCGATGTCGCGCAGCCGGAGCTGCCGCACGATCTCCTCGGCCGCTTCGAGGTTGTTCTTGGTGACCGTCTCCTCGAGGTTGCCGCCGGAGCCGGTGAACTTGCCGGTGTTGACGTCGACGACGGTCATCGCCTCGGTGCGGTCGATGACGAGCGAGCCGCCGGAGGGCAGCCAGACCTTGCGGTCCAGGCCCTTGGCGATCTGCTCGTCGATCCGGTGCACGGCGAACAGGTCCGCGGCCGAGGGGTCCTGGCGCTCGACGCGGTCCGAGAGGTCGGGGGCGATCTGGTCGACGTACTCCTTGACGGAGTTCCAGGCGTCCTCGCCCTGGATCACGAGCTTGGAGAAGTCCTCGGTGAAGAGGTCGCGGACGACCTTGAGGGTCAGGTCGGGCTCGCCGTGCAGGAGCTGCGGGGCGTTGCCCTTGGCGACCTTGGCCTCGATGTCGTCCCACTTGGCCTTGAGGCGCTCGACGTCGCGGGTGAGCTCGTCCTCGGACGCACCCTCGGCGGCGGTGCGCACGATGACACCGGCCGACGCGGGGACGGCCTCCTTCAGCAGCGCCTTGAGGCGCGACCGCTCGGTGTCCGGCAGCTTGCGCGAGATGCCCGAGGTGGTGCCGTCGGGCACGTAGACGAGGAAGCGACCAGCGAGGCTGACCTGGCTGGTGAGCCGGGCGCCCTTGTGGCCGACCGGGTCCTTGCTGACCTGGACCAGGATCGTCTGACCCGACTGCAGGACCGACTCGATCTTGCGGGGCTGGCCGTCCTTGTGGCCGAGCGCGGACCAGTTGACCTCACCGGCGTACAGCACGGCGTTGCGGCCCTTGCCGATGTCGATGAAGGCGGCCTCCATCGACGGCAGGACGTTCTGGACACGACCGAGGTAGACGTTGCCGATGAGTGAGGTCTGCGACTCGCGGGCGACGTAGTGCTCGACGAGGACCTTGTCCTCGAGCACGGCGATCTGGGTGAGGTCCTTGCGCTGGCGCACGACCATGACCCGCTCGACCGACTCGCGGCGGGCAAGGAACTCGGCCTCGCTCACGATCGGCGCGCGGCGACGACCGGCTTCGCGGCCCTCACGACGACGCTGCTTCTTGGCCTCGAGGCGCGTGGACCCGGCGATCGCGGTGATCTCGTCCTCGGCGTTGCGGGGCCGACGGACGCGCGTGACGGTGTTCTCGGGGTCGTCGGCGTCGCCGCCCTGACCGCCCTGGCCACCACCTTCACCGGTACGCCGACGGCGGCGGCGACGGCGCGAGGAGGACGAACCCTGGCCGCCCTCACCATCGTTGTCGTCGCCGTCATCCGACCCGTCGTCGCCGTCTGCCTCAGCAGCAGCGTCGGCGTCGGCCTTGGCGCGAGCCTGGGCGTTGCCGCCTCCCTGGCGGTTGCGCTGGTTGTTGTTCTGGTTGTTGTTGCCGCCGCCCTGGCGGGCAGGAGCCTTCGCCTCGGTGGTCTCGGCACCCTCGGTGGCCTCCGTGGCGTCGCCGTCCTCGGCGTCGTCGGACTCGTCGTCCCCACCCTCGCCATTCGCATTGCCCGCACCGGCCGGCTTGCGGCGGCGGCGGCCGCCACGACGACGACGGCGTCGTGCGGCGTTGCCGGCGGTGGCACCGCCCTCGGCGCTCTCGTCGTCGTCCTCGTCGTCGTCCTCGTCGTCGTCGGGCTCGTCACCGTCGGTCGCCTTGGGGGCCGTCGCCCTCGGGGTGTTGGACCGGGGGGCGCGCGCGGCCTTGGCGGGCGCGGCGGCCTCGGTGGTCTCGTCCTCGTCCTCGTCGATCTCCTCGTCGGAGCCGGCGGGAACGGCGGTCGTCTCGGGAGCCTGGAACAGCACGGCCGTGCTGCGGGCCGGGCGCGAGGAGCGGGTCCGGGTGGTCACCGTGGTCGTGCGGGACTCGGGAGCGGGAGCGGCATCGGTCTCCTCGGCGGCGGCCGGCTCCTCGTCGGTCAGGAGCAGCTGCTCCGACGCGGGGGCGGCCTTCTTCGCCGTGGTCTTCTTCGCGGCCGTCTTCTTGGCCGTGGTCTTCTTCGCGGCCGCCTTCTTGGCAGCCGTCTTCTTCGCGGGCTTCTCGCCTGCGGACTCCTCGGCACCGTCCTCGGCCGAGGCGGGCTTCGCCGCGGTCTTCTTCGCAGCGGTCTTCTTGGCGGCCGTCTTCTTGGCGGCCGTCTTCTTCGCGGCCGTCCGGGCAGCCGGCTTCTCGGCCAGGGCCTCGCTCGGCGCGTCGACCGGTGCAGGTGCCTCGGCAGCCTGCGGTTCCACAGCCTCAGCCGGGGTGTCGATCGGGGTGTTGGTGGGCGCGTCCGTCATTGCGGTACTCCTCCACCCGGAGCGCTTCCGCGTCCCGGGGTGTCATCGACACGCACCCGGGGGTCGTGTCGTAAGCCTTCGTGGGACGACACCCTCCGCACAGCGTCACTGGAATTCCGGCCTTCACCTGCCGCGGTCGCCTTGTGCGTCGCGTCGGGTGGGGCCTCCACCGTGCCGTCCGGCAGTCACACCTACCGGGCGGCGAGAACGTCGTCAGATCTCCCTGCGCTCTCCTGTAGGACGCGCACGGGGTGGATCCTGTGGCGAGTATCGCACACAGGGTTCACACGCGGGTCATCAACGAGTCGCGAGCGGGTCGCCGATCGCGCCGGTCTCCCGGTCGAGCAGACCCTGGGCGACGCGGGTGAGCAGCACCGTCGGCGGCGACGTGAACGCGGCAACCTGGGCGAGTCCGGTGAGCAGGTCATCGGGGCGTACGGCGGGCACCGAGTGCTCCAGGACGAGGTCGAGATCACCGTCGGGAGTGCTCTCGAGCCGGACCACGGCCGCGCGGCAGTCGAAGCTGCGCAGGCCCTTCTTGGTCATCCGCTCGACGAGCACCGACTCGGTGGACAGGAAGGCGGCGACCGCGGCCGCCACCTCGGCGGGAGGGGTCTCGCCCAGTTCGATCTGCCAATGGCTGGCGGTCAGCAGGTCCGACAGCGAACCCTCGCTGGTGAGCGCGGCGTCGACTGCGGTGACGACGTCGAGCCCGTCGGGCAGCACGGCGTCCAGCTCCTCGCCGATGTCCCGGGGGTCGCGGACCTCGGAGAGGCCGAGCTCGACGTACTCCGACTCGCTGGCAGCACCGGTCGGCGACGCACCGGCGTACGAGATGCGGGGGTGCGGGTGGAAGCCGGAGGAGTACGCCATCGGGATGACGGCACGGACCACGGCCCGCTCGATCGCGCG
This sequence comes from Propionibacteriales bacterium, assembly GCA_026392415.1. GTDB lineage: Bacteria > Actinomycetota > Actinomycetes > Propionibacteriales > Nocardioidaceae > Nocardioides. Next base: position 4,055 of record JAPLCC010000034.1, read on the forward strand.
GCTGACGTCGCGGTGGCTGGTGAAGCGCAACCGGCCACGCTTGGCGTACCGGATCCGCACCTTCTGGACCGGGGGTGCCTGCTGCTCGGGTTGCTGACGACTCACGGGCCGAATGCTAGGTCAGGGCAGGACTGCGCCACGCATCTGCGGCGAGGCATAGACATTGGTGATCCGGACGCCGTCGAGCCACCCGGTCAGCCGCTCCGCCTCGTGTTCCAGGGCCGCGCGGGCCCGTGCTCCGACGTCCTCGCGCAGCACCAGGTGGACGCGGGCGTCGTCGTCCTGCACCCAGCAACCCACGATCCGACCGTCCCACCAGGCGGTGTTCCCGGCGTTGCCGTTGCTGTCGAAGAGGTACGGCGTGTCGGCGGGATCGAGATAGAAGGCCCGCTCCTTCCAGCCCATCACCGTCGGATCGAGCGTGGGCAGGAGCGCCGCCCAGGGTTCGACGGGCTCGGACGGCTCGGTGTCGTCGGGCAGCACCCAACCTGTCGCTCCCCGGTCGAGGCTGACTCGACGGCACCGACGTCGGCCAGCGCGCGGCGCACGATCGTCTTCGTCGCCCCCAGCCACCACACGATGTCGTTCTCGGTGCCGGGGCCGAAGGTGGCGAGCCAGCGACGCACCAGTTCGGCGTACCCGTCGGCTTCAGGAAGCGCCGTCGTGTCGGCGTCCAGCCAGCTGGCGGTCGCCGTCCAGGTCGGCTTGTTGAGGCGCCAGTGCCCGCCGTTGGCTGCCCGGACGACGCGCCCTTCGGCGCCGAGCATGATCATCACCCACGAGCCGACCGGGAAGTTGCCGCTCCACTTCTTCTCCGGGTTGCCGACACTGATCCGGTCCTCGAGGACGGGGACCAGGTCGCGCACCTCTCGCGTGGTGCGGGGGACGCCGTCGGCCAGCAAGGAGAGCACCGCGGCTGCGGCGTCGTCGATCCAGGCCGCGACCGCCTCCGGACCGTCGGCGATTCCCACGGAGGCGACGTTCTTGGCGAGCTGCGCGCGCTGCTGGGCGGCGACCCGAGCAGACGCGCTCCCCCAGGCCGCCGGCAGCAGGTCCCGGGGGAACACGAAGAGCGTCCGCCTCATCGCCAGCTGCTTGACCAGGGTGCGGTCGTCGTACAGGGCACGATCGACGTCGGCAACGGCGACGCCGTCGACCCGGGCCAAGAGAGACAGGTGGACCGTGGCCGCCTCGGTCGCATGCAGCACCGTCATCGCCCCGGTCGCCGCTTCTACTGTCGGCAGCCGTCGGGCCAGGGCGTGCCGAACCGCGAGGCGGCGTCGACGGTCGTCGTCACTGAAGTGCAGCACCTCACCATCGTTGCCCATTAGGGTGTGCGGGTGAGCGATCCCTACGGCAACAACCCGTACGGCCAGAACCCTGGTGGCCAGACCCCCGGCGGACAGCCGAACCCCTACGGCGCCAGCGGCGGAGGCGCCTATCCCCCGCCGCCCGGAGGCGGCTACGGCGGTGGCCACTCGGGTGGGTCCGATCCCCTGCCTCCGAAGACCGACGGGCTGTCGATCGCGGCCCTCGTGGTGAGCTTCCTGTGCGTCTGCGCCCCGATCGGCGTGATCCTCGGATTCGTCGGCCTCAAGCGCACCAAGGGCGGCCAGCGCAAGGGACGCGGCCTGGCGATCGCCGCGATCATCGTCGGCATCCTGATGACCCTGGCGACCGGCGCCGCCATCGCCGGGATCGCGATCTTCGCCGACAAGGTGGTGACGCCCGGCAAGGCCGAGGTCGGCCAGTGCGTCAACATCGACCAGGACGAAGACGACAACGTCATCATGTACAAGAAGGACTGCACCGAGGAGCACGACGGCGAGATCGTTGCCGTCGCCGAGGTCGACGCGGAGAACAAGGACGCCATCGCATCGGACATGTCCAACCACTGCGGCACCATCGTCTCGGACGAGGACATCGCCAAGCTCAACGAGTTCTCCGACGACCTCGAGTACAAGGCCGTGATCGAGGATCCGGAGAACGTCGAGACCGGCGACCACCTCGTCTGCTACGTCGAGAGCAACGACAAGCTCGACAAGCCCATCCTCTGACCTGGTGAGCAATCCGTACGACGGCGGGATCCCGCCGTACGAGCCGCCGACCGGTGGCCCGTACGGCGAGTACGGCGGGTACGGCGCCCCCAACCCTTACGGCGACCCGTACCGCTCCTCCGCTCCGACCGATGGGGTCTCGATCGCGGCGCTGATCTGTTCGCTGACCTGCTGCGCCGCCCCGGTCGGCATCGGCCTGGGCATCGCAGGCATCGTCCGGACGAAGGGCGGCAAGCGGTCGGGGCGCTGGGCCGCGATCACCGGTCTGGTGATCGGCGCCGTGCTGATGGTGGCCATGCTCGCGTTCGTGGTCTTCGCCGGGATCAAGGGCTCCCAGGCGGTCTGGGAGGACGACGCGCGGGTCGGCCAGTGCGTCAACATCGACGAGTTCTTCGGCGACCTGACCACGGGCGAGTGCAACGAGCCGCACGAGGCCGAGGTGATCTTCGTCGAGCAGTTCGACGACGAGACCGCGGACCAGTTCGCAACCCTCACCGAAGAGGACTTCTGCCTGGCCCGCGATCTCGCACCGGAGTACCGCACGGTCATCGAGAGCGGGGACTACACCGTCAAGGTGGCGAACGACGCCTTCGACGAGGACGACCCGGACGACGGCGACTGGTTCGTGTGTTACGTCCAGCGCAGCGACGGCGAGGATCTCGACGGCCGCCTCACCGAAGGGTCCGGGTCGACCGGCGCCTAGCTGTGATGTCCAGGCACGTTGGTCAGTCGGGTGACAGGTGGCTTGGCTCCGATCGCGGAGTGGACGCGGTGATGATTGTAGAAGTGAAGCCATTCGGGCAGGGCGGCGTTGCGGTGCTCGGTTGATTCGTAGAGCCG
>JAPLCC010000029.1 GCA_026392415.1 Propionibacteriales bacterium
GTGCACGGTGAAGGCGAAGTCCCGGGTTCGTACGCCGAGATGGGCGATGGACTTCAGCCGCGGCGACGGGGGCACCTGCACCCCGAGCGCATCAGCCACATCCAGCCCGTGTGCCCAGGTCTCCATCAACCGCGCGGTGGCCGAGGAGACCACCGACATCTCGGGGCCGAACCACGGCAGCCGGGCAGCGGGGTCGGCCTCGAGGAAGGCCCGGATCACCTCGGCGCGCGCCTGCTCAAACCACGCGAGCGCATCGCGGGCGTCGAGCCCGCGATGCTGCTCGGCCACCACGTCGGGGAAGGCCGGGCCGTGCGCGAGCAGCTCGTCGCGGCGCGCGGCGAAGGCGTCGGTGTCGGTGACGGCCAGGCGGGCAGTGTCGTCGAAGTAGGCGAGGTGCGTGATCTGGTCGCCGATGGTCCAGCCCTCCGCGGGGGTGGGCCGTTTCCACTCCGCCTCGGCTCGGGCGCCGAGGACGGCGGCGAGGTCGGCTGTCTCGAGGGCGAGGTCCTCGACGATGCGGTCGCGCACGGCCGCCTTGGCCGGGTCGACGGCGCTCATGCGTCCCCGCCGCTCTGCTCGTCGTCACCGGAGACGACGGCGAGCACCGTGCCCTGGTCGACGGACTCGCCGGGGCTGACACTCACCTGGGTCACCACGCCGTCCTGCGGCGCCTTGACCGCGTGCTCCATCTTCATCGCCTCGAGCACCACGATCACGTCGCCGGTGGCTACCGTGGCGCCGGGCTCGGCGACCACGCGCACGACGGTGCCGGGCATGGGCGCGGTGAGCGATCCGGCGGCCACCTCGGCCTCGATGGTCGGGAAGCGCGGGGCCTCGACGAACACCGTGGAGCCGAGCACCGAGTCGACGTAGCGGCTCTCGCCCTGGCGGGCCACCCGTACACGGCGGCGCACGGGGCCGACCTGCAGGTCGACGCGGTCGGGGCTGGCGGCGTGCAGGGTCACGGCGCCGAGGGCGTCGCCGTCAACGGTGGCCTCGACCGTGGTGCCTGCGTGGCTGGCGACGACGCGGTAGCGGACGTCGACCTCGCGCTCGCCGTCGAGGTAGGTGACCTGCTGCGGGCCGTTATGCACGTTGCGCCAGCCCGACGGCACGCGGCCGAGCACCGGGGCGCTCGCGCGGCGTTCGGCCTGGTCGGCGAGGGCAGCGGCGAGCGCGTGCACCGGCAGGCGACGCTCGTCGGCGGTCGTCAGCTGCTCCGGGGTGTGCCGGGTGAGGTAGCCGGTGTCGATGTCACCCGCGATGAACTCGTCCTCGCGCAGGATGCCGACGAGAAGGTCGCGGTTGGTGACGACACCATGGACGCGGGAGTCGGCCAGCGTACGGGCCAGCAGGCGCACGGCCTGCTCGCGGTCGGCGCCGTAGGCGATGACCTTTGCCAGCATCGGGTCGTAGTAGACGCTGACATCGTCGCCACTACGGAAGCCTGCATCGACGCGAACGCCGTCGGCCAGCGGGATCTCGAACAGGTCGAGGTGGCCGGTGGCGGGCAGGTAGCCGGCGGGGACGTCCTCGGCGTAGAGGCGGGCCTCGATGGCGTGACCGGTCAGCGTGGCCGCCAACGCGGCCGGCGGCAGCGGCTTGCCCTCGGCGACGGCGAGCTGCAGCGCCACCAGGTCGAGACCGGTGACGAGCTCGGTGACCGGGTGCTCGACCTGGAGACGGGTGTTGACCTCGAGGAAGAAGAACTCGCCGGAGGCGTCGAGGATGAACTCGACCGTGCCGGCGCCGACGTAGCCAATCGCCTTGGCTGCGGCGATGGCCGCCGAGCCGAGCTGTTCGCGCAGTGCCTCGTCGACCACGGGCGACGGCGCCTCCTCGATGATCTTCTGATAGCGACGCTGCACCGAGCACTCACGCTCGAACAGGTGCACGACCTGGCCCTGGGTGTCGGCGAAGACCTGGACCTCGATGTGCCGCGGTCGCTGGACGAGGCGCTCGAGGAAGACGGCGCCGTTGCCGAACGCCCCCACCGCCTCGCGGCGGGCACCCTCGACGGCCTCGGCCAGGCCCTCGGGGCTCTCGACGACGCGCATGCCGCGACCGCCGCCGCCGAAGGCGGCCTTGACCAGCAGCGGGAAACCGACCTCGGCGGCCGCGCGTTCGGCGAGGTCGGCGGGCAGGGCGTCGTCCTCGCCGTCGATGGTGATGCCGGGCAGCACGGGGACGCCGGCGGCGGACATCAGCTGCTTGGCGGCCGTCTTCGATCCCATCGCGGTGATCGCGGAGGCGGGCGGACCGACGAACACAATCCCGGCGTCGGCGCAGGCCTGCGCGAACTCGGCGTTCTCGGACAGGAAGCCGTAGCCGGGATGGATGGCCTGGGCGCCGGTCTCGAGTGCGGCGGCGATGACGAGGTCGGCGCGCAGGTAGGTCTCGGCCGCGGTGCGGCCGGGCAGGGCGACGGCTTCGTCGGCCTCGAGCACGAACACCGCGCGGGCGTCGGGCTCGGAGTAGACGGCCACGGTCGCAATGTCGAGGTCGCGCGCCGACCGGATGACCCGGGAGGCGATTTCGCCTCGGTTGGCGATCAGCAGCTTGGTGATTCTGGTCATGTCTCCACTCACGTCTGGTGCAGGTCTGCGGGGTGCGGGGTGATCAGGCGGGCCCGGGATCGAGCGGTCACATGCGGAAGACGCCGAAGCCCTGACCGCTGACGATGGCCTGGGAGTGCGCGGCGGAGAGACCGATGCCGAGCACGGTGCGGGTGTCGCGCGGGTCGATCACGCCGTCGTCGTAGATGCGGGCGGTGGTGAAGAAGGAGTGGGATTCCTGCTCGATCTGCTCCTCGATCTTGAGTCGCTGCGCCTCGTCGGCGGCCTCGTCGTACGCACGACCTGCCGACGCCGCGGCCTGGCGTCCGACGATCGAGAGCACGCCGGCCAGCTGCTGGGCTCCCATCACGGCGAGGCGTGCGTTGACCCAGGCGAACATGAGCCGCGGATCGTAGGCGCGACCGGACATGCCGTAGTTGCCGGCGCCGAAGGAGGCCCCGATGTTCATCGTGATGTGCGGGACCGCGCTGTTCGCGACGGCGTTGATCATCTTCGCGCCGTCCTTGATGATTCCCCCCTGCTCGTAGGCGGTGCCGACCATGTAGCCGGTGGTGTTCTGGAGGAAGACCAGCGGAGTGCCGGACTGGTTGGCGAGCTGGATGAACTCGGCGGCCTTCTTGGCCTCCTCGCTGAACATCACGCCGCGGTGGTTGGCCAGCACGCCCACATTGAAGCCGTGGATGGAGGCCCATCCGGTCACCAAACTCGTCCCGTAGCGCGCCTTGTACTCGCTGAAGCGGGAGCCGTCGACGACGCGCGCGAGGATCTCGCGGGGGTCGACCGGAGTGCGGAAGTTCTCGGGGGTCAGGCCGAGCAGTTCCTCGGGGTCGTAGAGCGGCTCCTCGGGCACCGAGAGCATCCCGGGGCCGAGCTTGCGCCAGCCGAGGTCGGCGATGATCTGGCGGCCGATGCGCAGGGCGTCGCGCTCGTCAGCGGCGAAGACGTCGCCAAGGCCGGAGATCTCCGAGTGCATCCGGGCCCCACCGAGCTGCTCGTCGTCGGCGTCCTCGCCGGTGGCCATCTTCACCAGCGGCGGACCGCCGAGGAACACCTTGGCCTGGCCGTCGACGAGGACGCAGTAGTCGGCCATACCGGGCACGTAGGCTCCGCCGGCGGTCGAGTTGCCGAAGACCAGCGCGACGCTGGGGATGCCGGCAGCCGAGAGGTTCGTGAGCTTCTGGAAGATCCGGCCGGCGTCGACGAACAGCTCGGACTGCGTGGGCAGGTCGGCGCCACCGGACTCGACGAGGTAGACGACCGGCAGTCGGTTCTCGCGGGCGATGTCGAGCGCGCGCAGGTTCTTCTTCAGCGTGAAGGGGTTCATCGCGCCACCGCGGACGGTGGGGTCGTGGGCGATGATCATGCACTCGACGCCGGAGACGACTCCGATGCCGGTGAGGATGCTCGCGCCGACCTGGAAGCGGCTGCCCCAGGCTGCGAGCGAGGAGAGCTCGAGGAAGGGCGCGTCGCGATCGAGCAGCAGCTCGAGACGCTCGCGGACCAGCAGGCGCCCCCGCTCGTGGTGGCGCTGGGCGTAGCGCTCACCTCCGCCGGCGCGCACCAGGTCGAGCTGCTTCTCGAGCTCGGCGAGAGCGTCGAGCTGCACCTGGCGGTTGCGGACGTAGGCGTCGTCTCGGGTGTCGAGTGTCGACGACAGCACCGGCATCGGGGGCCTCCTCTGATCGCGTGAGTTCGCGGCATCCTGATTATTAGTGAACGCTAATTTACTTCGCTAGAGCGTGACCGGAAGAGACACGGACCTGACCGGTCCTGCACGCTCGGGGACGAACTCCTCCCCAACTGTTGACTACACCTGTGTACAGGATTAAGGATGGCGGCCACCCGCCCGGCGAGGACGCCGACGCGGCCCCGATCCACGAGGAGCACCCATGGCTGCGAAGAGCGCGCCCACACCGACGACCACCTCAGGCTCGACCGGCTCGGCCTTCACCGAGGAGGCCTTCCAGGCCGCGCTGCGCCTGCGGCGCTGGCGCGCCGAGCCGCCCGAGTTCGTGACCGGCAACCGCGGCGAGCCGGTCCGCTCCGTCAGCGAGGAGCAGCTGACCGCCGACGCCCTCCAGTGGTTCGCCGACCTCGAGGCAAAGGTCGAGTTCTACCGCGGCCTGGGCGTCGATCTCGACTGGCTGGTGACCTGGACCAAGAAGTACTGGTGGAGCTGGTTGACCCGCGACATGAGCGTCAGCGATGAGCTCTACACCCAGGACGTGCGCTGGAAGGACGTGTCCTCCTTCGGGCGCACGATGGTGGGCATCCCCGAGTTCATCAAATACAACTTCTGCTTCTTCGACGCCATCCCGGACTGGCGCTACGACCCGCTGCTCGGCCAGCTCTATCTCGACGTCACTCCGGAGGGCCGCGTCAGCTTCGCCGTCCGCTACATCGGCAGCGGGCACTGGGACGGCCCGTTGCGGCTCCACCCCTACGACGACAGCGCCCCCGCCATCCCCGGCACGGGCCGCTTCGTCCAGGTCAGCGCTGTCGACCGCTACCACTTCACCGAGGACGGTCTGATGTCGCACGGCGAGACGCTGTTCGACATCATCGACGGCCTGCAGTCCTCGCTGCTGCTGCCCCGCGACGACTCCTGGCAGTTCCGGTCCATGATGTCGGCCACCGGCCTCGGCGTCTCGGTGCGCCGGCTGCTCGGGCCGCTCGGCGGCTTGCGGGGCTGACGGACTGGAGCGCTGCACCCAAGGACTCAGCCTCGGGTGCGGCGCTCCACCGCGGCCAGAACGGACTGCACGCGGGCATCGGCCCGCAGGGCCTCGTCGAGTCGACGGTTCATCACCTCGCGCATCAGCGAGTACGGCTCCCACAGCCGGGGCGCGATGCTGCGCGCGGACCGCTGCTCAATGCCGTCCACGATGGAAGCGGCCGCCTGCTCCGGGCTGATCCTTCGCCGTACCGGCGCCGGCATCAGCGTCTCGACCCGACGTCCGAGCGGGTCCTCCTCGAAGGTGCGACGCACCAAGGACGTCGCCACAACGCCGAAGTAGGCGACACCCGCGCTCGCACCCGTCGGGCCGAGCTCGATGCGCAGCGCGCGGCCGATGTGCTCCACGCCCGCTTTGCTGGCTCCGTACGACGCCGCGCCGAAGCCGGGCGCGAACGCCGCCACGGACGACACGACGTGCACGTGCCCCCGCGTCGCGACCACGTCGTCGATCGCGGGGTGCACGGTGTTCATCACGCCGGTCAGGTTCACCCCGACGACCCGGTCGAAGTCGTCGAGGTCGGTCGTACGCAGCGTCGCGGCCTCCGGGGCGACCCCTGCGTTGGCGACCACCACGTCAAGGCGTCCGAAGCGGCTGCGGACCTCGCGGACGGCGTCCGCCATGGCGACGCGGTCGCGCACGTCGGCGACGATGGCGTGGGCGTCGTGGGCGTCGTCGCCGGCGAGCAGGGTGGCCTCATCGAGGAGATCCTCGGCGACGTCCACGAGGACGACGCGTGCGCCCCGCGCACCCAGAGCCACGGCGGTGGCCCGCCCGATGCCTTCCGCGGCGCAGGTCACGAGCGCCACGCGGCCGACGAGGTCGAGAGGCTCGTCGGCGCGTACCCCCGGCAACCCGCCCAGCACGGGCGGGACCCGAAGGCGGGGAAGACCGGTCACACCGACGAAGGGGTGCATCAGTCGCGCTCGACCTCGACCATGTCGAAGTCGGCCTTGGCCTCGCCGCAGTCCGGGCACTCCCAGTCCTCGGGGATGTCCTCCCAGCGGGTGCCGGGCGGGAAGCCGTCCTCGGGCCAGCCGAGCGCCTCGTCGTACTCGAAGCCGCAGGTGGCGCAACGGAAGAGTCGGTACTTCTGGGTGGTCATGGCGGACTTGCCTCTCTGTGGGGTGGGTTTGGATCGGGTGGGGTCAGGCGGGCGCGCCGGCCCGTGCGGCGTGGGCGATCGCGACCATCGCGTCGGCGGCGGCGACCTTGGTGCGCTCGCGGCCGCGCTGGGCGCCGAGGCGCCGCTCGTGCTCGTCGACAGCGCACCAGTCCTGCCACGTCAGCCAGGTCACGCCTCGCTCGTCGAGCAGGTCGGCGACGTCGGGGCGCGGCGGCGTGGCGGCGGTGCCGGAGGCCAGGTCCTCGGCGACCCCGGCCACCACTTCGGCGGCATCGCTGCGGGTCTGACCAATCAGGCCCACCGGGCCGCGCCGGATCCAACCGGTGGCGTAGACACCGGGGGCGCCGACGACCCGGCCGTCCTCAGCCGGGACGACCGCACGATCGGGGTCGAAGGGCAGCCCGTCGATGGCGTCCGAGCGGTACCCGATCGCGCTGTAGACCGCCTGCACGGGCCAGTCGGTGACCTCCCCCGTGCGCCGGATCCCGCCGACGCCGTCGAGCTCAGCGCGGGCCGTGCGCAGCCCGACCACGCGACCGTCCTCACCGAGCACCTCGACCGGATCGGCGAGAAAATGCAGGTGCAGACGCTTCGGGCGGCCCTGCGGCGGCGCCGCGGCGTAGCCCTCGAGCATGCCGACAACCTTGTCGGTCATCTTCGACGACGCCCGGGCCGCGAAGGAGGCGTCGTCGAAGAGCAGGTCCGCCGGGTCGACGATGACGTCGAAGCCGGTCGCCTCACCGAGCTCGCGCACCTCGAGGGGACTGAACTTCGCCTGCGCAGGGCCGCGGCGTCCGAAAACGTGGACGTCGCGCACCCGGCTCGCGGCCAGCGCTTCGAGCACCTCGTCCGGCATCTCGGTACCAGCCAGCTCCTCGGGGGACCTGGCCAGGATGCGGGCGATGTCGAGTGCCACGTTGCCGGCACCGACGACCGCGACGCTCTCAGCGTCCAGCGGCCATTCGGCGGGGGCGTCGGGATGGGCGTCGAACCACGACACGAACGAGGCGCCGCTGAAAGACCCGACCAGGTCCGCTCCCGGGATGGGCAGCGCACGGTCGCGCAGCGCGCCGGTGGCCAGCACGATGGCGTCGTAGCAGCGCCGCAGGTCGTCGATCGTCAGGTCGGCGCCGTCGCCCACCTCGACGCCCGCCACCAACCGCACCCGTGGCTGGGCCAGCATCGCGGCGAGGGTGGCGGTCACCGACTTGATCCGCGGGTGGTCGGGCGCCACGCCGTAGCGAATCAGGCCGTAGGGCGCCGGCAGCCTCTCGATGACATCGACGTGCGCGTCCGGGATCGCCTTGACGAGACCGTCGGCGGCGTAGAGGCCGGCGGGACCGGCGCCAACGACGGCGACGCGCGGGGAGGGGGTGGTGGTCACGGGGTACGACTCCTCGATCGGTGGAAGGGATTGGTCACGGGAGCCGTCACATCCGCACGCCTGCGCGTTCCTCGATCGCGGCGTAGATCCGGTGGATTCGCGGGCTGGCGCGCAGTGCCTCGTCGAAGCGGCGGTTGACCACCTCGCGCATCAGCGCGTACGGCTCCCACACCTTCGGCGCGATCGCGCGCGCCGAGCGGCGCTCGACCGCGGCCACGATGGTGGCGGCCGCCTGCTCCGGGGTGATCCGCTTGCGCATCGGCGGCGGAAGGAGGCCGTCGACCTCGCGTCCGAGCGGGTCCTCGTCGAAGGCCTTGCGCACCAACGACGTGGCGACCACGCCGAAGTAGGCGACGCCCGCCGTGGCCTCGGTGGAGCCCAGCTCGATGCGCAACGCCCGACCGACCTGTTCCACGCCGGCCTTGCTGGCGCCGTACGACACCCCGCCGAGGCCCGGCGCGAAGGCCGCCACCGATGCGACGACCAGAATGTGGCCACCCCGGGCCATGACCTCGTCGATCGCGGGGTGCACGGTGTTCACGACGCCGGTCAGGTTGATGCCGACGACCCGGTCGAAGTCGTCCAGATCGGTCGTGCGGATGGTCGCAGGCAGCGGGGTGACGCCGGCGTTGGCGACGACGACGTCGAGCCGACCGAAGGTCGCGGTGGCCTCCTCGACGGCGGCGGCCATCGCTGCCCGGTCGCGCACGTCGGCGACAATGCCGTGCGCCTGACCGGCGGGCAGATCGGCCACGGTGGTCCTCAGCAGGTCGGCGGCCACGTCGACCAGGACAACGCGGGCGCCGCGCGCGACAAACGCCCCAGCGCAGGCGCGACCGATCCCCTCGGCGGCGCCGGTGACCAGCACCACCCGCCCGCGCAGTTCGATCCGTGGATCCGCCCGGAGCACGGCCGGGACACCGGGGATCGCGGGGAGGCCGGGCAGGCCGAGCAAGGACAGCAGGGGTGCACTCATGGTCTTCTCCGAAGGTGTCGTGGCAGGGTCGGATGGGGACTCAGGTCCAGCCATCGATCTGCGAAAGCACGCGCAACATCACCTCGTCCGCGCCACCACCGATGCTGACGATGCGGTGGTCGCGCACGAAGCGCGCCGTCCAGGTCTCCTCCATGTAGCCGATGCCGCCATGGACCTGCAGGCACCAGTCGCCGACCTGGCGGGCCACCCGTCCGGCCTTGAGCTTGGCGATGGTCGCCATGCGGGTGTATTCGCCGCCCGCCATGTAGGTGTCGGCGAGCGTGTAGGCGTAGTGCTTGAGCATGTCGACCTCGGCGGCGAGCTCGGCGTAGGTGTACTGGAGGTACTGGTTCTTGGAGAGCGGGCCGCCGAAGACGTTGCGGGTGTGGGCGTAGTCGCGGGTGCGCTGGAGCGCACGCTCGCACGCGGTGTAGACGGGGTAGATGCCCCAGGCGCGCTCGACGATGAACTGGTGCATCTGCTGCTGGAAGCCGCGGCCCTCGTCGCCGATGGTGAAGCGCACGGGCACACGGACGTCGTCGAAGCTCAGCAGGCCGGTGTCGGAGGCCCGCATGCCGTACTTGTCGAGCTTCCTGGCGACGCTGAAGCCGGGAGTACTGGTGGGCACGACGATCTGGGTCATGCCCCGGTGCCCGCCGTCGTCGGAGGTGCGCGCCAGCAGGCACACCCAGTCGGCCTGGACGCCGTTGGTGATGTACATCTTCGAGCCGTTGATGACCCAGTCGCCGCCGTCCCTGCGAGCGGTGGTGCGGATCGCGGCGACGTCGGAGCCTGCGTCGGGCTCGGTGACGGCGATCGAGCAGACCTGCTCGCCCTGCAGCGCGGGCGTGAGGAACTCCTGCTTCAACTCGTCCGAGCCGACCTCGGCGAGCGAGGGCGTGGCCATGGCGATCTGCACGCCGAGGGCGAGGTTGAACGACGCGAGGTCCGCGCGGCCGGCCTCCTCGCCGAGCACCGTGGTGAAGCTGTGGTCAGCGCCCTGGCCGCCGTAGGTGGGGTCGTACTCGAGCCCGAGCATGCCGAGGGCCGACATCTCCTTGAAGATCTGGTGCAGGGGCATCATCCCCTGCTTCTCCCACTCGTCTGCGTTCGGGTTGATCCGATCCTCGACGAACTTGCGGACACTGGCGCGGAAGGCGTCGTGCTCTGCGGTGAACTGCATCGGAACCTCTCTCGATTCACATGGTGGGGTTCGCGGGGCGGCGGAACGAGGACCGGGGGCGGGGCTGGCGAGTCCCGCCCCCGGGGTCGTGGGCGCGGTCTCGCTCAGGCCGGCGCGGGGGCAGGTCGAATGGCTTCCGCCCGCGTGAACGCGTAGTCGCTCAGCGGGAAGTGACGGCTCCGCCAGTTGTCCTCGACGGTCAACGTGGCACGCAGCGGCACGTCGCCGTGGCGGTCGAAGTAGTAGGAGTTGGCACTGCCGCACCCGTCCTGCCAGAAGATCTGGCGGCCGCGGCGCGCGAGCATCTCGTCGAAGTAGGCCTGCTCGGCGTCGACCGTCACCTCGACGGCCGTCGCCCCCTGCTGCTGGGCGTGGGTGATGCAGCGGACGATGTGGGCGGCCTGGTTCTCGATGAGGCCGAAGTACGACGAGCCGTTCCACGCGTAGGGGCCGAGCACGAAGAAGTAGTTGGGGAAGCCCGGCATCGTCGTGCCGTGATAGGCGCGGTAGCGGTTCTGGTCCCACCACTGGTCCAGGTCGCGGCCGTCACGACCGGTCACCGGGTACTTCGGCAGGTTGCCCGGCTCGTACACTTTGAACCCGGTGGCGAGGATCAGCACGTCGGCCTCGTGCTCCTCGCCGGTGACCGTGCGCACACCCGTCGGGGTGATCCGGTCAATCGAGTCCGTCTCGAGGGTGACGTTGTCGCGGTTGTAGGTGGCCAGGTAGCCGTTGTGGAAGCTGGGACGCTTGCAGCCCAGCGGGTACTGCGGCGTCAACTTCTCCCGCAGGACGGGGTCCTTCACCTGCGAGCGCAGGTAGGCCCGAGCGCCGACCTCGGAGATCGTGCCGATGTGCAGCGGCTTGTGGAAGTGCGCGGTGATGGGGAAGGCCAGCTCGACGAACGCCTCGCTCGCCGCGCGGGCTGCCCACCTCAGCGGGGGCACCCGCTTCATCGCGCCCTGAACCGGGCCGGGCAGGGCGACGTCGCCCTTCGGCAGGCACCAGATGGGGGTGCGTTGGAAGACGGTGAGGTGGTCGACGTGCTCGGCGATGGTGGGGATGATCTGGATCGCCGAGGCGCCGGTGCCGATGATCGCGACGCGCTTACCGCGCAGGTCGAGGCTCTCGTCCCAGCGGGCGGTGTGCACCGTGGTGCCGACGAAGTCGTCGAGGCCCTCGATCTCGGGGCGCTTCGGGACGGTGAGCACGCCGGTGCCGTCGACGACGAAGCGGGCCCGCAGGGTGCCGCCGTCCTCGAAGGTCACCGTCCACACGTCGGCCACCTCGTCGAACACGGTGCCATCCACGCGCCGCCCGAAAGTGGTGCGGCGGGCGAGGTCGTGCTCGGCCGCGAGACTCTCGGCGTACCCGCGCAGCTCGGCGCCCTTGGCGTACGAGCGCGTCCAGTCGGGCTTCTGCGCGAACGAGAACTGGTAGCTGAAAGACGGGACGTCGACGCCCACCCCGGGGTAACGGTTCCAGAACCAGGTGCCACCGAAGCCGTCGGCGTCGTCGACGATGGCGAAGTCCTCGATGCCGGCCTTCTGCAGGGCGATGGCGATGCCGATGCCGGAGAAGCCGGCACCCACGATGAGGACCTCGTGGTCGATCTGGTGGGAATGGTCGTGCGTGGCTGCGCTCATGGTCGTCTCCTTCGGCGAAGCGGAGCGGGGGCGGGGTTCGGGGAAGCGGCGGATCACGCCGCTCCCCCGGGTCGGAACGGTCGACGTGCGGACTGAAGGGCTGTCCACGGCGTCGGCCGCCGAACGGTTCGACAGCCACTGTGATCGCGGCGCCCCCCACGGCACCGGGCGATCGGACGCGTCCTCGGCGTTCGGCCGGGCCGCGGCCGCGGCTGTCGGGGCATCGAGGACCTAGGTGCGCGGGTGCGCGATCATCCGCAGGCCGTTGCTGGGGCGGAGGCTCGGCAGGGCCAGCGGGGTCATGTCATGCCCCGGCATCGTCTCGAAGGTGTGGGTCTGGCTGAACCTCGCGGCGATGAGGGTCGTCTCCATGATCGCGAGGTTGCGCCCGATGCACGTGCGCGGACCGCCGCTGAACGGGAAGTACGCTCCACGGCTGCGACCCTTGTCTGCCCCGGGCATGAATCGCGAGGGGTCGAACTTCTCCGGGTCCGGCCACCAACGGGGGTCGCGGTGGATCAGGTAGGTGGGCAGGATGACCGTCGTGCCCGCCTTGATGTGGTGGCCGTCGATGACGTCGTCCACGAGGGCGGTGCGCGGGCCGAACCACACCGGCGGGTAGAGACGCATCGCCTCGTCGACGCAGGCCGAGGTCCACGGCAGGTTGCGCAGGTCCGCGACGGTCGGTGCCCGACCGTCCAGGACGGTGTCGACCTCCTCGAGCATCTTGTCGCGGGCCCAATGGTTCTGCGAGAGCAGGTGCCACATGTAGCTCATGGTGGTGGCTGTGGTCTCGTGTCCGGCAAGCATGCCGACCGCTGCCTCTGAGCGCACCCGCTCGGGGGTCATGGTGCCCTCGTTCATGGCCCGCACGAGCAGGTTGAGCATGTCCGGGGTGTCGGTGGGGTTGGCGATGCGGTCCTCGAGGACCGCATCCACGCCCCCGAGGACGACCTTCATCGCCATCTGCAGATTCGACAGCGGGGGCGGCACCGGGGCGCTGCTGTGGAGCAGCGCCCAGAACGGCTTGTTCAGCAGGGCGGGCGGCTCGGTGACCATGAGGAAGCGAGCGAAGCCCATCACCTCGGTGAGGCCGCCGGTGATCCACCAACCGAGGTCCTCGGGGAAGAACTTCTTGAAGTCCTGGTTGAAGATCGCGTTGCCGACGACGTCGAGGGTCAACTCGACCATGATGTCGTTCATCTCGATCTCGGCGACCTCGGTGGGCAGCGCCGCCGCGGCCTCCTCGACCGGAGCGAGCATCAGGTCGTACACGTTCTCGAGGTGCTTGCGCGTGAACATCGGATTGAGGATCTTGCGGTGGTACTTCCACGACTCGCCGTTGTCGCTGAAGATCCCGACACCGATCGCCCCGTCGACCGCCGCGAAGTCGACCGACTTCTGGTAGCGGTCCGAATGCTCGAAGAGGACGTGCTCGACATACTCGGGGCGGGTGACGGCCACGAACTTGCGCAGGCCCACCCGGAAGCGGGTGACGTCGTGGCCGGCGAAGTGGGCGTAGATGCCGTCCTCGAAACCCCAACCCTTGATCAGCGCCGAGGCGGTCACCGGCAGCAAGCCCAGCCGATTCGAGCGGGCGTGGGGGCGCGGGGTCAGGGTCGTCGCGGCGGTTCGGGAGCCGCCCGCGGGGCGGACCGGCGGGGTTCCCTGGCCGCCGTGGTCGACCGGACAGGCGGACGCGGCAGTGTCCGTCATGAGGGTCCCCTCGCTCACTTCTCGCCGATGATCGGCAGGCGACGACGGATCCGGCTCGCGGTCGACGCGACGCTGCCGGCGGCGGCCATACCCTTGAACACGAGGCTCTCGTCGCTGGGGAGCGCCTTGATCAACTGCAGGGCACCGACGGCGTCCCAGAGCGTCTCGCCGTGGCTCATCACACCATCGGGCGTGAAGTGGTACCGGTCGACGGGGTAGAGCTGGGTGAACGCACCGTTGCCCGGGATGCCCTTCGAGCCAGGCGTGAACGGGTACATGCGCAGCGGTGCGTCCCAGTGGCCGCAGCCGACGTAGCGCGCCATGAAGAGCACCTCACCGCTCGGCGTCACGTTGATGGCCGCCATGCCGGGCAGAGCGTCGTAGCGCAGGTCGGGAGCGGCGTCGAAGAACGCCTGGTTGTAGTCGATGAACGCCTGGACACCGACCATGGTGCGCCCGAAGCTGAGCGGGTCCATGTAGCTGACGGTGGGCGAGAGGACCTCCCAGACCGCCTTCTCGTCGATACCGCCCGACCAGGCCGCCCAGTACTTGCGCAGCCAGTCGTTGAACCACATGACATCGACGCCGAGCTTCTCGGTGTACCACCGCAGCTGTTCCTCGGTCTCCCGGAAGAACTGCTTGGTGCCAGCGATGAGCTCGTCCTCGGTCAGCGACCTGAAGGCCTCGCCACGGTTCCCCTGGAGCACGAGCGGCGGCGGCTTGCGCAGCGTCTTGCGCGCCAGCGCCTCCACGTACTTGAGATCGTCCTCGGTCTGCTGGGCGGTCTTGCTGGGCATGTTCTTCCTCCAGGTCAATCGGCTTCGTTGCCGTGCTGCTTTCCGCGACCGCCCGAGCGGCCCTGGGCAATGCTGACTACAGGTGTCTCTTGGATCTCAATCCTGAAGCGGGAGTCAGTTGTAGTCAAGAACTGTTCCGGCCGAGTTCACCGGCCGGAACTGGCGTGTCGCGGACACACCCCGACGGCCGTGCGGCACGCCCCCCAGCGCGACCGCACGACCGTCCTGCGCTGCCGCCGGACCAAGCTGATCGGGGCGCACAGCCGGGGCGTACCCGGACTCAGCCCACCCAAGGAGGGCGGGTCTTGGAGAGGAAGGCGCGCATGCCGGCTTGAGCCTCCGCCTGGGCGAACATGTGAGCGGACAGATCCACCATCTCCTGGCCATGGGCCTCGAGGTCGGCGCGCAGGGCGCGGGTGGCGACCTTCTTGGTGACCGACACCGCGTTGGGCGCGGTGCGGCGCAACTGCTTGAGCACCGCCGCCAGACGCTCGTCGATCGCCTCGAGCGGCACCGCCTCGCTGATCAGGCCGATGCGCTGCGCCTCCGCGGCCCCGAACGCCTCCGCGGTGAGCACGTAGCGTCCGACCGCGCGCGGGTCGAGCCGCGCCAGGAGCGGGATCGAGATCACCGCGGGGCTGGCTCCGATCGCGACCTCGGCGAACGCGAAGTCGACGTGGTCGGCCACCAGGGCGATGTCGGCGCAGGCCACGAGCCCCGTGCCACCGGCACGGACCGGGCCGCGGGCCACCGCTATCACTGGCTGCGGGGCATCCACGATCTGGCGGAAGATCCGCAGCGCCGCGGCCGCGCCGGTGGTGGCAGCGTCGTCGGCCGAAGCCTCGGCCAGGTCGGCACCAGAGCAGAACACGGTCCCCGTGTGGGTGAGCACGATGAAGCGGACCGACAGGTCGGCGCTGGCCGTGGCGAGGTGCGCGCTCAACCCCTCTGTGAGGGCGTGGCTCATTGCGTTCCGGTTCGCCGGCGAGTCGAGGGTGACGGTCGCCAGCCCGTCGGCGATCTCGAGGTGCACGTGGTCGCTCATGCCGCACCGCCTTCGGCGTCCTCGGCGTCGGCCGCCACGATGGCGAGCACCGCCCCGGCGTCGACCTGCTGCCCGACGGCGACGCGGAGGTCGGCGACGCCGTCCTCGGCCGCCGCGATTGTGTGACGCATCTTCATGGCCTCCAAGGTGAGAAGGGGGGTGCCGGTCGTGACCGTGTCACCCGAGGCGACGTGGAGGTCGGTGACCGTGCCCGGCATCGGCGCGAGCAGGGTGCCCGCGGCGTGCTGTTTGGCGGGGTCAGGGAAGCGGTCGACCTGCTCGAACGTGAGAGCGCCCTCGGCGGAGTCAACGAACACCTCGGCGCCGTGGACGCTCACGTCGTAGGCGATGCGCACGCCGTCGACCTCCAGGACGACGTGCCCGCCGGCGACGGAGAGCACCCGCACCCCGTCGAAGCCGACCGGACGCAGGTTGCCCCGCACGCTGCGGTACTCGATCGCGACGACGTCCTCGCCCGCGCGGTACTCCTTGCGCTCGACCACCGCCGGCACGTTGCGCCACCCGATCGGCAGGCCGCGCAGGTCGCCCATCGCCTCCCGGTTGGCGGCGGCGTCGGCGAGTGCGGCGACCAGTGCAGCGCGGCGCCCAGCCTCGGCGGAGGCAAGGGGGGCCGAGAGGGTGTCGAGGCCGTGCCGGCCGAAGAAGGAGGTGTCGAAGTCGCCGGTGACGAACTCCTCGTGACGCAGGCAACGCACCAGCAGGTCGCGGTTGGTCGTGACGCCGTGCAAGCGGGCACGCTCGAGCGCGCCGGCAAGCCGGGCGATCGCCTCCTCGCGGGTGGGCGCCCAAGTGATGACCTTCGCGAGCATGGCGTCGTAGTGGGTGCTCACCGTGTCGCCGCTGCGGTAGCCGGCATCGACGCGCAGCCCGTGACGCGCAGGGCGGTCGAACTCCGCGATCGCGCCGGGGATGTCGAGCGTGTGGAGGTGCCCCGCGGTGGGCTGCCAGTCGTTGGCAGGGTCCTCGGCGTAGAGGCGGGCCTCGATCGAGTGCCCGTCGAAGGACGGTGGGCCGCCAGCCGGGAGCGCGTCGCCGCCGGCGATGCGCAGCTGCCACGAGGCGAGGTCGAGGCCGGTGACGTTCTCGGTGACCGGGTGCTCGACCTGCAGGCGCGTGTTCATCTCCAGGAAGTAGAAGCGGCCGTCGTCGGTGGCGAGGAACTCCACGGTGCCGGCGCCCACGTAGTCGACTGACTCGGCGGCAGCCACAGCCGCCTCGCACAGGAGGGCGCGCAGCACGTCGTCCACCATCGGCGAAGGAGCCTCTTCGAGGACCTTCTGGTGACGGCGCTGGATAGAGCACTCGCGCTCGCCCAGCGCCCAGGTCGTGCCGTGCATGTCAGCCAGGATCTGGACCTCGATGTGGCGGCCCCTCTCCAGGTAGGGCTCGCAGAACACGGTCGGGTCGCCGAACGCCGACGCTGCCTCGTCGCTCGCCGCTGCGACGGTGGTGGGCAGCTCCTCGACGGTGCGGGCCACCCGCATGCCGCGACCGCCGCCGCCGGCGGAGGCCTTGACGAGGACGGGCAGCTGGTCGGGCGTGACGTCGGCCGGCTCGAGCTCCTTGAGGATCGGCACGCCGGCGGCGTCCATCAGCTTCTTGGCCTCGATCTTGGAGCCCATCACGTCGATGGCGGCCGGCGGCGGACCCACCCAGATCAGGCCGGCGTCGATGACGGCGCGGGCGAAGGCTGCGTTCTCCGAGAGGAAGCCGTAACCGGGGTGAATCGCATCGGCGCCGGTCGCCTCCGCCGCGGCGATGACGAGGTCGATGCGCAGGTAGGTGTCGGCCGGCGCGCTGCCCGGCAGGCGGACGGCGGTGTCGGCGTCCCTGACGTGGGCCGCGTATTCGTCGGCGTCGGAGTAGACGGCAACGGTGGCGATGCCGAGGTCGCGGCAGCTGCGGAAGACGCGGCTCGCGATCTCGCCGCGGTTGGCGACGAGCAGCCGGGTGATCCGGCGGGGAGTGGCGGTGCTGGTCATGGTCTTGTCCTCACATCCGGAAGACGCCGTAGCCGTCGCGCAAACCGGCGACGGGGGCGTTGTGAACGACGGACAGGCACAGGCCGAGCACGGTGCGCGTGTCGCGGGGGTCGATGATGCCGTCGTCGAAGAGTCGGGCCGAGAGGAACGGTGCGAGCGACTCCTTCTCGACCTGCTCCTCGATCTTCGCGCGCATGGCGGCGTCGGCGTCCTCGTCGAACGCCACGCCGCGCGCCGCCGCGGCCTGTCGGGCCACGATCGAGAGCACGCCGGCCAACTGCTCGCCGCCCATGACGGCGGACTTGGCGTTGGGCCAGTTGAACAGGAAGCGCGGGTCGTACGAGCGTCCGCACATGCCGTAGTTGCCGGCGCCGTAGGAAGAGCCCATGTTGATGGTGATGTGCGGGACCTTCGAGTTCGACACCGCGTTGATCATCATGGAGCCGTGCTTGATGATGCCGCCGTGCTCGTACTCGGCACCCACCATGTAGCCGGTGGTGTTCTGCAGGAAGAGCAGCGGAGTGTCGCTCTGGTTGCACAGCTGGATGAACTGCGTCGCCTTCTGCGCCTCCTCACTGAACAGCACGCCACGAGCGTTGGCGAGGATGCCGATCGGGTAACCGTGCACGGAGGCCGAGCCGGTGACGAGGCTGGTGCCGTAGGCAGCCTTGAACTCGTCGAAGCGTGAGCCGTCGACGACCCGGGCGATCACCTCGCGGGGATCGAACGGACGCTTGAGGTCAGTGGGGATCAGGCCGAGCAGCTCCTCGGCGTCGTGAAGCGGCGCCTCGGGCTCGCGGCTCGGCCCGGGTCCCTGCTTGCGCCAGTTGAGGTTGCGCACGACCTCGCGGGCGATGCGGATGGCGTCGGGCTCGTCGTCGGCGAGGTAGTCGGCCAGTCCGGAGGTGCGGGCGTGCATCTCCGCGCCGCCGAGGGTCTCGTCATCCGACTCCTCACCGGTGGCCATCTTGACCAGCGGCGGGCCCGCCAGGAAGACCTTCGAGCGTTCCTTGATCATCACGACGTAATCGCTCATGCCGGGCACGTAGGCGCCGCCGGCGGTGGCGTTGCCGAACACGACCGACAACACGGGCCGGCGGTCGGCCGAGGCCCTGGTGAGGTTGCGGAACATCGCACCGGCGGGGGTGAACGCCTCGGCCTGCGTGGGCAGGTCACCGCCACCGGACTCGACGAGGTTGACGATCGGCAACCCGTTCTCGGCCGCGATCTGCGCCAGGCGCAGGTACTTCTTCAGCGTGAAGGGGTTCTGGGTGCCGCCCTTGACCGTCGGCTCGTGAGCCATGATCGCGCACTCGACGCCCTCGACGATCCCGATGCCGGTCACGATGCTGGCGCCGACGTGGAACTGGGTGCCCCACGCTGCAAGGGGCGAGAGTTCCAGGAACGGGGTGTCGGGATCGATGAGCAACTGGATGCGCTCACGGGGCAGGAGCTTGTCGCGCTTGCGGTGGCGGGCGACGTACTCCTCGCCGCCACCTCCGGAGGCGATCGCGTGCTGGACGTCGATCTCGTCGATCTTCTCGAGCATCGCAGCGCGCAGGGAGGCGAAGTCCTCCGAGTGCGTGTCGAGACTGCTGCGCAGTACGGGCATGGTGGTTCTCCGTCGTGGTTCGGGGAGGGCGGGAGTGCGAGGAACGGGTCAGGCGAACTGCCCGGGGGCGCGGCCCGGCCCAGGAGGGCCGGCGAAGGCCTGCACGATGTCGAGCCACTCGTCGGCCTCGACACCCTCGGCGACGAGTGCGAGGTCCTCGCGGTGGCGGCGCTGGGTGGCGAGCAAACAGAAGTCGAGGGCAGGACCGGTGACACGGTTCTCGGCGTCCTCGGGACCCCACGTCCACACGTCGCCCGCCGGGCCGACGAGTTCGACACGCACCTCCTCGGTGGACGCGGGCCGACCGTTGGCGGCGTAGGCGAACCCGCGGGCACGCACGCCGATGTGGGCGACGTGCCTGAGGCGGTCGGTGGGCTCGCGCTCGACGCCGAGAGCGTCGGCGACGTCCTGGCCGTGACCCCACGTCTCCATCAGTCGGGCGGTGGCCATGGACGCCGGGCTCATCGGGGGCCCGAGCCACGGCAGGGACGTGCCCGGCTCGACCGCCGACAGCGCGGCGACGAGGCGCTCGCGTCCCGCTCGCCAGCCGGCGAGCAGGTCGGACGGCGACTGGTCAGCACCTCGCTCGGCGCACCCATTGATGTAGTCCTCGACCGTCGGGGCCGAGGCGAGGCCGGCCTTGAGCTCGGCGCGGAAGCCCGCCTCGTCGGTGGCGGCGAGAACCGAGAAGTCGTCGGTCCACGCCAGGTGGGCGATCTGGTGGGCGATCGCCCACCCCTCGGCGGGCGTGGGCTTGAGCCACCCCTCGTCGCTCAGGTCGGCGACCAGCGCGTCGAGTGTCTCGCTCTCGGCGACCAGGTCCTTCAGCACTGTCGTCAGCGCGTCCATCTCCACCTCCAGATAAATTAACTATCGCTAATTTAGATCATGGTAGCCTGCTCCGCAACAGATCGGACCCGACGAGACCCCGAGGCACCCATGCCCGAGCACAAGCGCAGCACCACCTCCCCCCGCGCCCCGGGGCGCCCCCGCGCGGCCGAGGGTCTCGACACCCGGGAGGTGCTGATGCGTGCCGGTCTGCAGCTGTTCGCCGCCCGCGGCTACGCGGGTGTCGCCGTCGGCGAGATCGCCGAGGCGGCCGGGCTCTCGACTCCGGTGATCTACCAGCGTTTCGACTCCAAGGCCGGCCTCTTCGTGGCCGTCGCCGAGGACTGCTACCGCCGCGGCCTCGACCACCTGCGCCCCGCGATGGCTGGCGTCGAGCGTTTCGAGGACGCCGTCGACGCGATCCTCGGCGGGTTCGCGAGCCTCTACCGCATCGACCGCGACATCTGTCGCATGGTGCTCACGGTGCTGGTCGAGGTCAACCGCAACGAGGAACTCGGCGACCAACTGGCCGCGACGCTGCGCACCTTCCGCTCCTTCTTCGACGGAGTCGCCGACCTCGCCGGACCCGAGATCGCGCCCGACTCCGCCGCCCGACGCGACCTGTCGCGAGCGCTGGTCGCCGTCAGCAGCGGGCTCACCAGCGCCGCGGTGATGATGTCCGATGCCGACGACTACGACCGCATGGTCGAGATGATGCGCGGGGTCCTCCTCGCCCGCCTCGGCTCCCGCCGCTGACACCCCCACCCCACATCTGGAGGACCCCGTGACGTCCCTGCTCCCCACCCTGCCGCTGTCGAAGCCGGACTACGACCTCAAGGGCAAGGTGGCCCTGGTCACCGGAGCCGCCCAGGGCATCGGCCTCGCGGCGTCCCGCCTGCTCCACGAGCGCGGCGCCAGCGTCGTCCTCGTCGACATCAACACCGAGCGCGTCACCGCTGCCGCGACCACTGTCGGCGATCGGGCCATCGGAGTGGGGGCCGACGTGCGCGACCGCGACACCCTCCGCCTGGCCGTCGACGCCGCCGTCGAGCGCTTCGGTCGGCTCGACGTCGTCGTCGCCAACGCCGGCGTCGCGCCGACACCGGCGACGATCCGGATCATGGACGACGTCGACTTCGACTTCGTCCTGGGCGTCAACCTCACCGGCGCCTACAACACCGTCCGCGCCGGCATCGAGCAGGTCATCGAGCACCGCGGGCACATGGTCGTAGTGTCGTCGGCCGCCGCCTTCTCTCCCGGGCCGGGCGGGTGCTCGTACATGATCTCCAAGGCCGGGGTGGAGCAGCTCGGACGCGCCCTGCGCATCGAGCTCGCCCCCCACGGCGCGTCGGCCCAGATCGCCTACTTCGGTGTCGTCGAGACGCCGATGACCCACGAGACCATGGACCGTGACGACTACGGCCGCGAGCTCGGCGCGAAGCTGCCCTGGCCGCTCAACCGCCGCATCTCGCCCGAAGCCGCGGCGCGGTCGCTCGTCGACGGGATAGCCGATCGGTCCCAGTCGACCATTGCGCCCGCTGGCTGGCAGCAGTACGGCTGGCTGCGCGGTGCGCTCAACCCGGTGATCGACACCCAGCTCCTGCGCGACAAGGGGCTAGCCCGGATGCTGCTCCAGCTGGAGGAGCGCCACCGCTGAGGATCCGGCGCCGGACACCGTCGGGCGTCTGCGTGGATGCCGCGTAACATCGCGGCGTGGTGGAGAAGCGCAACTTCCTCGGCGAGACCCCCGAGGAGCGCAAGCAGCGCCGGCGGGGCGAGCTCGTCGACGCAGCCCTGACCCTGGCCCACGAGGGCGGGCTGCCGGCACTCGGCGTGCGCAGCGTGACCAGCCAGGCTGGGCTGTCGAGTCGCTACTTCTACGAGAACTTCGAGAGCATCGATGACCTCGTCATCGCGGCCGCTGAGACCGTGGCCCAGGAACTGCTCCTTGTCGGCTTCGAGACCCTGCACGCCCCCGGCCTCGAGCCACTGCAGGCCTCGGGCGACGAGATCCTCGACCTGTTCAAGGCCGGCATCGACGCCTCGCTCGGCGTCCTGCTCGACGACCCGCGCAAGATCGCACTGGTAGTGGCCGCCACGGCCAGCGGGCAGCGCATGCGCCAGCACCTCACCCGCCTGCTGGAGGGCTTCATCCTCGGCGACGACGACGCCGCCCAGGTCGGGTTCGACGAGGCCCGCACCCTGTACGCGGCCGGCGGCCTGGTGAACCTGGTCATGGCCTTCGTGTCCGAGGAGCTGTCCCTCACCCGCGAGCAGCTCGTGGACAGCCTCGCCCGGCTGACCTTCGGCGTGATCTCGGACGGCCTGCCGCCGGGCGGCGCCCGCCCCTGACCCGCAGACGAGTGCCGCAAGCGGTTCCCCGACGGCACGATGTCAGACGGCGACCAGCCGACCGTCACCACCGAGGGCCTCTTCATCGAGGTCGCGACCTACCCGCCGGCCGGGCGTGACGCCGATCGACTAGCGCCCCGCGGCCTCGTCCCTCAGGACTCGAGGTCGTTGGCGCACACCGCGAGGATCCGCCCGAAGACCTGCGCGAACGCCAGGTTCAGGGCGTGCTGTCCGACGGGAGGCAGCGCGAACTGGCTGGTCCAGATCACGCGGGTCCGGCCGTCGTCCAGCGGCTCGAGGATGATGTCGGCACCGACGTGCGGCAGCGGCGGGAAGGCCGCGGTGATCACGTAGCCGAGCGCTTCGTCGGGGCGGTGCACCGTGATGCGCTCGCGCACGAACCCGACCGGCAGCACGAGGTCGCGCACCGCACCGACCCCGAAGCGGCTCCCCCGGCCCTGCTCACGCTCCATCATCACCGCCGGCGCGGGCATGGCACGGGCGATGTGGTGGCCGTTCTCGAGCCAGGAGAAGACCGCGGACGCTGGCGCCGCGATGTCGCGCTCGACCCGGCACGGTCGCTGGTCAGTGAGAGCGCGGCCGCCCAGCCGGGCGCGCAGCGAACCGCCGTCGATGATGCGGCCGGCCGTGCGCAGCACGGTGTTCTTCGAGCCGGCGTACGGGAACCCGGCGAGGACGCCAATCACCGACACCTCGACGCGGTTCTCGGTGATGGCCTGCGACTGGGTGTACTTCAGCATGCCGTTGCGACCGCCGAACCGCGCGCCCATGCCCGACGACTTCCACCCCGCCTGCGGAATGGGGTGGCACAGCAGATGGGTCACGCCGTCGTTGATGTTGACGGTGCCGGCCTCGAGCCGCTCGGCCACCGCCCGGGCCCGGGTCTTGTCGCGGCCCCAGACCGATGCCGAGAGGCCGAAGGCCGAGTCGTTGGCGAGGCGCACCGCCTCGTCGACGGAGTCGACGCGCATGATCGGAAGGACAGGACCGAAGGTCTCCTCGGTCATCACCCGCATGGTGTGGTCGACCCCGGTCAGCACCGTGGGCGCGAAACCCAGGCCCACACCCGTCGGCTCGCCGCCGCACTCCACCCGTGCGCCCTTGGCCACGGCGTCGGCGACGTGGGCGGCGACGATCTCGAGTTGCTGCGGGGTGATGAGTACCGACAGGTCGCTGTCGTAGCCGTCGCCGTGCTGGCGCAGACCGCGCACCCTCTTGAGTACCTCGGCGACGAAGGCGTCGCAAACGTCGGCGTGCACGTAGGCCCGCTCGACGGCCACGCAGACCTGGCCGGAGTTGACCATTGCGGTGAACACGATGCCCGCGGCTGCGGCCGCGAGGTCGGCGTCAGGAAGGACGACGGCGGGGTCCTTGCCGCCGAGCTCGAGGCTGAACGGCTTGAGCTGGGACGCCGCCTGCGTGGCGATGGCAGTGCCGGTGCGAGTGGAGCCGGTGAAGTGCACGTAGTCGACGGCGTCGACCACGGCCGACCCCGTTGCGCCCGCGCCCTGGACGGCAGCCAGCACCGGCGGTGCGCCGATCTCCGTCCAGCCCGCGACAGCGGCGGCAGCGGCGAGCGGCGTGTGCTCCGAGGGCTTCACCAGCACAGCGGCACCCGCGAGGAGGGCGGGGACGGCGTCCCAGAGGAACATCGAGAGGGGCGCGTTCCACGGGCTGATGATGCCGACGAGTGGGTAGGGCACGTGCCGCACCCGGAACCGCTTGATCGCGGTAAGCGGGCTCGACGGCCTCGGAGTGTCGTCGGCGAGAAACTCATCGGCGCGGTCGGTGTAGTAATGGATGACCGAGACGCTGGAGCCGATCTCGATGCCGAGCTCGGCCGACGGTTTGCCGGTCTCCTGCTGCACCAGCGCGAGCAGCTCGCCCTCGTGGTCCAGCAGCCAGTCGCGGTAGCGGCGCATCCAGTGCACGCGCTGGGCCACCGTGAGGTCGACCCAACCGCGCTGGGCGGCGCGCAGCCGATCAGCGGTGGCGCGCACCGCAACCTCGTCGGCGGCGGGCACGAGATCGAGCACCCGCCCGTCCGTGGGGTCGAAGACCTCGAAGTGATCGCCCGCGGCAGCGGTCGTCGTCGGCCCCCCGGGCGTCGATCCGGTGTCGTTGCTCACGCGATCAGTTCCTTCTCCTGCGGACCCGGGCCGATCGCTCGGCCGGAATGTTGACTACAGTCGTTGCCGTCATCATCGTGAAGTCAGATACAGCCGTTGTCAACAGGGCGCCGACGACGAGCAGGCGCGGCCGGTCGACGACCAGACGGGCGAACACGGACGATCTCCCGTGGACGGCCGACGCAGCACCGAGAACAGGTCGATCAAATACGTGCCACAACCGTAGTCTAGAACCGGCGCGCCAGCCGGATGAGCGGCGTGGTCAGGGCACCACCCTTGACCAGGGCCTTGAAGGCCAAGGAGGTGTCCGCGGGCATCAGCTTCTGGATCTGCAGCGCCTCGAAGGGGTCCCAAAGCGTCTCGCCACGGATCACCCTCTTCGTGACCGGGTCGAGGTGGTAGCGGTCGACGGCGTAGCCCTGGATGTATCCGCCGGTGCCGGGGATGGCCGGCGAGCCGGGCGTGAACGGGTACATCCGCAGCGGCTTCTCCCAGTGCGCGCACCCTACGTAGCGCCCCATGAAAATCACTTCGCCGGTCGGCGAGACCTGTAACGAGACCTCGCCAGGGATCAAGTAGTAGGCCAGGTCCGTCATCGCGTCGAAGAAGGCCACGTTGTAGTCGATGAACTCACCGATTCCGACCATCGTGCGGCCGAACGACAGCGGGTCCTTGTACTCACAGCCCTCGGAAACGGTGAGTCGCACGAGGTCCTCGTGGACGCCACCACTCCACGCCGACCAGTACGCCTTCAGCCACTCCAGCACCCACATCACGTCGTTGTCGAGATGGTCGGTGTAGTAGCGGCATTGGGCCTCGACCTCGGCGAAGAGGGCACGGGTGCGCTCCTGCAGGGCCCTCTCGGTCAGTGTGGGCTCGGGGGCCGACCGATTGCCCTGCACGAACGGCGGGATGTCGCCGCGGATGCTGAGCCGCGACAGCGCAGCCTGGAAGCGGGCTTCGATATCGATCGAGGTGTCGACCACCGTCTCGAGGACCGGAGCGGTGGAGGCGCTCATCAGCCGGCTTCCGCGGCGACAGGGTTACGGCGGCGGGCGATCATGCGCACGCCGTGCTTGGGCCGGAGGGTGAAGGTGGTCTCGGGCTCGACCGGGTGGCCGGGCACGAGGTCGAAGACGTGGTGCTGGCTCAGGGTGGCCGCGATCATCACGGCCTCGAGCAGCGCGAAGTTGCGTCCGATGCAGATGCGCTTGCCGTGACCGAAGGGGATGTACGACGAGCGCGGCCGATCCTTGTCAGCACCCGACAGGAAGCGTGAGGGGTCGAACAGCTCGGGAGCCTCCCAGAACCGAGGGTCGCGGTGCACGTGCTCGACGACGATGTTGACCGTCGTGCCGGCACGTACGTGATGCCCACCGATGATGTCGTCCTCGATCGCCTCGCGGGTGATCATCCAGACCGGCGGGAAGATCCGCATGGACTCCTCGAGGCAGGCGCTGGTCCATTCGAGCTTGGCGACGTCCTCGAGGGTGACCGTGCGGTCGCCGAGAACCTCGTCGATCTCGTCGAGCATGCGCTGGCGGGCGTCGGGGTTCAGGGCGAGCAGGTACCAGAGCCAGCACATGGCGTTGGCCGTGGTCTCGTAACCCGTGAGCATGAACGAGATCGCCTCGGCCCGAGTGCGCTCTGCAGTGAGCGGTCCCTGCTCGTCGGAAACCTCGAGCAGCAGGTTGAGCAAGTCAGGCGAGTCCGACGGGTTGTCGAGGCGCTCCTGGAGCACCTTCTCGGCCGCGCCGTCGATCACCCGGGCGACGCCCTGGAACTGGCTGAACGGCGGCGGCGTCGGGATCCACTTGCTGTGCATGATCTTCCAGGCGGTCGACGACAGCAACTGGGGCGGGTCGTAGAGGAACCACAGTCGCGAGAACCACGTGCCCTTGCGCAGGCCCTCGGTGATGAGCTCGGCAGTGTCATCTCCGAAGTAGCCACGGAAGCTCTGGCTGAAGAGCGAATGGCCGGCGACCTCGAGCGTGAGGTCGGTCATCAGGTCGACCATCTCGACCTCACAACGCTCACCCTTGGCATCCAGGTCGTCACGGAACTCCAGCACCGTGCCGAGCATGAGCGGCAGGAGAGCGTCGACGTGCTTCTTCTGGAACTTCGGGTTGATCATCTTGCGGTGTCGCGACCACGACGGGTCGTCGTCGGTGAACAGGCTCAGCCCGAGCACACCCTTGAGCGGCTCGTAGTCGGCGCCCTTCGGGTAGTTCTCCCGGTTCTGGATGAGTACGTAGTCGATGTCGTCGGGGTGCTGGATGGCGACGTAGCGTCGCCCTCCGACGCGCCAGCGCGAGAAGTCGTGGCCCTCGAGGCGAGCCACCATCCCGTCCTCCCGACCGAAGCCCTTGACGAGGACGTCGCGTGTCATCGTCAGCGCCTTGTGCCTGGTCGTCGGCGCGATAGGGCGTCCCGGACCGACGACCGGCAGGTCATCGCTCATCGTGGACGCGTGATCGACCGGACAAGTGAGCAATTCGGCTGTCGCGTGCTGCTTCATGGCGACTCCTCTTGGGGTTCAGAGAATGTTGACTAAGGGTGTGAGCAACATTCATGCTGTTGTAGTCCACGACTGTTGTCAACAGTGACTTCGCACTACTTCAGGAGGCGACCATGTCAAGCAGCCCCGCCGCACCCGCCCACTCGACGCCTGCCGCGCCGACGTCATTCAGCCCCGAGGCGCTCGAAGCCGCGCTCGAGCGCCACACCATGCTGAAAGGACGCGCACCCTCCCAGGTCCGGGGCAATCGCTCCTGGACCGAGCAGGTCTACAGCGAGGACGAGCTCAACGCGAACGCGCGTCAGTGGTTCCGCGAGTTCGAGGAGCAGCTCGACTTCTACGCCGGCCTGGGCCACGACGTGTCGTGGGTGCTCGACTGGACCCGGAAGTGGTGGTACTCGTGGCTGGTGCGCGACATGGCTCTCGCCGCCGAGATCTGCACCCCGGACCTCGTTTACAAGGATCCAGTCTGCTTCGGCAAGCCACTGGTCGGCTTCCAGGAGTTCGTCGACTACAACTTCGCCTTCTTCGACGCCCTGCCCGACCTGCGGTATGACCCGCTGCCCGGTCAGTCGTTCCTGCAGATCAACCCCGACGGCAGCGCACAAATGATGGTGCGCTACATCGGCACCGGCCACTGGGACGGGCCGCTCAAGATGTATCCGTTCGACGACTCGGCCGCGGCGCTCCCCGGCAACGGTGCCTTCATGCAGTGCTCCGCGGTCGACCGCTACTACTGGGACGCCGACCACAGGCTCCACAAGGGCGAGACGCTGTGGGACGGCTTCGACGTGCTGCAGATGAGCGGCCTGATGCCCCGCGGCGAGGGCGTGACCATGAAGTTGCTGATGAACGGGCTCAAGGTGCCGAACACCGCGACCCGTCTGCGCCGCACCCTGCGCGGCGTCCCCGTGATCGGCCTGCGGTGAGCGTGGGCGCCGCTCGGGCGGCGCTCCAGGTGCGGGCCCTAGGCTGACGCCGTGGCAGAGAAGCGCACCTTTCTCGGCGAGACCCCCGAGGAGCGACAGCGCCGCCGACGCGGCGAGCTCATCGACGCCGTTCTCGACGTCGTCCACGAGGGCGGGGCGTCTGCCGTCGGCGTCCGCGCGGTCATCTCGCGGGCGAATCTGGCCAGCCGCTATTTCTACGAGAGCTTCGCCTCGACCGACGAACTGCTCACGGCAGCGGTACAGGAGGTCGTCGAGGAGGTGCTGGTCGTCGGGATCGGTGCGCTCCATGCCCCCGCCGTCGACCCCTCCACTGCCGGCGACGCAGAACTGCTCGAGCACTTCCGCGCCGGTGTCAGCGCCGCACTGACCCACCTGTCGCAGGATCCCCGGCGCCTCTCGTTGCTGTCGGCGGCCTTCTCACACGGCCTCGCCGAGCGACTCCAGCGCGACCTGACCAGCCTCGTCGCAGCCACGATCCAGGGCGAGGAGGGCGCGGACGTCGTCGGGTTCGACGCTGCCAGCACGCTCTTCGCCGCTGGCGGCATGGTCAGCTTGGCGCTGGCGCACGTCGCCGGGAGGCTACCCCTCGACCACGACGCGGTCGTCGACCGCCTCGCCCTGTTCACCCTCGCGGTCATTCGCACCGGCGCCCCAGCCCCCCGGACCTGAGCCCACCCGAAGACTCACAGCGTCGGATCCGGGTCGCGCCCGGCACAGCAGGACCCGCCCGGCAGCCACGTCGTCCTCACCCAGCGCGAGCAGAGGGTCGGGCTCCATCACCACCCGACCCCGCTCCACCACCGCGACGCAAGTGCCGCAGGTGCCACCCAGGCAATCGTGGGGCAGGTCGGGTCGCGTCCGGAGCGCGACGTCGAGGATCGTCGCCTCGCGCGGCACGTGGAGCAGCAGGTCGTCACCGACCACCGCCCCTGTCAGGCACACCTCAGCGGGGGGCCTCGGCGCGACCGGACGCTGCGGAGCCGACGCCGGCACCGGCGCGTCGAACGGCTCGACGTGGACCCGCTCCGCAGGGACCCCACGTGCGGCCAGGGCGGATCTCACCTCGACCAGCAGAGCGCGTGGCCCACACAGCATCCACAGGTCCACCTCGTCGGCGAGCTCCTCGGCGACGTCGGCCGGGACGAGACGTCCGCGGACGTCGTGCCCACCCCCGCGGGTGAGATGCTGCGCGACGCCCAGCCGGTCGCCATACCGGGCGGCGAGGTCGGCGACCTCCGCTGCGAGCATCACCCGCCCGGCGTCACGATCCGCGCGCACGAGCAGCACCCGGGAGTCCGGCTCGGCGGCGAGGACGTCGTCCGCGATCGCCTGAAGAGGTGCGATGCCGCTGCCGCCGGCGACGAGAGCGACGGTGCGGGGCCCGGTCGGCGCTGGCGGCACGAACGTGCCCGACGGGCGAGAGACGTGCAGCAGGTCGCCGGAGGCGAGGCAGTCTCGCGCGTGGTCGGCGAAGACGCCCGGTCCACGGACGGCGATCGCGACGACGCCGTCACGTCGGGGCCCGCACAACGAATAGGTGCGCTCGACGGGCGCACCGTCGATCGAGCCGTGGACGACGACGTGCTGGCCACCCGCGTAGGCGAACGCACCCTCGACATCTCGTGGGACCTCGAGTTCGACCACCGTGGCGTCCGCAGCGTCGGCGCGGACACCGGCGACCCGGAGTCCGTGGACATCGTCGCGGCGCACCAGCGGCAGCGGGTCGAACCCGGACGCTGCGGCGGGTGCGTCCTTCTGGACGCCGTCCAGTACCAGGCTGAGCAGCCCCCGCCCAGCGCCGAGGAGGGTGAGGGGTCGCAGGGCGGCGACCGGCGGGTCGACGAGGCCGGTGACCCGGGCGGCCGTGCGGCCCACCGCACCGTTGCGCTCGGCGATGCCGAGAGCCGTGCGCACCGCGGCACCGAGGAGGGCCGGCCTCAACCGCGGGCCCGGCACATGCGGCATCGCGAGGTCGAAGAGCCGCGTCATGGTCCAGGCGTCGTCGATCGCCGCGGCGGCGCCCGCGAAGAAGCGGCGGGCCAGGTCATCGTCCCCGCGGGCGAGGGCACGGTCGAGCGCAAGGGCCTGCAGGGCCGACATCGTCATCCCCTGACCGAAGGCCGGGCTGAAGCTGCACACAGCATCACCGAGTACCAGCAGCCCGCGGGGGAACCGGTCGAGACGCTCGAAGCGACGCCGCCGGTTGGCCCGGTAGCGATAGGTCGCGACCGGCCCCTCGGACTGCGCGACGAGGAGCTCCTCCCACACGTCCCGCGGGGCGACGGAGGCCGCGAAGCGCCAGAACCCCTCGTCGTCGAGCGGCGGATGGTCGCCTCCGTAGCCGATGAGCGTGAGCTGGTGCTCGCCGTCCTCGATAGCGAAGAGCGCCAGTCCGCGAGCGGGATCGCGGTGGGCGACGATGATCTCCCGGTCGTCGGGGAGAGCGCCAGGCCGCAAGTGCAATCGACAGCTGGCGTAGACCATGTCGATCTCGACGCCCTCCTCGGCGGGGGCGGCGTAGCCCAGTCCGCCGAGCCACTCGGCGACTGGGCCGTGGCGACCGAGGCACGCCACCACGAGGTCGGCGCCGATCACACGTTCCTCGGCGTGGTGCGCTGCGACCACCGGGACGACACGGACTCCCGACACGACAGCGCCATCGTCGGGCCGGGCGACGAGTCCCCGCACCTCGGTGCGGTCGACGAGATCGACGTTCCATAGCTCGCGAACGCGTGAGCGGACCCGCCACTCCACGAGCGGGCGCGAGGCCTGCAGCAGCTCGTAGCCCGCGTCCGAGCGATGCACGGTGTGGCCGTAGATCTGCATCCGGACCTGCTCCATGGAGCGCACCGTGACTGCGCCGTCGGCATGCAACTCTCGCCCGATGCCGGGGAACAGGCCCTCCAGGACCTGCCGTCCCCGAGCCAGCAGGGCGTGGACGTGGTGACCCTGGGCGACGCCTGCGCGGTGTCCTGGCAGGGCGAGGTCGTCGCGTTCGATCACGGTGACGCGGGCGAAGTGGTCACTAAGAACACGAGCGGCGAGCAGGCCGCCCATCGAGCCGCCGAGCACGATCGCGTGGCCCCTGCCCGGACCCGGCGAATGGCTTCGTCCTGCCCGCATCCTGAACCCTTCTTGACGACAGTCGTTTCTCAGTAAGAGTGTTGGAGGAAGCACTCGTAGTCAAGGTCGCTGTCGACCTTGCGAAAGGACCGCTCATGTCCGCAGCCACCGGCACCATCGTCGACGTCTTCAACACGACTCCCGAGGCCCTGATCGAGGCACTGCTCGACTTCGACAGTTACCCGCAGTGGCAGAGGAACGTGCTCGGGTGCACGGTGCTCGAGCGCGACGAGGAGGGCCGCGGAAAGGTGCTCCAGTTACACGTCGACGGCAAAGTCAAGCAGCTGAACGTCGTCATCGAGGTCGTCCACCGGCCCGACGGTCTCAGCTGCCGCTACCTGCGCGGAGACGTGAAGGACTATTCGGCCACCTACGTGTTCGAGCCGCAGGGCGCCCGAACGAAGGTCACCTACACGATCACGGTCGACCCCGGGTTCCCACTCCCGGGGGCGGTGAAGAAGCTGCTGGTCAGCCGGTCGACCAAGGAGACCCTCGACTATCTGAAGAAGCGCGTCCACGGCTGAGCACCGTCCACCCAACACCCCGACCACCGGAGAACCGATGACTCACGACTCGACCGACCAGACCCTTGCCAACCTGTCGCGTGAGGAGCGCCGCTTCGAACCGCCGGCCGACCTCGCGGCTGCCGCGAACGTCAAGTCCGACGCGTACGACGCCGCGAAGGCCGACCGCGAAGGCTTCTGGGCGGAGCAGGCCGACCGGCTGACCTGGGCCACGAAGTGGGACCAGGTCCTCGACTGGTCCAACCCCCCGTTCGCGAAGTGGTTCGTGGGCGGCACGCTCAACGCGTCGTACAACTGCGTCGACCGGCACGTCGAGGCCGGACGTGGAGACAAGGTCGCCATCCACTGGGTCGGCGAACCCGTGACAGATGGTGTGGCCGACACCCGCGACATCACCTACGCCGAGCTGAAGGACGAGGTGTCCAAGGCGGCCAACGCGATTGAGGAGCTCGGTATCGAGGCCGGCGACCGGGTCGCGATCTACATGCCGATGATCCCCGAAGCGATCATCGCGATGCTCGCCTGTGCCCGCGTCGGCGCACCCCACACCGTCGTGTTCGGCGGCTTCTCCGCCGAGGCGCTGGCCTCGCGCATCGAGGACTGTGGAGCCAAGCTCGTCATCACTGCCGACGGCGGCTACCGCCGCGGCGCACCCGCTGCCCTGAAGCCCGCCGTCGACGAGGCGCTGGTCAAGATCGACAACGACAACACGGCCATCGTCGAGAACGTGCTCGTGGTCCGTCGTACGGGCCAGGAGGTCGAGTTCAACTCCGCCATCGACAACTGGTGGCACGAGCTGGTCGACGAGTCCTCGACCATCCACGAGCCGCAGGCCTTCGACGCCGAGCACCCGCTCTACGTCATGTACACCTCCGGCACCACCGGCAAGCCCAAGGGCATCCTGCACACCACCGGCGGCTACCTCACCGGGGCGTCGTACACGCACAACGCGGTCTTCGACCTCAAGCCCGACGACGTGTACTGGTGCACCGCCGACGTCGGCTGGGTGACCGGGCACAGCTACATGGTCTACGGCCCGCTCGCCAACGGCGCGACGCAGGTGATGTACGAAGGCACCCCCGACGCCCCGCACAAGGGCCGCTGGTGGGAGATCATCGCGAAGTACGGCGTCACGATCTTCTACACCGCGCCGACCGCGATCCGGACGTTCATGAAGTTGGGCGACGACATCCCCGCCGAGCACGACCTGTCCTCGATCCGCCTGCTCGGCTCGGTGGGTGAGTCGATCAACCCCGAGGCCTACATCTGGTACCGCAAGCACATCGGTGCCGACCAGGCGCCGATCGTCTACACCTGGTGGCAGACCGAGACCGGCCAGATGATGATC
>JAPLCC010000053.1 GCA_026392415.1 Propionibacteriales bacterium
CATCCCGGCCCACATCGCTCAGGAACGCCAAGCCAGGCTTTCCCGACAACTCGGCGCATTGGAGCAGGAGCTCGCAGCCCTCGAACGGTCGGGGATCGACACCGAAGCCACGCTAGACGCGCTACTCGCCCGTCTCGGAGACGCTGGACGCCTCTACCGCGACATCACTGACCCGGACCGTCGCCGCTACAACCAAGCCTGGTTCTCCCGCATCTACATCGATGCGATCGACCCAGACGATGACGGCGAGACCGTGACTGCTTTGCCGGCCCGGACGCCGCTCTCAGCGGCCCTGGACGGCAGCAGGCGGCTCGTCGGAGCATCCGAGACCGGAAACGCAGAAACGGACCCCGCGGGGTCCGTTTCTGTCTTACGCCCGGGCATTCATCATGTCCAGGTTTCTACTAACACCACTTTGGTGGAGCTGAGGGGATTCGAACCCCTGACCCCCTGCATGCCATGCAGGTGCGCTACCAGCTGCGCCACAGCCCCAAACTCAGTCTCTCCGCCGGAGCGGATCAACCTGCGGAATACTAGCCAACCCTGCCCGACGAGGTGAAATCGGGGTCAGACGTTGTACGCCGCCAGCGCCCAGTCGCCCGTCGTACGCTGCTCGAGGACGACCCGGCCGCAGTTGCCGACGGCCCGGAGATCGCGCGCGAAGGTCAGCGGCCAGCCCAGGAACGCGACGAGGCCGGTACGGGTGGCCGCGCCGTGCGAGACCGCGACACCGGTCTCCCCCGGCCCCAACGCAGCCGCCAGGTCGTGGATCGCGGCTGCGAAGCGGCCGGCGACCTCCACCAGTGACTCGGCTCCGGGGATGGCGTCCCACTCGCCGCGGCGGAACCGCTCGAAGGCCGCCTCGTCGTCGGCCAGCAGCTCGGCGTGGGTCCGGCCCTGATAATCCCCCAGCCGGAACTCGCGCAGCCGGGCGTCGTACGACGGCACGAGGCCTGCTTCCTTCGCGACCTCTTCGGCCGTCATCCGGGCGCGGGCGAGGTCACTGGACCACACCAGCGTCGGCGCCAGCGCTGCGATGAGCGGTGCGACCGAGCGCGCCTGGTCGAGACCGACGTCGTCGAGCTCGACGTCGAGCTGGCCCTGGATGCGGTGTTCGGCGTTCCACGCCGTCCGGCCGTGCCGGAGCAGGACGATACGACGCGCTGACGTCTCGATACGCGCTTGCTCGTCCCTCACAAGCGCTACTCGACGACCTTGGGCGCGTTGATCTCGGCCGGCAGGTCGATGATCGGGCAGTCGCGCCACAGGCGCTCGAGGGCGTAGAACTCGCGCTCCTCGCTGTGCTGGACGTGGATGACGATCTCGCCGAAGTCGAGCAGCACCCAGCGGCCGTCGCGGTGGCCCTCACGGCGGATCGGCTTCGAGCCGAGCTCGCGGAGCTTGTCCTCGATCTCCTCGACGATGGCGCGGACCTGGCGGTCGTTGGCGCCCGAGGCGAGCAGGAAGGCGTCGGTGATCGCGAGCTGCTCGCTGACGTCGAACGCGAGCTGGTCGGTCGCGAGCTTGTCGGCGGCGGCAAGGGCCGCGGCGCGGATGAGCTCGACGGCGTGGTCGGTGGCGGTCATGTGTCTCCGGACTGATCTTGGTGTGACACGGGGTGGGGATAGATCCCGTGCTTGTTGATGTACTGCACGACGCCGTCAGGCACGAGGTACCAGACGGGCTGGCCCTTGCGTTGCCTCTCGCGGCAGTCGGTCGAGGAGATCGCCAGTGCGGGGATCTCCACCATGGTGACCCGATCGTGCGGAATCTTTGCCAACGTCGCAGGGTCCATCTCCGCGCCCGGGCGGGTACAACCCACGAAATGGGCCAGTTCGAAGAGCTCCTCCGCGTCCCGCCAGCTGAAGATGTCGGTCAGCGCGTCGGAGCCGGTGATGAAGTAGAGGTCGGCCTCCGGACGCTCCTTGTGGAGGTCACGCAGCGTGTCGATCGTGTACGTCGGCCCGCTCCGGTCGATGTCGACGCGGCTCACCGTGAACCGGGGGTTCGCAGCAGTGGCGATCACGGTCATCAGGTAGCGGTGCTCGGCGGGCGACACGGCCCGATCGACCTTCTGCCACGGCTGGCCCGTGGGCACGAACACGACCTCGTCGAGGTCGAACCAACCCTGGACCTCCGACGCGGCGACCAGGTGGCCGTGGTGGATCGGGTCGAAGGTGCCGCCCATCACCCCGAGGCGGGTGCGCGGCGTCGACCCGGTCACCTGGTCAGCTGTGTTCGCGGCCGCCGCCGAAGGCGATCAGGCCGATCAGCAGGAGCAGCAGGATGGCCAGAGCGCCGCCTCCGACGAGCCACGGGCTCACGGCAGGCTCGCCGTGCTCCTCGGCAGCGCTGGCGACGGTGAGAGCGAGGGTGCTGATCTGGCTGAGCATGGCCGGATCCTATCGAATGTCCCTGCCATCGCGCGGCGGGAGGTCTCGAGACGGTTGCTGCGCAACCTCCTCGACCAACGCCGCTCCGCTCCTCGAGACGGTTGCTGCGCAACCTCCTCGACCAACGCCGCTCCGCTCCTCGAGACGGTTGCTGCGCAACCTCCTCGACCGACGGGCGGCTCAGTGGAGGGCGAAGTCGACGCCCAGGAACAACAGCGTGAAGCGGATCGTGCGCCCGACGAACACCGTCGGGATGAAGGCCCACAGCGGCATTTTGAGCAGTCCACCGACGGCGGCCATCACCAGCAACGGCGGGAGCCCGACGGACGCGGCAACGAACATCACGCCGATCGCGTACCAGGGCCGGCCCTGCATGCGGGCGACCCACTTCTCGTAGCCGGCCTTGACCTTCGGTGAGGACAGCTTCTTCTGGACCCACGCCGTTTCAGCGCCACGGCGGGCGGCTTCGTACCAGACGACCTTGCCGACGGTGGCGCCCGCGCCGGCCGCGATGCCCAGCGCGATCGCCGCCGGCGTACCACCCTCGGCGGCGCCGGCGCCGACGATG
This sequence comes from Propionibacteriales bacterium, assembly GCA_026392415.1. Lineage (GTDB taxonomy): Bacteria > Actinomycetota > Actinomycetes > Propionibacteriales > Nocardioidaceae > Nocardioides. The sequence goes on from JAPLCC010000053.1 coordinate 2,962, forward strand.
TAGACCTCCATCGGCAAGAAGGGGAGCAGGGCAGAAGCGATGCTGAAGGCGAAGGTCGTCAGCCACAGGATCATGCCCGGCTCCGCATCACTCGACCGGTGCCTGCTCGCGCGCGGGGATCGGGATCCCCAACTTCAGCAACCAGCCCAGGGAGACGCACTTCAGGACCAGCAGGCCGACAGCGATCACGATGCCGAGCCACACCCAGCCCGTCGCCAGCAGGATGATCGCGAAGGCTCCCGAGTTAGCGGCCTTGCCGATCCGCGACCAGTTCCAGAGGTAGATGCGTCGGTCGACGACGTGGAAGTAGTTGGGGCTGCGGATCGGCCACGCGAGGAAGGCGAGCGAGAGGTACATGTCGATGACCATGAACTCGAAGAGGTAGATCGCGATCGGGATCCCGATCCACGTCATCGGATCGTCGCTCAGCCAGCCGGTGGGCTGGATGTAGATCAGCCCGACGTAGAGCGCGCCACAGCTGAGGCGGTCGCACATCATGTCGATGACCGCACCCATCCGGGTCTCGCAGTCGCGCCACCGTGCCCACTCGCCGTCGATGCTGTCGCCGACCCAGTAGACGACGAGGCCGACGACGATCAGCGTGAGGCTGTCGTCGTACGCCGCCCAGACCGCGATCGCCAGCGTGATGACGGTGCGGATGAACGTGATGTTCGTGGCTCCTGTGAAGAGCCGTTCGACGGACGGATCCGCATAGATCCGGTCCGGGGAGCCTGCCATGTCGCGAAACCTATCGCGGGCGCATGAGCGTTCGGTGAATCGACCCCTAACGAACGTGTCCGTCACCGATGACGACGTACTTGGTCGAGGTCATCTCGGGCAGTCCCATCGGGCCGCGCGCGTGCAGTTTCTGGGTGCTGATGCCGATCTCGGCACCGAAACCGAACTCGCCACCATCGGTGAACCGGGTCGACGCGTTCACGAGGACCGCGGCGGAGTCGACCTCGGCGACGAAGCGCCGCGCCGCCGCCTGGTCCTCGGTCACGATCGCGTCGGTGTGCCCGCTGGACCACGTCCGGATGTGCTCCACCGCCGCGTCGAGATCGGGTACGACGCGCGCCGCGAGGTCGAGGGAGAGGTACTCCTGGCCCCAGTCCTCGTCGGTTGCCGCGAGGACACCGTCGTAAGCCGTGAAGGCCTCGTCGCCGTGCAGCACGACTCCCTCGGCCTGCAGCGCGGCGACCACGCGCGGCAGGAACTGGTCCGCCACGTCGGCGTGCACGAGCAGCGACTCGGCGGCGTTGCACACGCTGGTGCGGTGCGTCTTGGAGTTCAGGACCAGTGGCAGCGCCTTGTCGAGGTCGGCGGCCGCGTCGACGTAGACGTGGCAGTTGCCGACGCCCGTCTCGATGACCGGCACCGTCGACTCGTTGACGACCGACTGGATCAGGCCCGCTCCCCCACGCGGGATGAGGACGTCGACGAGTCCGCGAGCGCGCATCAGCGCCTTGACGCTGTCGTGGGTGTCACCGGGGACGAGCTGGATCACGTCGGGGGCCAGTCCGGACGCCTCCACGGCATCGCGGAGCACCTCGACGATGGCGGCGTTGCTGGAGCGGGCCGAGGAGCTCCCCCGCAGCAGCACCGCGTTGCCGGACTTCAGGCAGATCCCGGCGGCATCGGCCGTGACATTCGGGCGCGCTTCGTAGATCATGCCGACGACACCGAACGGCACCCGGATCTGGCGCAGCTCCAGCCCGTTGGCGAGTACGCCGCCGCGCACCACCTCACCGACGGGGTCCGCGAGGCCCGCGACGTCGCGCAGCCCCTGGGCCATGTCCCCGAGCCGGGCGTCGGTGAGGCGCAGTCGGTCGATGATGTTGTCCGGCGTGCCGCCCTCGACGGCGCGGGTGACGTCCTCCGCATTGGCCGTGAGGATCTCGGCGGAGCGGGCCAGGAGCGCGTCGGCCATGGCCTGCAACGTGGCGTCCTTGACCGCCCTCGTGGCGAGCGCCAGCCCCCTGCTGGCGACACGTGCACGTTGGGCGACCTCGCGGACCTCGACCTCTGCCGTCATGCGTCAAGGATAGAGCCGCCGGGCCGGGAGCCCGCGATCAGTAGCAGGGCCGTCGCGTCGGCTTCACCTTCACCGAGTGGGTCGCGTCCGGGCTGTCCCACATGGCGCGCCAGCGCTTGTTGTACGCCGACAGCACGGACGCGTTGTGGATCTCGTAGGTGACCTCGTCGCTGCTCAGCGCGGGGGCCGACCAGTTCTCCGAGCCGGTGAAGACCACGCGGGTCGCCCTGCCCTTGTAGGTGCCGTCGATGGTGACGTACTTCAGGTGGGAGTAGCACCGCGGCCCGAAGACCATCTTGTCGCCGCTGGTGGAGAGCTTCTGGCCCCAGTCCCAGTCGGCCGCCTTCACCAGGATCCCGGCGCCGCGCAGGATCTTCACGACGTCGTCGGCGATGACCGATCCGATGACCGCGACCTTGCAGCCGGCTCGCTTGCGTGCGGCCACCTCCTTGGCGATCCGGATGCCGCGGGCGCCGTACCAGGCGTACATGTTGATCCGGATCAGGGTCTTGCGGTCCACCCCGTACCCGGCCGACGTGGAGCAGGTGATCGCCCGGAGCCTGTCGACCGGGGCGTCACCGGTGTTCGTGACGGTGACGGTCTCCCTCGCGTGCATGGGGCGCTGGTAGTAGACCCCCAGCGTCTCCGTGCTGTAGCGGACGCGCCGCGGGTCGACGGTCCGGTCGAGCCGCAGCTGCCGGAAGATCGTCACCCAGGTGTCGAACAGCTCGGTGTTGCCGTAGACCGTGAAGGCGTCGTTCCACTGGCCGTTGACGGCACCCGAGCCGAGGTTGGCCGAGCTGTTGATGATGACGCCCTTGGCAGCGCCCGTCTGCGAGAACGAGTAGACCTTCATGTGCATGTTGCCGGTCGAGCTGCCGTTGCGGCAGGCGTCCTTGCAGATCACCAGGAAGCTCGACTTGTAGCGGTCCTTGCCCAGGCGCGACTGCAACAGCTTCTCGACCGGGCCGATCAGGTTGGCGTTGACGACGATCTGGACGTTGACGCCGCGCGCCTTCGCCTTGATCAACAGGTCGGCGGTGTCGCGCCGGTCGATGTTGTACGACGCCATCCGGATCGTCTGGCCCTTGGGCGTGTGCCGGATCGCCTCGTGGACACGGCCCAGGATCGCCACCCGGGCGGACCGGTCGCCCGTCGGGCTGTTGAAGACCGGACCGGTCTTCGGGAGCCACGTGTCGACGGCAGCACGGGCCTCTGGCGCTGCTCCGGCGCCCGGCACGGAACCCGAGCCGACCAACAGGCACAGGACGAGGAGAGCGGCACCCATGACGGTCTTCATGGAAAGAACACTAACTCAATGGTTTTACTCAACCGATTTGGCGCGGTCATCAAAACGCACCGCGGGACGCCGTACCGAGGTACGACGTCCCGCGGACGGGGCAGTGGAACTCAGCCCTTGCGCTTCTCGATCTCGGCCGTGACGGCGGGCAGCACGGAGTGCAGGTCGCCCACGACACCGAAGTCGACGAGCTCGAAGATCGGGGCCTCTTCGTCCTTGTTGACGGCCACGATGGTCTTCGAGGTCTGCATGCCGGCGCGGTGCTGGATCGCACCGGAGATGCCGTTGGCGACGTACAGCTGCGGCGAGACGACCTTGCCGGTCTGGCCGACCTGGAAGGTGTGCGGCTTCCAGCCGGAGTCGACAGCGGCACGCGAGGCGCCCACGGCTGCGCCGAGCGCGTCCGCGAGACCCTCGACCGCGTCGAAGTCGCCGCCGGTGCCACGACCACCGGAGACCACGATCGCGGCCTCGGTCAGCTCGGGACGACCGGTCGCCTGACGCGGCTGCGAGGCCACGATCTGGGCGGTCTTCGCACCATCGGAGATGGTGGCGGAGAACTGCTCGACGGCGCCGGCACCGGCGCCCTCCTCCGGAGAAGCGGCGTTGGGCTTGACCGCGATGATCGGGGTGCCCTTGACGACCGTGGCGTCCACCGTGAAGTTGCCGGCGAAGACGGACTGGGTCGTGGTGATCGTGTCACCGTCGACCTGGACGTCGACGGCGTCGGTGATCAGGCCCGAGGAGAGCTTGATCGCCAGGCGACCGGCGATCTCCTTGCCCTCGGCGGAGGCCGGGATCAAGATCGCGGCGGGCGAGGACGCTGCGGCGATCTGCTCGAGCACCTCGGCCTTGGGGGCCACGAGGTAACCCTTGATCTCCGCGTCGTCGACGACGTAGACCTTGTCGGCGCCGTAGCCCTTGACGGCCTCGGCAGCGGCGTCGGCCTTGTCGGCACCGCCGATGAAGACGGCCGACGGCGAGCCGATCCGCTTGGCGATGGCCAGCAGCTCGTAGGTGGGCTTCTTGACTGCACCGTCGACGTGGTCGACGAGAACGAGAACTTCAGACATGGCTCAGGCTCCTCAGATGAACTTCTTGGACGCGAGGAACTCGACCAGCGCCGTGGCGCCCGATCCGTCCTCGTCCTTGACGATCTCGCCGGCGGTGCGCGCCGGGCGTTCGGTCACGTTGTCGACCTTGGTCCAGGCAGCGTCGAGGCCGACCTCACCGGCGTCCACGCCGATGTCGGCGAGGGTGAGTGCCTCGAGCGGCTTCTTCTTCGCGGCCATGATGCCCTTGAAGGACGGGTAGCGGGCCTCGCCCGACTGGTCGGTGACCGACAGGACCAGCGGCAGCGTGCCGCCGATGACCTCGGTGGCGCTGTCGCCGTCGCGCTTGATGCGGACCTGGTCGCCCTGCGACTCGACCACGGCGGCCAGGGTCACCTGCGGCAGACCGAGGCGCTCGGCGAGCATCGCGGTCACGACGCTCATGCCCGCGTCGGTCGACGCGAGGCCACCGACGATGAGCTCCGGGACGCCGATCTTCTCGATCGCCTTGGCGAGCACCAGCGAGGTCGCGATGGCGTCCGAACCGGCGATGGCGTCGTCCTGCACGTGGACGGCCTTGTCGGCGCCCATCTGCAGCGCCTTGCGCACGGCGGCCTCGGCCGCGGCGGGGCCGACGGTCAGCGCGGTGACGGTGATCTCCTCGTCGGGACGCTTCTCCTTGATCTGGAGAGCCTGCTCGACGGCGTACTCGTCGAGCTCGGAGAGGAGACCGTCGACGCCGACGCGGTCAACAGTGTTGTCCGCCTCGAACTTGCGGTCGCCCGTGGCGTCGGGAACGTACTTCACGAGAACGACAATGTTGGAGAGAGTCATGGTTGTGGCCGGACCGGCCCCTTCCTGTGAAACGTGAGCCCCGCGCCGTAGTTGGCGCAGGGAACAACTGTGTGGTCCTCATTGGGACAGCGTTCGGCAGGTTACCGTCCGGTTCGCTGCGGCGGAAACCGCATCTCAGTGGACTACCTCACACCTGCCCTGCTCAGGGCCGGATGATCCGCTCGAGCAGGCGGCCGATGACGAGGTAGACGACGGCCGCGATGCCGTAGTTGAACAGCGCGGTCTTGACCAGGTCGTTCTTGCCCTGGAACTCCTTGACCGGGTTGTCCAGGTCGAAGAACCCGAGGTCGAAGGTGTTGGCGAGGTCGCGCACGAGCTTGACCAGGTCGTTGTCGGCGTTCGCCTCGAGGGCGAACGTGAAGGCCGCCGCGGCCAGGACCATCGCGAGCGTCGCGCAGATCACCCAGAGGACCCGAGCGGCACCGTCGCGCCAGCGAGCAACCGCCAGGACGTGGCTCGAGGGACCCGGCTCGGTTGCAGCCGCATCGATTCCCTCGATGTTCTCGACCATCCTGATCACCGTCCTTCGAAGGTGGCCTTGCCCGGCCCGTTCTCGATGAAGGACGCCATGCCCGTCCGGCTGTCCTCGGTGGCGAACACCGACGAGAAGTGCTGGCGCTCGATCTGGAGTCCGGTCTCGAGGTCGGCCTCGAGGCCGCGGTCGACCGATTCCTTGATGGCCCGCAGTGCGTACGGCGCCGCCGTGGCGAACCGAGCAGCCCAGGCGACAGCCTCGGTGTAGACGTCGGCGGCCGGAATGACGCGGTCGACCAGGCCGAGCGCGAGAGCCTCCTCGGCCTTGACGAACCGGCCGGTGAAGAGCAGGTCCTTGGCCTTGCTGGGACCGATCAGCCGCGGCAGGCGCTGCGAGCCGCCGGCGCCCGGGATGATCCCGAGCAGGACCTCGGGCTGGCCGAGCACCGCGTTGTCCGCGGCGAAGCGGACGTCTGCGGCGAGGGCGAGCTCGCAGCCACCGCCGAGCGCATAGCCGTTGACCGCAGCGACCACCGGCTTCGGGATCCGCGCGATCGCGTTGACGGCTCCCTGGAGCGCCTCAACCCGGTCGACCATGTCCGTGTAGGACATCGTCGACATCTCCTTGACGTCGTTGCCTGCGGCGAAGACCTTCTCGCCGCCCCACACCACGACGGCCCGGACGTCGGAGCGTCGGGTGGCCTCAGCGGCTGCTTCATGCAGCTCGTCCTGGACCTGCAGGCTGATGGCGTTCATCGCCTTCGGGCGGTCGAGCCGAATCGTGCCGACGCCGTCGGCAACCTCCAGGCGCACGAACTCGCTGGTCATCTGCTCCCTCTCGTGAAGTCACACTGCTGGTCTCCCCTCCGCATTGTGCCGCTCCTCACGTCAACGGGATACACGAACCCGGGAGATGAACACATTGACGGCACAATGACGACGTGACTCCCGGCCTCTGGCGATCCCTCGACGAACGTGCCGCCGTGTGGCCCGGGCGCAACTGGCCGCTGGGCGCGACGTGGTCGCAGGCCTCCACGAACTTCGCGGTCTACTCCCCCAACGCCACCGGCGTGTGGCTCTGCCTGCTCGACGACGCACCGGGCGACGGCGAGCAACGCTTTGCCCTGACGGAGCAGTCGCTGGGCATCTGGCACGGCGCCCTGCCGGAGATCGCGCCCGGCACGCGCTACGGCTTCCGGGTCGAGGGGCCCTCGGCCCCCGAGGCGGGCATGCGCTTCGATCCGGACATCCTGCTGCTCGACCCCTACGGCCTGGCCGTGGCCGGCACCGTCGGCGACGCGACCAGCGTCGTGGTCGACCCGACCTTCGACTGGTCGGGCGACACCCAGATGCGGCGGCGCTGGCGCGACACCGTGATCTACGAACTGCACGTCAAGGGCTTCACCCAGCTCCACGACCGGATCCCCGAGGACCTGCGCGGCAGCTACGCCGGGCTCGGCCATCCGGTCGTGACGGACTACCTGCGCGACCTCGGCGTCACCGCTGTCGAACTGCTGCCCGTCCACCAGTTCTTCTCCGAGCCGGCGTTGGTCGCACGCGGAACGACCAACTACTGGGGCTACAACCCGGTGAGCTACTTCGCCCCCGACGCCGGGTACTCCTCCTCCGGCGACCGCGGCCAGCAGGTCACCGAGTTCAAGCAGATGGTCAAGGACCTGCACGCGGCAGGCATCGAGGTGATCCTCGACGTCGTCTACAACCACACCGCGGAGGCCGGGCCCGACGGTCCGACGTACTCCTTCCGGGGGCTGGACGACCGCGGCTTCTACCGGCGGGTCCCACCCGGCTCCGACAACGGGGGCGAGTACGACGACACGTACTGGGACGTGACCGGCTGCGGCAACACGGTGAACTCCGAGGACCCACTGGCGCTGCGGCTGATCCTCGACTCACTGCGCTACTGGGTGAGCGAGATGCACGTCGACGGCTTCCGGTTCGACCTGATGTCCGCCATCACCCGCACCGCCGGCACCGACGCGATCCGGGTCGACATGGCCTGCAAGCTGCTCATCGCGATCGGCCAGGACCCCGTGCTGCGGCACGTCAAGCTGATCACCGAGCCGTGGGACGTGTCGATGGACGGCTACCTCGTCGGCGGCATGCCGCCGCCGTGGGTCGAGTGGAACGACCAGTTCCGCGACACCATCCGCGACTTCTGGCGCGGCCAGGCCCGGGGCACCCACGCCGTCGCGACGCGGATGGCCGGCTCCTCGGACCTGTACGCCGACGACGGCCGGTCGGCGTACAACTCCGTCAACTTCATCACCGCCCACGACGGCTTCACGGTGCGTGACCTGGTCTCCTACGACCACAAGCACAACGAGGCCAACGGCGAGGACAACCGTGACGGCACCGACAACAACCGCTCCTGGAACCACGGCGTCGAGGGCGAGACCGACGACCCCGGGATCATCGCGCTGCGGCGGCGCCAGGCGGCCAACCTGATGGCGACGCTGTGCCTGTCGAACGGCGTACCGATGCTGACCGCCGGCGACGAGCGCGGGCGCACGCAGTGCGGCAACAACAACCCCTACTGCCAGGACAACGAGATCTCGTGGATCGACTGGCGCGCCGACGGGGAGCCGGGCGCCTGGCTCGACGTCTACGAAGTGACCCGCGCGGCGCTGCGGCTGCGCCGCGAGCACCCGGCGCTGCGGCAGCGGCACTGGTTCGAAGGGCGCCCGACCATCGTCGGCGGCCCCAAGGACCTAGCGTGGCTGCACCCCTCGGGACGCGAGATGACCGACCAGGACTGGTACGACACCGAGCTGCACACGATCGGGATGTTCGTGTCCGGCCGGCCGCTCCGCTCCCCCGGCCCGCACGGCGAACAACAGATCGACGCGTCGTTCCTGTTGTGGTTCCACGCGGGCGCCGAGCCGGTCACCGTGTTCCTGCCCGACAACGACTGGGTGCGCGCCGGCACGGTCGTGCTCTCCACCGACAGCGCGCTGCCCAACGGCACGAAGTTCTCGGTCGGCGAGGAGCTCACGATCGGGGGCCGCAGCGTGGTCGTGATGCAGGAGGCCGAGGCCTGAGTTCCGCGCGAAGTGTCAGGCGAGAGCGACGACTCCCAGTTCGGCTGGAGCGACCAGAAGTGGATGGGTCGGCAGGACCCGGACGGTGTAGCCGAACGGGCCGGACCGGCCGAGCTCGACGCGGCCGTCGAAGCGGTGCCGCCCGCCGTCGTAGGACTCCACGAGGGTGAGCGGTGTCGAGGTCGCCGCGACGATGTCGTCCTCGGCGTCGACACGACCGTGGATCAGCTGGACCTGGACGTCTTCAGGCGACAACTCGCCGAGTGCGACGTACGAGTGCACGGTCAGGGTGGCGCCGACCTCGGCGGCGTCGTCGACGCCCTGAGCCTCGACGTGCTCGACCCGGACCTGCGCCCAGGCGCCGCGCACCCGGGCCTTCCAGGCCGCGAGGTCCCGGGCGCCGTGCTCGGTTGCCGCGAGGGTGCGGGCGTTGCGCGCCGCCGGGGCGTACAGCTGGGCGACGTAGTCGCGCACCATCCGGGTCGCGAGCACCTTGGGCCCGAGCGTGCTCCACGTGTGGCGCAGCATCTCGACCCAGCGGGCCGGCACTCTCTCGTGGTCGAGGTCGTAGAAACGCGGCGCGACCTCGGTCTCGATCAGGTCGTAGAGCGCGGAGGCCTCGAGGTCGTCGCGCTTGTCGGAGTAGTCCTCCAGCCCGTCGGCCGACGGGATCGGCCAGCCGAACTCGGGCTCGTACCACTCGTCCCACCAGCCGTCGAGGATCGACAGGTTGAGGCCGCCGTTGAGCGAGGCCTTCATGCCGGACGTCCCACAGGCCTCGTAGGGCCGCAGCGGGTTGTTGAGCCACACGTCGCACCCGGGGTAGAGCGGCAGGGCGAGGGCGATGTCGTAGTTGGGCAGGAACACGATCCGGTGCCGCACGTCCTCGGCGTCCGCGAACCGCACCAACTCCTGGATCAGGCGCTTGCCTCCGTCGTCCGCGGGGTGTGACTTGCCCGCGACAACCAACTGGATCGGGCGCTCGGGATGGAGCAGGAGCGCCTTGAGTCGCTCCGGATCACGCAGCATCAGCGTGAGTCGTTTGTACGACGGCACGCGGCGCGCGAAGCCGATGGTCAACACGTCGGGGTCGAGCGCCTCGTCGATCCAGCCGAGCTCGGCCGGCGCCGCGCCGCGCTTCTCCCACGACCGCCGCAGCCGTCGGCGCGCGTCGACGACCAGGCGCTCGCGCAGCGCCCGCTTCGTGCGCCAGACGTCGGGGCCGGAGACCTTGGCGAAGGCGGCCCAGAACGCTTCGGCGTCGTCGTCGTCGGGATCGGCACCCTGGTCGGCCGCGAGTGCCAGGACCTCGGGCGCCACCCAGGTCGGTGCGTGCACGCCGTTGGTGATGGAGGTGATCGGCACCTCGGCCTCGTCGAAAGCCGGCCACAGGCCGTTGAACATCCCGCGGCTCACGTGGCCGTGCAGCTGCGAGACCCCATTGGCGCGCTGCGCCAGCCGGAAGCCCATCACCGCCATGTTGAAGACACCGGGGTCGCCGCCGTCGTAGTCCTCGGCGCCGAGCGCAAGGATCTGGTCGACCGGTACGCCGGGCGTCGCGCCGTGCTCGCCGAGGTACTGCTCGACGAGCGTGCGCGGGAAGCGATCGATGCCGGCCGGGACCGGGGTGTGCGTGGTGAACACGGTCGAGGCGCGGCCGACCTCGAGGGCGGTGGCGAAGTCGAGAGCGCCGTCGGCGGTGAGCTCGCGGATCCGTTCGACGCCGAGGAATCCGGCGTGACCCTCGTTGGTGTGGAAGACCTCGGGTGCCGGCGCTCCGGTGATCCGGGAGTGGGCGCGCAGTGCACGGACGCCGCCGACGCCGAGGAGGAGTTCCTGGCGCAGCCGGTGCTCGGTGTTGCCGCCGTACAACCGGTCGGTGATCAACCGGTAGTGCGCCGGGTTCTCCTCGAGGTCGGTGTCGAGCAGCAGCAGCGGCACGCGGCCGACGGAGGCGACCCAGATCCGGGCGAGCAGGTCGGGGCCGTCGGGCATCCGGATCGAGACCGTGGCGCGCTCGCCCGACTCCTCGACCAGGGGCGACAGCGGCAGTCCGTCGGGATCCAGGACGGGATAGCTCTCCTGCTGCCAGCCCTCGTGCGAGAGCGACTGCTTGAAGTAGCCGTGACGGTAGAGCAGGCCGACGCCGACGATCGGGACGCCCAGGTCGCTCGCCGACTTGAGGTGGTCGCCCGCCAGGATGCCGAGCCCGCCGGAGTACTGCGGCAGCACGGCCGTGATTCCGAACTCGGGCGAGAAGTAGGCGATGGCGGTCGGCCAGGTCGCGTCCGGCTCGGCGGCGCTGGCGCGGTGGTACCACCGCTCGCCCGTGAGGTACGCCGCAAGGTCGGCCCGCACCTCGGCGACGCGGGCGACGTAGGACTCGTCGTCGGCCAGCTCGGCCCAGCGTTCGGTCGTCACCTCCCCGAGCAACCGGGTCGGGTCGTGGCCGGTGCTCAGCCACAGCTCGGGATCGACCTCCTCGAACAGAGCCTGCGTGGGCGGGTGCCACGACCAGCGCAGGTTGGAGGCCAGTTCCCCGAGCGCGGCCAGGGGGTCGGGCAGGACGGGACGGACCGTGAACCTACGAATCGCTCGCATGGGTCGACCGTAACCAATCCGCCTTTAACGTTCCAAGAGATTGCCCACCCCATGTCCGTAACGAAGCGCCCAGCGAGACGGTTGAACCGGTACTGACGGCGGGCGAGGTGGGTCATGGGGGTCACCTCCCCCGCCGTTCTGTTCTTGTCGGCCTGTTCTTGTCGGCGCGAGGGCGACTTCATCACCGGGGTCCTAGGGTGGACGCGATGACTACTCCCGCCCTCCGCTCCGTGACCGAACACCAGCAGCACGTCGCGGCACTGTTCGCGGCTCGTGGCGAGTGGCCCGTCGAACAGGTCCCCGTGGCCGAGGCACGCGGGCGAATCCTCGCGGCGGCCCTCACCGCGTCCGAGGCACTGCCGTCCTTCGACAACTCCGCGATGGACGGATACGCCGTGCGCGCCGTCGACATCGCCGAGGCCTCGCCCGACACGCCTGCGACCCTGCCCGTCACCGGCGACATCCCCGCAGGTGCGGCCATCGAGGACCTGGCACCCGCCACCGCGGTCCGCATCATGACCGGTGCGCCGGTCCCCCGCGGCGCCGACGCGATCGTCGAGGTGGAGGTCACCGACGGCGGCACGGAGACGGTCACCATCCGCGAAGCACGTGCCGTCGGCTCGTTCGTGCGCCCCACCGGTTCTGACGTCGAGATCGGTCAGGAGGTGCTCGCCGCCGGGGCCGTGCTCGGACCGGCCCAGATCGGCGTCCTCGCGGCTCTCGGCATCACCGAGGTCGTCGTACGACGAAGGCCGAGGGTGCTGGTCTGTTCGACCGGCTCGGAGCTCGCCGAGGACCCGGAGCCCGGCTCCGGACAGATCCGTGACGCCAACGGTGCCCTGCTCGCTGCGGCCGTCGAGGACGCCGGGGCGGTCGCGGTCCGCAGGCTCTGGGTGGCCGACGACGTCCCTGCGTTCCTCGCCCTGCTCGATGCGGAGGTCGCCACCGGTGACGTCGACCTCGTCCTCACCTCCGGCGGAGTGAGCGCCGGTGCCTACGAGGTCGTGAAGGAAGCGCTCGGTCCGCGCGGCGTGGAGTTCCTCAAGGTCGCCATGCAGCCCGGGATGCCGCAGGGCTCCGGGGTCGTCGGCGGCGTGCCCGTCGTCTGCCTGCCCGGAAACCCGGTCAGCGCCCTGACGTCGTACGAAGTGTTCGTGCGGCCCGCCCTGCGCCGGGCCGTGGGGCACCCGCAGCCCGACCGACCCGTCGTGCGCGCCGTACTCACCGAGGCGCTGACGCCGCTGCGGGGCAAACGCCAGCTGCGTCGCGCCCGGCTCGACCGCACCGCCGGCACTGTCACCCCCTGGGGCCCGCCTGGCTCGGGATTCCTCGGCTGGTTCGCCGGTGCCGACGCCCTCATCGACCTGCCCGCCGACGGAACTCCGCTGCAGCCCGGCGATGCCGTCGACGCGTGGGACCTGAGTTCTGGATAGGTTCGAACCATGGTCGGACGTATCCCCGTGATCGACGTCATGCCGCTGCTGGAAGCCGGTCCCACCGGCGGTCCGCTGGCCGCCAAGGCGAGCCTCGGCGAATCCTTTCCCGTGAGCGCCACCGTGTTCCGCGAGGGCCACGACCGCCTCGGCGCCGAGGTGGTGCTGATCGGACCCGACGGCACGCGGCACCAACCCGTGCGGATGAGTCCGCTGCCCATTGCCGACCGGCACACCGTGGACCGCTACGAGGCGTGGGTGCGGGCCGACGCCGTCGGACCATGGACCTTCGAGGTCCAGGCGTGGTCGGACCCCGTCGCCTCGTGGCAGCACGCCGCAGGCATCAAGATCCGCGCCGACATCGACACCGAGCTGATGTTCGCCGAGGGCAAGCTCCTGCTCGAGCGGGTGGCGGGACTCGACGGTCTCGACAAGGCCGGCCAACGCACTGTCCGCGCCGCGATCAAGGCCGCAGGCGACAGGAAGCGACCCGCCGAGGCCAGGCTCGCCCAGCTCGAGTCCCCCGACCTGCTGGCCGTCCTGCGCGCCCACCCGTTGCGCGACCTGCTCACCGTCGAGGGCCCGTTCCCGGTGTACGTCGACCGGCCGCGCGCACTCTTCGGCAGCTGGTACGAGCTCTTCCCGCGCTCCGAGGGCGCCCACGTCGACCCGGAGACCGGCGACCTGGTCAGCGGTACCTTCCGTACGGCGGCCGAGCGGCTGCCCGCCGTGGCCGCGATGGGCTTCGACGTGGTCTACCTGCCGCCGATCCACCCGATCGGCGAGGTCAACCGCAAGGGACCGAACAACACGGTGCTCGCCGACGGCGAACCACTGCCCGCGCTCTGGAAGGGTTCGCCCTGGGCGATCGGCAGCGCAGCCGGCGGCCACGACGCGATCCATCCCGACCTCGGCACGTTCGAGGACTTCGACGCGTTCGTCGCGGCAGCCCGCGCCCTCGACCTCGAGGTCGCCCTCGACCTCGCGCTGCAGGCCGCGCCGGACCACCCGTGGGTCGCGGCGCACCCCGAGTGGTTCACCACGCGCGCCGACGGGTCGATCGCGTACGCCGAGAACCCGCCGAAGAAGTACCAGGACATCTACCCGGTCAACTTCGACGCGCACGACTACGAGCACCCCGACAGTCTCGCCACCGAGGTGCTCCGCGTCGTACGGCACTGGATGGACCACGGGGTGCGGATCTTCCGGGTCGACAACCCGCACACCAAGCCGGTCGCGTTCTGGCAGTGGTTGCTGGCCAAGGTCCGCCGGACCGACCCGGACGTGCTCTTCCTGGCCGAGGCATTCACGAAGCCGCCGATGCTGCAGACCCTCGGCGCGGTCGGCTTCCACCAGTCGTACACCTACTTCACGTGGCGCACCGAGAAGGTCGACATCGAGGACTACCTGCGCGAGGTGTCGCACGAGTCAGCGCACCGGGTGCGGCCGAACTTCTTCGTCAACACCCCCGACATCCTCCACGAGTTCCTCCAGTACGGCGGACCGGCGGCCTTCAGGATCCGTGCCGTGCTCGCATCGATGTCGTCGCCCACGTGGGGCATGTACGCCGGCTACGAGCTCGGCGAGCACGTCGCCGTGAAGCCGGGCAGCGAGGAGTACCTCGACTCGGAGAAGTACCAGATCCGCGTGCGTGACTGGGACAGCGCCAACGGCGCCGACCTGACGGCGTACGTCACCCGGCTGAATGCGATCCGACGCGCGCATCCGGCACTGCAGCTGCTGCGCAACCTCACGGTGCATCCGACGGACGAGGACCACCTGCTGTGCTTCAGCAAGACCTCGGGTCTCGAGACGGGCCGCCAGACGGCCCTCCTCGACCAACGGGACACCGTCATCGTGGTGCTCAACCTCGATCCCCACCAGGTGCGCGAGACGATGGTCCACCTGGACCTCGCCGCGCTCGGGCTGGCGCCGGGCAGCTCCTTCGCCGTCCACGACGAGATCACCGGCGCGGACTGGACCTGGGGCGCCGACAACTACGTCCGGCTCGATCCGTCGCAGCCGGCACACATCCTGACCGTGAAGGGAAACGCATGACCGTGGCGGACTCGAGAGTCCTGAACGACGAGCCCGACTGGTTCCGCACCGCTGTCTTCTACGAGGTGCTGGTCCGATCGTTCCGTGACTCCAACGGCGACGGCACCGGTGACTTCCGTGGGCTGACGGAAAAGCTCGACTACCTCCAGTGGCTCGGTGTCGACTGCCTGTGGGTGCCGCCGTTCTTCCCCTCGCCCCTGCGTGACGGCGGCTACGACGTCGCCGACTACACCGGCGTACTCCCCGAGATCGGGACCGCCGAGGACTTCCACACGTTCCTCGACGCGGCTCACCAGCGCGGCATCCGCGTCATCATCGACTTCGTCATGAACCACACCAGTGACCAGCACCCGTGGTTCCAGGCGTCGCGCTCCGACCCCGAAGGCCCCTATGGCGACTTCTACGTGTGGTCCGACACCGAGGACCTCTACCAGGATGCGCGGGTCATCTTCGTCGACACGGAGCCGTCGAACTGGACCTGGGACCAGGTCCGTGGTCAGTACTTCTGGCACCGGTTCTTCCACCACCAGCCGGACCTGAACTTCGACAACCCCAAGGTCCACGACGCGATGATCGAGGCGATGTCGTTCTGGCTGGACATGGGCCTCGACGGCTTCCGGCTCGACGCCGTCCCCTACCTCTACGAGCGGCCCGGCACCAACGGCGAGAACCTGCCGGAGACACACGAGTTCCTGCGCAAGGTCCGCAGGTTCGTCGACGACAACTACCCCGGCCGGGTGCTGCTCTGCGAAGCCAACCAGTGGCCGACCGACGTGGTGGAGTACTTCGGACCGGAGCTCCTCGACAACGGCGAGGTCATCGGCACGGAGTGCCACATGGCCTTCCACTTCCCGGTGATGCCACGCATCTTCATGGCGGTGCGCCGCGAGTCACGGTTCCCGATCTCGTAGATCATGGAGCAGACGCCGGCTATACCGTCGGTTTGCCAGTTGGGCATCTTCCTGCGCAACCACGACGAGCTGACCCTCGAGATGGTCACTGACGAGGACCGCGACTACATGTGGGGCGAGTACGCCAAGGACCCCCGCATGAAGGCCAACATCGGCATCCGTCGCCGGCTCGCTCCGCTGCTCGACAACGACACCAACCAGATCGAGCTGTTCACGGCACTGCTGCTGTCGCTGCCGGGCTCGCCCGTCCTCTACTACGGCGACGAGATCGGCATGGGCGACAACATCTGGCTGGGCGACCGCGACGGCGTACGGACTCCGATGCAGTGGACGCCGGACCGCAATGCGGGCTTTTCGGTCGCCAACCCCGGCAAGCTGCACCTGCCGCCCATCCAGGACCCCGTCTACGGATACCAGAGCGTCAACGTCGAGGCGCAGCTCGAGAACCCGTCGTCGCTGCTGCACTGGACCCGGCGGATGATCCACATCCGGCGCGGACACGATGCGTTCGGCCTCGGCACCTTCAACGACCTCGGCGGCTCCAACCCGACGGTGCTTTCCTACGTCCGCGAACACGTCGGGCCCGAGGGCAGCGACGACGTCATCCTCTGCGTCAACAACCTCTCCCGCTTTCCGCAGCCGGTCGAGCTGGACCTGCGTCGCTACGAGGGCCGGGTGCCGGTCGAGCTGCTCGGCGGCGTGCCTTTCCCGGCCATCGGCGAGCTGCCGTACCTGCTGACCCTGAGCGGACACGGCTTCTACTGGTTCCGACTCACCGACCCCGACACCTCTGGGAGGCCGGTGCTCTGATGGCCACGACGACCCGCCCCGACCGCGACGCACTGCACGACTTCATCAGCCGGGCCCGGTGGTTCGGCGGGAAGGGCCGAGCGTTCACGGTCAGCGGGGTGCGCCGGATCGGCACCGTCGCACCCGGCGTCGTCGTGGAGCTGGTCGAGGTGGCGTACGACGACAGCGCCGACCGGGAGCTCTACCAGTTGCCGCTGTCGCTGTACGTCGAGGAACAGGACCGCCTCGAGCACGCGATCGTCGGCCGCTGGGAGGACGATGACCTCGGCGAGGTGATCGCCTACGACGCCCTCCAGGACCGGGACGCGATGACGGCCTACCTGCGGGCCTTCGGAGACCCGGACCGGACGACGGGCGCTCTCGACTTCGTCCGCCTCGAGGGCCACGACCTCGACCTCGATGCAGTGCCGGCTCTGTTCTCCGGCGAGCAGTCCAACTCCTCAGTGCTCTATGGCGACGACTCGGTGCTGAAGATCTTCCGCAAGGTCACTCCCGGCGAGAACCCGGACATCACCACGCACCAGGTGCTCACCGAGGCCGGCTCCACCCACGTCGCCGCCCTCTTTGGCTGGATCGAGTCCGACGACCTCCACCTCGCCATGCTGCAGCAGTTCCTGCGCACGGCCAGCGACGGCTGGGAGCAGGCGCTGGCCAGCGTGCGCGACCTGTTCGCCGAGGCCGACCTCCACGCCGAGGAGGTGGGCGGCGACTTCGCGGGCGAGGCCCGGCGACTCGGCGTCGCGCTGGCGGAGGTGCACGAGCAACTGCGGGCGGCCTTCGGCACCTCGGTGGTCGCGGGCAGTGCCATCGCCGACGGCATGCAACGCCGCCTGTCCGCGGCTGTCCACGTCGTGCCGGACCTGGTCCCCTTCGTCGACGGAGCCACGGCCCGGTTCGACGCCGTGCGGGACCTGCCCGAGGTGGCGGTCCAGCGGATCCACTCCGACCTGCACCTGGGCCAGACGATGCGGACCGTCGTCGGCTGGAAGCTCGTCGACTTCGAGGGCGAACCGGCCCGACCGCTCGCCGAGCGCCTCCTGCCCGACACTCCCTGGCGCGACGTCGCCGGGATGCTGCGCTCGTTCGACTACGCACCGCATGCGGTGGCGGAGTCACTGCCCGAGGACGACCCCGACGTGCTCGGCCAGCGCGCCCATCGAGCCGAGGAGTGGGCTCGTCGCAACCGCAAGGCCTTCCTGTCGGCGTACTGCGGGGAGGGCGGGCTGTCCGACGCCGACCGAGTGCTGCTGACGGCGTACATCATCGACAAGGCCGTCTACGAGTGCGTCTACGAAGCCCGCAACCGCCCAGCCTGGCTCCCCATCCCGCTGTCCGGAGTGGCTCGCCTCATCGCCGAATAGGCGACTACAGGAGTTCGATCGGTTCGCGCTCGGCGGTGGTCCCCTCGACCGCGCAGTCCCGGTCCTCGAGGGCGCAGTGCCAGGCCCAGAGCAACTGGCCCGCGCCGACGCCGACGAGGGCGGCGGTGGCGAAGCCCAACGCCGAGGTCCCGACGAACGGGGTCAGGGCGACGGCGGTGACGGCGTTGAGCACGAGCGCGAGGAACGACGACATCGACACCACGGCGCCGAGCCGTTCGGGGAACAGGTCGAGCAGCAGCAACTGCATCGTCGGGTACGTCATGCCGTTGCCGAGCGCGATCAGGCTGAGTCCGACCACTGCCCACGGCAGGTCGGTGGCCAGCGGCGAGGCAGCCACGAGTACGCCGACGACGCCGCCGGTGAACGAGATGGTGCAGCCGAGTGAGATCAGGCGCCGGGCGGTGATCCGGCCGGCGGCTCGTCCGCACAGCCAGGAGCCGAACATCATCGAGCCGATCATCGGGACGAAGAGCTTCCAGAAGTCGAGCTCCCCCTGCCCGAGCACGTCGACCACGAAGATCGCCGCACCGCCGATGTAGAGGAACTGCGCGCCGAAGATCAGGGCCGTCGCCCATGCGAGCCGGTGGAACGCCGTCTCCCGCGCGACCGCGACCAGGCCACCGAGCACCGACCCCACCCGCAGCGGGACCCGGCGCTCCCGGGGCAGCGTCTCGGGCAGCAGGAGCAGCACCGCGAGGATCAGCGCTACCCCCAGGCCGGCCTGGAAGACGAAGACCAGCGGCCAGCGGCCGAGCTGCAGCACCAGTCCACCGACGATCGGACCGATGGCCGGCGCGATGCCGAAGATGACGGCGACCCGGCTCATCAGGCGCTGGGCGGTGGCGCCCTCGAAGAGGTCGCGGATCACCGTCCGGCTGACGATCGTGGCACCGCCGGCGCTCAGACCCTGCAGCGCGCGGCACACGAGCAGCCAGCCCAGCCCGGGAGCGAAGGCGCAGCCGATCGACGCGGCGACGTAGACGACGAGCGAGACGAGCATGACCGGGCGCCGGCCGAGCGCATCGGACAACGGCCCGTGGAAGATGCTCATCGCGGCGAACGACCCCAGGTAGACGGTGACGATCAGCTGCAACTGGCTCGACCCGGCGTCGAACTCCCTGCCCATCTCGGCGAAGGCCGGGAAGGGCGTGTCGATGCTGAACGGCCCGATCATCGAGAGGCACGCCAGCACGAGGGGCACGATGACGACGAGCCGCCAGGACGGGGCTTCGGGGCGAACGGTCACTCCCGCATCACATCACCATCGACGCCACCGACGCTCATCCGCCGGTCACTAGGGTGAGGCCATGACGGCCACGCGGATCCATCTGCGCGCGGGAGGCGTCAGCCTCCTCCTCGAGTACGACGCCAGCTGGGCCAACGGTCTGCCGAGGGTCCTGCACTGGGGAAACGACCTGGGGCGCCTCGGCTCGCGCCAGCTCGCCGACCTGGCGGAGGCCGCCCGTCCCCGCCGCGGCAACAGCGCCTTCAGCGTCCCGGGGATCCCGTCGCTGGTGCCGGTCGAGGCCGAGGGATGGCTGGGTCGACCCGGGCTGATCGGCAGTCGTCACGGCGCCGGCTACGTCACCCGGCTCGCGGTCACCGGCCACGAGGAGATCGAGCAGGGCGTCCGCTTCCACGCGGTCGACGACGCCGCGCAGATCGCCCTGGACCTGACCGTCACGCTGTCCCCGCGGGGTGTGGCGCGGCTGGGCGCCGAGCTGACCAACACCGGCCGGACGCCGTACGACCTGGAACACCTGGGGCTGTCCCTGCCCGTGCCGAGCCATGCCACCGAGGTGCTCAGCCTGGCTGGCAGCCAGGCCCACGAGCGGGTGCCGCAACGCGTCCCCCTGGTCGTCGGCGCGCACGTCCGCGAGGACCGCAAGGGACGCCCGGGCCATGACGCGCCGCTCGTCCTCGCGGCCGGCGAGAGCGGCTTCGGCTGGGAGTCCGGCGAGGTCTGGGGCGTGCACCTGGCGTGGTCCGGCAACCAGGTCCACGCTGCCGAGCGGCCCCACCACGGCGAAGCAGTGCTGGCGGCAGGCGAACTCCTGCTCCCCCACGAGGTGACGCTCGCGCCGGGCGAGACGTACTCGGCGGCGGAGGTCTGGGCGAGCCATGGACACGGCCTCAACGAGCTCGCCGGCCGCCTGCACGAGGAGATCCGGGCCCGCGCCACCCATCCGAGGACACCGCGCAAGGTGCTGCTCAACACCTGGCAGGCCGTCTACTTCAAGGCGACGCCCGAGCGACTGATGCCCCTCGTCGATGCCGCTGCCGCCGTGGGCGTGGAGCGGTTCGTCGTCGACGACGGCTGGTTTCGCGGGCGCAACAACGCGCAGTCCGCACTGGGCGACTGGGAGGTCGACCGCACGTCGTGGCCCGACGGGCTGAAGCCGCTGGTCGAACGGGTCACCGCAGCCGGCATGGAGTTCGGCATCTGGGTCGAGCCCGAGATGATCAACCCCGACTCCGACCTCGCCCGCGCGCACCCCGACTGGATTCTCCGACCCGGGCCGGGCCAGGGCCCGGACTCCCTCGGGCTCCCCTCGCGCTCCCAGTACGTGCTCGACCTCGCCAACCCCGCCGCCTACCGGTACATCGCGAAGGCGCTGCACCGGCTGCTCGACGAGCACCCCGTCGGCTACCTCAAGTGGGACCACAACCGGCCGGTCACCGAGGCCGGTCACGGCCCCACCCACACGCCCGGTGTCCGCGCCCACACCCTCGCCGTCTACCGCCTGATCGACGAGCTCAAGGCCCGCCATCGCGGCCTGGAGATCGAGTCGTGCGCGAGCGGTGGTGGCCGGATCGACCTGGGCATCCTCGCCCGCACCGACCGGATCTGGGCCAGCGACTGCATCGACGCGCTCGACCGCCAGGAGGTGCAGCGATGGACGCAGCTGCTCGTCCCGCCCGAGCTCGTCGGCACCCACCTCGGTCCGGAGACCGCCCACTCGACGGGCCGCACCCAGCCGCTCGACTTCCGCGCCACGACCGCCCTGTGGGGCCACTTCGGCATCGAGTGGAACCTCGCCAGGCTCCCCGCCGAGGACCTGCCCGTGATCCGCCGTTGGGTGGAGCTCCACAAGAGCCTGCGACCGCTGCTGCACACCGGCCGCGTCGTCGTGGCCGACCACCCCGATCCGAGCCTGTGGGTGCACGGCGTCGTGGCGCAGGACCAGCAGGACGCAGTGTTCGCCATGACATCGCTCGGCAAGCCGGCGACCTCGCCCCGCGGGCGGGTCCGGTTGCCGGGGCTGGACCCGTCGACGTCGTACGACGTCCGACTGCTCGGCCCCGAAGGGGCGGGCGAGCCGCCGTGGACCGTGCCCAGCTGGCTGCAGGGCAAGGGCATCCGGCTGCCGGGGCGGGTGCTCGGGAGCGCGGGAGTCCAGGTGCCTGCCATGAAGCCGCAGCAGACCTGCCTCCTTCGCCTGACCGCCCGTCAGGCCTGACGTCTAGGGTGGATGAGATGACTCTCGGCGAGATCGACCTCCACCTCATCGCGGAAGGCCGTCACGAGCAGCTCTGGCAGGTGCTCGGCGCGCACGTCCGCACGGAACCGACCGACGGCACTTCGTTCGTGGTCTGGGCGCCGAACGCCCGCCAGGTCAGCGTCGCGGGCGACTTCAACGACTGGGACGGCAACGCCGACCGGCTCGCACCGATCGGCTCGGGGCTCTGGGAGGCCTTCGTCCCGGGCGTCGGGTCCGGCGCGACCTACCAGTTCGTGATCGAGGGCGCCGACGGCGTCTGGCGGCACAAGGCCGACCCGATGGCCTTCCACGCGCAGACGCCTCCCGACACCGCGTCCCGCGTCTTCACCTCCACCCACGTCTGGCAGGACGCCGCGTGGCTGGCCCAGCGGGCCGATCGCCAGCCGGTCAACGAACCGATGGCGACCTACGAGATGCACCTCGGGTCCTGGAAGCGACACCCCGACGGCTCCTTCTGGTCGTACGACGAGCTCGCGGCGGACCTGCCCGGCTACCTGGCTGATCTCGGGTTCACCCACGTCGAGCTGATGCCTGTCATGCACCACCCGTTCGGCGGCTCGTGGGGCTACCACGTCACGTCGTACTTCGCCCCGGACGCGCGCTTCGGCGACCCTGACGGCTTCCGCCGGCTCGTCGACGCCCTGCACGCCGCCGGCATCTCGGTGATCCTCGACTGGGTGCCCGGCCACTTCGCCACCGACGACTGGGCGTTGGTGCGCTTCGACGGCACACCGATCTACGAACATCCCGACCCGCAGCGGGGCTGGCACCCGGAGTGGGGCTCGCACATCTTCGACTTCGGCCGCCCGGAGGTCCGCAACTTCCTCGTCGCCAACGCGCTCTACTGGCTGGAGGAGTTCCACGTCGACGGTCTGCGCGTCGACGGCGTCGCCTCGATGCTCTACCTCGACTACGGCCGCAAGGACGGCGAGTGGACGCCCAACCAGTACGGCGGCCACGAGCACCTCGAAGCGGTGCGTTTCCTGCAGGAGCTCAACGCCACCGCCTACAAGCGGGTGCCCGGGATCGTCACGATCGCGGAGGAGTCGACGGCCTGGCCGGGCGTCACCGGGGCGACCTCCGGCGGTGGCCTGGGCTTCGGTTTCAAGTGGAACATGGGCTGGATGCACGACAGCCTGAAGTACCTGCAGCACGAGCCGATCCACCGGGCCTACCACCACGGCGAGATGTCGTTCTCGCTCGCCTACGCGTTCTCCGAGAACTACGTGCTGCCGCTGAGCCACGACGAGGTCGTGCACGGCAAGGGCTCGCTGGTGCGCAAGATGCCGGGCGACCGCTGGCAGCAACTCGCCAACCTGCGCGCCTACCTCGCCTACATGTGGGCCCACCCCGGCAAGCAGCTGCTGATGATGGGCTGCGAGTTCGCGCAGGAGTCGGAGTGGGCCGAGGCCCGCGAGCTCGACTGGTGGCTGCTCGCGAAGCCCGACCAT
Source organism: Propionibacteriales bacterium (assembly GCA_026392415.1). Lineage (GTDB taxonomy): Bacteria > Actinomycetota > Actinomycetes > Propionibacteriales > Nocardioidaceae > Nocardioides. The sequence goes on from JAPLCC010000053.1 coordinate 25,886, forward strand.
CGCGGCATGCACGACTTCGTGCGGGACCTCAACCACCGCTACGTCGAGCAGCCCGCCCTGTGGCGCCTCGACAACGACCCCTCCGGTTTCGCCTGGATCGACGCCCAGGACGCCGGCAACAACACCTTCTCGTTCATCAGGCGTGCTTCCGGTGGGCCCGATCTGGTCTGTGTCTCCAATTTCGCCGCAGTCCCCCACGACTACCGCCTCGGCCTGCCCGTCGCCGGACCCTGGGCCGAACTGCTCAACACCGATGCGGCGTCGTACGGCGGCAGCGGGGTGGGCAATCTCGGGACCGTCGAGGCCCTGGCCGCCGGTCCGCTCGAGGCCAACGCTCCCGGCGGCAGCGCGGCGTACGCATCGCTCGTCCTGCCACCACTCTCGACGCTGTGGTTGAAGGCCCCCCTAGGGTGATCCTGTGTCCGAACCGGAGATCCGCCACACCACTGTCGATGACGGCATCGCCCGGCTGACCTGGACCACCGACCTCACCGAGCGCGGCTGGCAGGCCGCCGTCGACGTCGTACGCCGCCAGGTGGCTGCCGCACTGACCGATCACGAGCGGGTCGAGGTCAAGGTCGCCGTCGACGACGCCGAGGCGCAACGGATCGCCACCTGGTCCGGAATGCGGCGTGAGGGCATCCAGCGAGGCCGCATCGGCGACGTGGTCGTCTACGCACGGCTCGCCGACGACACCCCCGTGCACGAGCCCGGCGGCTTCCGGGCGCTCCTCAACTCGTTCCTGCCGCGCAAGCGCGGCATCGGGCAGATGCTGATCCGCGACGAGTCCACGGGGTCTGCGGGGCCGCGGGTGCTGATGTGCCAGTTGACCTACAAGGACGACTGGGACCTGCCCGGCGGTGTGGTCGAGCCCGGCGAGTCGCCCCGGCTCGCGGTCGCCCGCGAGGTCGAGGAGGAGCTCAGCCTGCAGATCGCGGCCGGTCCGCTCGTGCTCACCGACTGGTTGCCGCCGTGGGGTGGCTGGGACGACGCGATCTGTCTGGTCTTCGACGGAGGCGTGCACCCGGCCTCGATCGCCGAACAGGTCGTCCCGCAGCCTCGCGAGATCCGCGCAGCGGAGTTCCTCACCCTCGCCGAGATCGAGGAGCGTGCAGCCGACTTCACGGCACGGCGGGTGCGGGCAGCGCTGGCGAGCCTGGCAGGGGAAGGTCCGGCGTACACGGAGTCGGGTCACTGACCTTGCGCCCGCTGGTGCGGCGCTGGGCGACCAGCACACCCACCACGAGGACCGCGCCACCGATGAGCTCCCCGGTCGACGGGACCTCGCCGAGCAGCGCCCACGCCGACCCGATCGCGACCGGCGGCACCAGCATGATCCACGGCACGACCGAGGCCGACGTGTTGCGCGAGAGCAGGCCGTTGAAGATGCCGTAGCCGACGAGCGATGCCAGACCGGCGGTGTAGAGCGTGGAGACGGCGGCCTTCCAGCCGAACGCCGCGACGCCGTCGGCGAGCGCACCCGGTCCGTCGAGGACCATCGACAGCGCGATCAACGGGATCGGGACCACGAGCGCCGACCACACGGTGAGGGCGAGCCCGCCGGTGGCGCCGGAGGCCCGGGAGACGACGTTGCCGATCGCCCACATCAGCGCGCCCATCAGGCACAGGCCGAGCGCGACCAGGGGCACATGACCGCCGCGCCCCAGCCCGACGACGACCAGGCCGGCGGCACCGAGCACGACGCCGATCGTCTGCGGGCCGGTGGGACGTTCCCGCAGCACGACGGTGGCCAGCAGGATCGTGAGCACCACCTGGGCCTGGAGCACCAGCCCGGCGAGCCCCGGCGGCATCCCGGCGTCCATGGCGACGTACAGGAAGCCGAACTGGCCCAGCGACATGAAGACCCCGACCGCCGCGACGGTCCGCCACGGCACGGGCGGCGGGTCGAGCAGGAAGACCGCCGGCACGATCACGGCGAGGAAGCGGGCGGCGAGGAACAGCAGTGGCGGCACCTCGCCCATGCCCCAGTCGATGACGACGAAGTTGAAGCCCCAGATCACGGCGACGAGGGCGGCGAGCAGTTGGTCCTTGCGGTTCACGCCTCCCAGCATCGCCGCGATGATCATGAAGCACCAGCGAATAGATGTGCACCTGTTGATGTAGCATCGCTTCATGATTGATCTGGACGCACTCGCCGGGCTCCAGGCCGTCGCCACCCACGGCTCGGTCGTCGCCGCCGCGGCCGCCACCGGCTTCACCCCGAGCGCGATCTCGCAGCAGGTCAAACGGCTCGAGCGCCAGACCGGCGTACCCCTGCTCGAGCGGGTCGGCCGCGGCGTGATGCTGACCAGCCACGGCCATCACCTGGTCGACGCCGGCCAGCAGGTGCTCGCCGACCTCGAGCAGCTCGAGGCCAACCTCCAGCAGCGCGCGGACGTCGTCGCGGGCCGGATCCGCCTCGCCGCCTTCTCCACGGCGATGCGCGGACTGGTCGCTCCCATCGCCCGCGGCCTGCGCGACGCCCACCCCGACCTGACCCTCACCCTGCGCGAGGGCGAGCCGTGGGACGTCGTCGACCTCGTCGCCAGCGGCCAGGTCGAGCTCGGCATCGTCCATCGCTGGGGCGGTGTCGCGCTCACGGTCCCCGACCACGTGGTCGCCACTCCGCTGCGCGGTGACATCGCCGACCTGATCGTGCATCGCGAGGATCCGCTGGCCCGCCGATCCGCAGTCACGCCGCACGACCTGCTCGACGTCGACTGGGTGGCCACACCGGAGGGCACGATCTGCCGCCAGTGGCTCTCCCGGATGTACGACGGCACCGGCGGATCACCGCGCATCGCCCATGTGTCCGGCGAGTTCGACTCACACCTGGCCCTCGTCGCGGCGGGGCTCGGCGTCGCGCTCGTCCCGCGGATGGGTCGCGCGCCGCTCGGCGACCAGCTGGTCGCCGTCGCCGTGAAGGACCCGGAGCCGATCCGCCTCATCGACGCACTCCACCGCCGCACGATGGCCGACTCCCCCGCCGTCCAGGCGGTGCTGCGGGCATTCGATCAGGTGGGCGTGGTCTCCAGCGCCTGACGAGCGAGGTACGTCGCCCCGGCGACCGCGGCGGGCATCACCAGGATGCCGCCGAACGGCACCAGGAAGCACGCCTGCACACTCACGCCGAAGCCCAGCATCGCGCCGCGGTGCTCGCGCATCAGCGCGGAGCGGGCGGCACGGTCCATGCCGCGCGCCTCGAGCGGACGGGAGACCAGCTCACCTGCGAGCAGGCGACCGGAGACGACCAGTCCCAGCACGGCACCGATGATCGCTCCGACCAGCGGGAGAAGTCCGATCAGGAACACCACGACCGCGGTCGCCAGACCCATCACCACGAGGACCAGGCCGTCGAGCGCGCCGCGGACCCAGCCCACACCGCGATCGGGCACCTCTCCCCCGAGCGACAGCTCGACCTCCTTCCAGATCTTCTCGTAGAAGGGATCGCCGACCGCGAGGGTGAGTCCGGTGAAGGTGATGACGGCCAGCATCGCGGCGCCGGCGAGCAGGCCGATCAACACGATCGTGCGAAACAGCATGCGCACGGTGTCGTTCCAGCTGTCGGCGAACGGCGTCGCCCACGCGATCAGGTCGTCGAGGACCAGGACCAGCCCGACGAAGGCCGCGACCAGCAGCGCGGCCACGATCAACGCCGGCACGATGCCGAGCAGCATCAGCCGGGTGCGGGTGCGCCACAGGCGCAGGCCCTGCAGCAGGAAGCCGGCGCCCTGTCCGAACCTCATTCCGGCCATCAGATTCAGAACAGGGCGGAAGCGAGGGCAGCGCGGCCCTTGAGGACCCGCGGGTCGTCGTTTCCGACCGCACCGAACAGGCCGAGCAGGTGCTCACGGGCCCGGTCGCGCTCCTTGCCGGCGCTACGTCGCACCAGCTCGATCAATCGCGCGAAGGCGTCCTCGACCTGGCCGCCGAGCATGTCCAGGTCGGCGAGCATCGTCTGCGCGTCGACGTCGTCGGGCGCTGCATCAGCAGCAGCGCGAGCCGCGTCGAGCTCCACTCCGTCGGTGCGCTGCAGCACCTTGGCCATGGCCAGCCCGGCCGCGGCCTCGCTGTCGGCGGGGTTGCCGTCGACGAGCTTCTGGTACTCCGCGACGGCCCGGTCGTAGTCACCCGCGGCCAGCGCGTCCTCCGCCGGCGCGTAGCGCGGGTCGACCTCGGGCTCGCCACCCTCCTCGCCGTCGTCGTTCGTGACAGGAGCACCGAAGGCGTTGGGCTGGTGGCGACCTGCGATGCCCTGCGCGGTGAGCTGCTGCGCGAGCTGATTGAACAGCGCGCGGATGTCGTCGATGGGCGCGGCACCGGGGATCGGCTGGGTCGCCGGGCGGCCATCGAGGATGACCAGCATCAGCGGCACCTGCGGGATCTGCATGGCCTGGGCGATCTGCGGGACGGCGTCGACGTCGATCGTCGCGGCGAGGAACCGGCCGTCGTACTCCTCGGCGACGGTGATCACGTCGGCGGCCATCTGGACGCTCTCAGGGGCCTGCGTCGCCGAGTGGAAGACCAGCACGACGGGCGCGGTCATCGATGCCTCGAGGACCGTCTGGAAGTTCGCCTCGTCCACCGCGACGGCGTACGCCGACGTGGACCTGCCGCCACCTCCACCGGCACCCCCAGCGGGTGCTGCCGGTCCGCCGGTGGGGGCCGGACGCTGCTTCAGCGCCGAGAGATCGATGGCGCCGGGACGAGAAAACGGCTGCTGCGTCATGGACGCAATCGTACGGACGCGGCGTCAGTTGGGAACGCGGGGGCCACGCAGGCCCGCCCGCTGCACGACGCGCTGGATGGAGAGGTCGCGTTCGTCAGGACGACCGACGTACCGGATGTCGCGCAGGCCCTGCTCCTGGGCGGCGGATTCGAAGCAGAAATGGCCGAAGCCGAGGATCCGGCCGTGCAGCGGCTTCTTGACCGAGATGTCGAGGATCCGGCTCAGTGGCATCGTCGCCAGGCTCTGGGAGAGGACTCCGTGGACCCGGAACACCCGCATGTTCGTGATCACGAAGCGATCGCGCAGCACCGCCAGCCCGCCCCATGCGGCGTGCACCATCAGGCCGGCCGCGACGATGATGAAGAACCAGGCGACGTGCACCGAGACGAACCAGCTCGCCACCAGGAGCACCAGCGCCATCGTTGCCTCGGCGCCGGGTCGCAGGTAGGCGAACCAGTGGTGCACCACCTCGTCGACGACGACCTCACCCTCCTCGCGGAGGAGGTGCTTGCTGATCCTGGGGTCACCGAGCCGCGCGACGAAACCCGACACGAAGCCCATGGCGGTGCTAGCCGAGCGCGCCGAGGAAGTCGATGACTCCCCTGAACGCCTGCTCGGTCAGGGACCACGCCTCGGAACCGGCGCTCTTCGCACTCACGGCGAGGCCGTTGGGATCGGTGAACATCCAGAAGCCGAGGAAAACGATCACCACGACACCGATCAATTTCTTGGTGTCCATGCGCGGGTGTCTCCATCCAGGTGTGGGCGTGTCCCCGAGGACACAGATCGACACATTGGTACCAAACGCCCCACCCGCATCGGGGGAGGCGCGCCCGGAGCGGTCACGGGCAGGCGTGCTCGAGCCCGTTGTCCTCCGTCCCGGCAGGTGCCTTGCCCCCGCGCAGCCAGGCGTTGAAGAACGCCGTCAACTCCTCGCCGGTCTCGGCCTCCGCAAACGCCTCGAACTCGGCGACCGAGGCGTTCGCGTCGCGGTGCTCGGCGACCCAGGCGCGCAGCAGGTCGCGCATGCCGACGGCACCGACCCGGTTGCGCAGGGCGCCGAGCACCATCGCACCACGGTCGTAGACCGCGCTGTCGAAGATGTGGGCAGCGCCCGGGTCGTCGAGGTCCAGGGTCCAGAAGCTGGAGAAGGGCGCCTGGCAGGTCTCGTCGTAGAGGTTGTTCAGCCAGGACTCGATCGACGGTCCGCCGTGCGAGGCGGCGTAGTAGGCCTCGGCGTAGGTCGCAAAACCCTCGTTGAGCCAGATGTCGCTCCAGCGCTCGACCGCGACGCTGTCACCGAACCACTGGTGGGCGAGCTCGTGGACGACGACGCCGGGGTAGATCCACGCGCCGTACGTCGGGCGGGTCTGGTTCTCCAGCGCGAACCCCACGTCGAGGCTGGTGACCACGCCACCTGTCGAGGTGAACGGGTAGGGCCCGAGCCGGCTCTTCAGCCACTCCGTGATGCCAGCCGTACGCCGCAGCTCGCGCAACGACCTGTTGCGATCGATCGTCGGCAGGCGCGACGACACCGCGTTGTAGTAGGGAATGCCCGAGCTGGAGCGGCCCTTCTCGATCACGAAGTCACCGGCCGCGAAGAACGCGAGGTAGGTCGCCATCGGGTCGTACATCCGCCAGCGGGTGGTCGCCCGCGTGGCCGTGGTCGTCCGGGAGATCCGGGTGCCGTTGCTGATGACTTCCTTGGTCTTCGGCACGTTGACCCGGATGTCGAAGGTCGCCTTGTCGCTGGGGTGGTCGTTGGCGGGGAACCACCACGGCGACATGTGCGGCTGGTTCATGGTGACGACCTCGTGCCGGTTCGCCAGCCAGTTGCGCTCGCCGGCGTAGCTGATCGGCGCTGGCCGGCCGCGATAGCTGACGTCGACCTTGAACGTGGCACCGGACGCGATCGCGGTCTTCGGCACCACCTTGAGCTCGTGGTGGTTCGGTCGCGAGAACAGGGCCGCCTTGCCGTTGACCTTCACCGAGCTCGTCGGCAGCAACAGGTCCAGGGAGAAGCTGCTCAGGTCGGTGGTCGCGCGCATCGTGATGATGGTCCGGCCAGCGAGGATCTTCTCCTCGAAGTTGTAGAACACGCGGACGTCGTAGTGCAGCGCGTTGGTGCCGCCGTTGCCGTCGAAGGGCCAGTACGGGTCGGGGCCCTTGATCGAACCCGCGACCGGCGCACCGGAGTCGCGGAAGTCGGTCGCCGCCGCACCCGAGAATCCGGGGACGAGCAGCAGGAGGATCACCACGAGAACCGTCCGCCAGCGCATCGCACCAATGTACGTCAGTCGTGCCTCAGCGATATTCGCTTGCGTCGGGCAAAGGGACGGGTTCACCCTTGTGCCAGATCTCCGCGCACCCGTGGAGCCCGTCGAGAGGAGCGTGACATGTCCATGACTGTCGCCGGCCTGCCTGCAGACCGAATCCCCTCGACCCACAGGAGCACCCGAATTGTTCCCGGAGAACCTCTCCCCACCTGACGCCCCGGCCGATCTCGATTCCCGGTTCGTCTTCGACTTCCAGGCCTACGACGACCTCGGCCACGGCCAGCGATGGTCCACCTGGCTCGACGTCGAGCCACTCTCGCGCGGACCCGAGCCACGTCCCGACTGGGTCGTCACCTCCCAGGGCGCGATCGACACCGACCTCGGCATCCTCAAGACGGGCAAGGAAGCCGACGTCTTCCTCCTCGACCGCACCGACCCGCACGATCTCACCCAGTCCGTGGTGATGGCCGCCAAACGCTACCGGTCCCCCGAGCACCGCACGTTCCACCGCTCGGCCAGCTACACCGAGGGCCGCAGCATGAAGCGTTCGCGTGACGAGCGCGCGATCAAGCGCAAGAGCACCTTCGGCCGCGAGGTCGCCGCCGGCGAATGGGCCATCTCCGAGTGGAGTGCCCTGCAACGCTGCTGGGACCTCGGGCTGCCCGTGCCCTATCCCGTGCAGATCGACGGGACCGAGATACTGATGGAGTGGATCACCGTGCCCGGAGCCGACGAGCCGGAGACGGCGCCGCGGCTCGCGCAGACGCGGCCCGACCGCGCGCTTCTCGAGTCGTACTTCGAACAGCTCCGCGAGGCGATGGTGACGCTCGTCCAGTCCGGACTCGTGCACGGCGACCTGTCGGCGTACAACATCCTGGCCGCGGGCGAGCGGCTGGTGATCATCGACCTGCCGCAACTGGTCGACCTCGTCGGCAACGCCGGCGGCTTCGACTTCCTGCTGCGTGACTGCACCAACGTCTGTGGGTGGTTTGCACGACGGGGGCTGGAGGTGGACCCGCAGGCGCTGTTCGGTGACCTGATGGCGCACGCCTTCTGAGTCGTCAGGCCAGGGCGGCGCGCACCAGGTCGTGGTAGCCGGGCGGCTCGAGAAGGAACGAGTCGTGGCCCCAGGGCGAGGCGACCTCTGTGTGCTCGACCCTGACGCCACGGGCCGCGAGCTGATCGCGGATCCGGAGCGAATGTGACGTCGGGAAGCGCCAGTCGGAGTCGAAGGACAGCAGGTGGAACCGGGTCGACGGCCGGATGCGGGGATGCTCGGTGAACGGGTCGAAGTAGTCCATCGGCCGGGTCAGGTGCAGGTACGACAGCGCATCGAAGCGTTCGAGGAAGCTGTTGCCCTGGTGCTGGAGGTAGTGCTCGACCTCGAAGTCGGCACCCAGACGCTTCGCGCTTCCGTGGCTGTCCCGGGCGTGACCGAACTTGTCTGCCAGGGACGCCTCGGAGACGTAGGTGATGTGGGCCAGCATGCGCGCGACCTTGAGTCCGTGGCGGGGCGTTACTCCGTGCTCGCCATACCGGCCGTCGCGGTAGTCGGGATCCTCCAGGATCGCCGTTCGTGCGACGGAGGAGAACGCGATGTTCTCCGTGGTCAGGCGTGAGCTCGCCGCGACGAGGACCGCACGGTCGATCCGGTCCGGCTCCTCCAGCGCCCACTCGAGGACCTGCATGCCGCCCAGCGATCCGCCGACGGCGGCGTGCAGGCGTTCGATACCGAGGTGGTCGAGCAGACGTCGGTGGACGCCAACCAGGTCCGCCATGTCGAGAGCCGGGAAGTCCGGGCCGTAGGGCCGTCCAGTGCGCGGGTCGATCGACAGCGGGCCGGTCGTTCCAGAACAGCCGCCGAGCAGGTTGGCGCTGACGACGAAGAATCGGTCGGTGTCGACCGCCTTGCCCGGGCCGATCAGGTTGTCCCACCAGCCGGGGCGGTGCGCACCCTCGTGCCAGCCGGCCGCGTGCGCGTCACCCGTGAGCGCGTGGCAGACGAAGACGGCGTTGTCGCGGTCCGGTGACAGCACGCCGTAGGTCTCGAAGGCGACCTCGACCTCCGGGAGGACCGCCCCGGACTCGAGCTCCAGCGGGCCGTCCTGCGTGAGGACGGCCCGCTGGGTCGCGACGACCCCGACGGAGTCGGACACGCGGTGCTACTTCGCCGCGATCAGGGCCTGCTCGAGATCGGCGAGGATGTCGTCGATGTTCTCGATGCCGACCGACAGCCGGACCAGGTCCTCGGTCACACCGGCCGCCTCGAGCTCGTCCGGGGTGAGCTGCGAGTGCGTCGTCGTGGCGTTGTGCACGGCGAGCGACTTCGCGTCACCGATGTTGACGAGATGGCTGAAGAGCTCGACCGACTCGATGAATCGCTTGCCGCCGTCCCGCCCGGACCTGAGACCGAAGGAGACCAGGCCGCCGTAGCCCTTGCCGGTGAAGAGCCTGTCGGCGAGCGCCCTGTAGGGGCTGTCATCGAGGCCGGGGTAGGAGACCCAGGCGACGGCGTCGTGCCCCTGGAGGAACTTCGCCACGGCCAGCGCATTCTCACTGTGGCGCTCCAGTCGGAGGTGCAGCGTCTCGAGGCCCGGGAGGAAGAGGAACGAGTTGAGCGGGGCGATCGCGGCGCCGGTGTTGCGCAGCAGCACCGTGCGGGCGCGAATGATGTAGGCGAGGTTTCCGACGGCTTCTGTCCACACCACGCCGTGGTAGGCCTTGTCCGGGCCGGTCAGGCCCGGGAACCGCTCGGAGTGCGCGGCCCAGTCGAAGTTGCCCGAGTCGACGATGACGCCACCGATCGAGGTGCCGTGGCCGCCGATGTACTTGGTCGCGGAGTGCACGGAGATGTCGGCGCCATGGTCGAAGACCCGCTCGAGGTACGGCGTCGTGACGGTGTTGTCGACGATGAGCGGCAGACCGTGCGCGTGAGCGGCGTCGGCCCACGCGCGGGTGTCGACGACGTTGATCCTGGGGTTGCCGATCGTCTCGGCGAAGACCAGCTTGGTGTTCTCGTCGACATGCTTGGCGAGGTCCTCGGGCTTCTCCGGGTCGACGAAACGCACCTCGATGCCGTACTGAGGAAGCGTGTGCGCGAAGAGGGCGTAGGTTCCGCCGTACAGGGTGGAGATCGCGACGATGTTGTCGCCGGAGTAGGTCAGGTTGAGAACGGCGTAGGTGATCGCGGCCGATCCGGAAGCCACCGCGAGGGCGCCGACGCCACCCTCGAGCTGCGCGACGCGCTCCTCGAACACCGACTGGGTCGGGTTCATGATCCGCGAGTAGATGTTGCCCGGCTCGGCCAGGGCGAACAGGTTGGCGGCGTGCTCGGTGTCGTTGAAGACGTACGACGTGGTCTGGTAGATCGGCACGGCGCGCGCGTTGGTTGCCGGATCCGCTTCTTCCTGACCAGCGTGGACGGCGAGGGTCTCGGGGCGATAGGTCATCGTTGACTCCTGTCGAGGTGCCGCCGTCGGCGGCGTGGGCTTTCTCGTCAAAGTCTAGGCACTTACTCGTCATTTGATCGAACGGCGTCCACTTCGCGGACCGGACAGCTTCCGGGCCACGACGGATCTCCCGGTGAGTGGGATCCTCCGGGGCCCCCGGTCCTCGATCGCTCCTAGCGTGACGATCGACACACCGGGGCAGCACCGCGCGGGCCCCGGATGACCCAACCTGGAGGATCAGTGAGGAACCGCACCACGACACGCTGCCGTGTCGCCGCGACCGCAGTCCTGGCGACAGCGCTGCTGGTGAGCGGCTGCGCCGGCTCGGGCGCCGACGACAAGGGAGGCGACAGCGCATCGCTGACCCGCGAGGAGATCTACGCCGCCGGTGTCGTCGGAACGAGTGACGACGCCGGTGACCCGAAGGCCGGCGGCACGCTGACCCTGGCCGACTACTCCGAGGCGCGCAGCCTCGACCCGACCAAGACGATCCCGAACGGCGCAGCCGGCGGCAACGCCCTCGCCGCTGTCTACGACGTCCTGATGCGCTACGACCAGCCGTCGGACTCCTTCGAGCCGTGGCTGGCGAAGTCCCTCACCACCGAGGACAACATCACCTGGACCCTGGAACTGCGCGAGGACGTGACGTTCTCCGACGGCACGCCCCTGGACGCCAACGCGGTCGTCGGCAGCCTGGGCCACTACATGAAGAGCGCCGGCTACAACACCCTGCTGCTCGCGACCAACATCAAGGACATGCGGCCCGAGGGCACGACCAAGGTCGTCTTCACCCTCAACCAGGCCTGGATCACGTTCCCGAACATGCTGGCCAGCGGTCCGGGCATGATCATGGCGCCGGCGGCGTACAAGGGCGGTCCGGACAAGTTCGAGCCGATCGGCGCTGGTCCGTTCGTGCTCGACAAGTACAAGCCGGCCGAGGAGCTGGTCCTGAAGGCGAACGCGGACTACTGGAACGGCAAGCCCAACCTGGACGCCGTCCGGTTCGTGTGGCTGGGCAGTGACGACGACCGGCTCTCCTCGCTCGCCGACGGCACCGTCGACGTCGCCAACGTCCGTGCGTCACAGACGGTGGAGAAGGCACGCAAGGACGGCTTCGCCGGCATCATGGCGCCGAGCGGCCTGGGCAGCCTCTACTGGCTGAACAACCGCGAGGGTCGCGCCTCCTCCGACATCCGCGTACGCCAGGCGATCAACTTCGCGATCGATCCCGAGGTCGTCGCCGAGCGCGTCAACGGCGGTGCCGGCCTCCCCGGCCGCAACATCTACTCCCCCAGCGCGCCGTACTTCACCGCCGTCGAGACCTCGGACTTCAACGCAGAGAAGGCCAAGGCGTTGCTCGAGGACGCGAAGGCGGACGGCTACGACGGCAAGCTGACCTACATCGGCCAGTCCGACCAGGCGTCACAGACCCAGGCCGTCACCGTGCAGGCCATGCTCGAGGCCGTCGGCTTCGAGGTGAAGACCGACCTCCTGCGCAACATCGCCGACCAGACCCAGCGGATCTACGTCACCCACGACTACGACATCGCCGTCTCCGCGATGAGCGTTCCCGACGAGGACCCGTACTCGCGCCTGGCGACCAACCTCAACAGCCAGTCCCCGCAGAACCCCTCGGGCTATGCCAACCCCGAGATGGACGCCCTGATCGCCCAGCTCCAGGCGGCTTCCGGCGACGAGGCCACGGACCTGCTGACCCAGATCAACGAGCTGTGGCAGGAGACGATCCCCGGGATCGCCATGGGTGCCGGCGCGTTCTTCATGCCCTGGAACGAAGACGTCCACGGCATCACCTCCACCTCCGAGACGCTGCTGCTCCTCGGCGGTGCCTGGAAGGGCTGACCCCACCTCGACCGGGAAGAGCCCCCTTCCGCCGAACGGCGGGAGGGGGCTCGTTGCTGTGCACGAAGTGTCACCCGTGCGGGTCCGACGTGTCAGCGGTACGACGGCGCGAGAAGCGGCCACGGACGGGCCTGCTCGAGCTGGGTGGCGAGGGCGAGCAGGGTGCCCTCGGTGCCGAGGTCGCCGATGAAGTGGGCGCCGAGCGGGAGGCCGGCGGAGTCGAGGCCACAGGGCAGCGACATCGCGGGCATGCCGGTCGCGTTGGCGACGGCGGTGAACGAGGAGTAGTCGCCACCGCGCTGCCACATCGCCTCGGGGTCCGTGGTGTCGAGGAAGCCGAGCTCGGGGACGGGCAGCGGAAGGGTCGGGGTCAGCAACAGGTCCACCTCGCGGAGCTGCGCGCCGAGCTGCCAGCCGGCCTGCTGCACGGCCGCCAGCGCGTCGTACACGTGCACGGGCGTCATGGTGGCGCGGTAGTGGTCGTGGATCACCCGGGTGAACGGTTCTAGGTCATCGTCGCGCAGCTCGCGGCCCAGCTCGGCAAGGCGGTGCTCGACGTCGGCCAGGAGCGAGACACCCATCAAGGTGGCGAATCCGCCCATCATCAGCTCGGCGTCGTGGCGCAGCTCGGTCTCCTCGACGACGTGCCCGAGCTCCTCGCAGAGCGCAGCGGTCCGGCGGACCCCGGCGAGCACCTCGGGCGACACCACGCCACCGTCGGGTCGCTTCGTGACCAGACCGATCCGCAGCCGCAGCGGTGCCGTGCGGGCCTGCTCGACGTACGGCGAGCTCGGGGTCGGCGCCGCCAAGGCGTCGCCAGGCAAGGGGGCCGAGGACAGGTCGAGCAGGAGGGCACTGTCGCGCACGGTGCGGGTCAACACGTGGTTGGCGGAGAGAGGAGAGGCCAGCGTCGCCGGCACCGGGTACGTCGTCACGCGACCCCGGCTCGGCTTGAGGCCGAAGAGCCCGCAGGCCGACGCCGGGATGCGGATCGAGCCGCCGCCGTCGTTGCCGTGGGCGACCGGGACCAGCCCGGCAGCGACCGCTGCGGCGGACCCGCCGGACGAGCCTCCCGGGGAGTACCCGGCAGAGTCAGCGGGCGACCACGGGTTCCGGGTGGGGCCGTGCAGCAACGGTTCGGTGCTGGCGTTCTTGCCGAGCTCGGGACTGTTGGTCATCCCGAGCACCACCATCCCGGCCGCCCGGTAGCGGCGCACCAGCTCGCTGTCGACGCTCTGCACGTCGTCGGCCCACAGCCGACTGCCGCGGGTCAGGGGCAGACCGGCGACCTGCATGCCGAGGTCCTTGACCAGGGTCGGCACACCCTGAAGGGGACCGGCCGGGAGTCCGGCGTCGACCTCGGCGAGCGCTTCCTCGAACCGCTCGGCCACGACCGCGTTCAGGCCGCCGGGGCCCGAGCATCCGTGGTCCTGGATCCGGGCGATGGCGTCCTCGACGACCTCGCGCGCCGACACCTCCCCCGAGCGAATCGCCTCAGCGGTGGCCGTCGCGTCGTCGTACCGGGTCATGGGGGGTCATTCCTCCACTGCTCGTTCGGGATGATGGCACGCCACGAACTGTCCGGGACGGAGCTCTCGCAGCTGGGGTTCCTGGGCCGCACACAGCTCGCTCGCCAGCGGGCAGCGGGTGCGGAAACGGCAGCCGGAGGGTGGATCGAGCGGCGAAGGCAGCTCGGTCGTCTCGGCACCACCCCGGGCCGGATCGATTGCCCGATCCGCATCAGCCTCGCTCGGCACGGAGGCCAGCAGCAGACGCGTGTAGGGGTGCAGTGCCGCGCTCTCCAGGCCAGCAGATGGCAGCACCTCGCACGTCTTGCCGAGGTACATCACCAGCACCCGGTCACTGATGTTCTTCACGACCGCGACGTCGTGGGCGATGAAGACCATGCTGAGCCCGAACCGTTCGCGTGCCTGCTCGAGCAGGTTGAGGATCTGCGCCTGCACCGACACGTCGAGGCTGGAGACGGGCTCGTCGCAGATCAGGACGTCAGGGTCGAGCGCAAGGGACCGAGCGATGCAGACCCGTTGGCACTGGCCGCCGGACAGCTCGTGCGGCCGCTTCTCCCGCACGGTCTCCGGGTCCAGGCCGACCGACGTCAGCAGCTCGTCGACGTAGGTGTCGCGGTTCCGGTCGCCCCAGCCCCAGATCTCCAGCCCCTCGACGACCAGGTCCTTGACCTTGCGTCGCGGGTTCAGCGCGGAGACCGGGTCCTGCAGCACGAGCTGCATCCGGGCTCGCGCCTTGCGCATGGCCCGCGGCTTGAGGTCGGTGAGATCGGTGTCCCCGAGCCGGACCGTGCCGGACGTCGGTGGCGGCAGCTGCATGACCGCCCGTCCGGCGCTCGACTTGCCGCAGCCGGACTCGCCGAGGATGCCGAGGGTCTCCCCCGGCACCAGGTCGAGGTTCAGCCCCGACACCGCGTGCACGGTCCCCGCCGCGACCCGGAACTCCACGACCAGGTCGTCCACGACCAGCGAACGCTCGAGACCGGGACGCAGGTGCGCCGTTCCGCTACCGGCCATGGCCGAGCTCCTCCGTCAGGACCGGGTCCGTCAGGACCGGGTGGTGGCAGGCGACCTCGCGGCGGCCCTCCCGCTGCGAGGGGCCGAGGACGACCGACAGCATCGGCAGCACATCCGTGCAGTCCTCCCCGACCCGGCCGCAACGGGGCGCGAAACGGCAGCCGGCAGGGGGCCGGGCCATGTCGGGCGGGTTGCCCTCGATCGCCCGCAGCACCGTGTGTGGCGGGTGCGACAGCTGGGGGATCGACGCGAGCAATGCTTCGGTGTACGGGTGCTCGGGAGCAGCGAAGACGGGCCGCGTCTCCCCCGACTCCACCGTGCGCCCGGCGTACATGACCTGGACGCGATCGGTACGGCCGGCGACGGCTCCGAGGTCGTGGCTGACGAGCAGCATCGCCATGTTCCGCTCGGCGACGAGCGAGCCGAGCAGGTCCAGGATCTGCTTCTGGACGGTCACGTCGAGCGCCGTGGTGGGCTCGTCAGCGATGAGCAGACGAGGGTCGCAGGCGAGAGCGGTGGCGATGACGACGCGCTGCCGCATGCCTCCGGAGAGCTCGTGCGGGTATTGCGCCAGGCGCCGTGCCGGCTCGGGGATGCCGACCTGGCGCAGCAGGTCCACCGCACGTTCAGTCGCCTCGGACCTCGAGCAGCGCAGGTGCCGGCGCAGCGTCTCGGTGAGGTGGGTGCCGACGCGCTTGACCGGGTTGAGCGAGGTCATCGGGTCCTGGAAGACCATCGCCACCGCGGGTCCCCACAGCTTGCGGCGGGCAGAGGGTTTCAACGCGTGCACGTCGGTTCCTTCGAGCAGGACCTGCCCGGAGACCGTGGTCGTGGCGCCGTTCGTGATCAGGCCCATCACACTCCGCCCGAGGACCGACTTGCCGGATCCGGACTCGCCGACCAGCCCCAGCGTCTCGCCGGCCATGAGGGAGAAGGAGACGCCGTCCACGGCGCGCACGTCGCCGCGGGTGGTGTGGAAGACGGTGCGGAGGTCGACGACCTCCAGAAGGGGGGTGCTCACAGCTTGGCGCTCCTCGGGTCCCAGCGCTTCTGCGCCCGCTCCCCCAACAGGTTGAAGGAGAAGACGGTCAGGAACAGGCAGATGCCGGGAACCACGACGATGAAGGGGTTCTCCTCCATCACCCCGCCCTGACCCTCCGCGATCATGTTGCCCCACGTGGGGGTGGGCTGCTCGATACCGATGCCGAGGAAGGACAGCGACGCCTCGGCGACCACGAGCACCGAGATCATCACGACGGCCAGTGACAGCACGGGCAGCACCACGTTCGGCAGCACCTCCCTGAGCAGCAACCGCATCCGGTTGGCACCGAGTGCACGCGCCGCCAGCACGTACTCGCGCTGAGCGACGGTGATCGTGTTGGCGCGGGCAAGCCGGACCATGCTCGGGATCGTCAGCAGCGAGAGCGCGAACGCGATGCTGCGGATGCTCGGGTCCAGCACGGTGCCCAGAGCGATCAGCAGGATCAGCGGCGGAACGGCGAGCAGGGCGTTCGACAGCACGCCGACGACGCGGTCGGTGGTCCCCCGTACGAAGCCGGACACCATGCCGACCAGGCCTCCGACCACGGTGCCGATCAGGACCGCCAACAGGGCGACCAGGATCGAGGTCCGCGCGCCGAAGACGGCTCGGGCCAGCACGTCCAGGCCGTAGTTGTTGGTCCCCAGCGGGTGGTCGGCGCCCAGCCCCCCGGGTGGCGCGAAGATCGGTGCGGTCAGGCCGGCCACCGAGTCGTCGTGGTTGCCGAGCGGGAGCCAGGGTGCGAGCGCAGCCGCTCCCAGGATCAGCACCAGCCACGCCATTGCGAGCCAGAAGACGACATCGACCGGTTTGCCGCGTGCGGCCCTGGCCAGTCTGCCCAGGCCGGCGATCGCGGCGAGGATGCCGGCCACGAGCACCAGCATCCGCACCAGCGTGACGAGGACCGTCGTACCGGAGGCCCAGACGGCGAGTGCCGACCCCGCTGCAAGCAGCAGCAGGCCGGTCACGAGCAGGACGGCGCGCGTGTCACGGCGCCGGACGATGACGGGTTCAGGCGCGAGCACGGCGGGTCCTCGGGTCGAGCAGTCCGTAGGAGCGGTCGATCAGCGCGTTGCTGCCGACATAGATGACGGCGATGACGAGCACGGCTCCCTGCACCACGGGGTAGTTGCCCTGGTTGGCGGCGTCGATGACGAGCTTGCCCATGCCGGGCAAAGCGAAGAGGTACTCGACGATCACGGTGCTGCCGACGAGGCGTCCGATGCTCAGTCCCAGCACGGTGACCAGCGAGAAGGAGGACGGTCGCAGCGCGTCGCTCACCATGACGCGCAACGGCGACATCCCGCGCGCGCGGGCGGCGAGGATGAAGTCCTCGTGCAGTGTCGTGACCAGGTCGTTGCGCAGGATCCGGGTGAACATCGCGGCCTCCATCAGCGCAATGGTCAGCGCCGGCAGGAAGGCGTGGGAGAGGTTGCCCGCCAGGCCGTCACCGGGACGCACCCACTCGTTGCGCGGAAAGATCCCGAGCGAGTTCACGAGCACCGCGATGAGGATCAGGCCGATGAGGAAGGACGGCATCGACAGCAGGGCGAAGGTGACGGCACCGATCGCGCGGTCGGCGCGCCCACCTTGGTGGTACGCCGACCACATGGCCAGCGGGAGGGCCATCGCGAGCGCCATCACCAGGCCGAGCACGGCGAGCTCGAGGCTCACGGGCAGGGCCGACGCGATCCGGTCGAGGACGGCGGTCTGCGGCGGCACCAGGGACGTGCCGAGGTCGCCGTTCAGTACGCCGCCCAGCCAGTCGGCGTACCGGGTCATCAGGGGGTCGTTGAGCCCGAGCTGCTCGCGCAGCGCGTCGTACTCGGCAGGCGTCCGGCCCTCCCCGAGCACCGCCACCGCGGGGTCACCCGGGACCAGCGACAGCAGCAGGAAGACCCCCAGGCTGACCAGGAACAGGACAGCCAACAGCTCCAGCACAGGGAGCAGGAAGCGGCGGGCCACGGAAGAAATCTCCCAGCCCATCAGGAAGCCGGATGTGACGCGTCCCACTCAGCGGAAGTCGGGGCGTAGCCCTCGGGCTTCCCCCACGTGGCGCTTCGGGTCGTACGGCGGTCGACGAGGACGCAGCGGGTCCCGGTGTAGTTCGTCGGCATGCACTTGTTGCAGTGGATGCACAGCGACCGGCCCGCGGGGTCGGCCTGGAGGCGATTGACCAGGTCGGGCTCACGCAGCAGGGCGCGTGCCATCGCGACGAAACCGAACCCGTCGGCCATCGCGGTGTCCATCACCTCACGGCCCGTGATCCCGCCGAGCAGGATCATCGGCAACTCCACCGCTGCCCGGACCTGGCGCGAGTCCTCCAGCAGGTAGCCGTCGACGTAGGGGTAGCTCTTGAGCAGGCGATGCCCGATCACCTTGACCCCGGCCTTGATCGGCTGCGGCATCACGCCGGCGAACTCATCCAGCGGGACGTCGCCCTTGAAGAGATACATCGGATTGAGCAGGGAGCTCCCTGCAGTCATCTCCAGTGCGTCCACGGTGCCGTCGGCCTCGAGCCACTGGGCGACCGGGATCGCCTCGTCGAGCCAGAAGCCGCCCGGCACCCCGTCGTCCATGTTCATCTTCGCGACGATCGCGATCCGGTCGCCGACCGCGTCGCGGACCGCCTGCATGATCTCCCGGGCGAGGCGGGCCCGCTTGCGCAGGCTGCCGCCGTAGCCGTCGTCGCGGTGGTTGAGCTTCGGGCTCAGGAAGGCGCTGGCGAGGTAGTTGTGGCCGAGGTGGACCTCGACCGCGTCGAAACCGGCCTAGACCGCGCGGGCGGCCGCCCGAGCGTGAGCCGCGACGATCCGCTCGAGATCGGCGACCGTCGCCTCCTGCGCCCGGTTCATCGCGATCACGTTGACACGCGCGCTCGGGGCGAGTGCCGGCGACCTGTTGCCGCGAGCCTCCGCAACGGGTCCGCCGTGTCCGATCTGCGCCGACACCGCAGCGCCCTCGGCGTGCACTGCGTCGGTGAGCGCCCGGAGCCCCGGCATCGCCTCGTCCGTCCAGAGCACCTGGTGCCGGTCGGTGCGCCCGTCCTTGTCGACAGCCAGGTAGGCGACGGTCGTCATGCCCACACCGCCCCTGGCGTAGGCGACGTGGAAGTCGATCAGGTCCTGGGTGACCCGACCGCGGTGGCTCAGACCCTCGTAGGTCGCCGCCTTGATCGTTCGGTTACGCAGCGTGACCGGGCCCAGCCGGCCGGGCGAGAAGACGTCAGGAACGGTGGCCATCTCAGAGCGCCACGGCCGTGCGGAGGACCTTGCCGGTGGCGTTGCGCGGCAGCGGGAGCGCGTCGATCCGCCAGCGCGAGGGCACCTTGTAGTGCGCGAGCTCGCGGGCGGCGTACTCCTGCAGAAGGCAGACGAGCGCCTCGACCTCGACGTCGGGGTCGACGGGAACGACGACCACGGCCACCTCCTGCCCGAGGTCGTCGTGCGGCACCCCGAGCACGACACACTCACGAACGCCAGCGTGCTCGACGAGCACGCCCTCGACCTCGGCCGGGTAGACGTTCTCGCCACCACGGATGATCAGGTCAGAACGCCGGGCGGAGAGACGGATCCGGCCCTTCTCGTCGAAGGTCCCGATGTCACCCGTGTGCAGCCAGCGGTCTGCGTCGATCGCGGCGGCGGTGGCCTCGGGGTTCTCCCAGTAGCCGAGCATGTTGTAGGCGCTGCGGACGCAGATCTCGCCCTCCTCGCCGGCTGCCAGCACCGTGCCGAACGGGTCGCGCACCTCCATCTCGACACCGGCGATCGGCCTGCCCAGGGTGCCCGGAGCCTCCGCGAGGTCCAGCGGCGTCGCCAGGGCGACGGCCGTGCAGGACTCCGTGAGGCCGTAGCTGTCGACGAGAGCGCCGGCGAAGGGCAGATGGTTGCGCAGGCGCTCCTTGAACGCGGTGCTGGACGGCGCGGATGCGAGCGAGAAGGCGTAGAGCGAGGAGGTGTCGTAGTCGCCGACCCTGTCGAAGTCGAGCAGCCGGTTCGCCATCGTGGGCACCGCACCCCAGTGGGTGACCCGCGCCTCCTGGACCAGCTGCAGCACCCGGGCGGGGTCGAAGGCGCCGAGGTGAAGGGCGACGGTGCTCCCGGTGGCGAGTCTCGGGACGGTGAGGTTGTGGAGGCTGCCCACGTGGAACAGCGGCATGGCCAACAGGTAGACCTTGTCCTCGGCAGCGACCGGGTCGCCGTAGGTCGCCGCCATCGCGTCCATGCTGCGATGGAAGCCGAGCACCGAGCAGAGGTTGCGGTGCGTGTGCACCGCACCCTTCGGCCGCCCCGAGGTGCCGGAGGTGAAGAGGATGACGGCAGGGTCGTCCTCGGCGACGTCAGCCGAGGGCAACGGGGCATCGGGGTGCGCCGTGGCGAGGCGCTCGTGGTCGGGCTCGATGACCAGGACCGGGGAGCTTTCGCCGGCGTCGGTCCCGGGCAGCAGGGTCCGACGCCGCTCGTCGACGACCACCAGCGTCGGCCGGGTGAGCTCGAGGGCGTGCGCGAGCTCGCGGCCCGACCACCACGCGTTGCAGCCGACCGCGACCGCGCCGATCGACACCGTCGCCCAGAAGGTCTCGATCCAGGCCTGGGAGTTCGCCGCGGCGATGGCCACGCGGTCGCCAGGCCGGACGCCGTACTCCTCGCTCAGGGCGCGGGCGAGCGAGGAGACCCGCCGCGCGTGCTCGGCGAAGGTCAACCGACCCTCCAGCGACACGATGTAGGTGCGGTCGCCGTACTCGACGGACGAGGCCAGCACCTCGTGCAGGGCGTGGAACCGGTCCGCGAAGACCGGGATCTTCGCGCCGAGCACCTCCTCGACGACCATCTCGGTGGCGGCAGGGTCGATCTGGATGGACTGCGTCATGCGGCGAGTATCGACAGCCTTGCGCCCGAGGACGCGACCGTCTCCCGGTGACCGGGACCCGATGGATCCGGCGTCCGCAGGACCCGGGATCGTGGTCCCCATGAGCACACTTCAGGGCAAGGTCGCGATCGTCACCGGTGCCGGGCAGGGGGTCGGCCAGGGCATTGCGCTCGCGCTCGCCACCGAGGGCGTTTCCGTGGCCGTCGTGGGCCGCACCGCCGCCAAGCTCGAGTCGACCTGCGACCTGCTGCGCGAGCGAGGCGTCCGCGCCGAGCCCTACGCGCTGAACCTGCTCGACACCGAGGCCATCGCGCCGCTGGTGCAGAAGGTGGTGGAGGACTTCGGCCGCCTCGACCTGCTCGTGAACAACGCGTACGACGGCGTGATGATGCCGCTGCTCGACATGAGCCTGAAGAACTTCACGAAGGGCTTCGTCTCCGGCCCGTTCGCTGCGTTCGCGTTCATGCAGGCCGCGCACCCTCACCTGGTGGCCGCCGGCGGTGGCTCCATCGTCAACCTGGTCACTTCTGCGATGGTCCGCTGGGACCCCACGACCTACGGTGCCTACGCCGCCGCCAAGACCGCGCTGCGTTCGCTGACCCGCACCGCGGCCGTCGAGTGGGCCGCAGACGGAATCCGGGTCAACAGCATCGCTCCGCACGCCCTCTCCCCCGGACTGAAGTGGTGGACCGAGACCAACCCCGAGGAGGCCGCGGAGTTCGTCGCCGCGATCCCGATGAAACGGATCGGTGACCCCGAGGCGGACATCGGTCGAGCGGTCGTCGCACTGGTCGGACCGGACCTCGCCTACCTGACCGGCGCGACCATCCCGCTCGACGGGGGCCAGGCGCACTTCTGAGCGCGACGGTCCTGCCCCTGGCGGGTCGGACTACTCGACGGTCCTGGAAGCGACGGCCTCCGCGCCACCGTCGACGTAGACGACCTGCCCCGCCATGTGGGAGTTCTCAGGTGCAATGAGCCACAGCAGGGCGTTGCCGATCACCTCGGGCTCGGCGTAGCCGTTGAGCGGCATCGGCACGGCGGCATCCATGATCGACTTCCACTGCGGGTCGGACACCAGCTCCGCCGTCATCGGGGTGAGGACGACGCCGGGCGCGATCGCGTTCACGGCAATCCCTGCCCCGGCGAACTCGGGGGTCACTGCGATCCGTCGCATCCAGCGGGCCAGCGCAGCCTTGGTGGAGGAGTAGATCTCGTGCGCACGTCCAGCGGCGACGGCCGCTTCCGCGGCGCCGAGCGCGGTGGACTCGTCGCCGGAGAGGCAGGCCTCGACGATCGCGGTGTCGTTCGGGTGGGTGCCGGAGATGGAGCCGACCAGGGCGACCCGGGGAGCAGAGGCAGCCGCGAGGGCCGGCTGCAGGCCGAGCACGAGGTCGACGGTGCCGAAGTAGTTGACGCTCACCTGCGGCGCACCGGCGCGGCTCAGGCCGGCACAGGTCACCAGCCCGTCCAGTCGTCCGTCGGACAGGGCGGTCACCTCGGCGATGGCCGCGGCCCGGCCGGCGGGTGTGGAGAGGTCGGCGCAGACCTCGGCGTCGTGCAGGTCGACGCCGATCACCCGATCCCCCCGATCACGCAGGAGCGCTGCAGTCGTGGCCCCGATGCCCGAGGCGGCTCCGGTCACTGCCACGACCCGGCTCACGAGGTCACCCCGTCGTCGTACCGGGGTCCCAGGAGCAGGCGCGCGGCCAGCCGGATGTCGGCGTCCGCCTGATCGATCGTGATGACCCCGTTGAGCACGGAGACCAGGACGCCGTACCAGGTCTGTTCAGCGATCCGCACCATGCGGAAGTCCTCGTCTCCGGCCTCGTCGACGCCGAGGGCGTCGAGCAGGAGCCTGTGGAAGGCGGCATTGGCCTCGGTGTACTCGCGTCCGACCTGCAGTTGCGCGGCGTTGTTGGCCTGCAGCATCGCCGTGGCCAGCTGAGGTCGCTCCAGCATCCGGCGCCCCGCAGCGATCAGCACATCGGCGACAGCGCCGGCCCGGGTGCCGGTGTGCTCGCTCACCACCGGCGTCCCGCTGAGCCGTTGGATCTGGCTGTGCAGAACGCCCACGAAGAGGTCGGTCTTGGACGGGAAGTAGCGGTAGAGCGTGGCGATCGCGACGCCAGCCTCCTTGGCCACGTCGTTCATCTGCATCCGCTCGAGGCCGTGCTCGGCCCCGAGCTTGCTGGCGGCGCGCAGGATCCGCTGGTAGCGATCCTTCTGCTCCGGCGACGTGGGCTCGGCCGGCAGCCTGGCCTCTGCGATTCGCGGCACGGGTCTCTCCTGATGTGCTCGTGGCCCGGAACGCCGGGGTGGTTCTCCATCTTGTGCCTGCGCGCAGCCGGGGCCCCCGCAGACTACCGCTGAGTGGGACCGGACCGGCGGTGATCGCGCGGCCGGTCACAGACTCGGGGCATGACGCGCAACGACGAGATCCGGTACATCGAGGTGGACGCGGGCCCGCGGCGGTTTGCCCGCGGCTGGCACTGTCTCGGGCTCGCCCGAGACCTCGCCGACGGCAAGCCCCACCAGGTGGCTGCCTTCGGCCAGAAGCTCGTCGTGTTCGCCGGGGCCGATGGCGGGCTCAACGTTCTCGACGCCTACTGCCGCCACATGGGCGGCGACCTCTCGCAGGGCGAGGTCAAGGGCGACGAGATCGCCTGCCCCTTCCACGACTGGCGTTGGGGCGGCGACGGCCGCTGCAAGAAGATCCCCTACGCACGCCGGGTGCCGCTCCGTGCGCGGACCGCCGCCTGGCCGACGATGGTCCAGGACGGCATGCTCTTCGTCTGGAACGACCCGGAGGGCAACGCACCGCCGGCGGATGTGACGATCCCGCGGATCCCGCAGGTCGACGACGACCGGTGGACCGACTGGATCTGGTACGAGACGGTCATCGAGGGCGCCAACTGCCGCGAGATCGTCGACAACGTCGTGGACATGGCTCACTTCTTCTACATCCACTACTCGTTCCCGACGTACTTCAAGAACGTCTTCGAGGGCACCAGTGCCTACCAGTACATGAACGGCGACGGACGCGAGGACGTGCGACCCGCCACGCCGTCGAAGAACAACCCGGCGGTGCTGGGTACGACGTCCGTGGCCGCCTACCACGGTCCGAGCTTCATGATCGACGAGGTGACCTATCACTACGAGGACCTCGACGTGGACACGATCCTGATCAACTGCCACTACCCGATCGACGAGAACTCCTTCGTCCTGCAGTACGGGATCATCGTGGAGAAGAAGGACGGCATCTCCGACGAGGACGCCGAACTGATGGCCGCGAAGACCGGCAAGTTCATCAAGTACGGATTCGAGCAGGACGTCGCGATCTGGAAGTCCAAGGCACGCATCGACAACCCGCTGCTGTGCGAGGAGGACGGCCCCGTCTACCAGTTGCGCCGGTGGTACCAGCAGTTCTACGTCGACGCCGACGCGGTGACGCCGGAGATGACCGACCGCTTCGAGTTCGAGATCGACACCACCCGTCCCAACGAGGCCTGGCGCGCCGAGGTCGAGCAGAACCTCGCCGCCCGGCACGGCTGATGTGCGCTCGATGATCGAGCCGCGCCCCGACGTACGCCTCGAGGACGCGCCCATGCAGCCGGTGGACTGTCCTTCGTGTGGGGCCCAGGTCACCGCTCGCAAGAGCAGCTGGGACCAGACGACCGTGCAGTGGACGTCCCCCGCCCTCGCTCAGTGCCTCGAGCGCCGCAGAGCCGTCGAGGAGTCCGACCGCCCCAACCGCCGAGCCTTTCCCGGCTGCCCCGCGCTGCGGGAGGCTGTCCGCGAGGCCGCCGTCCGCGGCATCCTCGACGTCCAGTCCGGCGAACCGCTGAAGACCAACCCTGCCCAGGAGGCCCACCCGTGACCGACGTCCAGCAGTACGGCCCGTGGGCCGTCATCGCCGGAGGCTCCGAGGGTGTCGGCGCGGCGTTCGCGCACCAACTGGCCGCCGACGGCTTCCACCTGGTCCTCGTCGCCCGCAAACCGGGTCCGCTGGAAGCGACCGCTGAGGCGGTGCGCGCACGCGGGGTCGAAGTGCGCACCGTGGCCACTGACCTGACCGACCCCGCTTCGCTCGCTGCGATCACCGCTGCGACCGACGACGTCGAGGTGGGCCTGCTCGTCTTCAACGCCGGAGCCAACAGCTATGGTCGCGCGTTCACCGACGGGGAGCTCGATCGCTTCCAGGGGGTCATCGACCTCAACATCACGGCGATGCTCGGCCTCACGCACCACTACGCACGCCTGATGAAGGACCGCCGACGAGGAGGGATCCTGCTGGTCGGTTCGCTCGCCGGCTACGTCGGCACGTCCACCGAGGGCATCTACGGCGGCGTCAAGGCCTTCGGCCGGATCTTCGCCGAAGGGCTGTGGGCCGAGCTCCGGGAGTACGACGTGGATGTCCTCGAGCTCGTGCTCGGCGTGACCCGCACCCCTGCCATGGAGCGTGCCGGCCTGAACTTCGAGGTCCCCGGCATGCACGTCTCGGAACCGGCCGACGTCGCCCGCGAGGGCCTGGCTGCCCTTCCCCGGGGGCCCGTGCACGTGGTCAGCGGCAACGAGAGGCTGGTCGCGATGCGCTCGACGGAGGACCGGGCCCGGCTCGTCGCGGGCACCGAGAAGGTCATGCGAAGCCTGGTTCCCGGCCGCTGACGTCAGTCGACGACCTGGAGGCGCCGTCCGCCCAGGTCTGCCTCGGGGAACAGGTCACCAGCGATCCGACGGGTCGCGTCGACCAGGAGCGGGGCGACCCGCTCGAGCGCCGTCCCGGCGGCAGCCACGATCGAGATCGCCCCGACCGGACCGCGGGGGCCCCGGATCGCGGCCGCGACACAGGCGATGTCGGGGAAGCACTCGCCGCGTTCGAGGGCGAGGCCACCGCGGGCCCGGATGCGTCCGAGCTCGCTGTGCAGGACGTCGAGCTCGGAGATGGTCGCGGGCGTGCGGGCGGGCAGTTGGTCGCCCACGAGCTCGTCGACCTGCTCGGGCGCGAGCCAGGCGAGCAGGGCCTTGCCCAGTCCGGTGCAGTGCGCCGGAGCGGTCCCACCGACCCGGGACGGGACGATTGTCGCGAAGCGACCACCGAGCTTGTCGAGGTAGCGCACCCGGGAGCCCGAGAGCACGCCCAGGTGGACGACCGCGCCGGTGCGGAGCAGGAGGTCGTGGAGGTACGGCGACGCCGCGGACCGCAGTTCCGCCTGGTCGGCGGCACCGCCGCCTCCGAGCACGAGCGAGCGACGGCCAAGGCCGTAGCCGGAGGAACCGTGCTCCAGCCAGTCCAGTCGTGTCAGCTGGTCGAGGATCCGGTGCGCGGTCGATCGCGGCAGCTGGGTCGCCCGGGCGATCTCCTCGAGCGTCAGCCACGTCGAACGTCGCTCGAAGAGATCGAGGATGAGCGTCATCCGCTCGACCATGGACGGCGGCAGCGAACGCTCTCCGCTCGTCGCCGCGACATCTTCGTGCTCCATCGTGAGCGCCGACATGGCTTCCCCCTCGGATCAAAACTGAAATGAATTCTAGTGATGACCGTAACACCGGAGAACGACCCACGGAAGACCATTTCTGAAATTCATTCTACTTCCGGTGATCGAGACCGATCCGGCGCAGGAAGTGCGGTCCGCGGTTGGATGGACCTCCGATCCGCACCACCGAGGAGCACCCATGCGCGTGGGCATCACCAGCCCGGTCGTCACTGCCCTGCCCGGCTTCCACTCGGCCTGGGAGCGCTCGGCAGGGATCGAGGAACTGACCCGCATCGCCGAGGCCGCCGACCGGCTCGGCTTCGACCATCTGACCTGCTCCGAGCACGTCGCGGTGCCCGTCGAGATCGCCGAACAGCGCGGCGGGACGTACTGGGACCCGCTCGCCACACTGAGCTTTCTCGCCGCCCGCACGACGCGGATCCGGCTCGTCACCCAGGTGCTCGTTCTCGGCTACCACCATCCTCTGGCGGTCGCGAAGCGTTTCGGCACCCTGGACCTGATCAGCGGCGGCCGGCTGGTCCTGGGCCTCGGGGTCGGCTCCATCGAGGAGGAGTTCGCGCTCCTCGGCGCCGAGTACGCCGGCCGCGGCGCCGTCGCCGACGACGCTCTCGCTGCACTCCGGGCGAGCATGTCGCAGCACCTGCCGTCGTACGACGGCACGCACTTCAGATTCTCCGGCCTGGTCGTCGAGCCGCACGCCACCCAGACGCGGGTGCCCTTCTGGATCGGCGGGCACACGCCGCGCAGCCTGCGCCGCGCCCGTGATCACGGCGACGGCTGGGTGCCCTTCGGCCTGCCCCACGACCGACTCGCCACGATGCTCGCCGGCACCGACCTTCCCGAGGGCTTCGAGATCGTGCTCGGCGCCGGTCGGCCCGTCGACCCGATCGGCGAACCGGACCGCACGCGACGTGCGCTCGAGCGCACCCGGGCTGCCGGCGCCACCGTCGTGAACGTGCACGTGACCAGCACGTCAGCAGACCACTACGTCGGGCAGCTCGAGGCGCTCGCCACACTGGAGGAGGACCGATGAGCACGGAACCCATCGAGGGCGACGCCCGGCTCGAAGCGATCGAGGAGCGGTTGCAGCTGCTCGAGGACGAGCAGGCGATCGCCCGCCTCGTCGCCTCCTACGGACCGCTCGTCGACGCCGGCGAGGCCGACCGTGTCGCGGCCCTGTGGACCGAGGACGGCGTCTACGACGTCGAGGAGTTCCACATGAACAGCCGCGCCGACGTCGCGGCGATGGTCCGCTCGGACGCCCATCAGGGTCTGATCAACAACGGCTGCAGCCACTTCCTCGGCCCCGCCCACGTGAGCGTGGACGGAGACCGGGCCGTCGCAGTCTGCGAATCGGTGCTGCTGGTCCGCCACAACGGCCGCGTCCTCCCTGCCCGGATCGGCGCCAACCACTTCGAGCTGGTCCGCACGGCCTCCGGCTGGCGCACGACCCGGCGTACGACGCGAGGGCTGGACGGCAGCCCCGAGACGCGGGAGCTGCTCGCCCGGCTGGGCAGCACATGAGCCAGAGCGCCCTGACTGACCACTCAGGCACTCAGAAGCGCGACCGGACCGACGGCCCGTGCACCTTCACCGCGGCTGGATCGTCGAGGTTCCAGGTCATCTCGAAGGTGCGGCGATAGCCGGTGTGCTGGATCCGCCAACCCGCTGCCGTGCGCACGTATCGGTCGGAGTAGAAGGCGCCGCCCTCCAGCGCGAACCGAAAGGCGTCCACGACCACTTTGTCGTGCAGGTACCACGTGCCGACGGCCCGGTCGGCATCCGCCGGATCGAGATCGATCTCGGGATGGTGGGCCTGGTGCATCGTCAGGACGCCCTCCCCCATGTTCGAGCGCATGTAGTCGACCAGCGCGCCCGGGTCATCGAAGACCAGGCCGTTGTAGTCGGCGGTGGCGTCGCGAGCGAAGCACGTGGCGAAGTCGTCCCACTGCTTGGTGTCCAGGGACCGGAGGTAGCGGTACTTCAGCCGGGCTATCGCAGCGAGGTCCTCAGCAGTGCTCATGATCGCGACCCTAGGCAGCATCGGACATCGTGCGCTCTCTCCGGTGCCGATGAGCGGGACCGGATAGCGTCGCGCCGTGAGGAACACGCGAGCCCGGTCCGTCGTCGTCACCTCCCGGACCGAGCCCGACCGCCAGGTCGCTGCTGGCGCTGCCGCCTCGGCGTGCGCCCACGTGGCCCGTCTCGACATCGAGCGGACCACGCTCTACTCCCCCGACGAGCTCTTCGACCAGCCTGCCTACGCCGACTCGTTCGACGCGCAGGCCGACCGCTGGGCCCGCTCGACATCAGGGCCGGCCGAGGCGCTCGCCGAGGTGCTGCACGACCAGGCGATCGACACCGCCCTCGCGGAGTGGATCCGCGGCCGGTCGCTGGTCGGCGTGATGGGCGGTCATGCGGCCCAGCGCGGCAGCCAGGAGTACGACGACGCCGCTCGTCTCGGCGCGCTGCTGGGGCGCACCCACGTGATCGCCACGGGCGGGGGCCCCGGCGCGATGGAGGCCGCGAACCTGGGCGGCCGGTTCGCGCAGCAGCCCGCTGAGGCGCTCGCCGAGGCCCTGGACCGGGTAGCCGTCGTAGCGTCGTACCGGCCGTCGATCGACGCGTGGGTCGACTCCGCCCGTGCTGCTGCGGCGCTGGCGCCCGCCCCCAGCCCGTCTCTGGGTGTGCCGACGTGGCACTACGGCCACGAGCCCCCGAACCTGTTCGCGACGGCGATCGCGAAGTACTTCCGCAACGCACTGCGCGAGGCGATCCTGCTGCAGATCTGCGACGCGGGGATCGTCTTCCTGCCCGGGGCCGGCGGCACGGTGCAGGAGATCTTCCAGGACGCGTGACTGACTTGGCGTAGTGACATACTTGCTCCATGACCAACTGTGTCATCTATGTACGGCTCTCAATTTCCAGCGCCGAAGAGTCGGTTTCGATCAAACGCCAGCTCGACTCCTGCCGCAAGTATGCGGAGGCCAAGGGCTGGAAGGTACTAGGCGAGTACGTCGATGACGGCGTGTCGGCAACAAACCGCCACCCACGAGAAAGGGAAGCCTTCTCCCGACTCCTGGCAGCGAACGGCTACTCCGTCGTACTCGGGTGGTCGCTCGACCGGTTCACCCGCCGACTGAACGACTTCGTGGACCTCGACCGCGACCTGAACGAGAAGAACGCGGCAGTCGTCACCGTCCAGGGCGGTTTCGACATGTCAACGCACATCGGTCGCATGGTCGTGCAGATGCTGGCCGTATTCGCTGAGTACGAAGCTGCGACGATCCGCGAGCGCGTCAAAGCTGCGAGGGCGCACATGATCGGCAAGGAAGGACGCCGAGCAGGCGGTCGCCCGCCCTACGGTTACCGGCACGTTCCGCGAGAAGGCGGCGGCGTCGTGCTGGCGCAAGATCCAGAAACGATCCCTTGGGTCAAGAGGGCAGTAGCCCTGGCGCAGGACGGAAAGAGTCCGCATGAGATCGCGGTCGCCCTGACCGCCGAAGGGGCACCAACGCGAGCGCACCCGCTGCGCAGACATGAAGGCGTCTGGCAGAAGCGTTCGATTCAGATGTTTCTGACGAACCCAGCCCTGGCTGGGATGGTGGCGCACGCTGGCGATGTGCTCCGAGGCGCTGACGGCATGCCGGTCATACGTGAGGGCATATCGATCATGACGCCAACGGACTGGCGCAGAATGTGCGCCACCCTCACCGCACCAAGGGGCAAGAAGCGCCGGGAGTTAACCCCGGACCTGCTTAACGGAATTCTCGTATGCGAATCCTGCAAGCACCCCCTGATTCGAGCCGTGAACAACACCGGCAACACCTATCGCTGTCGCTGGCGCGGAGGAGAAGAATGTCCGGCCAGAAACAAGAGCATCCGACGTGAGTTCGTTACTAATGAAGTAGTGCGACGACTACTGGGCGAGCGAGGCGAGGTTTTCCTCTGGACCGAGTGGATCGACTCCGATGAAGAAGCGATTCAAGATGCCCTCGGGGATATCGAAGAGGCGCTTGACCGCATCGCCTTCGAGGTCCGTCAAACCGGCGCGGATCGTATTGCTCTGCGCCTGCGCGAGGATGCCCTCTTGGACCGGCGCGACTCATTACTCTCACACCTGGACGACCCAGGAGCCGGAACTGTGCTTCAAATCTCTGACAGGACCGTGGCAGCGGCGTGGGCCGATGCCGATGGTGACATCCCTACGCAGCGGTACATCCTCGGCGGACAGTTGAAGGCACTCACCGTGGACATGCTGTCCGGTGGAGCAGGAGTCCGATTCAAGCCGGAGCGGGTCTCCGTCGAGTGGCGCGACATCCCAACCGGCGACCACGCTCCCTCGAAGTCTCAACCACTTGAGCTCGCCCCCGAACGCTAGGTCCGGCCTGGGCCAGGTACCCGTCGGGAACTGAGAAGTCACCGAGGGCGAGGGTAGTGAGAGCAGACATTGAGCCACCCTCAACTCGATGATTTCGGCGTGGAGGTATCACGAGGGCGACCCGTCCTCGCTGGTGGAATCAGCCCGCGATCTCGGGCGTCCCGGATCCACTTGTCAGCCGTTTTCGGAGACACGAAGAACTCCCTGGCCATCAGTTCACGGTTCGTTCCTGCACGCCAAAGTTCTGCCACCATTTCGGGCGTGGGTCGTTCCCCTGGCAGCCATGCCTGTGGCGTCAGGACGGCGGGGCGTGGGAGCCCGGCTTCGGTGCGGTAGGCAGCTGCGGTGTTCGCCAGCCGTTGCAGAGGAATCTTGTCGAGGACTGTCTGATCAATTACGCCGCCCTCCTCCAACGGCATGATCGCTAGTCCTCGAATCTGCGGTTTCCCCGGAGCACTGGCCAGGAGGACCTCGTATCGGATCCCTCGATCAACGTCCTCGATTGAGGTCACTTCATCGTCGTCGCCGGTGGCCCACAGGGGCTCAAGGCTAACCAGCCAGTTTCTCTCAATCTTCGCCATGAGTAGAAACTAATACACTAGAAGTTTCGCTGTCAAGCTGAGATCATTGAGGCATGAATACTTTTGGAGCGCACTCCGTGGCAGCACTGCCCATGTGCACAATCGACGACGTGCGGGACATGCCCGCGATCCCCCTGTGGCATAGGACCGAACCGAGTGTTGCTGCTCTGTTCCGGTGTTCTCGCGCCCACATTTATCGGCATGCCGCCCTCGGCGAGATCCCGACGATTCGGATCGGAACCCGGATCTATGTCCCGGTACCGGCCCTGCTGGCGCTCTTCTACGCGGCCCCAGTGGATGACTCAGGTGACGCAGCGTGACGGCCTCAATCACCTGGGCAGAGATAGTCGAGTCGATGGGGTGGGTCCCCGACGATCCGTTCAGACCGCTGGCGGTCGATGAAGCTCGTGAGGCAGCGGTCGCCCTGATCGAAGCGGGATTCGCAGTAGTACCGGCGTGGGGGGTCGTTGCACCCGGAGAGTGCGCGTGCCCCAAACGCGAGTGTGCTGCAAAACATACGGTGCACAAGGGATGGGGGGTCGAGGACCAGGTCTTCATGCAGGTTGATCACGCAGCACAGTGGTGGACCCCGGAGTTACAGAAGCGCAGAGCCGTGGACAACATCGCCGTGGTTTGTTACGGCTCGGGCGTGATCGTCGCTGACGCCGACGACATGGCGAAGTTTGGGTCATGGACCAGCGACAACAACGGACTCCCTCTCACCTTGCGAGCCTCAACGGGACGAGGCATGCACTACTACTTCCGCCCGCCTCATGATGTCGTCGAGGAAACCCCGAAGGCGCGAAACAAGCTGGGGATGTCCTCGGGCGGTGGCGCTGGAAAGCGATAGTCATTGCACCGCCATCGGTGCATCTGTCCACCGGAGGCCGTTATAGGTGGGTTGGCGAAGGGTTGCAGACCCCGGTCGCCGATCTACCCGGCTGGATGCACGATCACGCTTTCAATGAAGCGTCCGACTCGGTTCTTGACACTCCCTCGGATGACAGTTTCTTCGAACTCGCTGCCACCGGGTTCCTCACGCCCGGCGTCGCCCACCGGTTCGCCGAACAGGCATTCAATGAAGGTCTCGGTGCCGTCGAGTCAGCAGCTCAAGGGAATAGACGAACGCTGCTCAACGCGACTGCGTTCAAAGTCGGCAGATGGGGAGCCATGGCCGGTTGGACCGAGTCCGACTGGAGAACTGTCGCCGATGCATTTATTGCCGCAGCAATCGTGGCCGACCTGCCCGAAGACGAAGCACGAACAACCACCTCGGTCGCACTCAAAGATGGTGCGGCCACATTCAGAAAGTTAACTCGAACGTGACCGCACCAGCAGTCGAAACCTCGACAGTTTCTAAGTCCAAGTCTATCAAGCCTGACCCGCTCAGAGACCCCAAAAAGTACTTCGACGGGAGGAATGGAACCGGTGCCTTCAGGCCTGATAAGGCCGCTGCCGCCCTTCTCACCTACGGACCAATCGGTCGTGGCAACGACGCACGGATGTGGGTGTGGCTCGACGGAGTCTGGCGGCCCGACGACCGCGAGATCCACGAACGCCTCGTAGACATCCTAGACAAGCGGTTCACACCAGGCCGTATGACAACCGTCGTCCAGTACCTCAAGGGAATGAGAGAACTCCCCGTCATCGAGTCCCTGCCCGTGGGGCAATACATCAACTTCCGAAACGTTCTACTGGACTGGAAAACGGGAACCTCCTCCGCACACCACCCTGCGATCCTCTCGACAGTGCAGCTGGCCGTGGACTGGAATCCCGAGGCAACTTGCCCCAACTTCCTGGAGTGGCTCGCCACTGTCGTCGATGCCGACTCGGTGCCCTTCGTGCAAGAACTGGTCGGCTACATGATGTTCTCAGGCAACCCCTTCGAGAAGGCATTCATGCTCATC
The DNA here is from genome assembly GCA_026392415.1 of Propionibacteriales bacterium. Classification (GTDB taxonomy): domain Bacteria; phylum Actinomycetota; class Actinomycetes; order Propionibacteriales; family Nocardioidaceae; genus Nocardioides. The sequence goes on from JAPLCC010000053.1 coordinate 59,018, forward strand.
GGCGCTGGCCGCAACGGCAAGGGGACCTTCCTGTCAGTGATCTCCTCGATGCTAGGTAAGCCCAACCTGTCCGGAGTGCGGTTGCAGCAAATGTCCACGACCAAACACCGGTTCGCCATCGCAGACCTCTACGGACGCCTCGCCAACATCGCAGGCGACCTGGACTCGACGAGGATCGAGGAAACCGGCGACTTCAAGATGGTCATCGGCAACGACGAGGTCCGCGCCGAACACAAGGGGGCCAGCTCGTTCATGTTCAAACCCTTTGCAACCCACATCTTCTCGGCCAACGTCATCCCAACATCCACCGACACCACCAGCGGGTACCTCGACAAGTGGATCGTGCTCAAGTTTCCCAACTACTTCGGAGACCGGCCCGACACCGGCCTCAAATCTCGACTTTCAACGACAGCCGAACTCGAAGGGGTCGCAGCCTGGGGAATCAACGGACTTCAGCGATTGATGGCCCGAGGACACTTCGACCTCCCACCTTCGATGCTGGCAGCAAAATCCGAGTTCGAACTCGCCGTAGACCCAGTCCGAGGATTCATGACCGAGTGCGCGACCCCCGGAGGATCCGAAGCCCTGTCCGATATCTACCCGGTATATCTGGCCTGGTGCCATGAACAATCCCGCAGACCCCTCGGCAAACAAAAATTCAACGAGCGGATCGCATCACTGCCAGGAATCACAAAGCTCAAGACATCAGGCATCGACACCTTCAAAGGCATGACGCTCTCGAAACACGCCGAAGACTTCCCGGCGACCATGTGGTCCGTGGCGCTCTAACACGCAAACCCAAGGCCCAGAAGGTTACTATTTGGGGCCTTTAGGGCCCTTTCTATCAAAACCATGCAACCTACACAGTCCCAATACGGTGGTCGATTTTTCAGAAACGGCCCTAAGCCCCCCTACGGATCCACAAGAGGCACCTCGCGGAACCGAGGGCGACTCAACCCGCCTTCGGGAGAGCCCGATAAACCGTGGCCCGGCTAACCCCGACCAGATCCGAGATCTGTTGAACCGTGTGCTCCCCCGCCGCATGCAGTTGACGCACGACAGCGACCTGGGCGGCAGACAGTGCAGCCTTCCGACCAGGACGAGCTCCGCGCTCACGGGCAGCAGCCAGCCCGGCCTTGGTGCGATCAACGATGAGGTCGCGCTCGAACTCGGCTAAGGCCGCGAAGATGTGGAACACCAAACGACCGGTCGCGGAGGTCGTGTCGATGTTTTCGTGGATGGATCGGAACCCGATGCCTTGAGCTTCTAGACCGGTCACGATCTCAACAAGGTTCTTAAGACTGCGACCTAAACGATCCAGCCGCCACACCACCAGCACGTCTCCGGCGCGAAGGTATTCAAGTGCCGCCGCGAGCTCGGGGCGGTCGGACCTGGTGCCTGATGCCTTCTCCTCGAAGATCTTGATGCAACCAAGATCGGACAGTGCGTCGAGCTGCAGGTCGAGGTTCTGCTCGTGACTGCTGACTCGGGCGTACCCGACGAGTGAACCGGCAGAGTTGTTCAATCTGTTCTCACAATCCGTGAAGGGATTCGATTCTGATACTCCAGAACGAACCTAAATAGTACACGGATTGTGAGACATTCTCAAGCGTGCCAAATGAGACAGATAGTGCGGCACATCACGGACGGGTCCGGAGTCTCACAAACGACCGGATACGGACACCTGTGTCGCGCCGTTCTGGGTCGGTCGTGGGCTTCGACTCGAGCTTTGGGCGGGCGCGGGTTGGGCTGGCCGGATGTGTAAACGCACTTCCTCGTCGAGGGACGGGGCCACGAGCAATCTTCGCTGGTTCCGAAGACTGCGGCGTAACTCAAGTCACTGGCGGTGGGTGGTCGGAAGGTCGGTGAGGCCCAGTCGTGCCAGGACCAGCCGGGCGGACGCTTCGGGGGATTCGGCAGGGTGGGTGATCGCTCGTCTGACGGTAAGGATGACCAGGGTCTCGGCGAGGTCTTGGGCGTCGTCGGTGTCGGTGTCGGTGTCGGGGTCGGGCAGGAGCTGGCGGATTCGGGCGATCACCGGGTCGGTCTGGTGGTCGCTGGTCGAGGCGGTCAGGTGGGTGAGGTAGGTCGCGGAGATGGTGGCCCGTGATCGGGCGAACTCGACCAGGTGTTGAACGTGCTCCCCGAGTGTCCCGAGGTCGTCGGAGGAATCGGTGGGGTCGGGGTCAGTGAGGTGTTGCTCGGCGGCTTGGTGCCTGAAGAGTCCGACGGCGAGCTCGTTCTTGGTCGGGTAGAACCGTTTGACGGTGCTGGGGCTGGTGTCGGCGTAGCGGGCGATCTGGTCGGTCCCGGTTGCCTCGAAGCCTTGGGCGTTGAAGAGTTCACTGGCTGCTCGCAGGATGCGGGCCTCGGTGTGGCGGCTGCGGTCGGCGACGCCGGTGCGGTTCTTCTCCAGGGGGTAGTAGTTCATTTCGGTCAGGCGGGCGTCGAGGTCGTGGCGGTCGCCGAGGACGCGGAGCAGGACGAGGTCGATGACGACGGTGGCGCGCTTGAACAGGTGCAGGTGGCGTTCGTCGGGGTCGGTGAGGTAGCGGACGGTGATGCCGTTGATGAGGGAGATTTTCAGGGCCAGGTAGGTGTCGAGGTCAACGGGGTCGCGTAGTTCGCGTCCCCAGCTCTCGAACAGGGTGGTGGCGGAGTCCTGGAGCTGTGCGGAGAGCTGGTGGAGGTAGTCGCGGTAGCGGTCGCGGACGGTGTCCCCGCCGAGCGCCCACAAGCCCATGCGGAGCTTGAACTCGTCGTCGTGGGTCATCCGCACGAACTCGGCCTCGTGCATCGCAAAAGCTGCAGGCAGCGGGAGGGTGGAGTCCTTGACATGGGTGAGGAGCTCGTTGATGCGCGGAACGTTGAGATAGGTCGTGTCAAAAACCCGTGCCACGACCGCCTCAGCGAGACCGGCCAGGGACCCGTAGTGCTGGTTGATCGACGCGGGGCTGCTGGCACCGGCACGGCGAGCCAGCTCACGGGCACCCACGGTATGCAGGAGTGCTTCGGGGTTCAGTTCACGCAGTGCGTCCAGGGCGGCCTCGAGGAGCCGCTCCTTCAGAGTGCCGTTGGGCTCCTTGGTCATGGGCCCGAATCTAGGGCACCCACCACCCGGTTTCGTGAACACCTGTACACGCCGACCGTTGGTTTTACGCCGGGGACGGGCACACGAAAAATAGACCTTTGGTCCATCGAGCGGTTTCGGCGTGACTGTTGTGCCCGTTATGACGTTTCCTAGTCACGCGACATAGGTGCGGGCCCCAGGCCTGCCACCCCTCTGTCCGTTGGTTGTGACTGTTGTTCCCTGAGACGTTTGAGGTGTATCCCGATGCCCAGTAACCCCCCTCCTGCTAGTTCCTTGCGTGTGCCGAGGTGGACGCGGTTGTTGTTGACTGCTGTGTTCGGGGTGTTGACCTTGACGGCGTTGACGGTGGTTCCGGCCTATGCGAACCAGATTTTTGTGACGGTGACGGGTTCGGGGACGCAGCTGACGTTGGACGTGGAGCCTTCGGACTCCATTGAGAACGTGAAGGCGAAGATCACTGACAAGGCGGGGTATCCGGCGGAGTCTCAGACGTTGACCTACAACGGCACCGTGCTGGACGACGGAAGGACGTTGGCGGACTACAACATCGGCAGCAATGCTGTGCTGACGTTGACCCTGACCGAGCAGCCGGTAGTGCTCTCGTCGGGGTGTACGACGCTTAACGACCCGAAGTACGACGCCACCTACGCCAATGCGGGCTCAGGACCTACGGCGGATGTTGCGCTGCCAACGAACCTGGAGTTCTTTGCCGGGGAGAAGGTCACGATCACCGGTACGGTCCCCGCCGCCAACAAGCCCCGTAACGGCCAGTTCAATTTCCGCGACCTCGACCTCTCGACAACCTATGCGGCCTCACCCGTGTTCCTCGGCGACGCCGACGTATCCCAGGCAGTGACCTACACCTTCCCCGCCGCGACGACGGCCGGCCGCCTTGACCTGGCCGCCAGTCCCGGCGCCAAGATTAAGCTCTCCCCCACGTTGACGTTTGAGGTGTCGTGTGGTGCTCCGGTGGCTCCGGTGGCTGTGGGTGTGGTGAGTGGTGATGGGTCGGTCACGGCCACGGTGACGCCGTCGGGGGTGGCTGGTGGTGGGGATGTGAGGTCCTACACGGTGACCTCGACCCCAGGGGGGAAGACCTGCACGGTCGCGAAGGCTGCGAGCCCGTTGTCGTGCGCGGTCACGGGTCTGACTAATGGCACCGCTTACCAGTTCAGTGTGACCGCGACGGGTCCTAGTGGTACGTCGGTGGCGAGTCCGCTCTCAGCGCCGGTGACCCCGGTGGCTGTGGTGAAGGTCCCGGTGTCTGTGGTTGCTGATAGCACGCAGTCGAAGGTATTCGGGAATGATGATCCTGCTGCGTTCACCTACACCGTTTCTGGTCTCGCACCAGGTGATGTGCTCTCGAAGGCCCCGACCTGTATCCGGGTTGCGGGCGAGGGTGTGGGGGCGAAGACGGTGACGTGTTCGGGTGCTGAGGCTGACGCCAAGTACGCGATCACCTACGAGTCGGGGACCTTCACGATCACCAAGGCACCGATCACGGTGACCCCGACGGGTCAGTCCATCACCTACGGCGACACCCTGCCCGCCTCCTACCCGTTCGAGGTCACCAGCGGGTCGCTGGTCGGCGATGACAAGGTCACCGGCACCTGTGGAGTCACCGGGACCCCGACGGCGGTGGGGAAGTACAAGATCACCTGCGAGGTGACTGCTGGACCCAACTACGACGTGAGCGTCGCGGATGCATTCCTGACGATTGCGAAGAAGGACGGCGTGGTCACTCCGGACCCGCAAGAGATCACGTTCGGCCAGGAGGACCCGGAGTTCACCTACTCGGTCTCCGGCCTTGCCTCCGGTGACACCTTGGACACTGAACCCACCTGTGGTGTGGACGGTGCTCACACCAATGCTGGGTCCTACACGATCACCTGTTCGGGTGGCTCCGATGAGAGCTATGACCTGGACCAGACCAAGACCACAACCCTGACGGTCAAGAAGGCCTCGTTCACGGTCACGGGAAAGAACGCCACCAAGGTCTACGGGACCGGCGACCCGGCAGTGTTCGGTTACACGGTGGCTGGGGTGGATGCGACCACCACGGCCCCGAACTGTGGAGTGACTGGGACCCATGTGAATGTCGGGGAGTACAAGATCGTCTGCTCGGGTGCCTCAGCGGGCCCGAACTACGTGGCGACCTATGTTGATGGGGTCTTCACCATCACTAAGGCTGCGCTCACGCTGACCGCGGACAACAAAACCCGGACCACGGCTCAGGCGAACCCGACGTTCACCGCGACCGCGACCGGTCTGGTCAACAACGACACCCCGGCCACGGCGTTCACCGGTGCCCCGGTCCTCAGCACCACCGCGACCAGTGGATCGGTGGCCGCGTCCTACCCGATCACCATCACCGCTGGGACGGTGGCTTCGATGAACTACACGGTGTCCTATGTCTCGGGGACGTTGACGGTGACGGCAGTGGGCGTCGCCGACACCGATGGTGACGGGCTCACCGACACCCAGGAACGTGCCCTGGGCACGAACCCGGCCAAGGCTGACACCGACGGTGACGGCCTCAAGGACGGGGCGGAGGTCAACGGGACCACCATCACCTCCAAGGTCCGCCTTTCGGGGAAGAGCTTCACCGCGATCGGTCTGGTCAAGACCAACCCCTTGAAGGCAGACACCGATGGTGACGGCCTCACTGACGGTGCCGAGGTGGCGGGCTACACCCTGACCACCAAGGTGCTGACCCCGTCCGGGTCCTACGTGATCGGGTTCGTCCAGACCAACCCGACCAAGGCCGACACCGACGCCGACGGCGTCAACGACAAGGTCGAGATCACCGGGTCCGCCAACTCCCGCTACGGGTCCAAGGCCTCGAACCCGCTCAACTGGGACACCGACAACGGCGGTGTCTCTGACGGGAACGAGATCAAGAACCGCAACGACCCCAACACCGCCGGACGCTGACCACCGCAGCTTCGGCTCCCCTGAACGTCTCGCCGGGCCCGAACCCCAAGATCAACATCGCCGCCGGGCCCGGCGAGCCCTGGTCGCGCCCGGGCGCGAGGTCGGATTCTTGCTAAGGACTTGCCAGGTCAGTTGGCCGAACCCTGCCGAGCCTTCCTGGATGCCCTCCGGATCGCACACACCGGTGGGAACCAATCAACGGCCAGGATTCAGTGCCCACACGGCCAAACTTCCCGACGCCACCTCCCCCCGCGTTTCTACAATAATTAACGCGCCCGTACGAGTTGCTCTAATCGACGCACTCCCACTGCGCAGCTCAGAGGCGAACGAATCCCAGCTCGTCGCCAGGCTCAGGAGCCAGCCCCATCTGCTTCCTCACGAGCCACCCATTGGGCCCTTCAAAACGCCTGTCAGCGACAGCGTCCAAGACGAAATCCTGGAGCTGCCCTGCACTCCACAAGTCGGCAGGATCGTCAGCGTCCGCAGCCCAGACACTCGCCTCGTCGTAGGCGAGTGAAACGCGTCCCTGAGCGCCTTCCAGGCGTCGCAGGACTCTCTGCTCATCTGACTTCGCAAGCGCCCGCAGAATCGCTTCCTGGGCCTCGTCGAAGGTCTCCACCTCGATCCAGGAGCTGACCCTCTGCATGGGAACACTTCGAGTTGCGATCATCTTGAAGTCGCTCAAAGTGAGGGAGCTGGCATCCCTACCTGACATGTTGACGAAGGCATCGATTCGTTGAACAGGATCGAGATCGAGGTTAGAACGAGGACTCGTGACGTAGTCGAAGCCATCTTCGTTGGCGACCATGCCCAGGAAGGCGAAGTCGCTCCAGGGGTCGGACACCGTGCAGAAAAAGTAGTGCATGCGGACCTCCTCGTGGTCGTCGTCGGATGACATCGGAAGATGCCGATGCGGGTTCTGGATGGATCCCAGAAATCACTTGAGCTTGCGCTCCTGGGACCGCGCTGGCGGCACTCTGGGCGAACGCTCTGAACGGCCAAAACATCATGTGGCCTAAAGAAATTGTTGCACGTCTGGGATGCCCGAGTCCAGCTCGCTGGGGTCGCCTGCGAGAAGCTCAAGCCGCGTAGTCGCTTGGTATGTCTCATTGACAGTTCGAGTGCGAGAACTACTACGCGACCGAGGACGCGGTGGCGCCGATGGTGCTGGTCGGACGCCGCTACTGGACCGAGACCCTGCCGGCGTGGCCGCTGCTCCAGGCGCTGGCGCGCGGCCGACCGATGGAGCAGCACGTCCACCTCGTCGACTCGATCGAGGAAGCCGTCCACAGGGTCGTCGAGTAGTCCGCGAGGCACGAGCGGACGTGTCGAGACGCTATGCCGCCAGCGAGCTGACCCGCTCGCCGAGGACCGCCCGGTAGTGCCCGAGCAGCTGCTCGTTGATCGCGAACCACGACCGCTCCTGGACGGCGCGGACGGCCGTGACACCCATCGCCCGCCGCAGAGCATGGTCGGTGGCGAGGCGGTCGACGGTCGCGGCAAGGTCGAGGCCGTTGCCCGGCTCGTAGAGCAGACCGGTCGCACCGTGCGCCACGACGTCGATCGGGCCACCCTGGGCCGGCGCGACGACCGGGACGCCGGAGGCGAGCGCCTCCTGCGCCGACTGGCAGTAGGTCTCGTAGCGGCCGGTGTGCACGAAGATGTCGAGCGAGGCGTAGGCCCGGCTGAGATCGTCGCCGTGGAGCAGGCCCAGGAACGTCGCACGCTTGCCGAGGACGCCGCGGAGCCGCTGTTCCTCCGGGCCACCGCCGACGAGCACGAGCGAGTAGCGGGGGTCGTCGGCCAGGTGCGTGAGGAGATCGAGCTCCTTCTCCGCGGCCAGGCGACCGACGTAGCCGACCAGCAGCTGGCCCTCGGGGGCCAGCAGTCGGCGCAGCGCGCCGTCGCGGTGGCGGGGATGGAAGGCGGCGAGGTCGACACCGCGGCCCCAGCGGTGCACGGCCGGCACGCCGAGCTCCCGCAGCTGGTCGATGCTGGCCGTCGAGGGTGCCAGGGTGCGGTCGACGTGGTGGTGGATCCGCCGGGTCAGGCCCGCGGCCGCACGCACGCCACCGGGGAGGTCGTACCTCTCGGCGAACCCGACCAGGTCGGTCTGGTAGATCGCCACCGTCGGGATCCCGAGCTCCTCGGCAGCGCGTGCCGCCTGGAAGCCGAGCGTGGCCGGCGAGGCGATGTGGACGACGTCCGGGCCGTACTGCAGCATCATCGCGCGCAGTCGGCGACGCGTCTCGAGGCCCACACGGAAGTCGGGGTAGAACGGCAGGTTCGCACCGCGAGCTCGGCGCACCCGGAATCCGGCATAGGTGTCGGGGCCGGTCGGCGCGACCAGTTCCGCCTCATGACCCTGGGCCGCCAGGTGCTCGAGGACCCGGCGCACGGAGTTGGTGACACCGTTGATCTGCGGGAGGAAGGACTCGGCCACCACCATGACACGCAGCTTGTTCATGCATCGGACGGTAAAGAATCTTGCGCAACGCACGCCCACAGGCGTGGGAGTGGCGGGCATCCGCCTCATGAACGACTGGAAACGACGTGACCTCCGTCACCCTCGCGTCGTTTGCAGGTCGTGGAGATCTCTCGTCGTGACCTGATCCGCCAGACCATTGCCGCCGGAGGGCTCGCTGCAGCCGCCACCGCGCTGCCCGGAGTGATCCGGGGCGGCGCCGCTTCGGCTGCGCCGCCGCCTGTCGCGACCGTGCTGAAGACGTACACGACGGCGACGCCCAACGCGCTCGGCTACAGCAAGGTGATCGCTGTCGCCGGCGAGGCCCACGGCCTCCGCACCTCGCTCGGAGTCGCGGCCAGCCCCGGTCGCGCGGCGGCGCGCCAGGCCCTGATCTCCTTCGTGCAGCTCAGCGACGTCCACATCGTCGACGCCCAGTCCCCCCTGCGCCTGGAATGGGTCGACCGGCTCGAGGACCCGGGCTCGCCTGTCGCAACGGGACTGCTGACGTCGTCGTACCGGCCCCAGGAGATGCTCACCGCGCAGGTCGCGGACTCGATGGTCCGGGCGATCAACCAGATCGGCGCCGGCCCGGTGACCGGCAAGCCGTTCACACTGGCCATCCAGACGGGTGACAACTCGGACAACTCCCAGCTCAACGAGATCCGCTGGAACATCGGCGTCCTCAACGGCGGCACGGTGCGACCCGACTCCGGCAACCTGACCAAGTACGAAGGCGTCGCCGACAGCACCGCTGCGACGTACGACACCGCCTACTGGCACCCCGAGGGCGCGCCCACGGGCAAGCCGGTGGACCGACCGCGCGCGAAGTACGGCTTCCCTGTGGTGCCGGGCCTGCTCACGGCCGCGCGGCGGCCCTTCGTCGCAGAGGGCCTCAACATCCAGTGGTACTCGGTGTTCGGCAACCACGACGGGCTCGTCCAGGGCAACTTCCCCACGAGCACCCTCCAGCTCAACCTGCTCGCCCTCGGAAAGCTCAAGGTCGTTTCGCCGCCGACCGGGATCAACCCGGCGGAGGTCCTCGACAACCTGATGAGCAACCCGGCAGCGGTGATCACGAACCTGCTGTCCGGCGTCACCAACGCGGGCGTCCGGGTCGTCACGGCCGACGCCAACCGCCGTCTGCTCTCCAAGAAGCAGGTCGTCGAGCAGCACTTCACGATGGGCGGCGCGCCCTTCGGCCACGGCTTCACCAACGCCAACCGCCAGCTCGGCACGGCGTACTACCACTTCGACAAGGGCAACTTCCGCTTCATTGTCCTGGACACCGTCAACCCCAACGGGTACGCCGACGGCTCCCTGGACAAGACGCAGTTCACCTGGCTCACGAACCTCCTGGCCGCCTCCACCAACAAGATCGTGATGGTCTTCAGCCACCACACGTCGGACACGATGGGCAACCCCCTCGTCGCCACCGGCGGCAACATCGAGCCACGCGTCACCGGCGGCACCGTGCTCACCGAGCTGCTGTCGCGCCCGCAGGTCATCGCGTGGATCAACGGCCACACCCACACCAACAAGATCACCCCGCGCCTGCGCACCGGCGGCGGTGGCCTGTGGGAGATCACGACCGCCTCGCACATCGACTGGCCCCAGCAGGCCCGGATCATCGAGATCGCCGACAACACCGATGGCAGCCTGTCGATCTTCACCACCATGGTCGACCACACCGGACCGGCGTCCAACGCGAACCTGAACACCCCCGCACAGTTGGCCGGCCTTGCCCGCGAGCTCGCAGCCAACGACTGGCACGACCACAGCAGTGGCCTCGGTACGGCGGACGACCGCAACGTCGAACTGCTGGTGGACAACCCGCTCAGCTGAGCGGACTACTCGACAGCAGCCAGCTGACCGCAGGCGCCGTCGATCTCGGAACCACGGGTGTCGCGGACGGTGGTCGGCACACCCTTGGCCTCGAGGCGACGCAGGAACTCGCGCTCGTCCTTCGGGTCGGACGCCGTCCACTTCGACCCCGGCGTGGGGTTGAGTGGGATCAGGTTGACATGGACCCAGCCGTGGCCGCGCTCGTTGAGCACGTCGGCCAGGAGGTCGGCGCGCCAGGCCTGGTCGTTGATGCCGCGCATCATGGCGTACTCGATCGAGACGCGACGCTTGGTCTTCTCGAAGTACTCGTGGGCGGCATCGACCGTCTCGGCGACGGAGAAGCGGGTGTTGATCGGGACCAGCGTGTTGCGCAGCTCGTCGTCGGGCGCATGGAGGCTGAGCGCGAGCGTGACCGGGATGCCCTCGTCGGCGAGCTGCTTCATCCGCGGCACCAGACCGACGGTGGAGACCGTGATGCCGCGCGCCGACATGCCGTAGCCGTCGGGCGCCGGCTCGGTGAGGCGTCGTACGGCGCCGATGACCGCCTTGTAATTGGCCATCGGCTCACCCATGCCCATGAACACGACGTTGTTGACGCGACCCTTGCCGCCGGGGACCTCGTCACGTTCGAGCGAGCGTGCCCCGGCGAGGACCTGCTCGACGATCTCGGCCGTCGACATGTTGCGCTGCAGGCCGCCCTGGCCGGTGGCGCAGAACGGGCAGGCCATGCCGCAGCCCGCCTGGCTGGAGACACACATGGTCACGCGGCCGGGGTAGCGCATCAGCACGGACTCGACGAGCGAGCCGTCGAAGAGCTTCCACAGCGTCTTGCGGGTGGTGCCCTTGTCGGCCTCGAGCGTGCGCAGCGGCGTCATCAGGTCCGGCAGCAGCGCCGCGACCAGCTCGGCGCGCTGGGCGGCGGGCAGGTCCGTCATCTGCTCGGGGTCGTCAGCCAGGCGTGAGAAGTAGTGCGTGGCGACCTGCTTGGCCCGAAAGCCGGGCAGACCCATCTCGACCAGCAGGGCCTTGCGTCCCGAGGGATCGAGGTCAGCCAGGTGCTGCGGCGGCTTCTTGCGCCCGCGCGGCTCGTCGAAGACGAGGGGAAGGGGGCGTCGCTCGGCATCTGGCTGGTCCGTCATGGTGCATCGATTGTCCCACCTGCGCGGACGGATGCCGAAACGTGAAGTCGGGCGGCCCCGCTGGGCTCAGGCGTCGCGCTTGAGCAGGAACCACAGCACGGCCCCGGCCACGCCGAGCGCAACCACGAGGGTCGTGACGATGCCGAGCATCATGTAGCGCGCGAACCGGCGGGTCCGGTGCGGGACCAGCAGCGCGATCGGGATCGCCAGCAGGGTCAACACGAACGGGAAGAGCTCCTCGGCCCGGTTGTAGCCGGCGATCCACCTGAGGACCGCGGCGTACAGGCCGGGGACGACGATGATCGACACCATGCCGGTGAAGAACCCGGCCAGGGGGAAGAAGACGGGGTGCCCGCGATGGAACCAGTCAGGTCGCCGCGAACGGTCCGCGGACTCGTCCGCGTCGTCCGCCGCCGCGCGGCCCTCGAATACGTGGTTCATGTCGGGCCGATCGTATCCGCCTCCCGGGCGAGCGGTGAATCATGCTCACGGTCCCTCGGTCGCGGCGCTCTGCACCGTGGCCGCGGCCTGACGGAGGACGGCTGCTCCGGAGGCGGTCTGCTGCTCGAGCGTGTCTGCCAGCAGCCGGGCAGACGCGAGGACGACGGAGGAAGGCACCGCGTCACGGAGCAGTCGGCACTGCCAGGCGAGAAGGTCCTCCACGATGCTCCGGTCGTTGGTCAGAAGGGCCGCAGCGGTGGAGCGAGCCATCCACACGAGGTCTTCGCGAACACGAGCATGGTGAGCATGGGACGTCTCCGACAGGCAGGGGAACGCGTCCACCACCCGGTCATGGGCCCGGGTGACGGTCGCGGCGTCGACAGCGTCGAGAAGCAGCACCTCGGGCGCGATCACGATGCTCCGACCGGCCAGCTCGGGGAGGGCCCCGCGGAGCAACACGGCGTCGGCCGCCCAGCCGTCGGCTCCGATGGCCCGTGCCCGATGAGGACTGCTCCCGAACGCACTGCCTCCCGCGATCACGGGCACACCCCATTGGTGCGCCACGTCGACCGAACGTGCTGCGCCGATGAGGTTGGTCGGCATGGTGCAGGAGAGGGCCAGCACGTCGATGTCCCCCAGGGCGAGCCGACGATGCAGCTGCTCTTCGGGAAGAAGAGCGCCGAGCATCGTGACCCGCGCCTCGCCGTTCGCGCCTGCAACCGCCGCGGCCATGCGGGCGGGCAGACTGTGCCGCTCGCCCTGCGCACAAGCCATGGCAATGTGACGCGAGGGCGATGCCCGCAGCGGCATCGACGCCCGGGTCAGCGAGGACAGTGCCGTCTCGGTGATCGCGGTGGCGACGTGCTCGTCCGCGACCGACCACGTGCCTGCTTCCCACAGCTCACCGACACGGACCTGCGCCGGGGCGAGGACTTCCGTCGCGATCTTCTCCAGCGGTGTGCCGGCGTCGAGGAGCTCGACGGCCAGTTCGCTGGCCGCCTGGCCATTGGCCGCCTCCACCGCCCCGAAGAACTCGGCCGATGAGTCGGCGAGCTCGTTCACGCAGAACGCCCGAGCCCATCGTCATCCGTCGAGCTCAGCACCGTCACGTTGCCTCCCGCGGTCTTGCCCCTGTACATCGCCGCGTCTGCTGCCAGCAGGGCGGCACGACCACCCTCCTCGCCGACCTCGGCGACGCCGATCGAGAGTCCCCCTGGGGCACCGTGCTGTGGATGCTCGCGCAGCCAGGTCTGCCGCAGGCGATCGCACTTGGCCATGAGTACGTCCCCGGACAGGCCCGGGGCCAGGCACACGAACTCGTCACCTCCGTAGCGCCCGCAGGAATCTCCCTTCCGGAAGGTTCGGAGCAGGAGCTCCCCCATCGCACGCAGCACCGCGTCGCCTGCTGCATGACCGGCGGTGTCGTTGACGGCCTTGAAGTGGTCGAGATCAACCAAGCAGATGCCATCTCCCGGCTCTGCGAGGGACAGCCGTCGCATCCAGGCGCGCCGCGTCAGGACGCCTGTCAAGGGGTCGCGTGTTGCCTCGTCGTCTCGCCGCGCCTCGCCCTGCAGCCGAGCGAGCACCAGCCGGGCCGTCTCGAGGAATTCCGGTACGACGGCACTGATTCGCATCGCGGCGACGCTGACGGGATCTGCGGACGGCAGCATGGGCTCCCCCACACCCAGTGAGACGTCGACGGCCAGTGCGGTCGCGGGTTCGCCGAAACGGGCGGGGACAAGGGCTCCCCCGAGGTCGTGCACCAGGGTCGAGACGACGTCGCTGACCTCGACCTCCGACTCCGCCCTCAGCAGTGCCTGGGTCGCCGCGAGCTGGGCGACAAGTGCCTTCGGGTCATCGGCCGAGGCGCCCAGCGGATACGCCCGCTTCCTCTGCCGTCCGGCTCGGGCAGCGGCCTGTTGCGCCGCCAGCACCGAGGGCGGCAGCGCACCATCAGGGCCCGGACGCGCCTCAGCCATGGTGCCGCCCTGCCGGGTCCAGTACTGCTCGTCGCCTGATCATTGCGTTCGCCCGATCCCCTCGTGGTCCTGGCTCGACGCTAGGTCCACGAACTGCGGCACAGCAGGGTCATAGGTCCTCCCGGGGAGGGACCGGTGGCCACCTGTGCCCACGCCTCTGTGACAGTGGGTCCGTGACCGAACAGCACCCGTCGATGACCTACAGCAGCTACCTCGCGCTCGACGAGGTCCTCGCCGCACAACGACCCCGGTCCGACGAGCACGACGAGTTGTTGTTCATCGTCATCCATCAGGTCTACGAGCTGTGGTTCAAGCAGATGCTGCACGAGCTGACCGGCCTGCAGAACCGCCTGGAGACCGGGGACACACCGCGAGCGCTGCACACGCTGGGCCGGGTGCTGGCCATCCTCAAGGTGGCCGTCGCGCAGGTCGACGTGCTCGAGACGATGACTCCGCGACAGTTCACCAGCTTCCGTGGCCGCCTCGACGCCTCGAGCGGCTTCCAGTCCGAGCAGTTCCGCGAGCTCGAGGCCACGCTGGGCCGCCGCGACCGCCGGGTGTTCGAGCACTACCCGGAGGGCAGCGCCGGTCGCGAGCGGATCGCCGCCGCGATGTCACGCCCGTCGGTCTTCGACTCCTACCTCCGCTACCTCGGCACCCAGGGATACGACGTCCCGGTGGCGGCGCTCGAACGTGACCTGTCCACGCCCTGGGAGCCCTCCCCCGACGTGCAGCAGCTGCTCCTGGCGCTGACGCCGACGACGGCGGCGCCGCCCAGGTCGCCGAACGGCTCGTCGACCTCGACGAGGGCCTCCAGGAGTGGCGCTACCGCCACGTGAAGATGGTGGAGCGGACGATCGGCGCCAAGATGGGCACCGGCGGCTCGTCCGGCGCGACGTACCTCTGGAGCACGGTGACCCACCAGCTCTTCCCGGACCTGTGGGCGATCCGGAGCCAGATGTGAGCCTGGCGGACCACTACCGGCGCTTCCAGGTCGCCGAACGGCTGCTGCTGACCGGCCACTCCCACCAGGCCTGGCCCGACGTCGCCCGCGACGCCCTGATCGAGTCCTACGACGACGCGGCGACGGCCGTCGACCAGAAGTGGGAGCGTGCCTTCGCGAAGGCCGACCGCGTGCGCGAGGGGTTCTGGGCCCTGCTGGGCGAGCCGAACCCGCCGGGACACATCGTCCTGGGAGCCAACACCCACGAACTGGTCGTTCGCTTCCTCTCCGCCCTGGACCTGCGCCGGCGGCCGCGGATCGTCACCACCGACGGAGAATTCCATTCCGCTCGCCGGCAACTCGACCGCCTCGCCGAGGAGGGCATCGAGGTCGTGAAGGTTCCGGCCCAGCCGGTGACGACGCTGGCCGAGCGGATCGCCACGGCCGTGGACGACCGCACCGCGGCCGTGGTGGTCTCCTCGGTCCTGTTCGAGACCTCGCAGGTCGTGCCGGACCTGGGTGCCGTTGCCGCCGCGTGCGAGTCGTCCGGCGCCGATCTGCTCGTCGACGTCTACCACCAGCTCGGCGTGGTGCCCCTGTCCCACGACGACCTGTGGGTCCTCGACGCCTGGGTCGTCGGCGGCGGTTACAAGTACCTCCAGCTGGGCGAGGGCAACTGCTTCCTCCGGGTGCCTCCCCACGCCAGCGACCGGCGACCCGTGGTCACCGGCTGGTACGCCGAGTTCGGCGAGCTCGACCATGCCGCGGGTGGCCCCGACAACTCCGTCGGCTACGGCCCCGGCGCGACGCGGTTCGCGGGGTCGACCTACGACCCGAGCAGTCATTACCGCGCCAGCCGCGTCCTGGACTTCTTCGTCGAACAGGGGCTCACTCCCCCGCGGCTGCGCGAGATCTCCCTGCACCAGCGCGGACTGCTGGCGCGCGCGTTCGACGACCTCGGTCTGCCCGAGGACCTCCTCACCCGCGACCGGGAGACGCCAGCCCAGGGCTTCGGGGGGTTCCTCACGCTCTTCAGCGACGACGCGGCACGCCTGCAGGCAGCACTCGCCGAACGGGGCGTGCGGACCGACAGTCGCGGGCGGCACCTGCGGTTCGGCCCGGCGCCGTACCTCACCGACGAGCAACTGGCCGCCGCGATGGCAGTCCTCGGCGAGGTCGCCCGAAACTAGCGGGTGAAGACGCCGTAGTGCAGCAGCAGCCAGATCGGGGCGATCGTCGCCAGCAGTGAGTCGAGACGGTCCATCAGGCCACCGTGACCGGGAATCACCTGGCTCATGTCCTTGATGCCGAGGTCCCGCTTGATGACCGACTCGCACAGGTCGCCGAGCGTTGCCATCACGACCGCGATCAGGCCGAGGCACACGCCGACCCACCAGTCGCCGTCGAGGAGGTAGACGACCAGCGCCCAGCCCGCGCCCACGGTGCCGAGGAGCGAGCCGACGAAACCCTCCCACGACTTCTTGGGCGAGATGACCGGAGCCATCGGGTGCTTGCCGAACAGCACACCGGCGATGTAGCCGCCGATGTCGGATGCGATGGTCACCCCGATGAACGTGATGATGCCCTTGAC
The DNA here is from genome assembly GCA_026392415.1 of Propionibacteriales bacterium. Taxonomy (GTDB): domain Bacteria; phylum Actinomycetota; class Actinomycetes; order Propionibacteriales; family Nocardioidaceae; genus Nocardioides. The sequence goes on from JAPLCC010000053.1 coordinate 75,445, forward strand.
GCCGTCGTCGTCGAACCCGCCGCCCGTGCGGCCACCCTCGGCCAGCATCAGCGCGACGAAGGCACCGAGGAACGGCACGTAGATCAGCGCGAAGACCGAGGCGGTGGCGTTCTTGACGTAGCCGTCGATGCCGCGACGCAGCAGCCAGAGCATGATCGCGAGCGCGCTGACGGCGGTCGCGGTGACCAGGGCGGCGGAGCCCCAGAGGTAGGCCACGACGACCATCGTGACGCCGCCGATCATCAGCGGCTGCTCGGGCAGGTCGATGTCCTTGGCGAGCAGGCCCTTGCGCAGCTCCCAGACCGCGACGACCACGGCGATCGCCACGATCACCATGAAGGCGGGCTTCCAGAAGGCCAGCGAGGCCGCAATGGCGCTCAGCAGGACGACGGCGGAGGTCACCGCCGCCTTGAGGTCACGCCCGGCCCGGCCGTGGTCCTTCTTCGGGGCAGGGTCGGTCGACGGCGTTGTCGAGGTCATGTCGGGGCGAGGTCGAGGTCTCAGACCTCGAGGAGCTCGGCTTCCTTGGCCTTGAGCAGCTCTTCGATCGCCTCGGTGTGCTTCTTGGTCAGGCCGTCGAGACGCTTCTCGGCGCCGGTGACGTCGTCCTTGCCGACCTCGCCGTCCTTCTCGAGCCGCTCGAGGTTCTGCTTGGCCTTCTGACGCACCTGGCGAACAGCGACCTTGCCGCCCTCGGCCTTCTCCTTGGCGAGCTTGATGAACTCCTTGCGGCGCTCCTCGGTGAGCTCGGGGAAGACGCACCGCAGCTGCTTGCCGTCGCTGGACGGGTTCACGCCCAGGTCAGAGTCACGGATTGCCCGCTCCACGTTGCCGATCGAGCCGACGTCGAAGGGGGCCACGATGATGATGCGCGCCTCGGGGGCCGTGAACGACGCCAGCTGCTGGATCGGGGTCTGCGAGCCGTAGTAGTCGACCATGATCTTCGAGAACATGCTCGGGTGCGCACGGCCCGCACGGATCGCCGCGAACTCCTCACGGGTCGCCTCGACCGACTTGCCCATCTTCTGGTCGGCCTCGTTGAGGGTGTCGTTGATCACCGGTACTCCTTCGTCGTTCTGGTCGGGTCTGTCGCGACCTAGCCTGCGCTGACCCGGGTTCCGATCTTCTCACCCTGCACGACGCGCAGGATGTTGCCTTCCGGCTCCATGCCGAACACGATCATCGGGAGCTTGTTCTCGCCACACAGGGCAAAAGCGGTCTGGTCCATGATCCGCAGACCCTCGCCAATGGCCTGGTCGTAGGTGAGCTCGTCGTACTTGGTCGCCGTCGGATCGACCTTCGGGTCGGCGGAGTAGACCCCGTCGACGCCGTTCTTGGCCACGAGGACCACGTCGCACTTGCTCTCGAGGGCTCGCTGTACTGCGACGGTGTCGGTCGAGAAGTACGGCATGCCCATGCCGGCGCCGAAGATCACGACGCGGCCCTTCTCCATGTGCCTGATGGCTCGGCGCGGGATGTAGGGCTCGGCGACCTGGCCCATCGTGATCGCGGTCTGCACACGCGTCTCGACGCCCGCCTTCTCCAGGAAGTCCTGCAGCGCCAGGCAGTTCATCACGATGCCGAGCATGCCCATGTAGTCGGCGCGCACCCGGTCCATGCCGCGCTGCTGCAGCTCGGCGCCACGGAAGAAGTTGCCGCCACCCGTGACGATCGCGATCTGGACACCCGCGTCCACCACCGCCTTGATCTCGTGGGCGATCGCCTGGACCACGTCAGGATCGACGCCGACCTTGCCACCACCGAAAACCTCACCGGAGAGCTTGAGGAGGACTCGCTTGTAGCCGGCCACCAGGGTCCTTCCTTCTCGTTCGCTGTGTCACTCGCAGGAGCGCAGCCGAGGTTACCGTCTGGTCAGATGATCCGCTGCACCCGGCTTCGGTACTTGTCGCTGTTGTCCCCGTCGATGTCCGAATCCCGGGTCCGCGAGATGTGGTCGACCTGTTCCTCGCCACCCTGCACCGGCTGGGCCTCGATGATCGTGTCGCGCTCGAAGGCATGGGACTTGTCCGTGTTGCGGTAGTAGCGGTAGAACGCCCAGTACGTCGCCGCACCGCCCACCGGTCCCGCAGCGAGCAGCCAGAGCCCACCGCCCTCGCTCGAGGCGTGCACCACCAGGCCCAGGATGATGTCGATGCTCATGCTGTCGCCACCAGGATCGTGCCGGCGATGCCTTCGAGGAAGGTGCCGACGGTGAAGGCCGCGAGCAGGAGCTTCGGCTGCGAGACCGGGATGCTCCCCATCGTCTCGCCCGTCCGGGCGTTGACCGCGATGTAGTGAAGGATTCCGTTGCTCTCCTGCTGGTAGGAGTACAGCCAGACAGGCAGGTACATCGACACCCAGCGGGATCCGCCGACGTCGATCTTCTCCTGCTCCCAGCGCACGCCACGGTCGAACCTGCCCAGTGACCCGCGCACCTGCGAACGGCCGATCGAGAGCAACTGGTCCTCGAGGATCGGTTGCATCCCCTCCACGTTGCGGTCGCGCTTCTCGCTGGTGAAGCCGACGAGGTAGCTGGCGTTCCACTTGACGGCGTTCTTCGTGTCGAACGGCAGGATCGTGTTGACGATGTTGTTGGTCTTGGCGCCACTGAAGTCGGCGCGCTCGCTGGAGCCCTCGACGGTGAGGTCGTCGACGGTGAAGCTCACCTGCCGCGAAACCTGGTAGACGTCGGCCGCGTAGTAGGTGACCCGGTTGTCGCCCTGCTTCTCCGTCCAGCGTCGCGTCTCGACCTCGCCCTTGCCCCAGTACTGCGACTCGGCGCGAGCGTCGATGACGAGGTACGGGAGGTAGACGCCGAGGACGTTCTCCGGCACGAATTCCTTCTTGAACCGACGGTGTGCGAACAGCCGACGCTTGGAGGCGAACTCGCGGATCTTCCCGACCGCCTCCTCCTTGGTCAGCTTGAACGGCAGCACGGCGTCCGGAACCGCACCGTTGGGGATCTGCTGGTTGACGTTCAGGGTGTGTCGGCACCAGTGGCAGCGCGCATTGAGCGCGTGCGCCGTGTCGACGACCACTTCGGCACCGCACGACTCGCACTTGAAGGTGAGCTGGTCGGCGGCGTCAGCCTGGATCTGCTCTGCCCCGCTGGCGATGACCGTGCCGTCGAGCTCGTCGATGCCGACGCCGAGGCCGAACTCCTCCTCGACCCGGGCCTCCTGCCACTCGTTGCGACAGAAGAGGCACACGAGCATGCCTGTCGAGCCGCGGAGACGCACGTCGGAGGAGCCGCACTTCGGGCAGCGGTTGAGGCCGTCCTTGAGGGACTCGTTGACCGTCTCGATGCTCGGGCCGGGCTCGGGCTCGGCCTTGGCCGCGGCGAGCTCTTCCTCCAGCGACAGCGGCGGCCCGTCGAACGTGGGTTGCTGTGGGTCCACTGGTTCCTGCCCCATGTCAGAGTCCGAGTGCCTTCGCCTTTGCCGCGTCGTAGTCGGCCTGGGTGATCAGGCCCGCATCGAGCATCTCCTTGGCACGCTTGAGGACGGCCATCGGGTCGTCCGCGGCGGGGGCTGCGGGAGCCGCGGGGGCTGCCGGGGCCGGGGCCGCGGGCGCAGGCACCGGCTGCTGCAGGCCTCCGACACCCAGGCCGCTGGTGGCCATGCCCATCCCGATCAGGCCACCGGGGCCGGCGTTCTCCCCTGCTGCCTCGACACCGGCGGCGACGGAGGCCTGCAGGTTCGAGTTGCCACGAGAACCCGACAGGGCGTCGGCACGCTGGACGTTCTTGAGGAGCTCGCGGGTGTTGGCGTCGTACTCGATCGAGATGATCGCGGTCTTGATGATCTCCAGGCCGCGATCGGACTTCCACTTGTAGTTCTCCTCGACCGCCGCCGACAGCGACTGGGCGAACCCGACCGAGTCCTGCTGGAGGCGCGCGATGCGGTTCCCCTTGGCCGGGTCGTTGGTGTACATCGAGAACGCAGGCGCCAGGGAGCCGACGACCTCGTTGAACAGCTGCTCACCCGCCGGGTTGTCGATGTCGGTGAAGTCGAAGACGGCCTGCCCACTGATGACCTGGGCCGGCACGAAGTTGCGGATGAACGTGAGCGGGTCGGTGATCTTCAGGGTGTAGGTGCCGCGGGTGATCGCGCCGACCTGGGTGTTCAGGAACGAGTCGTCCCAGTAGATCTCCGACTGCGTGCCGAACTTGTTGTTGGGCAGCTCCTTGAGCGTCACGAACACCGCGGACTGCTGGGCCGAGGGGCGACCGCCGAACTTGAACCGCTCCCAGCTCTGCTTGATCACCGAGTCGACCAGGCCGCCGCCGGAGAACACCGACTGCGAGGCCGGCTCGTCGGAGTTCCAGATGTAGGCACCCGGCTCGGCAGCGAAGCCGGTGAAGGCACCGTCCTCGAGAAGGACCAGGCCGTAGCCCTCGGGGACGATGAACTTGGAGCCGTTGGTGATGACGCCGTCGGATCCGCGGTTGTTGCCACCACGGCCGTTGTTCTCCGACTTCTGCACAGCGGGGAAGACCGCGACGGTCGAGCTCACGCCGTCCGGTACGCCGTAGAAGTCGAGCCACTGGTCACCGAGCGTGCCGCCGATCGCGCCGATCGCAGCCTGAATGAGTCCCACCGGACGATCTCCTTCACCAGAAACGAAGTGCGCCCGCGGGAATGCGAGCCGTACGGCACGACCGTACCCCCCGAAGCCACCGCGCCATCAGGAAAAACGCCGAACGGCCGGTCACCACGAAGGTTCGTGGGACCGGCCGCTCGGATGAATCAGATCAGGCGCCGACCTCGAAGCGGGCGAAGCGCGACACGGTGGTGCCGGCAGCGTCGAGGACAGCCTTGACCGACTTCTTCGACTCGGAGACCGACTCCTGCTCGAGCAGGACGATCTCCTTGAAGAAGCCGCCGATGCGGCCTTCGACGATCTTGGCGACGGCAGCCTCGGGCTTGCCCTCCTCGATCGTCTTCTTGGTCAGGACGTCCTTCTCGGCGGCAACGATGTCGGCCGGGACCTCGTCACGCGTGAGGTACTGCGCCTTGAGGGCAGCAACCTGCATCGCGGCGCCGCGCGCGGCAGCCTCGTCGCCTTCGTAGGCGACCATGACGCCCACGGCGGGCGGCAGGTCGGCAGAACGCTTGTGGAGGTAGACCGCGACCGGGCCGTCGAAGTAGGCGACGTTGCCGAGCTCGATCTTCTCGCCGATCGTGATCGCGAGACCCTCGACGACCTCGCCCACGGTGCTGTCACCGAGCGGCAGGGCCTTGGCGGCCTCCGTGTCGGTGGCCTTGCCAGCGTCGATCGCCTCGGCGATCTGCTGGGCGGCCGCGATGAAGTCCTCATTCTTCGCGACGAAGTCGGTCTCCGACTTCAGCTCGATGAGCGCGCCACCGGCGTTGGCCACCAGGCCGGCCGATGCCTCACGCTCGGCGCCACGGGCAGCAGCCTTGGCGGCACCCTTGACGCGGAGCAGCTCGACAGCCTTGTCGAAGTCGCCGTCGGTCTCGTCGAGCGCCTTCTTGCAGTCCATCATCCCGGCGCTGGTCAGCTCACGGAGCTTCTTGACGTCAGCAGCAGTGAAAGCCATGGGGATCCTTCCTCGGATCAGATCGTGGGTGAGGGGAAGCGTGACGCCGGAGCGTCACACTCCCCCTCGATGTCGAGTTGGTGAGGCTCAGGCCTCGGCCGGAGCGTCGGCAGGAGCCTCGGCGTCAGCGGCGGGTGCCTCGGCGTCAGCGGCGGGCGCCTCGGTCTCGGCCGGGGCGTCAACAGCCTCGGACGCGGCGCCGGTGGCCTCGGAGGCCGGGGCGTCGCCAGCGGCGGCGTCGCCGCCGGTGGACTCGACGGCAACCTTCTCGGCGTCACCCTCGAGGAGCTCGCGCTCCCACTCGGCCAGCGGCTCGGTGGCGGTCGGGGCGGCAGCGGAGCCACCCGAACGCGCGATGAGGCCCTCGGCCACGGCGTCAGCGACCACGCGGGTCAGCAGGCCGACCGCGCGGATGGCGTCGTCGTTGCCCGGGATCGGGAAGTCGACGAGGTCCGGGTCGCAGTTGGAGTCGAGGATCGCGATGATCGGGATCCGCAGCTTGCGGGCCTCCTCGACGGCGAGGTGCTCCTTGTTGGTGTCGACGATCCAGACGGCGGACGGGGTCCGGCCCATCTCGCGGATACCGCCGAGGGTCTTGTCGAGCTTGATGTGCTCCCGCTTCATCTGCAGGAGCTCCTTCTTCGTGCGACCCGAGCCGGCAACGGTGTCGAAGTCGACGTCGTCGAGCTCCTTGAGGCGGCTGATGCGCTGGCTCATGGTCTGGAAGTTGGTGAGCATGCCGCCGAGCCAACGCTGGTTGACGTAGGGCATGCCGACGCGGGTCGCCTGCTCGGCGATGGACTCCTGCGCCTGCTTCTTCGTGCCGATGAACATGATCGTGCCGCCCTTGGCCACGGTCTCCTTGATGAAGGCGTAGCTGCGGTCGATGTAGGCCAGCGACTGCTGAAGGTCGATGATGTAGATGCCGTTGCGGTCCGTGAGGATGAATCGCTTCATCTTCGGGTTCCAACGACGGGTCTGGTGTCCGAAGTGGACGCCGCTCTCAAGGAGCTGGCGCATGGTCACGACAGCCATAATTGTTCTCCTGTGTGGTTTTCAGTTCGGCCTGACGTCTGCGCGCTCACCTGACCTGGTTTCCCAGGACTGAAGGCAAGTCACCCACGGGCGATCGGAGCCGGGGCCCCGTCGTGGTCTGCGGACGTGCGAATTCCGGTCCAGGACGGACCGGTAGAGGTCAGCGTACGGCGTACGACGCCCGGCGTGCCAATCGTGACCGGCTGTCGTCCACAGGGTCGCGCAGCGCGGATCGTCGTCCACAGGATCGCGCGGCTGGACGCCTCGGCGGGGCGGCTGGTCGCAGGCTGACCGGATGACCCGATTCCTGCTCCTGATCACCCTCCTCCTCAGCCCAGCGGCACCTGATCCGGTCGGCGTCTGGCCGCTGGAGCCCGAGCCCGTCGTGGTGCAGCGCTTCGATCCCCCGCTCAACCCGTGGGGCTCGGGTCACCGGGGCGTCGACCTCGCCGGACAGGTCGGGCAACCGGTTCGTGCGGCCCTGCCGGGTCGGGTGGCGTTCACCGGGCGGATCGCCGGCCGCGGCGTGGTCGTGGTCAGCCACGGCGACACCCGCACGACGTACGAACCGGTGACGGGGACGGTGTCGGTGGGAGAGGCGGTGGCAGCCGGCGACGTGCTCGGGCGCCTGGAAGCGGTCGGCTCGCACTGCTTCCCCCGTGCCTGCCTGCACTGGGGCTGGCTGCGCGGCGAGACCCCTCTCGATCCGCTGCGCCTGGTCGGCGGTGGCCCGGTGCGGCTGTTGCCGCTCACGCCCGCGGATGTGCTTGCTGGTAGGCGCGTCGCAGCCGGTCCGTGGTGACGTGGGTGTAGCGCTGGGTGGTCGCCAGGGAGGCGTGCCCGAGCAGCTCCTGCACGGAGCGGAGGTCCGCGCCACCCTCCAACAGGTGCGTCGCGGCGGTGTGGCGCAGGCCGTGCGGGCCGATGTCAGGCGCACCCGGGACGTCCGTCAGGCGCCGGTGGACGAGAGTTCGCACCGCCCGCTGGTCGATCCGACCGCCACGGGCACCGAGGAACAGTGCCGGGCCCGAACCCGGCCGCGCCAGGCTGGGGCGACCAGCGCCGAGCCAGCGGTCGATCGCCGCGGCTGCGGGATGACCGAAGGGTACGGTCCGTTCCTTGCGGCCCTTGCCGAAGACCCGCACGACATTGCGGTCCCGGTCGATGTCGTCGACGTCGAGGCCGCACAGCTCACCGACCCGCATTCCGGTGGCGTAGAGCAGTTCGAGCATGGCGACGTCGCGCAGGCCCGTCGGACTGCCGTCGTCGGCCAGGGCTGCGGCGGCAGCGATGAGCTCCGTCGCCTCGTCGACGCGCAACACGTCCGGCAACGTGCGGTGCGGCTTGGGTGAGCCGAGGGCCGAGCCGACATCGGTCGGCGCACGGCCGGTCCTGGCCAGCCACCCCGTGAAAACGCGTGCGGCGGTGGCGCGCCGTGCGAGCGTCGTACGGGACAACCCCATCGTCTGTTGCTTGGCGAGCCAGCTGCGGAGCGTGCGCAGGTCGAGCTCGGCGACCTCGGCCAGGCCCAGACGAGCGGCGTGCTCCAGCAACCCGGACATGTCGCCGAGGTACGCCGTCACCGTGTGCGGCGCAAGATCGCGCTCCGACACGAGGTGCCGCTCGTAGTCGCCCAGGATGCGTGCGAACGCCTCCGGCAGCACATCGCTGCTCTCAGCGGTCCCGGTCACCGTTCGATCGTAGGCCGACCGGGACCGCGACCGAGCACGCCACGCACGTCAGGCGTGCGCACGCTCGGCCAGTCGCCAACCGACCGGCAGGCGCTCGACATAGCCCTCGATGGACAGTTCTCGGAGTGCCTGGTCGACCTGCTGGACGCTCAGGCCCGCGACCACGGCGATCGACTCCGTCGGCGCGGGCCTGGCCACCGGGACCGCGTCGAGCACCTGCCGCGCCCCCGCCGTGAGACGGTCCCGCTCGCGCTCGGGGCCACGCTTCTCGGTGGCGAGGTGTTCGCCCGCCGTGCCGAGAAGCTCGAGGACGTCCTCGCCGCTGGTGACGAGCGTTCCGGCCCCGCTGCGCAGCATCTGGTGCACTCCCTGCGACGCGATGCTCGTCAGTGGCCCGGGGGTGCCCATCAGGACCCGATGGAGCCGCTCGGCCCAGTTCGCGGTGTTCAGGGCACCGCTGCGCGCCGCAGCCTCAACCACCACCGTCCCGCGAGACAGTGCGGCAATCACCCGGTTGCGGGCCAGGAAGCGGATCCGAAAGGGCGAAGCTCCCGGAGGAGACTCCGAGACGACCACGTGGTGCTGGGCCAGGTGTCGCAACATCTCGCGATGGGCCGCGGGGTAGACCCGGTCGGGGCCACAGGCCAGAACAGCCACCGTCGGCGCATCGGCGCTCAAGGCGCCCCGGTGCGCCGCGTAGTCGATGCCGAAGGCGGCTCCCGACACCACCGGCCGACCGGAGGCGCCCACGACGGCCGCCACATCGCCGGCCACCTGGTCGCCGTACGTCGTCGAGGCACGGGCGCCCACGACCGCCACCGAACCGTCCAGCTGGTCCAGCCGGAGCGGACCCTTCGCCCAGAGCCCGACGGGTACGCCGCCCCGCTCGTTGAGCGCACCGGCATGGGCCAGGTCGCCGAGCTGGTCGGGCCACTCGTCGTCACCGGGAATGACGAACCGAACACCGACGCGCGCGGCATGGTCGAGCTCGCGTTCGGGGTCGACCTCGACGAGGCGGGCTGCCGCTGCGGCGAGCGCGCCGGCGAGATCCGGGTGCTCCTGCAGGGCGCGAAGGAACGCCACTCCCCCGAGCTCCTGGGTCAGGCCCAGGCAGCGCAGGTCGCCCGGTTCGGCCACCAGACTGACCGTCGCTCGCGCCAGCCGCTCGGCGTCCGTCGGCCCGGTGCGCTTTCCGGCGCTCATCCGGCTCGCCCCGTCCGCAGGTCGAGGGCGGCCCCCGTCCGCAGGCTCAGGGCAGTCGCCACCTCATCGACGCCCGGAGTGATCTCGACACCCGCACGGACCGAGGCGAGGTCGGCAACGGTCCAGGCCAACCGGAGAACTCGGACTGCACCGCGGGCGCTCAGCCGGCCCCGATAGGTCTCCCGGTCCAGCAGTTGTTGGCCAGCTGCGGCCACGGGCCAGGTGTCCTTGAGCCGCGGACTCGGGATCTGGCTGTTCAGCCGCCAGCTGCAGCCGGCGAACCGAGCCCGCTGTCGCTCCCGGGCGGCGCCGACCCGCTCACGGACGTCCGCCGATGTCTCGACCGGGCGGAACGGGTCGTGGCTCGACGGCGTGACGGGCTGGACATGACGCAGGATGTCGATCCGGTCGGCGACCGGCCCGGACAGACGGGCCTGGTAGGACCGGCGGAGGTGAGCCGCACACGTGCAGTGGTTGGAGCGAGCGGTGGCGGACCAGTTGCCGCACGGGCAGGGGTTGCTGGCCAGGACGAGCATCCCGCCTGCGGGGAGCGAGACCGATTCGTCGCGACGGGCGATGGTGATGTCGCCGCTCTCCAGCGGCTGGCGGAGGGCGTCGATCAGGTCGGACCTGAACAGGGGGAACTCATCCATGAAGAGGACCCCGCAGTGCGCCCGGCTGATCGCGCCCGGCTGGACCCGGCCCTGCCCACCGCCGATCACGCTCGCCTTGCTCGCGTCGTGGTGCGGGGCGGCGAAGGGCGGGCGGACGACCATGCCCTGTGCCGGGTCGAGGACGCCGGCAAGCGAGTGCAGCGCGGTGAGCTCGAGCGACTCCTCGGCCGTCAGGTCCGGCAGGATCGTCGGAATGCGTTCGGCGAGGCTGGTCTTCCCGCAGCCCTTGGCGCCCGACAGGAGCAGCGCGTGTCCGCCGGCCGCAGCGACCTCGGCGGCGTACTTCTCATCGACCATCCCGCGCAGGTCGGCGAGGTCGAGCTCGTCGAGCCGCTCGTCACCGCGCCAGGTGAGCAGCCGGGTGCCCGACGACTCTGCGACCGGTGGGGCGTCGGGCGGTATCTCCCCGCGCACCGACGCGACGACCTGCGCCAGCGACCGGAGACCGAGCACGTCGACATCGGGCACCATGGCCGCTTCCTCGGCCTGGGGCTCGGGCACGTACAGCCTGCGGACACCACGGGCGGCGGCAGCCAGCGTCATCGGCAGTACGCCGACGGCGGGTCGGAGTCCCCCGGCCAGCGTGAGCTCACCGATGAACGCCGTACCCGCGATGTCCTGCGGCTCGACCTGTCCCGACGCCCCCAGGACGGTGAGCGCCATCGCGAGATCGAACTGGGTGCCGGACTTGGGGATGTCGGCCGGCGAGAGCAGGATCGTGGTCCGCTTCGAAGCCGGCCACTCGAAGTCGCTGTTGATGATCGCCATCCGCACCCGGTCCAGACCTTCCCGGAGCGACGCCCCGGCCCGGCCGACGACGCTGATGCCTGCCTGACCCGTCGAGACGTCGGCCTGCACGTCGACCAGATGCCCCAGCGCTCCGTCGAGGGCCACGCAGTGGGCGGTCGCGAAGGGCATCAGAACAGCCCCGGAACGTGCTCGACCCGGGCCGGTCCCCGACGCGGACGCATGACGGCGACGAGATCGACGCGGATGCCGGCCGGGCGGATGCGGCGCTCCTCGGCCCAACGCTCCCCCAGTCGCTTGAGCCGCGCCAGCTTGGCGTCGGTGATCGCCTCGTGAGGTGTGCCCGCGACGAGGCTGGTGCGGGTCTTCACCTCGCACACCACCAGCGTGGTGCCCTCACGCAGGAGGATGTCGACCTCGCCGTCGGCGCAGCTCCAGTTGCGCTCGAGCACGGTCATCCCGAGTCCGATCAGGTGGCGGGTGGCCACGTCCTCGCCATAGGCGCCGATGGCCTGTCGTGCGGGGCCGGTGGTCCCGGTCGTCGTGTGGCTGCTCATGGGTCCAGCGTCGAGGAACACCCCGACCACCCGGCAGTACGACGACACAACCCTGTGGGTGACCGCGGTCATCCACAGGGTTGGTGTCCGTTGGTGGCCACCTCAGTGGCCGATGGGGCCCAGCGTCAGCCGACCAGCTTCACGTCACCGCAACTGGGCGTGGGGAGCGCGAAGACGTCCGCGCCGCCCAGCTGGACGCCGAGCAGCTCCGTCAACGGGCCGATCAGCGCGGCCTGCAGCTGCGTGATGATCGGGGACAGCGAACTGGTGAGCGAGCTCAGGATCGGATTGAGGACGGTGCTGTAGAGCGCATCGGCCGACAGGACTGCCCTGGTCTGCGGTCCGCCGAGCAACGGCTGGTAGGTGATCGTCATGTTGGTCGTGCCCGTGGTGTTCGACGAGACCGGACCGAGGATGACGCCGCTGCCGCTGCCGAACGGGGTGGAGTAGCCGCCGGGCACCGGGATGGTCACCGTCTTCGTGTAGGTCGAGGCCGGCGGTGCAGTGGCCGACGTGGCGAGGGTCGCGTCCAGGTTGATCCGGGGTGGGCTCAGCAGGCTGCCGAGGCCCAGCACGCTCAGCAACTGACCGAGCAGACCACCACTGCCCAGGAGCGGAACGGTGATCGCGGCGTGCACACCGGTCGACGCGCTGACCTGCACCGAACCCACGACCGAGGAGGCCAGCGAGATGGTGACGCTCTCGGGGCCGCTGGCGTTGCAGGTGACCTTGGTGAGCTCGGCAATGGCCTTGCCCAGGTCGAGGTCGAGGATCACGGTGGTGGGATCGAGCGTGACGTCGACGGCCGCCAGGCCGAGGATCGACACGTTCTGGTGGCGGGCCGGAATGGTCGCCGTGACCCGCAGCCGGATCTGGGCGGTCTCGGTCGTGGTGCCCTTGCGACCACACTTGGGCGGCGGGAACTCGATCACCGTCAGTGACGTCGTCGTGCTTGCGACGCCCGGCAGGGTGATGCCCAGGTTGGGGACGTTGACCGCGTGGCCCTCGTTGGCGATGAACGCGGCACCGGTGACGATGTCGAGCACGTTCAACGACGTACCCAACGCTGCCGAGGGGGTGGCTCCGGCGTCCAGGAGGTCGCCGATCGCGATGTGCGGGGTGCCCGCGGCAACGTTGATCGACCGCAGCAGGTTGGCCTGCGCGAGCTTGCCCTGGGAGTCGAGAACCTTCGCCGTGGCGATGAAGAGCTCGCCCGCACTGAGGTTGTCGAGCTCGAGCAGCTCGTCGACCGTGCCCACACCCAGGCCGCCGAGGTTCACCAGGTCCAGGAGGGAGACATTGGCGTTCGCAAGCCCTTGGTAGGAGACCGCGTTCAGGTTGACGCTGCTGCCGAGCAGCGAGTTGAGGATCGGGTTCAGCAGCGCACTCTGGGACGAGTCCAGCGACGCGATGAAGGAGCCGATCCGGAAACAGGCGTTCTCGTCCGCCGTCGCGACAGCGGTCCGGTTGGCATCGCCCTTGGCGATGCCTGTGACTCCCCCGAAGGCGAAGCCCACCCCTGACTCTGCCGTCACCTTGACGGCGCTCGGGACGGCGCCGCTGGCGATCGACTCGAAGACTCCGGAACCGTTGAGCTGACCCAGCTCCCACGTCAGATCCGGCACGTCGCCGTAGGTCGCGTCGTTGCGCTGGACGCTCAGCACCTTCGCGCTCTCGATGTCCCCCGAACTGATCAGCGCCGACTTCGTGCGGCCATCGAGGTGACGGGCCAGGTCGAGGGCCACGACATCGGCGATCGCCTGCATGTCGCGGCGTACGACGCGCTGCTGCCCGAGGTCCACGGCGAACGCGGCCGAGAAGACCAGGACCGCGCTCATCACGACGGCCACCAGAACGGCGGTGACGCCGCGCTGGTCGAGTTGACGCCTGCGCATGTCAGCTCACCCTTGCGACAGCGGTGTAGGTCAGATTGTCCGGGAGCACGATGCCGAAGCCCGCGATGATGGCGTCGTACTGGATGTCCACCTTGACGGTGGCGCACTGCTTGGTGGGCTCACCAGCGCAGGCCGCAATCGTGACGTTGCACTGACCGGCACCGGCACCCCAGCCGGTGCACTCCTGGTCCTGCGCATCGAGCGCACCACCGACGGCTTCCTTGGCTGCGGCGATCTTCGCGGCGTTGCTGCCGGGGTTGACCGCAGCGGCGCGGGCGCCCTCGGAGGCCGCCTGGCTGACCGACTGGCGCACGCTGAGCATGTCGCCGTAATTGATGATCCCGAACACCAGGATGAGGAGGATCGGGAGGATCAGTGCGAACTCGACCGCGGCCGCTCCTCGGGCATCACGATGCGCGTCAGCGCACTTCCTGAGCACACAACGCCTCATCGGCCGGCCTCCCCGCCATCGCTCCCATGCCGCCCCCGAATGGCGTTGGATCTCACAGTAATCGTCATCACTACAACGACGGAACCGATCCTGGGTCATTCTGCCCGGTCGAGCGATGTGGCGTAGTCCGTTCGAACTATTGGGTTCGAGGGCCATTCACCCAGACAGACGAGGCCGCCCACAGGTGGCTCCGACGGCGAAGACGTCGGCACCGCCCAGACGCAGTCCGATCATGCGGGCGACCGGTCCGATGAACATCGTGTTGATGTTGTTGACCAACGGCGTCAACGTCTTCTCGACGAACCCGTGGCCGGCCGTGACGAGCTCGTGGGCGATCAGGTTCGTCACCGACGTGACGGCGGCCAGGTTGGCGGACTTGCCGCCGATCTTCACCGACGTGACCGTCGGGGTGAGCGTGGCCATGCTGAGGGTGACCGCTCCACCGCTCGTCACCGGCGTGACGTCGTTCGGTGGCACCGACAACGCGGCGGTGCTGGTCGAGGCATTCAGCTGGGTCCCCACAGTGAGGGTGATCGCCACCTCGAGCGACAGCTTGTTGCCCAGCAGCAAGATGTTGCCGAGCAGGTTCGTGATCACTGATGTGAGCCCCAGCCCGATCAGGTCGGTGAGCTTCACGTCGGCGCTGACGGTCACGTTCGCGTTGAGCTTGTACGACGCCAGGGCGCTCGCGACGCGGACGCTGAATGTCGTCGGGTCTCCCACCGTGTTGGCGCCACAGTGCACCGGGGGCGGCGAGATGAGCGCACCGGTGCCGCTGCCACCCTCGATCTCGAGGAACCCGGCTCCCTTGGGGGTCTGCAGGGTGCCCAGGCCCGGAGGGCTGATGCTGGGCAGGTTGGTGAAGTCGATGCCGAGCGTTCCGTCCAGTTGTGCCGTGTCCGCGACGGCTCCCGGCGAGTTGGGGACGCCACAGGCGAGCTCCGCAGCCGAGATCAGGTAGATCGCGCCGGTGAACTGCCATCCGACACCCGGCACGCCGCCCTGGATGTTGGGGACGCCGACGAAGTACTGCCCGTCCGACAGGCGGGCCGAACCGATCAGGTCGAGCACGCTCAGGCCGACCTCGAGGGCGGCCTTGTCGGTCGGCGAGACGTGCAGGACGTTGGCGAGGTTGATCATCCCGACCGTGGTGGTGGTCTGGGACTTGATCAGCTTGTCGAGGGCGGCGAGGGCCACGGTGTTGGTCCCGTTGCCCTCCTGGGTGAGCGCCGAGAACATGACCGCGAGCAGGTCGCTGTAACGGACCTGCCCCTGCAGGAGGGCTTCGGGGCTGCCGATCGTCGGGTTGGCCGTCAACTGCGAGAGACGCAGGTCAGCATTGGCGAGGCCCTGGTAGGCGACGAGGTCGAGGTTCACGCCGAACAGATCGTTGAGCGGGCCCAGCACGGTGCTGTCGCCGGAGCGGACGGCCGCCACGAACGTCCCGAGCCGGAAGCACGCCGTCGACGAGCTCTCGGCGGCTGCGGAGCGCGTCGCCGCTCCGCGGTCCTCCCCCGTGATGCCGGCGAAGGCGAAGGGCACCTCGGTCCGCGCAATGACCCGGACAGCCGTAGGAACGCCGGACGTGATGGCGCTGAACCCGCTGGAGCCGATGTTGCCCAGCTCGTAGTCGATCTCGGCGTCCTCCGGTCCGATGACGTTGGCGTTGCGCGCAAGGCTCTCCACAGCGGCCGCGTCGAGGACGGGACGGAGCTGGGCGACGGTCCGGCCGTCGAGCTGGCGCGCCAGGTCCAGCGCAACCAGGTCGGCCACCACCTGTGCGTCGACACGAGCCACCCGCTGCATGCCGAGGTCGACCACGAATGCGCCGCTGGTCATCAACAGGGACAGGAACACCACGGCGAACATCAGGGCAGCGCCACGCTGGTCCCGTTGGCGACCAACCCACAGTCCCATTGGTGCCTCCCAGTGCCCGACCGATCAGCGCAGCACTGCGCTGCCCTTATCAGGCAGGTTCGGCCCGGGTGGGTGTCCGGTCCAGTGTCGGGACCGAATTCAGGACAAGGTCCCTTACGGCTTGGGCGGGAGCTTCGGGAGCTCGATGTCGGACGTCGCGAGCTCCTCGACGTTGACGTCCTTGAAGGTGAGCACCTTGACGTTCTTCGCGAACCGGGCCGGGCGGTACATGTCCCACACCCACGCGTCGGCGATGGTCACCTCGAAGAAGACGTCGCCGCCCTCGGACCGGGCCTTCACGTCGACGGTGTTGCAGAGGTAGAACCGGCGGTCCGTCTCGACGACGTACTTGAAGATGCCGACGACGTCGCGGTACTCCCGGTAGAGGTTCAGTTCCTGCTCGGTTTCGTACTTCTCGAGCTCCTCGGCACTCACGTCGCCGACTCTAGCCGTCCGACGGTGCCAGGTCCGGCAGTGGCTCGAGTCCGGCCGCGCGCCGTACGTTGACGAAGCGCATGCGGTGCACCGGCGAGGGACCGTGCTCCTCGAGTGCGGCCGTGTGGGTCGGCGTGATGTAACCCTTGTGGGTCCGGAAGTCGTACGACGGCCACTGCTCGTCGAGGTCGACCATGAGCCGGTCTCGGGTGACCTTCGCCAGCACGGACGCGGCCGCAACGCAGGCCGCCACCCGGTCTCCCTTCCAGACGGCCAGCCCCGGCGCACCGAGCCCGTCGACCGGGAACCCGTCGGTCAGCACGTACGACGGCGGCACGGCCAGCTTCGCGACGGCCCGCCGCAGCGCCTCGATGTTGGCCACGTGCATGCCCAGGCGGTCGCACTCCTCGTGGGAGATCACCACCACCGACCAGGCAAGCGCCCGCTTCACGATGTGGTCGTAGCAGCGCTCTCGCGCGGCGGCCGTGAGCAGCTTGGAGTCGGCAAGGCCAGGAATCACGCCCGCCCTGCCGGCCGGCAGGACCGCCGCGCCCGCCACCAGCGGCCCCGCACAGGCGCCGCGTCCGGCCTCGTCGACGCCGGCGATCGGCTCGAGCCCGTGGCGCCGCAGCGCCCGCTCGTAGCCGTAGATGCCGGCGTCGCGTCGTACGGTCGCTCCGGTGGGCAGCCTGGACATGGGGCCCCAGCTCAGTCGGCGAGCTTCTCGGCCCGCTCGAGGACCTCGGCCGGCGGGTCGTCGGGGACGTCGTCGAAGACCTCGGGACGGCTGATCCAGCGCCAGCGGTCGCGCGGCCAGATCAGCGTGAACACCTTGCCGACGACGAGGTCGGTGTCGACCCAGGGACTCTGCGTGCAGGGGTCCTCGTCGCGGCCGCACAGGTGCGCCCGGGAGTCGGCGGAATGCCCACGGTTGTCGCCGAGCACCAGCAGCTTGCCGTCCGGAATCGGGCCGATGGTCCAGCCGCACGGACGTCCCAGGGCCGTCTTGGCCTCGGTGTAGAACTCCTCGATCACGGCGTTGCAGGCGCCCGGGTCGGGTCCGAGGTAGCTGGACTCGTCGATGACCTGCCCGTTGACGGAGATCTGCCCGTCCTCGTCGCAACACACCACGACATCGCCCGCGGTGCCGATGACACGCTTCACGAGGTGCCCACCGGTGGGGTACAGGCCGATCTTGGACAGCAGGTTCGCCATGCCGGTCGGGCCTGCCGTGTCGGAAGGGCCGAGCCACTCGCCCGGGTCCTCGAAGACGACGACGTCGCCCCGCTGCGGCTGCTTGCCGAACCAGTAGGAGACCTTCTGCACGAGGATTCGGTCGTTCTTGACCAGCCCGGGCTCCATCGACTCCGACGGGATGTAGAACGCCTGGACGAACAGCGCCTTGATCAGCACGGCCAGACCGAGTGCGACCGCGAGCAGGAGGATGCTCTCCTGCCACACCGGGAGGTGTTTGCGCTCGTCCGCGTTGGGCTTGGTCCTGGTCTTGGCCTTGACCTCGCCCCGGTGGCTCTTGGGCGTCGAGCCCGCGCCGCCGACTGCCGCGTCACTGCCGGTGTTCGGCTCGGCTGCGGTGTCGTCCGGTTCTTCGGTGGTCACGATGGTCGAGTGTAGGCACGCGCCCTACGGGAAATGCACGAAGGCCCGACCTGTGCGGTCGGGCCTTCGGTGAAACGTG
Source organism: Propionibacteriales bacterium (assembly GCA_026392415.1). GTDB lineage: Bacteria > Actinomycetota > Actinomycetes > Propionibacteriales > Nocardioidaceae > Nocardioides. Next base: position 93,309 of record JAPLCC010000053.1, read on the forward strand.
CGGCTGAGCCGGGGCTCAGAACTCGCGGCGCTCCTTGATCTTGGCGGCCTTGCCCTTGAGGTTGCGCAGGTAGTAGAGCTTCGCGCGGCGCACGTCACCGCGGGTGACGACCTCGATGGTCTCGAAGATCGGCGAGTGGAGCGGGAAGGTCCGCTCGACACCGACGCCGAAGGAGACCTTGCGGACCGTGAAGGTCTCGCCGATGCCGCCACCATGGATGCGGATGACGACGCCCTGGAAGATCTGGACACGCGAGCGGCTGCCCTCGATGACCTTCACGTGGACCTTGATCGTGTCGCCGGCGCGGAAGGCGGGGATGTCGTCACGCTTCAGGGCGTTGCCCAGGTCGGTGACGAGGGCGGGGCTGGGCTTGGTCATGATTTCTCCTCGCGAATGCACACAGGTCAGCCGCGGAACATTGGATTGGACTTCGAGTCGTGCGCGATCGGCGATTCCCCTGTGGCAGAAGCGTTCGCGGCACCGACCCACGATCCTCCCACAGGCTCGCCGCGAGTCGAAATCACGACCGTTCACATCCGCTGCGAGAATGCCGCCATGGCCGACGCCCCCACCCGCCGCGACTGGGCGCCGCACACCGAGGAAACACGTCCGTGGCGTCAGCGCGTCCCCCGCGGACCCCGCGCCGAACGCAACCTGCGCGAGGTCACGGTGTCCCTGCCGCCGTACATCCGCGACCTCGACTACGCGATGGACCGGCCGTTGACCGCGATGGTGATGGCGAGTGCCGGCGACCTCGGCCACCTCGACCTCGTCCACGGCCGCACCCTCAAGGCCCTCAACCACCTGCAACTGCGCACCGAGTCGGTCGACTCCTCCAAGATCGAGAACGTCGACGCGAGCCTGGCCGACTACGGGCGGGCACTGCTGGGCGTGGGCGCCAACGCGTCGGCGGTGTCGATGGCCTCGGCGACCGCAGCTCTCTCCCGCATGATCCGCGACGCCGACACGAGCAGGTCGATCCGGCCCGAAGCGATCCTCAAGGCCCATCACGACCTGTTCCGGCGCCACCCCGATGAAGCCGAACGCGCCGGAACGTTCCGCACCCGCCAGAACTGGGTCGGCGGCAGCGACTACTCCCCCACCGGCGCCCTGCACGTGCCGCCGCCACCGGAGACGGTCCCCGGCTACCTGGAGGACCTGTTCGCCTTCGCCAACCGCGACGACGTACCGCCCCTCGTGCAGGCCGCGATCGTGCACGCCCAGTTCGAGTCGATCCACCCGTTCATCGACGGCAACGGCCGGATCGGGCGGACCCTCATCCACGCCGTGCTCCGACGTCGGCGCGCGACCCGGCACCTGACCGTGCCGATCGCGTCGGCCCTGGTGTCACACCGCGAGAAGTACTTCGCGGCCCTCAACGACTACCGCGACGGCTACGCCCAGACATTGGTGGCCATGCTCGCGACGGCCGTCCGGATCGCCACCGCGGAGTCCTGGACGACGGCGAAGAACGTCCAGGCGGTCCGTGGCCAGTGGCACGACGCCGCCGGTCAGCCGCGAGCCGGGACCCCGGAGTACCGACTGCTCGACCTGCTCACGGAAGAGCCGATCATCAACGCCGCGCTCGTGTCCGAGCGCATCGACGCCTCCGACGAGACCGCGCGTACGACGATCGACGCACTCGTCCAGGCGAAGGTGCTCACCCGCACCGCGAGATCGCGCCAGGCTCCGGTGTGGCTCGCCCAGGGAGTGCTCGACGAGGTCAACGACCTCAGCACCCGGATCCAGACCTCCAGCCGCCGGATGCGCGAGGTCTGACGAACGGCCACAGGCCCGCCCCGGCGAACCGGGACGGGCCTGCGACGTGGAACAGGTCGATCAGTTGATGGCGTAGCCCTCACCGTGCAGGGCCAGGTCGATACCGGCGACCTCGTCCTCTTCCTTGGCACGGAACCCGATCGTCTTCTCGATGGCGGTACCGATGGCGAAGGCCATGATGAAGGAGTAGGCCATGATCGCGAAGGCCGGGATGGCCTGGACGACGAGCTGCTCGATGTTGCCACCGGTGAACAGGCCGGTGTCGATCGCGAAGAAGCCCAGGTAGAGCGTGCCGATGAGGCCGGCGACGAGGTGGATGCCCACGACGTCCAGGGTGTCGTCGACGCCGATCTTGTACTTGAGCTCGATGGCCAGGGCGCAGACCGCGCCAGCCACGAGGCCGAGGACGATTGCCCACATCGGGGTCAGGTTGGCGCAGGACGGGGTGATCGCGACCAGACCGGCCACGATGCCCGAGGCGGCGCCGACAGCCGTCGCCTTGCCCTCCTTGAAGTGCTCGACCACGATCCAGCCGACGAGCGCAGCAGCGGGTGCAACCAGCGTGTTGACGAAGATCAGGCCAGCCTGACCGTCCGAGGTGGCCGCGCCGCCGTTGAAGCCGAACCAGCCGAACCAGAGGATGGCGGCACCGATGAGGACGAGCGGCACGTTGTGCGGCTGCGCCTCTTCCTTGGAGAAGCCGACCTTGCGCTTGCCGAGGACGAGCGCGAGGGCCAGCGCTGCAGCACCGGCGTTGATGTGCACGGCCGTGCCACCCGCGAAGTCGATGGTGCTGGTGTCGTAGCCGAGGTGCGTACCGAGCTGACCCACCCAGCCGGTGAAGGTTGCCGAACCGTCCTCGTTCGTGACGAAGGAGAAGACCCAGGAAGCAACCGGGAAGTAGACCAGGACCGAGAAGAGGCCGACGAAGAGCATCCAGGGCCAGAAGCGGGCACGGTCGGCGATCGCGCCGGAGATCAGCGCGACCGTGATGATCGCGAAGGTTCCACCGAAGATCACGAAGGCCATGACGAGGCCCGATCCCTCTTCACCGGCGAACGCAGCCTTGGCCGCGTCGTTCATGCCGAAGTCGAAGAACGCGTTGCCGAGGATCTCGGGGATCCAGTCGCCCGACGATCCGTCGACGAACGCCTGGTTGAACCCGAACAGGATCCACAGCACCGCGACGAGACCGATGGAGCCGAAGCTCAGCATCATCATGGAGATGACGCTCTTCGACTTCACCAACCCGCCGTAGAAGAACGCCAGACCTGGCGTCATGAAGAGCACGAGGGCTGCTGTGATCAGCAGCCAGACAACAGGAAGGCTCATGGAACAAACTCCTCGGGAGGTACGGGCCAGCATTGCGACCCACTGAGGCCACCGTCGTTGGTGGGCCGCGTCTGACGCCGATCCTGACGAGCGGTCGTTTCACCGAGACCCGGCTGGCGTTTCCGGTTTGTTACAGGTTCGTCAGACGTGTGTCATTGCCGTGAACGCAGGCTCACGCACGTCGTTTGGTGAGAACGACGGCACCCGCAGGAGCGTCGAGGTCCGGGCGCAGCCGGAAGCCCGCCTTCTTGTACATCCGCTGGTTGCGGACGCTGCCGGCGCCGGTGAAAAGGACGTACCACGTCACCGTGGCCGGTGCGACGGACTGGATGTGGTCGAGCAGGACACGCCCGAGGCCGCTGCCCTGGAGATCGGGGGCGACCATGATCCGGCCGATGTCCCAGGCCGTCTGGTCCGGGCCCTCGAGCCGGCCCCGGACGGCAGCCACCAGTCGCCCGGCACGGCGTACGACCCAGGTGTCCCACACGCCCAGCCAGGTCCGTACGTCGTCGAGCGACTCGTGCAGGGCCGGGATGTCGAGCGAATCGTTGGCCAGCGCCTCCTGGACCCAACAGGCCCGCTGGAGCGTCAGCAGCTCGGCAGCGTCGCCCTGCGTTGCGCGCACGATCGGGGTGCCGTCGTCGAGCGTGGAAGGAGACAGCAGGTCCGGACGGCGCTCGGCAGTGCGGCGTACGGCCTGGTCGTGGCGCCAGCGCTCGACCTTGCCGTGGTCACCAGAACGCAGAACTGCCGGGACCTGGTGGCCGCGCCACTCGGGCGGCTTCGTGTAGACGGGGTACTCCAGGAGGCCGCCGTCGGCATGGGACTCCTCGACGAGCGACTGGGCGTTGCCCATGAACCCGGGCAGCAGGCGGACGACGGCCTCGGTGACGGCGAGCGCAGCGACCTCTCCCCCGTTGAGCACGTAGTCGCCCAGGCTGATCTCCCGCACCTCGGCACGCTCGCGGGCGTGCTCCATGACGCGCTGGTCGATGCCTTCGTAGCGCCCGCAGGCGAAGACGAGGTGCTCACGGGTGGCGAGGTCGGCGGCAAGGCGCTGGTCGAAGGGCTCGCCCGACGGCGTCGTGAAGATGATCGTGGAGCCGGGCCGGGTCAGCTCGTCGAATGCCTCGCCCCACGGCTCCGGCTTCATCACCATGCCGGCACCACCGCCGTAGGGGGTGTCGTCGACCCGGTGGTGCTTGTCGTGCGTGTACGAGCGGAGGTCGTGGACGTGGAACTCGACGAGCCCCTTGTCGGCGGCCTTGCCGGGCAGGGAGAGGTCGAGCGGCGCGAAGAAGTCCGGAAAGATCGTGAGGTAGTCGAGCCTCACTGGCCCGGTCCCTCGTCGGACTCGTCGTCGGGGAACGGGGTCACCAGGCCGGGCCGGTCCGCGATCACCACGCGGCCACCGGCGAGATCGACCTCAGGCACCAGCGCGGACACGAACGGCACGAGGGTGTCGCGGCCATCGGGTGTTCGGACCTGCAGGAGGTCCTGGGCACCGTGGACCACCGCGGACACCTTGCCGAGTTCGGCGCCCTCGAGGTTGACCGCGACGAGCCCGATCAGCTGGCGGTCGTAGAACTCCTCGGGGTCCTCGGGCGCCTCGTCAGCCGCGACGGACGCCCGGAGCACCGACCCGCGGGCCGCCTCGGCGGCGTTGCGGTCGGTGAGTTCGGAGAAGGTCACCAGCAGCACACCCTGGTGCCAGCGGGTCCGGGACACGGTGAGCTTGCGGGCCGAGAAGGCCGATCCCTTGGGCGGCTCGACCTCGAGCACCGCACCGTCGGCGTACCTGCGTTCCGGCTCGTCGGTCCGGACGTCGACGGTCACCTCGCCACGGATGCCGTGGGGTTTGCCGATCCGGCCGACGACGACCTCGATCATCATCGAGTAGGGACTTTGTTCGACCGAGTAGGGACTTTGTGACAACGAAAAGGGACTTCGTACCGCGAAGCGCGGTACGAAGTCCCTACTCGGTCGAACAAAGTCCCCACTCGATGGGTCAGCGACGGTCGGTGTCGACGAAGTCGACCCGGGTGCCGCTGTTGCCGGAGATCGCGGAGATGACCGTGCGGAAGGCAGTCGCGGTGCGACCGCTGCGTCCGATCACCTTGCCGAGGTCGTCGGGGTGGACCCGGACCTCGAGCACCGAACCGCGGCGCAGCTGCTTGTCGCGCACGACGACGTCGTCGGGGTGGTCAACCACTCCGCGGACGAGGTGCTCCAGCGCGTCGGCGAGCATCGGCTCAGGCCTCGTCGGTCTTGGCTTCGGCAGCGTCGGCGGCCGGGGCCTCCTCGGCGGGGGTCTCAGCAGGGGCCTCGGCAGGCGCCTCGGCGGCGGCCTCCTCGGCCTTCGCCTCGGCGGCCGGAGCGTCGTCCTTCTTCGCAGCCTTCTTCTTGGTGGTCGTCGCGGAAGCCTTGGGCTCGTTGGCGACCTCCTTCAGGTCCTCGTTGAAGATGTCGAGCTTGGCGCGCTTGGCGTCCTTGACCTTGAGGGTGCCTTCGGCGCCGTCAATGCCCTTGAACTTCTGCCAGTCACCGGTGATCTTGAGCAGGACCTCGACGGCCTCGGTCGGCTGTGCGCCGACACCCAGCCAGTACTGCGCCCGGTCGGAGACGACGTCGATGTACGACGGGTCCTCCTTGGGGTGGTACTTGCCGATCTCCTCGATCACGGCGCCGTCGCGCTTCTTGCGCGAGTCGACGATGACGATGCGGTACTGCGGAACCCGGACCTTGCCCAGGCGCTTCAAACGAATCTTGACGGCCACGTTTGTGGTGTCTCCTTGACGACTTGTGGTGGGTGAGGCGCGGACTACCAGGTGGGGACACCGGGGTCCGGACTCGGATGGGTTCCGCATCACCGGTTGAGAGGGACCGGACGTTGCAGAACTCAGCCGCCAAGTCTGCCAGACGAGAGCCGGGCTCCACCAATCGGCCGGCACCCGGGACGACGGCCCGTTCCGGGTGCGACCACTCAGAGGTCCGCCCGGCGCGCCGAACCTCCGGACGATCAGCCGTCTGCGCCCCGGGAGGACCCACATGAACCACGTCCGACGTACTGCCCTTGCCACGCTCGCAGCAGGGGCCCTGCTCCTGACGCCGGTCGGCGCCGCCCAGGCGTCCCACGGCAAGGACGGTGGACACGTGCGGTCCCAGGTCAAGCAGGTGATCAAGGACATCACCGTCAAGGACAAGGCCTTGGCCCGCCTCGAGGGATCTCGTCGGGTCACCCGCCTCGCTGACGAGAACGAGGCTGTGCTCGTCGACTCGATCGAGTCCGACCGCGCCGCACTCGCCGAGCTGCGCTCAGCGGCGGCGGCCGCCGACACGACCTACGACGCCCGGGCAGTCCGCAAGGAGGTTCGCGCCTACCGCGTCGAGGTGTACGTGCACGCAGTCGGCATCGTGCGCCACGCCGAAGAGCTCTCCGTCGAGGCCGCCGACGACGCCGAGGCGCTCGCTCTGGTGGATCTGGCACTCGACGCGGCCCTCGCCCTGGACAGCCACAGCGCGAAGGCCGACCTTCGCGCGGCGAGGACGTACCTCGACCAGGCAGAGGCAGCACTGGACGACAGCAGCGACGACGATGGCGACGACGACGAGACCGAGGAGCCGGTCGAGCCGGTCGGGTGAGCGCGTCGGTCACGACACGACGCGGCCCCTGAGCACGACGTACGACGGCTCGGCGAGCACCGACAGGTCCTCGACCGGGTTGCGCGGGTAGACCACGAAGTCGGCCGGATCGCCCTCGTCGAGCCCCGGATTCCAGCCGAGCCACGCGCGCCCGCGCCAGGACGCGGCGCCGAGGACGTAGTCGGCCGGCAGGCCCATCTCGACCATCGCGCGGATCTCCTCGTGGAGGACTCCGTGGCGGGTCGACCCGCCTCCGTCGCTGCCGACGAACAGGGCCACGCCGGCGTCGTACGCATTCATGAGGACGTCGCGTCGCGTGCGATGCAGCGACTCCATGGTGGCGGCGTACGTCGGGAACTTGCTGCGACCCGCGTCGGCGAACCCGGGGAACTTGTCGGTCTGCAGCACGGTCGGGACCAGTGCGACACCGTTGGCGACCATCTGGGCGATGTGGACGTCGGTGAGACCGGTGCCGTGCTCGATGCAGTCGATGCCGGCGTCCAGGAGGGGCGACAGCGACGCCTCGCCGAAGCAGTGCGCGGTCACCTTGGCGCCCCGCGCATGAGCCACCCCGATCGCTGCCGCGACCGCCTCGGCGGGGAACGACGGCACGAGGTCGCCCGCGTCGCGGGAGATCCAGTCGCCGACCAGCTTGACCCAGCCGTCGCCCGCTTCCGCCTGCTCGCCCAGCACATCGGGCAGGGCGTCCGGCTCGATCTCGTGACCGAAGTTCCGGATGTAGCGCTGCGTACGCGCGACATGGCGCCCGCAGCGGATCAACCGTGGCAGATCCTCGCGCTCATGCACCCAACGGGTGTCGGCCGGCGAACCGCAGTCGCGCAACAGGAGGACGCCGTTGGCGCGGTCCGCCAGCGCCTGCTCCTCGATCACCTCGTCGGAGGTCGCTCCGCCGTCCTCGAGACCCAGGTGATTGTGTGCGTCGACGAGGCCGGGGACGATCCAGCCCTCGCCCGCAGTCTCCGCACCGGACGGACGCTCGTAGGTGATCACGCCGTCGCGGACGAACACGTCTCGCACCTCGCCGTCGGGCAGGACCGGTCCGGAGAACCTCAGTGCGCTCACGTCGCCGACGCTACCAATCCACGAGGTGTGGCAATTGGTCGCGCGAGGTGTGGGTATTGCCCGCACCTCGAGCGACCAATTGCCACACTTCGCGCTACAGGTGGGAGAGGAGCCAGGTGGGCGAGAGGGTGGTGGCGCCGGTGCCGTGGACGCGAGCGTCGAGGGCTCGGTCGGCAGTCACGACGACGACCCGGCCACCCTTCTGGGCGGTCTTCTCAACGGCCCTGCGGGCTTCCTCGACGATGGTGGCGTCGCCGTCCTTCGGGGCGTGCACGGTCCGGACGTGCGCGTCCCGCCCGGCGCGTACGCCGCCCTTGGCCTGGCCTTCGAGCACGAGTACGACGACGTCGTACTCGATGTCGGCGACGAGCAACTGCTCGTGCAGCCGCTGAGCGGCGCCGGCGCGGTCCTTCCACCAACCGTCGGGGCGGGCGCCCACGACGTTGGCTCCGTCGACGATCAGGACAGAGCTCATCGGCGTTCGGACCCTGCCGCCGGCGGGCGAGGGTTGAGGACCTCCAGCTCCCCGAGGGCGAGCTGCAGGGCGACGAATTCCGCCGGGGCGAGAGTGATGTCGAGGCGCTTGCGCTTCCTGCCCTGCTCCCACCCGGCCCACGTCGTTCGTACGACGCCTCCCGTGCGGCAGTGCACGGTGATCCGTCGGCGGCCGTTGCACAACTGCAGGTAGGTGCCGACCCGCACGTCGACGCTCTCGTAGCTGTCGTCGTTGCCGGAGCTGCCCGCGGGCCGGCTCTCCCAGGCGCTGCCGAGCACGACCCGGTCGACCGAGCGCAGGCGACGACGTCCCAGCCCGAAGGAGTGACGGAGAACGGCACCCCGGCTGTCGACGCGCAACCGCCCCGGGAACAGTGGAACACCCCAGGCCACGGCGCCCCAGACGATCATCGCCACCGCCACCAGGCCGATCGAGCCGAGAATGATCCGGTCGTCCTGCTCCCCCGACGTCACCGTGTGGACCGCTGCCACCGCGGCGACGACGAGTGCGACCCCGAGCAACCAGCGGGAGCCGACCCGCTCGGGTCCGCTCCACCGCGACGGGTGCGCGCCGCCGCTTCCGGGATGGACCTTGCCCAGGTGACGGTCGAGGTTGTCGCCCTTCACCCCTGCCGCGCAGATCGGACAGGGCACCGTGCTCCCCGGGCGCTCCCCAGCGAGACGTCGCGCCCGCTCCACGGTCGTCATCACGAACGGCTCCTACTTCAGGAACTTCGAGAAGTCCTTCGGGAGCTCGAGCTGGGCGGCCGCGGCTTCGTAGTCGATGTCCTCGCCGATGCCGAACGGGTTCGGCTTGGCCTCGGCAGCCTTCGCCTTGGCTGCGGCGGCCTCCTGAGCGGCCTTGGCCGGGTTGCCGGACTTGCGCTGGCCGCCCTTCGCCTTGGCCTTCTGCTTCTGCTTCTGGGTGACCCGCTTGGGGCCTCCGCCCTTGCCGGGCATTCCCGGCATGCCGGGCATCCCGCCGCCCCGCGCCATCTGGACCATCATCTTGCGCGCCTCGAAGAAGCGGTCGACGAGGCCGTTGACGTCGGTGACGGTGCGCCCCGAACCCTTGGCGATGCGCGCGCGGCGCGAACCGTCGATGAGCTTGGGGTTGGCCCGCTCGGCCGGCGTCATGGAGCGGATGATCGCCTCGACGCGGTCGATCTCGCGGTCGTCGAAGTTCTCGAGCTGCTCGCGGATCTGGCCCATGCCCGGAAGCATCTTGAGGATGCTCGTCATCGAGCCGAGCTTCTTGAGCTGCTGCATCTGCGACAGGAAGTCGTCGAGGGTGAAGTCGCCGTCGCTGAGCTTCTGCGCAGCCTTGAGCGCCTCGTCCTGGTCGAACGCCTTCTCGGCCTGCTCGATGAGGGTGAGCACGTCACCCATGTCGAGGATGCGCGAGGCCATGCGGTCGGGGTGGAAGACGTCGAAGTCGGTGAGCTTCTCACCGGTCGACGCGAACATCACCGGGCGACCGGTGACGTGGCGGATCGAGAGCGCGGCGCCACCGCGGGCATCGCCGTCGAGCTTGGTGAGGACGACGCCGTCGTACCCGACGCCGTCGAGGAAGGCCTGCGCCGTCGTCAGGGCGTCCTGACCGATCATCGCGTCGACGACGAACAGGGTCTCGTCGGGCTGGACGGCGTCCCGGATGCCGATGGCCTGCGCCATCATCTCCGAGTCGACACCCAGGCGGCCCGCGGTGTCGACGATCACGACGTCGTGGAGCTTGCGCTTGGCCTCCTCGATCGAGGCGCGGGCGACGGACACCGGGTCACCGACGCCGTTGCCCGCCTCGGGAGCGAAGACCGGTACGCCGACCTTCTCACCGTTGACCTGGAGCTGCTGGACGGCGTTGGGACGCTGGAGGTCACAGGCCACGAGGAGCGGGGTCTTGCCCTGCTCCTTCAGCCACAGCGCGAGCTTCGCGGCCAGCGTGGTCTTGCCGGCACCCTGGAGGCCGGCGAGCATGATCACGGTCGGGCCGGTCTTGGCGTAGCGCAGGCGGCGGGTCTCGCCGCCGAGGATCTGGACCAGCTCCTCGTTGACGATCTTGACGACCTGCTGTGCGGGGTTCAGCGCTCCGCTGACCTCTTCGCCGCGCGCACGCTCCTTGACGGCCGCCACGAAGTCCTTGACCACGGGCAGTGCGACATCGGCCTCGAGCAGCGCGATCCGGATCTCCCGGGCGGTGGCATCGATGTCGGCCTCGGAGAGCCGCCCCTTTCCGCGGAGGTTCTTGAAGGTCGCGGTGAGGCGGTCGGACAGTGTGGCGAACAAGAGCGGTCCTCGCGAAGACGGGAAATGAGCCTGGTCAGGTGCAGGTGCGGCCGTTGCAGGCCGGAAACCACTCTAGTTCAGGGTTCCGGACCCGATGGCATGACCATCACGGATCAGGCGCCGGTGATCGCTGCACGCACCGCGTGCGCTGCCTCGGCTGCCCGGGTCTCGGACAACGACCCTGCCGATGCCTCCTGGACGTAGAACACGTCGACAGCCTGCGGACCGAGCGTGGAGACGTGCGCCGAGCGCACCGTCACGTCCATCGCCGCCAGCGCCGAGCTGACCTGGAAGACCACGCCGAGCCGGTCGGCCGCGCGCACCTCGATCACGGTGGCGTGGTCGCTCGCTTCCGGTCGTACGACGACCGTCGGCGCGAGCTCGCCGTCGGCAGGCGGTCGCGGGGCCAGCCGGGAGGTGACGTCGACGCGACCCTCGGTGATGGCGTCGTACTGGTCGCGGAGCGCTCCGGCGTTGAGGAACTCGTCGGCGACGTCCCACACCGAGACGCCGTACTCGCCCTGCGACCAGATGCGGGCGGCACGGATCGGCACCCGGCGCAGCGCGAGGGTCGCGGCCACGTTGGCGAGCAGCCCGACGCGGTCCGGGGCGACCGTGGTGATGCGCGACCCGTCGCCCACGCGTTCGATGGTGATGGCGAGCTCTCCCCGTGTCGCGGCGGCGGGGATCTCGATCTCCTCGACGCGAAAGGCCGGAGGCACGCTGCCCCGCTCGAGCGAGGCACGCGCGCGTCGGGACAGGTCGAGGATCAGTCCGGCTCGCCACGACGACCACGCCTTCGGCGACGCCGCCTTCGCGTCGGCCTCGGTCAGGGCCGTCAGCAGCGCGAGCGCCTCGGGTGTGCGGATGTGCTCGGTCAGCGCGTCGAGGGTGGCAGGGTCGTCGGGGTCGCGGGTGGTCGCGATCTCGGCGAGCAGGAGGTGCCAGCGCACCAGCTGGGAGATCAGGTCGACCTCGTCGGCGTCGAAGCCCATGCGCGCCGCGATCTCACGCGCGATCGGCGCACCAGCAACGCTGTGCTCGGTCAGGTCGCCCTTGCCGATGTCGTGCAGGAGCGCCGCGACGACCAGGACGTCGGGCCGCGAGACGCCGCGGATCAGCGACGCCGCCTCCACACAGGTCTCGACGACGTGCCGGTCGACGGTGAAGCGGTGGATCACCGACGCGTGCGGGAGCAGTCGGATCCGTTCCCACTCGGGAAGAATCCGCGCGAGCGCGCCGGTCTCGTCGAGGGTCTCCCACACCGCGAGAAGGCCGGGCCCGGCGGCGAGCAGGCGCACCATCTGCTGGCGGGCTTCGTCCGGCCACGGCACGGGCAACGGCGGGCACTCGCGGACCAGTCGGGCGGCCGTCGGCGGCGCCAGCACCACGTCGCGTGCCGCGGCCTCGGCCGCAGCCCGCAACAGCATCACCGGGTCGCTCGCCGGACGCGCGCCCTTGTCGAGCACGACCTCCCCCTGCGAGAGGGCGACCCCCGCTGCGAGGCGGGTGAGCTCGGGGCGCCGCGGCTTCGCCGCAGGAGTACGCCGAAGGGCGTCGTCCGTCCGGCGCCAGGCGAGCCGCGACAGGTGGGTCACCCGGCGGCCGAGCTCGCGGACGTGACGTTGTGCGGCGCGCTCGTCGGCCAGGTCGAGCCCCTCGGCCAACGGGCCCCAGTGCTCGGGGGCGATCCGGTCGGTCCCGCGTCCAGCTGCGGTGTGCAAGACGTCGCGGACGTCGAGCAGCTGGGTCCGGCAGCGTTCGAGATCGGCGGCCGGGACGTCGACGAGCCAGGTGGCCGTCAGGCTCTTGAGGACGGTCGCGTCGCGCAACCCGCCCTCGGACTCCTTGAGGTCGGGCATCGACAGGTGCGCGAGCTCGCCGATCAGTCGGTGGCGACTGCGCACCATCTCATGCAGCTCGGGCAGCCGTTGCCGCGCCTGCCGGCGCCACTGGGCCAGGATCGTGGTCCGCAGCCGGAGCGCCAGGCTGTAGTCACCGGCGATGTGCCGGATGTCGAGCAGGCCGGACGCGACCCGGATGTCCTGCTGGGCCGCGGCGAGCGTCTCCGACATCGTCCGCATCGAGTGGTCGAGCTTGTTCCCGGAGTCCCAGAGCGGGTACCAGACCTGGCCCGCGAACTCGCCCCACCACTCCTGGTCGACGTCGTCCTCGGCGACGAGGACCACGTCGAGGTCGGAGTGGGGCGCCATGTCTCCCCGACCGAAGCCACCGACCGCGACCAGCGCGACGCCCGTGTCCGGGCCACCCGCGCCGTCGTAGGCGCGACCGCACAACGCGTCGGCTGCCTCGGTACGCAGTACGCGGTCGGCGGCGGTCATCCGGCTGGGTCAGCTCCGATCAGACTGCAGCGGATCCGGTGTCCCCGGTGCGCACGCGCACCACGGACTCGACGGGCGTCACCCAGATCTTGCCGTCGCCGACCTTGCCGGTCTGCGCAGACTTGGTGATCGTCTCGACGATCTGCTCCACGTCGGCGTCATCGGCGACGATCTCGATCCGGACCTTCGGCACCATCGCGATGTCGTACTCCGCGCCGCGATACACCTCCGTGTGGCCCTTCTGGCGGCCGTAGCCGCTGACCTCACTCACGGTCATCCCGTTCACGCCGACGGCTTCGAGCGCCTGCCGGACGTCTTCCCACTTGTGCGGCTTGACGACCGCGCTGATGAGCTTCATGACTGCAGGGTGCCAGTCCCGTGACCGAAGTGGGGGCGAGCACCGCCGGTGATGTTCAGGTCGTACGCCGTTTCACCGTGGATGACGAGGTCGACGCCGGCCACTTCGTGGTCGGGATCGATGCGGAAACCGATGGTCTTGTCGAGCACGTAGACCAGGATCGCGGTCATCGTGAACGAGAAGGCGAGGGTCGCGCCCGCGGCGACCAGCTGCTTGCCGAGCTGGTCCGCACCGCCGCCGTAGAACAGGCCGTCGACGCTGGTCACCGACGACGAGGCGAGGAAGCCGATCAGGATCGTGCCGACCAGGCCGCCGACGAGGTGGACCCCCACGACGTCGAGCGAGTCGTCGTACTTGAAGGTGTACTTGAGGCCGACCGCGAGGGCGCAGACCGCACCGGCGACCAGGCCGACGAGCATGGCACCGATCGGCGTGACCGAACCGCAGGACGGCGTGATGGCCACCAGGCCCGCGACGACACCGGAGGCGGCACCGAAGGACGTCGCGTGGTCGTCGCGGATCCGCTCGACGCCGAGCCAGGCCAGCAGGCCGGTGCAGCCGGCGAGCAACGTGTTCACGAAGACGATGGCCGCCGTGTTGGTGGCGCCGAGCGCCGATCCGGCGTTGAAGCCGAACCAGCCGAACCACAGCAGGCCGGCACCGACCATGACGAGCGTCAGGTTGTGCGGCTTCATCGGCTCGCGGCCGAAGCCGACCCGCCGGCCCAGCACCAGGGCAGCGGCGAGACCGGCCGCACCTGAGTTGATCTCGACAGCGGTGCCACCGGCGAAGTCGAGAGCACCCAGCTCGTTGGCCATCCAGCCACCGACGTGGTCGCCGGAGCTGAAGTCGAAGATCCAGTGCGCGACGGGCGCGTAGACCAGCACGGTCCAGAGGCCCGCGAAGATCAACCAGGTGCCGAAGCGGGTGCGGTCGGCGATCGCACCGGCGATCAGGCCGACGGTGATCACGGCGAACAGGCCCTGGAACGCGGCGAACAGCGTGATCGGGTACGGCGCACCCGGGACCTCCTCGAGCATGCCCTTGAACCCGGCGTACTGGAACGGGTCACCGACCAGTCCGCCACCGAGGTCGTCACCGAACGCGACGGAGTACCCGATCAGGACCCACACGACCATCACGACGGCGAGGGCGCCGAAGACCATCATCATCATGTTCAGCACGCTCTTCGAGCGGACCATGCCGCCGTAGAAGAACGCCAGGCCCGGGGCCATCAGCAGGACCAGCGCAGCGGCAGCGAGCAGCCAGGCTGTGTCGCCGTCCGCCGTGGACACGGTTTCGGTGGCGGTGGCACTGGACAGGGCCACGAGGAGCAGATCAGGCATTCGCCAACTCTGAGGTCGAAATGTTTCGCGGGCGTAACAGGACCCCCTTCACGTGTTACGCCGACGTGAAGGGTCGTTGCGACTCGGCGCCTCGAGACTCAGAGCGCTTCGGAGTCCTTGTCTCCCGTGCGGACCCGGACGACGGTCTCGACCGGGCTGACCCAGACCTTCCCGTCGCCGATCCGGCCGGTGTGTGCGGTCTTGGTGATGATCCCGACCACGTCCTCGGTGTCGGCGTCGTCGATGACGATCTCGATGCGGATCTTCGGGACCAGCGCGATGTCGTACTCGGCGCCGCGGTAGACCTCGGTGTGGCCCTTCTGGCGACCGTAACCGCTGACCTCGCTCACCGTCATTCCGGTGACCCCGAAGGACTCGAGGGCCTCGCGGACGTCCTCCCACTTGTGCGGCTTGATGACCGCGGTGACCAGCTTCATGCGCTTACCTCCGATGCGGTGGACGAGCTGAGGACCGAGGTACGACGGGCGCCGCCGCCAGTACCGAGATCGTAGGCGGACTCGCCGTGCTCGACGAAGTCGATTCCCTCGACCTCGTCCTCCGGGTCGAGCCGCAGGCCCAGGGTGTACTTGATGGCCAGCCCGACGACCAGCGTCGCGACGCCGGACCAGACGATCGCGAAGAGCGCGACCACCACCTGGATGACCAGCTGCTTCGCGCCGCCGCCGGTGAGGAGACCGCCCTCGTTGGAGGCGAGGAAGCCGACACCGATCGTGCCGACCAGGCCGCCGACGAGGTGGACTCCCACGACATCGAGCGAGTCGTCGTACCCGAGCTTGTACTTGAGGCCGACCGCCAGGGCGCAGAGGCCACCGGCGACCAGGCCGAGCACCATCGAGCTCCACGGGACGAGGTTGCCGCAGGCCGGGGTGATCGCGACCAGGCCGGCGACCACACCCGAGGCGGCGCCGAGCGAGGTTCCCTTGCCGTCGCGGATCTTCTCGACCAGCAGCCAGCCCATCATCGCTGCGCAGGTGGCGAGCGTGGTGTTGAGCCAGACCAGCGCCGTCTCGGTCGTGTAGGCATCGAGGTTGACGATCGAGCCCACGTTGAAACCGAACCAGCCGAACCACAGCAGGCCGGCGCCGATCATGGTGAGCGTCAGGTTGTGCGGCTTCATCGGCTCCTTGCCGAAGCCGAGGCGCTTGCCGATGAGCAGCGCGAGCACCAGGCCCGCCACACCGGCGTTGATGTGCACCACCGTGCCGCCGGCGTAGTCGATCGGCGCGACCTCGGCACCCTCCGGGCCGGAGAAGATCAGGTCGGCCAGTCCGCCCTCGACGCCACTGAGGAATCCGCCGCCCCACACCATGTGGGCCAGCGGGAAGTACGACAGGGTGACCCAGATCGGGAGGAAGACCAGCCACGCGGAGAACTTCATCCGGTCGGCGATCGCACCGCTGATGAGCGCGGCGGTGATCACGGCGAAGGTCAGCTGGAACGCGACGAAGACGTAGTTGGACGGGTCCGTCGTCTCCAGGCCGAACTGCTTGAACGGGTTGGAGAAGAGCTTCCCGATCTCCTTGCCCGCTTCGCCGTCGGCCGTGAGGTACGTCGTGCTGTACGTCATCGACCAGCCCCACAACGCGTACACGATGCCGACGACACCGATGGCACTGAAGGACATCATCATCATGTTGAGGACCGACTTGGTCCGGCTCATGCCGCCGTAGAACAGCGCCAGTCCGGGCGCGGTCATCAAGAGGACGAGCGAGGCCGACACCAGCATCCACGTGTAGTAGCCAGTTTCCATGCCCTCACCTTCGTGCGGCGAGGTTTCGACGCGGGCGGGTTGATGTTTCGCCCGTGTAACGAGTTCCCGAATGCCGTTACGGACCGATGTCCGCGACGCCACTCATCAGGTCAGCTGAGCAGCGCGTCGACGAAGGCGGCCGCGTCGAAGGGCGCCAGGTCGTCGGGGCCCTCGCCCAGGCCGACCAGCTTCACGGGTACGCCGAGCTGGCGCTGGACGGCGACGACGATGCCCCCCTTGGCCGAGCCGTCGAGCTTGGTGAGCACGATGCCGGTGACGTCGACGACCTCGGCGAAGACCTTGGCCTGGATGAGGCCGTTCTGGCCGGTGGTCGCGTCGAGGACGAGGAGCACCTCGGTGACCGGCAGCTGCTTCTCGAGGACGCGCTTGACCTTGCCGAGCTCGTCCATGAGGCCCTGCTTGTTCTGCAGGCGACCGGCGGTGTCGACGACCACCGTGTCGACGCCCTGCTCGATGCCCTGCTTGACCGCCTCGAACGCGACACTGGCCGGATCGCCGCCCTCCGGGCCCCGCACGACCTCGACGCCCACCCGGTCGCCCCAGGTGGCCAGCTGCTCGGTCGCCGCAGCACGGAAGGTGTCGGCGGCAGCGAGGAGCGCGGTGCGGTCGTCAGCCACGAGGATCCGGGCGATCTTGCCGACAGTGGTGGTCTTGCCCGTGCCGTTGACCCCCACGACGAGGACGACGCCCGGGGCACCGTCGGCGCCGGTGACCTGCAGCGCGCGGTCCATCGAGGGGTCGACCAGGTTGATCAGCTCCTCCCGCAGCACAGCGCGGGCGTCGGGAACGTTGCCGCCCTCGACGCGCAGCCGGGAGCGCAGCTTCTCGACGAGCTCCTGGGTGGGCGCGACGCCGATGTCGGCGCTGATCAGGAGGTCCTCGATGGCCTCCCACGTGTCCTCGTCCAGCTTCTCGCGGCTGAGCAGGCCGAGCAGACCGCGACCCAGCGCGTTGGAGCCAGCCAGGCGCTGACGCAGCCGAACCAGTCGCGAGGACGGCTTCTCCGGGCGCTCGAGCGTCGGGGTCGCCACCGAGGGGGTCTCGACCGGCTCGACCACCGGGGTGTCGACGGTCGGCGCGTCCCTCGGGGGCGCGATGACATCCGTCGGCGCCTGGTCGGGCAGCCGCCCGGGACGTCGTACGCGGGTGCCGACGAAGCCGACGAGAGCCAGCACGCCGATGACGGCGATGCCGATGATCAGGTAGAGCCACTCCATGGGCCCATCCAATCAGGCGGGTCCGCGCAGGCAGCTACTGCATGCGCAGCAGGTCACGCTCGTCGTCGGCGATCACCGGCGCGGAGTCGACTGCCTTGCCGAGAGCATCACCGAGCCAGGGCGCGTAGGGCAGGGCCTCGCCACGGTGCGGGTAGGCGACGTAGAGGACCACCACACCCGAGATCGCGAGACTGAGCAGCACGGCCAGAACGACGAACAGCACCTTCGACTCCTCCGAGTAGGGATCGGGCTTCCCCGACCATCCTGCACCGGGACGGTCGAGATCCACGCACTGGCGCGACCCTGATCGCCCCCGAAGAGGCGGAGGTCACAGGCGAGTCAGACCACCAGGGGTGCTACGGCGTCGCGGACGAGATCCGGGATCGGCGTCACCGGACGTGCGGGATCGGTGTTGTCGACGTACACGTGGACGAAGCGGCCCTCCGCGCGGGCGAGCGCGCCATCGCCGTCGGGATCGCCCTGGAACAGACCGATCCGGTAGACCACCGACGACGTCCCCAGCCGCTCGACCGCGAGGCCCATGTCGATCGGGCGTGGGTAGCCCATCTCGGCGAAGTAACGGCACGACACCTCCGCCACCACACCGATGGCCGGCAGGTGTCGGATGTCGATGCCGGTCGCGTCGGCGAGGTGCGCGTTGACGGCGGTGTCGATCAGGTCGAAGTACCGCGCGTTGTTGAGGTGACCGTAGACGTCGTCGTCGGACCAGCGTGTGGTCGCCGTACGCCAGGCCTTGTACGACGCCCGGTCGGGCCGACTGCGATCGGGCTCGCTCATCGCGGGTTCTCCTTCTGCCACTCCTGCAGGGCACTGCGCAGTGCCGCTGCGTCATCTCGCCGGATGCCGAACCGGTTGCCGATGTCGGCGATCTCCTTGCGGTCACGGGCGCGACACAGCCGCCGTCCGCTCAGCCACAGGTCGTTCCAGCCTGCGATCTCCACCCGTCGCGGGCTGAAGAAGACACCGGCGCGCGCAACCGCCTCCGTCTGGTGGATCTCGAGGTACACGGGGTTGCGGATCAGCCGGACCCCGAGCGCCAGCAGCAGAAGGCCGGGCACGTAACCCGGGTAGAACTCCCGGGCGAACGCCAGACACGCCACCAGGGACAGCGATCCCGCAACGAGGTGCAGCCAGGTACCGAACGAGGTGAACCTGATCGTGAGCGACTCGCTCACGGCTTGGCCCTCATGCCGGCGCTCCCGCTGCGTCGATGGCACTGCGCAGGAGCTCGATGTCCTCGGCCCGCGCAGCGACCTTGCTGATGCTGGTGATCTTCAGGCCGTCACTCGCACGAACCAGCTTCAGTCCGTCGATGCGGAGGTCGCCGAGTCCGGCGATGGGCACGCGCTTGACCGTCATCCGCAGGGCGTTCTTCACCTGCACCTCGTCGGCACTGACCATGACCGCTGCACCGGTGACCTGCAGACCCCCGAGAAGCAGGAACATGCCGCCCAGGACCAGGTTCGGAGTGCGGTCGATGAGCAGACCGGTGACGAGCAGCAACAGGCCCAGGACCAGGAATCCGATCGACAGGACCAGCGAGAACCGGACCCGCACGGGCTGCTGGGTCAGCGAGGGGGTCACGCGCTCTCGGCCTCGCGCAACCGCTGGCTGATCACTGCGGAGACGCCGTCGCCGCGCATCGTGACACCGTAGAGCGCGTCGCCGACCTCCATCGTCCGCTTCTGGTGGGTGATGACCAGGAGCTGGGAGTTCTCACGCAGCTCTTCGTAGATCTCCAGCAGGCGGCCGAGGTTGGTGTCGTCGAGTGCCGCCTCGACCTCGTCGAGGATGTAGAACGGCGAGGGCCGCGCCTTGAACAGCGCGACGAGGAAGGCCACCGCGACGAGCGACCGCTCGCCACCGGAGAGCAGCGAGAGCCGCTTGACCTTCTTGCCCGGCGGGCGGGCCTCGACCTCGATGCCGGTGGTCAACATGTTGGACGGGTCCGTGAGGACCAGCTTGCCCTCACCACCCGGGAAGAGTCGGGCGAAGGTCTGGTCGAAGGCCTTCGTGACGTCCGCGAACGCCTCGGTGAAGACCTGCTCGACGCGCACGTCGACGTCCTTGACGATGTCGAGCAGGTCCTTGCGGGTGGCCCGCAGGTCCTCCAGCTGCTCGGAGAGGAACTGGTGACGCTCCTCCATCGCGCTGAACTCCTCCAGCGCCAGCGGGTTCACCCGGCCGAGCATGTTCAGCGCGCGTTCGGCAGACCGCAACCGCTTGATCTGCTCCTCGCGGACGAACGGAACGGTCTTCGGCTCAGCGTCCTCGTCGGTGACGGTGTCGGTGTCGGTGGCCGGCGTTGGCGCTGCGGCCTCGTCCTCGGGGACGTACAGGATCGGGACGGGCAGGTCGGGGCCGTACTCGGCCACGAGACCGTCGGCCTCCAGTCCGAGCTCCTCGAGCGCCTTGGTCTCGATCTGCTCGATCCGCATCCGCTGCTGGGTGCGCGCCATCTCGTCGCGGTGCACCGAACTGACCAGTTCCTCGTGCTCACGACCGAGGTCCCGCAGCGACTGACGCACGCCCATCAGCTCCTGCTCGCGACCGCGGCGGGAGTCCTCGACGGCCTGGCGCCGCTGCGACGCCTGCTCGACGGAGTCCTCGAGGCGGGCGAGCACGAACGTCACCGCCGTGGCGACGGCCTGACCAGCGCGGCCCTCGGCGATGAGGCGGGCTCGACGCTCAGCGGCACGGGCGCGAGCCTGTCGTTCGGCCTCGGCGGCCTTGCGCATCTGGTCGACGCGGCCGTGCAGCGCGCGGCCCCGCTCCTCGGAGGTACGCAGCGCGAGCCGCGCCTCCATCTCGGCCTGACGCGCGGCGCGGGTGACCTCGACCAGACGCTCCTGCTCGGTCGTGTCGGGCTCCTCCTCGCCGTCCTCCTCGGCACTGGCGAGGCGCTGCTCGAGCTCGGCCAGACCGACGAGGGCCTGCTCACGCGACGTCTCGGCCTGCGCGATCGCCTCGGTCATCCGCTCGGCCTCGGCACGCGCGGCGCGAGCCAGCGAGCCGTGCTGGCCGAGCTCCTCGGCGACCGCGGCGAGGGTGGCGTCGGACTCGTGGAGCTTCGCCAGGGCCACGTCGACGCGCTGCTGTGCGGCCGACCGCTCGCTCTCGATGCGGGCGAGATCGAAGGACAACCGTTCGGCCGAGGCGACCGCCTCGGCCAGCGACGTGGTGGCCTCGTCGACGGCGGCCTGGATCTCGATCAGGCTCTGGCTGGCGTTCGAGCCACCGGACGCGAAGTGCGCGCCGAGCAGGTCGCCGTCGCGGGTGACCGCCACGACGTCGGGCAGGTCGGCGACGAGGGACCGGGCCGCAGCCAGGTCGTCGACGACCGCGATCTTGCGCAGCAGACGGTTCAGCGCCGGGCGGACCTGGGCCGGGCAGTCGACGACCGAGGCGGCGTACGACGCACCGCCGGGCAGGCCGGGCCACTGGCCGATGTCCTCGGCCTCTCCCCCGCCGAGCAACAGTCCGGCGCGGCCGAGGTCGTCGGACTTGAGGTGGTCGATCGCCGCGAGCGCCGTGTCGGCGTCGGTGACGGCCACGGCATCGGCGGCAGCGCCGAGCGCGGCCGCCACGGCACTTTCGTAGCCGGAACGGACGTTGATCAGAGCGGCGACCGAGCCGAGCAGTCCGGAGACCGTGTCGCTGGCGGCGAGCAGCGCGCCGGCGCCGTCCTTGCGGGCGAGGCCGATCTCGAGCGCTTCCTTGCGGGCGGTCAGTCCGGCCTTCTCGCGGTCGGCCTGCTGTGCCTCCTCGCGGAGCTTGGTCAGCCGCTCGACGAGATCGTCGAGCTGGGCCACCGCGGCCTCGTGCTCGGAGTCGAGCCCCTCCTCGCCGGCGTCCAGTCCTGCGACGCGGGTCTCGAGGGCGGTGAAGTCGCGCTGGGCCTTGTCGGCCCGGGTCGTGGCATCGGCACGGGCCGTCGAGAGCCGACCGATCTCCTCCTCGGCTGCGCTGGCGCGCGAGCGGAGCGTGTTGACCTGGCCGTGCAGTCGGGCCAGTCCCTCGCGGCGGTCGGCTGCGGCACGGAGCAGGCCGGCGACACGGCGCTCCTCGGCAGCTGCCGCCTCCTCAGCAGTACGACGGCCCTGGACCGCCGTTTCGAGAGCTGTCTGCTGCTCGGCGACCTGGGCGACGATCTCGGACTCGTGCTCGGCGAGGCGGGCAGCCTCGGCCTCGAGCTCGTCAGGATCACGGCCGTCCGGGGTGCCGTCGGCGTCGGCCGCGCCGGCGGCGTTGCGCACCCGCTCGGCAGCAAGGCTCTGGGTGCCGCGGAACCGCTCGCGCAGCGCGTTGAGCGAGGACAGGGTCTCCTGGGCGGCGGAGAGTGCCGGCAGGTCCTCGCGCAGCGCCGCCTCGAGGGCGGCCTCGTGCTCACGAGCGGCCGCGACAGCGGTCTCGACCTCGACGCGGCGGGCGACCAGCACGCTCTCGTCGGCGAGCTCCTGCTCGAGCGCGGTCCGGGCGGTGACCAGATCATCGGCCAGCAGCCGTGCCTTGGCGTCGCGGACATCGGCCTGGACGGTGGCCGCGCGGCGCGCGACCTCGGCCTGGCGGCCCAGTGGCTTGAGCTGACGACGGATCTCGCTCAGCAGGTCATTGAGGCGGGTGAGATTGCCCTCGGTGGAATCGAGCTTGCGGAGCGCCTTCTCCTTGCGCTTGCGGTGCTTGAGGACACCAGCCGCTTCCTCGATGAAGCCCCGGCGGTCCTCGGGCGTCGCATGCAGGATCGTGTCGAGCTGGCCCTGGCCGACGATGACGTGCATCTCGCGACCGATGCCCGAGTCACTGAGCAGCTCCTGGACGTCGAGCAGCCGGCACGGGGTGCCGTTGATGGCGTACTCCGAGCCCCCGGTGCGGAACATCGTCCGGCTGATGGTGACCTCGGCGTAGTCGATCGGCAGCGCACCGTCGGAGTTGTCGATCGTCAACATCACCTCGGCGCGCCCGAGGGGCGGGCGGCCGGTCGTACCGGCGAAGATGACGTCGTCCATCTTCCCGCCGCGCAGGCTCTTGGCGCTGGCCTCGCCCATGACCCAGGCAAGGGCGTCGACGACATTGGACTTGCCGGAGCCGTTGGGCCCCACGATGCAGGTGATCCCCGGCTCGAGCTGCAAGGTCGTCGCGGAGGCGAAGGACTTGAACCCCTTGAGGGTCAGGCTCTTCAGATACACGCAATCTCCCCTGTGTCCGCTTTTTGGTCAGTTCCAGTGCACACGTGTCGGTGTGCCGGACACGGGCGGTCGATCCTGTCAGGTCATGCAGGCTCGGACCGTCGCGGGGGAAGCTCGGCGGCAACAGGCTACCCCGCGGGAGGTCCGGATTCGCGCATCCGGGTGTCCTCGTCGACGTGGGCGACCTCGATCGGGAAAAGACGGGACCACCGTCGCGGAGTGCGAGGGTGGTCCGGGGTGAAAGCAGGTCAGGCGGGCTGCATCTCCGCAGCGTCGCTCGTGAGGATCTCGGCCGCACGTGCCGACATCAACTTGTCGTTCTCCTCGGACAGACGGAGGACGAGGGACTCCAGCTCGGCGACCCGGCTGCGCAGACGAGAATTCTCGAGAGCGAGGCGAGGGTCGCGGAGGTCGCTGTTCAGGTGTCCGATCAGCGCCTTGGCCATGAAGTTGAGCCTTCCGGTTCGGGGGTCGGCCCGGGGTGGGGGCCGTCTCCAAGAGTCCCACTTCAGCGTGCGCGGGTCAATCTGGGAGCGGGTTGACATCGCGGACAGAAATACGAGGACCGGTTCATGAAGGCCACGCGACGGATCGCCTGACCGCACCGGTCGCACGGCTCGTCCTCGCGCCCGTAGGCATGGAGCGAGCGATCGAAGTAGCCCGACTCGCCGTTCACGTTCACGTAGAGCGCGTCGAAGGACGTGCCGCCCTGGGCGAGCGCAGCCCCCATCACCTCGCGGGCATGGCGCAGAAGCTCCACGGCCTGTTTGCGCGTGAGTCGCTCCCCCGGCCGTTCGCCGTGCAGGCCCGCGCGCCACAGCGCCTCGTCGGCATAGATGTTGCCGACGCCGGAGATCAGGCCCTGGTCGAGCAGCAGGCGCTTGACGCCGGAGGTGCGCTTGCGAAGCCGGGCGATGAACAGCTCGTCGTCGAACTCGGGGTCCATCGGGTCGCGCGCGATGTGCGCGATCTCCGGTGGCAGCTCGGCCCCTCCGAGAGAGACCGACAGGCCACCGAACATCCGCTGGTCGACGAACCGGAGCTGGCGTCCCTCGGCTGCGCCGTCGAGCAGGAATCGCACGCGCAGGTGGCGCTCAGCGGGCACCTCGGCCGGCTGGACCAGCATCTGGCCGCTCATTCCGAGGTGGCCGAGGATCGCGTCTCCGTTGTCCAGGGGGAGCCAGAGGTACTTGCCCCGCCGACGGGCGCCGTCGATGCGGCGGCCGGTCAGTGCTGCGACAAAGCCCGAGGCGCCGCCGGGGTGGCGGCGGACGGGACGGTCGTGGAGGACCTCGATCGCGGTGATCGTCGCGCCGACGACGTGGCGCTCGAGACCCGCACGGACGACCTCGACCTCGGGAAGTTCGGGCACGGCGAGAGGCGGTGGAAGCTCAGCTGCCGGCCGCGAGCGGGCGGCCGTGGGCGTCGAGGCCGAGGTCGGCGGCGATCTCGCCGTACGCCGTCTCCGCGGCACCCTGCTCGGCTTCCTTCTTCGAGCGTCCGGTGCCGTTGCCGTACAGCCGGTCGCCCACACGCACCTGGGCGGTGAAGGTCTTCAGGTGGTCCGGCCCGTCGTCCTCGATGACGTACTCCGGCACACCGAGAGTCTGCTCGGCAGCGAGCTCCTGCAGCGACGTCTTCCAGTCGAGACCCGCACCGAGGGCCGAAGCAGCCTCGATGAGCGGGTCGAACAGTCGGTGCACGACCTCGGAGGAGGTGGTGATGCCGCCGCCGCTGAGGTGGATGGCGCCGATGACCGCTTCGACGGTGTCGGACAGGATCGAGGCCTTGTCGCGACCGCCGGTGGCTTCCTCGCCGCGGCCCAGCTTGATGTGGGCACCGAGGCCCAGGTCGCGGGCGACCCCGGCCAGCGCACGGGCGTTGACGACCGCCGCGCGGAGCTTGGCGAGCCGGCCCTCGGAGAGGTCCGGGTGGATCAGGTACAGCGTTTCGGTGACGACGACGCCGAGCACCGAGTCACCGAGGAACTCCAGCCGTTCGTTGGTCGGAAGACCACCGTTCTCGTAGGCGTAGGAGCGATGCGTCAGAGCGCGGTCGAGCAGCTCGGGGTCCAGCGTGGGGTCCCCGAGCGCTCGACGCAGCTCGACGTAGTCGGTGATGCTGAAGGCCTCAGAGGACCTGGCGACGGGCGCCGCGCGCGCCGTACTGGCCGCACGTGCCACAGGCACGGTGCGGGAGGTGCTTGGCACCGCACGCCGGGTTGGCACAGGTGACCAGCACCGGGGCGACGGCCTTCCACGCAGAACGACGGTGCCGCGTGTTGCTGCGCGACATCTTCCGCTTCGGAACAGCCATGTCTTCTCCTTGAGTCGTGACGCTCGGTTGAGCGTTAGTCCGTGGGGTCCTGCTCGAGCTCGGTCAGTGCTGCCCAGCGGGGGTCGATCGCAGCCTCGTGCATGTGATCCGGGTCGTCCGCCAGCCGTGCGCCACATTCGACACACAACCCCGGACAGTCGTCCTCACACAGCGGCTGGAACGGCAGTGCAAGCACCACCGCGTCCCGCAGCAGCGGCTCCAGGTCGACCAGGTCGTCCCGCAGCATGCTGACCTCGTCGTCCTCTTCCGCGTCTGCGGAATCCCGGATGTCGTCGTAGACGAACAGTTCCTGGAAACTCACCACGAGGTCGTCGTGGATCGGTTCCAGGCACCGCGCACACTCACCGTCCAGCCCGGCTTGCGCCGTACCGGTGATGAGCACACCTTCCATGACCGCTTCCATGCGCAGGTCGAGTTCGACCGGCGCGCCTTCGGGTACGGCAAGGACTTCGATGCCCAGATCTGCCGGAGCCGGAACTGTCAGTGTCACTTCACGCTGGGACCCCGGGCGGCGGCCGAGCTCGCGTGTATCGAGCACGAGCGGCGCTCTCGGGTCCAGGTCGTTCAGGTGAATCACTTCCAGGTCCGGGCACAACAGATCGGATCAATCCTAGGGTCAGCGCTCTGACCGGGCAAAACGCGGTCGACCCTCACTGCTGGCCCGACCGCTCGGCGAGGCGCGCGACGAGGCGCGCGTGCACCGCGGGCGGCACCAGTCCCGACACGTCTCCCCCCAGGGAGGCGACCTCCTTGACGAGGCTGGAGGACACGTAGCCGAGCGAGGCCGTGGTCGGGACGAACACCGTCTCCACTCCGGTCAGGTGGGCGTTCATCTGCGCCATCGGAAGCTCGTACTCGTAGTCGTTGCCGCCGCGCAGACCCTTCACGATCGCCTGCACCTCCCGCTCGCGGCAGAAGTCCACGATCAGGCCGGTGAAGCCCATCACCGTGACGTTGGGGAGGTCGGCACACGCCTCGCGCAGCATCTCGAGGCGCTCGTCGGGGTCGAAGAGGCGCGACTTCGAGAAGTTCGTGCCGGTGGCCACGATCAGTTCGTCGAACAGCGCAGCCGCCCGCCGGAAGATGTCGACGTGGCCGTTGGTGACCGGGTCGAAGGAGCCGGGGCACACCGCGCGGGTCATGGGGCGAGGCTATCGGTCGCCTCAGCCAGCCAGAGGACGGTCTCGCCGTACTTCTTCTGGCGACGCTTGCCGGGCCTCGGCTCCAATCCGGTGGGCCACGTCGGCTCGGGACTGCGGCGCGAGCGCTCGATGACCACCAGGGCACCCTCGGCCAACCACCCCTGCTCGCCCAGGAGCGCGAGGTCACGCGCGAGATCGTCCTCGTCGAGCGGGTAGGGCGGGTCGGAGAAGACCACGTCGAACGGCGCCGCCGGTCGCTCGGACAGCACCGTCGTCACCGAGCGGGCGACCACGTCAGCTGCGTCACATCCGATGCTGCGGGCGTTGGCGCGGATCAGGTCGGCCGTCCGACGGTCCGACTCGACCAGGGTGATGTGGGCGGCACCGCGGGACCAGGCCTCGAGCCCGATCGCGCCGGAGCCGGCGTACAGGTCGAGGAACCGGAGCTCCTGCAGCGAGCCCGCCCAGGCGTCGATCGCGGAGAACAGCGCTTCGCGCACCCGGTCGCTGGTCGGGCGGGTCTGGTCGCCCCTGGGTGTCTGGAGGCGGCGCCCACCGGCCACGCCGGAGATGATGCGGGTCATCGGAGCATCACGACCTGTCCACGAAGTCGGCCTGCTGTGACCGCTCCAGATCGAGTACGGCGGCCGCCAGGTCCGCCGCGTGGGCGAGGTCCGGGTCCTGGTCGAGCAGACCCTCGGCGGCGGCCCGTGCAGCGACGATGGTGTCCTCGTCGCGCAGCACGCGGAGGTTCTCGAGGCTGGAGCGACGACCGGCCTGCGAGGCGCCGAGCACGTCGCCCTCGCGCCGTTGTTCGAGGTCGTAGCGGCTGAGCAGGAACCCGTCGGTCGTGGAGGCGACAGCGTCCAGGCGATCGCGGGCGGGGGTGCCGATCTCGCCATGGCTCACCAGCAGACAGAGTCCGGGGAAGCCACCCCGGCCGACGCGCCCGCGCAGCTGGTGGAGCTGGGAGATGCCGAACCGGTCGGCATCGAGGATCACCATGGCCGTCGCATTGGCGACGTCGACACCGACCTCGATCACTGTCGTCGAGACCAGCACGTCGAGCTCGCCGGCGGCGAAGGCCCGCATGGTGGCGTCCTTCTCGTCGCTGGCCAGGCGCCCGTGGAGGCGGCCGAGCTTCAGTCCGGCGAGGGGACCGTCGGCCAGTGCCGCCACGACCTCCTCGACCGCTGCTGCACTCGGCGGTGGCGCGACCACCACCTCGTCGTCCTCCCCCGCCACGTCGACGGCGTCGACCTGGCCGGCCTCTGCCTCGTCGCCGGAGATCCGCGGGCACACGACATAGACCTGATGGCCCTTCTCGACCTCCTCGCGCACCCGCGCCCAGACCCGGTCCATCCACCCCGGCTGCTCGGCCAACGGCACGACGTTGGTCTGGATGGGGGCACGCCCGGCGGGCAGCTCGGTCAGCGTGGACGACTCGAGGTCGCCGAACACGGTCATCGCGACGGTGCGCGGGATCGGGGTCGCGGTCATGACCAGCAGGTGTGGCGGGTTGATGGCCTTGTCGGTGAGGGCGGCGCGCTGCTCGACACCGAAGCGGTGCTGCTCGTCGACCACGACGAGGCCGAGGTCGGCGAAGAAGACGTTGTCCTGGAGCAGCGCATGGGTGCCGATGACGATGCCGGCCTCGCCGCTCGCGATCCGCGACAGCGGTGCCGTGCGCTGGGTCTTGTTCATCGAACCGGTGAGCAGCTCGACGTGGGTGCCGGCACCGGATCCGAAGATCGTGCCGCCCATGGCCAGGTCGCCGAGCATGGTGACGATCGAGCGGTAGTGCTGCTGTGCGAGCACCTCGGTCGGGGCGAGCAACGCCGCCTGGCCGCCGGAGTCGACCACGCGCAGCATCGCCCGCAGGGCCACCAGCGTCTTTCCGGAGCCGACCTCGCCCTGGAGCAGACGATTCATCGGGTGCGCCTCGGCGAGGTCCCGGTCGATCTGGGCACCGACCTCGACCTGCCCGCCGGTGAGCTCAAAGGGGAGCCGGCTGTCGAAGTCGCCCAGCAGGGCGCCGTCACCGCCCGCGCGGACGGTCGCCCCGAGCGCCCGCGTCGCGCGACGTCTGCGGCCGAGCACCAACTGGGTGACCAGGGCCTCTTCGAAACGGAAGCGGTGGTGGGCACGCACGACCTGCTCGCGGTCCTCCGGCTGGTGGACCCAGTCGTAGGCGTCCTGAACGTCGATGACGTCGTACTCGTCGCGAATGGGGACCGGGATGACATCGACGATCTCCTCGACCACGGACCGAGCGAACTTCACGGCGCGGGCGACGTCCCAGGACTCCAGACCCTTGGTGAGCGGGTAGATCGGATAGAAGGCGCCGACGTCGAGGACGTCCTCGGCCAGGGCACCGTCCTCGCCCTCGGCACCGTCGCCGAGCCCGAAGATGGTCAGTTGCGGGTTGACGAGCTGCCACTGGTCGCGGAACCGGTCGGCCTTGCCCAGGAAGATGCCCCGGTTGCCGACCGCCACCCGCTTGGCATGCCAGGCCGCCGTGCCGGCATGGCGAGCGAAGAACGTCATCTTGAGGCTCGGTCCGTCAGTGCGGAGCAGCGCCTCGACCCGCGCAGCCGGACGGCCCGTGCGACGGTCGGTGTAGGTCACTGTGCGGCAGTCGGTGATCTCGCCGACCACGCAGAGCATCTGGCCGACGCGGAGGTCCTCGACCTTCGTCAGCGAGCCCGTCTCGAGATAGCGCCGCGGGAAGTGCCGCAGCAGGTCACCCACGGTGTGCAGGCCCAGGCCGTCACTGAATTTCTTGCGCTTGGCCGGGGTCGCCGCGCCGAGCACGGTCGTCAGCGACGAGTCGAAGGTGATCGCCATCGGGTCACTCGACGGACATCAGGAGCGGATACCGCTCCTGACCGCCGTCGTAGACGACGACGTCGACACCGGGATGGATCTCCTCGACCCACGCACGTGCGCGGTCGACGAGCCCGTCGCTGTCCTCGCCGCTCACGATCGTCACCAGCTCACCACCGGCGGCGAGGAGGCGTTCGAGGACCTGGATCGCGACGTCGCCGAGGTCGGCGCCCACGACCGCGAAGTCACCGGCGACCACGCCCAGTGCGTCACCCGCCTCACACGGCCCACCGGTGGTGATGGCCTGTTTGGCGGCGACCGTGACTGCGCCGTGGCGCACGTGGCGAGCCGTCGCAGTCATCTCGGTGACGTCCTGGTCGAACGCGCGTCCGGGCTCGTGGACGGCGACCGCCGCGAGGCCCTGCACCTGTGTGTGGGTCGGGATGACCGAGACCCGCAGGCCGCGGGCGCCGTGGTCGGCCTCGGCCGTGCTGGCGGCAGCCAGGGCGGCCCGGACCGTCGGCTCGTCGTTCGGGAGTACGACGACCTCCCGGGCCCCGCTGCCGGTGATCGCGTCGAGCAGCTCGCCGGTCGACGGGCGGCGCGTCGGGCTGCCGAGCACCACCACGGCCCCCGCCTCCGCGAAGAGCTCGCCCAGACCGGGGCCGGCCGCGACCGCGACGACGCAGCGCCCCGAAAGGGGGGCGACCGTCGCGCCCGGCTCGCCCAGAGCCGCGATCTGCTCGGCGAAATGAGTCACCCGGATCCGGTGCGGACGGCCGACCTCGAGACCGGCCTCGATCGCGGCACCGACGTCATCGGTGTGCACGTGGACGTTCCAGAGTCCGTCTCCCCCGACCACGACGACGGAGTCGCCGAGCCCGCCGAGGCGGACCCGCAGGTCGCCGGCGGCTGGATCAGGCGCGTCGATCAGGTACATCACTTCGTACGCCGGGCCGTCCTCACTGAGGTCGTCGTCCGCCGGAACCAGCGGCACCGGGATGGCGTGGCTGCCGAGCGGTGCCGTGACCGGGATCGGCCGGTGACCCGTGATGACGGTCTCTGCGGAGTCGAGGATGACCGAGAGGCCGCGGCCACCGGCGTCGACGACACCGGCCATGGCCAGCACCTCGAGCTGCTCGGGCGTGTGGCCGAGGGCCTCGCGCGCCGCAGCAGCCGCCTCCGTCAGCACGTCACCGCTGCGCGCACCGGGCTCGGCCACACGGCGTACGGCAGCCTCGGAGGCAGCACGGAGGACGGTGAGCATGGTGCCCTCGACGGGCTCACCCACGGCCGCATAGCTCGCCGCGGTGGCCTGCACGAGAGCGTCGGCGATCACCTGGGCGTTGGGTTCGGTGGCGTCGGCGGCGCCGATCCGGCGGGCGACCGCACCGAGCATCTCGCTGAGGATCACCCCGGAGTTGCCGCGGGCACCCAGCAGCGCGCCGCGGGCGAACGCCACGAGCGGCAGCGGCGGTTCGTCCGACGTGTCGGTGAGCGCAGCCTTGAGCGCGTCGCGGGCCGCGACGACGGTGAGGTACATGTTCGTGCCGGTGTCACCGTCCGGGACCGGGAAGACATTGAGGGCGTCGATCTCCTCGCGGGCCTGCGCCAACGCGTCCACGGCGATGTCGACGAAGCGCACCACGGTGTCGAGCGAGATGCTCGTTCCGGGCTTGCCGGCCGTCTCGTGTCCCGTCCCCTCGTCCATCGGGGGTCAGACTAGAGGAAGGGAGGGACTGCCTGACGATTTCGGCTCGCGGCCGCCTGTCGGCTATTCTCTTCCGGTTGTCTGGAGTGCGTTGCGCGCCCGGTCGACACCAGACTTTGAACCGCAATCCTCAGGAGTTCACCCATGGCCGCCGTGTGCGACATCTGCGACAAGAAGCCGTCCTTCGGCAACAACCGGCCTTGGTCGCGCAAGATCACCAAGCGCCGCTTCGACCCGAACATCCAGCGCGTCCGCGCGACGGTCAACGGCACCCCCAAGCGCCTCAACGTGTGCACGGGCTGCCTCAAGGCCGGCAAGGTCTCCCGCTGACCTGCTGTTCCCAGCTTTCGTCGAAGGCCGTCACCCTCACCGGTGGCGGCCTTCGGCCATTTCCACCGAAACGGTCAGAAGTGTGACCAGCCGGTCGGGCCGTCGTAGACCTCGCCGTCGACGGTGACGCTCGACTGACCGCCCGCGGCCAGCGCCCGGACCGAACCGATCCGGGTCCAGCCGTCGGGAAGCGGGACATCTGCCGGGAACGTCGCGAGCAGGGCGTGGTCATCTCCCCCGCCGAGGATGAACTGCAGCGGGTCCGCGCCCAGGGCGGCGCCGACCGCGACGAGCGGTTCGGGGACCTCGAACGCCCCGGTCTCGATGTCGAGGCTCACCCCCGACCCGGCGGCCAGGTGCCCGGCCTCGGCCAGGAGTCCGTCGGAGATGTCGATCATCGACGTCGCGCCGGCGTCAGCAGCCGTCGGGCCTGCGTCGTACGGCGGCGCAGGGCGCCGGTAGGACTCCACCAGCACCCGGGGTGACCGGAAGCCCCTGCCCAGCACGGCCAGCCCGCCGGCGGCCCAGCCCTGGCGCCCGCAGATCGCGACAACGTCACCGGGCGTCGCCCCCGAGCGCAGCACCGGGGAGATCGTGCAGGCGCCGATCGCGGTGACCGAGATGACGATCTGGTCGGCGCGGCTCACGTCGCCGCCGACCAGTCCGGCCCCGACGAGGGCGCACTCCTCGGCGAAGCCGCGGGTGAAGTCGAGTGCCCAGGCGGCCGGCAGGTCCGCCGGGGCGGCAAGGCCCACGGTCAACCACTGCGCGCGACCGCCCATGGCGTTGATGTCGGAGAGGTTCTGGGCGGCGGCGCGGTGCCCAACGTCGAGGGCCTCGGCCCAGTCGCGGCGGAAGTGGCGCCCCTCGACCATCACGTCGGTCGAGACCACGACGTGACCCTTGCGCACCCGCAGGACGGCGGCGTCGTCGCCCGGACCGACCAGCACGTCCTCACCCGGAGCAGTGCTCGCGACGATGCCGCTGATCTGTCCGATGAGGCCGAACTCGCCGAGGTCCGAAAGCGTCGCGTCGCGGTCGATCCCCGATGTCATGGGTCCATCCCACCAGACCGCGGAAGCGATGTGGTCGCCGGTTCTGCTGCTGCGGCGGATCGGGGTAGGTTGAGTCGTTCCACAACCCTTCGACGGGAGCGATGACCCATGGTGGTTCAGGCCTACATCCTCATTCAGACCGACGTCGGCAAGGCCGCAGAGGTCGCGCGCGAGGTCGGCAATATCAAGGGCGTCACGCTGGCCGAGGACGTCACCGGGCCCTACGACGTGATCGTGCGTGCCGAGGCCCGCAACGTCGACGAGCTGGGCAAGCTCGTCGTCTCCAAGGTGCAGAACCTCGACGGCATCACCCGCACGCTCACCTGCCCCGTCGTCCACATCTGACGCGTGCACCTGCGTCGACGCCGGCTGGCGACCGCCCTGGTTGCCGCCAGCGTCGTCCTGACGGCCTGCGGTGGCCCGGTCGACGTCACTGACGCCGACCTGTCGGCCGCTGACGAGGCCGCCTGCGACGCGTTCGCGGCCGACCTGCCCAACTCGCTCGCCGACGAGCAGCAGGTCGACATCGAGCCTGCCGACGCGCCCGCCGCGGCGTACGGCGACCCGGCGATCGTCGTCACCTGCGGGGTTCCCGAGCCCGACGGATTCGACCTGACCGCCTCCTGCGAGATCGCCAACGGCGTCGGCTACTACATCCCCGACGAGCAGTACGCCGACCAGGACCTCGACCTGACCATCACCGCAGCCGGCTACCAGCCCCGCGTCGAGGTCCGGGTCCCTGCGGAGTACCGGCCCAACGCCGGTCCGGCCGCGATGTCGGTCCTCGCGCCGCTGATCAAGGCCCACCTCACCCTGGTCGACGACTGCGATTGACTAACGCAGCCCGGTGTCGCGCTGCAGGGCCAGCGTCAGCAGCCGGTCCACCAGCGCGCCGTACTCCAGGCCCGTCGCGGCCCACATCTGCGGGAACATCGACAACGGCGTGAACCCGGGCATCGTGTTGAGCTCGTTGATGACCAGGGAGCCGTCGGGCATCAGGAAGAAGTCGACCCGGGCCAGGCCCTCGCAGCCGGCCGCGATGAACGCCTCACCGGCAAGCTGTCGCATCCGCTCCTCGACGCCGTCAGGCAGGACCGCTGGTACGTCGAGCTGGGTGGCCTCCTCGGGGAGGTACTTCGCCTCGAAATCGTAGAACTCGTGGTCGCCGGTGATCCGGATCTCGGCGGGCAGGCTGGTGTCCGGGCCCCCGTCGAGGCCACCGAGCACGCCGCACTCGACCTCCCGGGCACCTTCGGCCGAGACCTCCACCAGGACCTTCGGGTCGTGCGCGAGCGCTCCCTCGATGGCTGCGTCGAGGGCGCCCGGGTCGTGGGCCTTCGCGATCCCGATGCTCGAGCCGCCGCGGGCGGGCTTGACGAACAGCGGGTAGCCGAGCGCCGCCACCCGTTCGCGGACCTCGGCGGGATCGGTGGCCCATTCTCGGGCAGTGACGGTGTGGCTCGGCATGACGGGCAACCCGGAGGCAACCAGCGCGATCTTCATGAAGGCCTTGTCCATGCTGACCGCGGAGGCGAGCACACCGGACCCGACGTAGCGAACGTCGGACATCTCGAACAGGCCCTGGATGGTGCCGTCCTCGCCCCACGGGCCGTGCAGCAACGGGAAGACGACGTCCACGTCGTCGAACTCACGGGTGGCGGGTGGCAGCGTGGGGTCGACCGAGGGCAGCTTTCCGCCGGGTCCGATGCGGTGCCGCTCGGGGTCGTCGACCTCGTGCACCCACTGGCCGTCCTGCGTGATCCCGATCGGCACGACGTCGTACTTCTCGCGGTCGATGGCTTGCAGCACACTGCCGGCGGTGACACACGAGATGGCGTGCTCGCTCGAGCGACCGCCGAAGACGACAGCGACACGGATACGACGGCCGGTGGGAGCATTCATCGCGGCTGACCCTACCTTTGAGGCATGTCCGGATCCCCCAACGACCCGTCCATGACCCCTCGTCCGCTCCACCCGGCGACGATCGCCGTGACGGCCGGCAGGCCTCCGCACGAGCCGGACGAACCCCTCAACGTGCCGATCACGATGACCTCGACGTATGTCGCCACGGGCGACCTGGAGTACGGCCGCTACGGCAACCCGACGTGGTCGGCCTTCGAGGAAGCGCTCGGCGCACTCGAGGGCGGACGGGCGCTCGCCTTCGCGTCCGGCATGGCCGCGGCCACCACCCTGCTCGACCTGGTCGGCCAGGACGGCGGCGTGGTCGCGCCGCGGCACTCCTACAGCGGGACGATCGCCGCGCTGGCCGACTTCGAGTCGCGCGGGCGCCTGCACGCCACGCTCGTCGACATCGTCGACACGGCCGCCGTGATCGCGGCCATGGAGGCCGACGAGGACTGCGCGCTGTTGTGGCTCGAGTCCCCCACCAATCCGGCCCTGGAGATTGCGGACATCCCGGCCCTGGTGGCCGCGGCACACCGACTCGGCATCCAGGTGGTCGTGGACAACACCTTTGCCACGCCGCTGCTCCAGCAGCCGATCGCCCTGGGCGCCGACATCGTGCTCCACTCGGCGACGAAGTACATCGCCGGCCACAGCGACGTCCTGATGGGCGCGCTGGTCACGGCCCATGAGGACGTGTACGCCGCCCTGAAGGGCCGCCGGGACCTGATGGGCGCCGTCCCCGGGCCGTTCGAGACCTGGCTGGTCCTGCGCGGCCTGCGCACCCTGCACGTCCGCCTGGAGCGCGCGCAGGCCAACGCGACCGAGCTCGCCCGTCGCCTCGCGGACCACCCCGCGGTCGAGGAGGTCCGCTACCCCGGCTTCGGCGCGATCATCGCGCCAGTGCTGGTCGGCGGTGTCGACGCCGCGGACTTCCTCGTTCGTGCGACGTCACTGTGGGTGCACGCCACGTCGCTGGGCGGGGTCGAGTCGACCTTCGAACGCCGGCGTCGCTGGAAGCTCGAGGCGACCTCGATCCCCGAGGGGCTGGTTCGGATGTCGGTCGGCATCGAGGACGTCGAGGACCTGTGGAACGACCTCGTCCAGGCGCTGGACCGGATCAGCTGAGCTCGGACTTCGTGTCACGGGCGATGAAGGCCTCCATCAGTCCGGACGTCGTGAGATTCCCCAGCACGACGTCGTCGACCGCGTCGACGATCGGAGCCTGGACGCCCAGCTGGGCGGCCAGCGCACGCAGCGACGAGCAGGACTTCGCGCCCTCGGCGACCTGACGGGTGGATGCGTAGATGTCCTCGACCGTCATGCCCTGACCCATCTTCTCGCCAAAGGTGCGGTTGCGGGACAGCGGCGAGGAGCAGGTGGCGACGAGGTCGCCGAGCCCGGCCAGGCCCATCAGGGTCAGCGGGTTGGCACCGAGGTTCATCGCGAGCCGGGCCGTCTCGGCGAGGCCGCGGGTGATCAGCGAGGCGGTCGTGTTGTCACCGAAGCCGAGGCCCACCGCCATGCCGACGCAGAGCGCGACGACGTTCTTGTAGGCGCCGCCGAACTCGCACCCGAGGACGTCGACGCTCGTGTACGGCCGGAAGGCCGGCGAGTGCACCCGGTTCTGGAGCAGGGTCGCGACGTTCTCGTCGGCGCATGCGACGACCGACGCGGCCGGTTCCCGGCGCGCGATCTCGCGGGCGAGGTTCGGTCCGCTGACGACCGCGATCCGGTGATCGGCGATGTCACCGACCTCGGCGATCACCTCCGACATCCGCTTCAGGGTGCCGAGCTCGACGCCCTTCATCAGCGAGACGAAGACCGCCTCGTGGTCGACGTAGGGCAGGAAGGCCGGAAGGTTCTCGCGCAGCGACTGCGACGGCACCGCGAGGACGACGATGTCGGCACCGGCCAGCGCCTCCTCCGGGTCGTGGGTCGAGGTGATGGTGCGCGGCAGCTCGATCCCGGGGAGGTAGTCGACGTTCTCGTGACCCTCGTTGATCGCGGCGGAGACCTCCTCACGACGGGCCCAGATGCTGACGTCGTTGCCGGCGTCAGCGAGCACGATGGAGAACGCCGTCCCCCACGAGCCGGCGCCCAGCACGGCAACCTTGTTGCCTGACAGATTCCCCACGAGTCCGCTCACTTGCCCTTCTTCTGCTTCTTGAACCGGTCACCGTGCACAGCCATGTCGTACCGCTCGGCCGGGGCCTGCTCACCCCGCACCAGCTCCAGCTGATGAGTGATCGCGGCCATCACTCGGGCTGTCGCTTCGGCCACCACCGCCGAAGTGCGCGGCTCGGCGCGCAGGTCCTCGAGCTCGACCGGTGGCCCGACCCGCATCATGACCTTCTTGCGCGGGAACAGGTGCGGTCG
The DNA here is from genome assembly GCA_026392415.1 of Propionibacteriales bacterium. Classification (GTDB taxonomy): domain Bacteria; phylum Actinomycetota; class Actinomycetes; order Propionibacteriales; family Nocardioidaceae; genus Nocardioides. The sequence goes on from JAPLCC010000053.1 coordinate 129,867, forward strand.
CTTGGTGTACGGCGCAAGCATGTCCTGGGCTCCCCACTGACCGACCGGGATCACGGGACATCCGGTCTCCAGAGCGATGCGGGCCGCACCGGACTTGCCCTTCATCGGCCACAGCGCGGGATCACGGGTGATCGTCGCTTCCGGGTAGATCACGACGACCTGGCCAGCGTTGACCGCCGCGACCGCGGCGGCGTATGCACCGACAGCGTCGCTGGTGTCCCTCTTCACGGGGATCTGGCCGGCGTCGCGCAGGAACTTTCCGAGCATCGGGTTGTCGAACAGGCCGGCCTTGGCGAGGTAGCGCGGCTTGCGGCCGTACTCGTAGACGAGGTGCGCCGCGGTCAGCGGGTCGACATGGGAGATGTGGTTGAGCACGATGAGGAATCCGCCGGTCTCCGGGATGTTCTCCCCGCCGATCCACTCCTGGCGCGTGGTCGAGAGCAGGAACGGCTTCACGATCATCACGCCGAGCCCGAACGCCCAGCCACGCTTCTCCTGGAACTTGCGCACCTTCACGAGGATGCACGCTACCGCTCGGTGACGCCCGCCACTTCCAGGGCGCACACGCGCGTCGTGAAGTCCCCCTGCGAGGATGGACGCCGTGGTCGTGCCTCCCGGCGGTTTCGTCATCCTGCTGCCCGTGAAGTCCCCGGGCACCGGGAAGACCCGGATGACCTCGCTGACGGATGCCGACCGCGGTCGCCTGGCCCGTGCGTTCGCGGTCGATGCCCTCGACGCCTGCCTGGCCACACCCGGTGTCGTCGAGGTCGTGGTGATCAGTGACGACGCCGGCTTCGCCGCCGTACTGGCGGATCGGGGAGCACGGACCTGCCCCGATCCAGAGCTCGGTCTCAACGCGGCATTGCGCCACGGCGCGGCGATGATCCGTGATGATCGACCGGACCTGCGCCCGGTGGCGCTCCTCGCCGACCTGCCCGCCCTGTCGCCCGTCGACCTTGCTGCAGCACTGGACTTCGCAGGCGCCAGCTCCGGTGCGTGTTTCGTCCAGGACGCCGACGGCACGGGCACCACGCTCTACACGGCGCCGTACGACGCCTTCGAGCCCCGCTTCGGCCCGGACTCCGCCCAGCGGCACTCCGCCCACGCGTTGGCCGTTCCCGGTCCGCTGACGACACTGCGTCGCGACGTCGACGACCTCGACGGGCTGCGCGCCGCGCTCGCCCTGGGAGTCGGGTCGGCGACCACGGCCGCGGCAGCCGCGGTGGCGCCGACCACCTGAGCAAAAGGCAATCGGGCCGCCCTCCCGAAGGAGGACGGCCCGATCGAGCGAACTGTGCGGGGTCAGGCCTTCTTGGCAGCAGCCTTCTTCGCGGGAGCCTTCTTGGCCGGCGCCTTCTTGGCGGCCGGAGCAGCCTTCTTCGCCGGCGCCTTCTTGGCCGGCGCCTTCTCGGCGGCCGGAGCAGCCTTCTTCGCCGGAGCAGCCTTCTTGACCGCGGAGGTCGCGGCCTTCTTGGCGGGAGCAGCGGCCTTCTTCGCCGGAGCAGCAGCCTTCTTGACCGCGGAGGTCGCGGCCTTCTTGGCCGGAGCAGCAGCCTTCATCGCCGGAGCAGCCTGCTTGGTCGCAGCGGCCTTCGTCGCAGCCGCGGCCTTCTTCGGAAGCGGCGCGAGCTTCTTCGCACCGGAGACGACGTTCTTCAGGTCAGCGCCAGCGCTGAACTTCGGAACAGCCTTCTTCTTGGTCTTGACCCGCTCGCCGGTCTGCGGGTTGCGCACCCAACGGGCGTTGCGCACGGCCTTCTCGAAGGAGCCGAAGCCCGTGATGGCAACCTTCTCACCCTTCGCCACCTGACGGGTGATGGTGTCGAGAACCGCGTCGAGCGCGTGGGACGCGTCCTTGCGGCTGCCCTCGAATCGGTCGGCCAGCGCGTCGATCAACTGAGACTTGTTCACTACTTGTCCTTCCGAAACGCGCCACCATGGGGCGTCCCTTGGGCTTCTGCAGCCGAGCCCTCGCCCAGCCGTCCTTTCAGGGCACGCTAGGCACTAGTGGCCACACTCACAATCACCACGCCGCGTTTGGTGCTGTTTTTTCCCTGAAACCACGGTATTTCGGCAGATTCGGGCCTTCAGGACGCCGATCCGGGCCACATCCGGTCAAGTGCGAAGCGACCGCCGATGGAGAAGTCGAACTGCACCAGCCGCAGATCTGCCAGCAATTGCGAGGCTTCAGGGTCCAGCTCGGACTCCTTCAAAGTCTCTCCGTCAGCATCGAGAAGACGTCCCTGCTGGATCGCACTGACGTGTTCGTGGACCTGGTCGAGCAAGGTGAGGTACGGCGGCATCGGCGCGTCCGCGACGTCGTACAGCAGGGGCAGGAAGAACGCCGGACTCGTCGTCGGAACCGGCCGCGGCGCGTTGTCCCCGGCCTGGTTGCTCCAGATGAAGAAGGGAGTCCGGTAGAGCGGCAGGCCGGCGTTGTCGTTCTTCACCTTCGAGCTGTAGATGCCCGGGAGATGGTCTCCGTAGAACAGCACGATCGTCTTCTCCGGACTGCCCTTCAGCTCGTCGAGAAATCCCGCCAGCGCTTCATCGGTGTGCTCGAGACCGCGGGCGTACTGTCCGATCCGCTTCCCGTTGCCGCCGGCACCGCTGACCTTGATCGGATCCTTGTAGTTGCCGTCGACCGGAATGTGGTTCTGCATCGTCACGAGGTTCACGAGCAGCGGCTTGTCGTGTTCACCGATCTGGGTCAGCACCTCGTCGAACGCCGACTTGTCCGAGATGTAGGGGTTGTCGTCGATCGTGTCGGTCTCACCGATGGTCGTGTCGTGGATGAAGGACTGGAAGCCGAAGCGCTCGTAGACCTGCTCCCGCTTGTACATCCCCACCCGGTAGGGGTGGATCGCGATCGCTTCGTGGCCCTGGCTCTTGAACCAGCCAACGGCCGACGGGTAGTCGGCGTGGTCCGGCACGAGCATCTGGTACGGCGACAGCATCTGCGGCCGGAACAGTCCGAGCGACTGCCCGGTCAAGGACTCGAACTCCATGTTGGCCGTCCCGCCGCCGTACATCTGGGCGAGCATGTGGCCCGACGTCGTCTCGGCCATCAGGGCGCGGGTGCGCGGGATCGGGTCGCGCTCGAGCTCGAAGCCCTCGAGCTCGGTGGGATCGCTGAAGGACTCACTGAGCACCATCACCACGTTGACGTCGTCGAGACTGCCCTTGCGGTCGGCATTGAGCTGGTCGGCCAGTTCGGAGTAGCGATCCGCGATCGTGGTCATCGCCGCTTGGTCGTACCCCGACGGCTTGGCCATGGCGCTGACCGGCATGTTGAAGAGGAACCCGCCCATGAAACCGTTCGAGCGGTAGTTGGTCTTCTGGCTCCAGTAGCGCCAGTGGTCGTCTCCGCGCACCTCGTAGAGCCCACGCCACAGGTTGTGGGGTTGGTTGAACTGGGTCGTCTGCATCAGCAACAGGGCCGTCACCACGCCGACGGCGACCCGGAGTCCCAGCACCGCCATCGCCTGCTCGCGTGGCAGGATTCGCCAGCCGGGTCGGGGATATCGCAGGCTCATCCGGCGTCCGATACGGACAGCGGCGACGACGACGCCGACCACCAGGGCGAGAGCCACGACGAGGAAGACCGGCGAGACCATGGACGTCAGGAACCCGGGCTCCCGCACGAAGTCCAGGTCGCTGGGATAGACCGGCTCCTCGCGCAACTGGATCTTGACCAGGTTGCCGATGCCGACGGTGAGGGCCAGCGCCATCACGATGCCGATCGACCACCACAGCCGGCCGAGCACGGCCCAGAGGAAACCGATCAGCACCCAGACCACGAGGGTGTCGACGTAGAACGCGCCACTGTCGAAGAGCAGGTCCTTGAGCCAGCGCGGGTAGAACAGGCCGAGCGTCGATGCCTCGAGGACGACGGTGATGACCAGTGCTGCCTGGAGACTGCCGATCAGACCGCGTCGAAGAACGGTCCCGAGAGACGCGGGTTCGGGCGCGGCGGCCTCGCCGGAGGGTTCGGACTCCCCGGTCGCTCGCTCGGGCCGGACGACGATGGACACGGGGTGAACTTTACGTGCGCACCCCGTGCCCACTCGTATTGCTGAGGCCGTTCAGGCGCGCTGCGTGACCGGCTTCCAGGCCGGCCGTCCGGCTTCGTACGCCGCGATGTCGTCCTTGTTGCCCAAGGTGATGCCGATGTCGTCGAGGCCGTTGAGCAGGCGCCAGCGGGTGTAGTCGTCGATGTCGAAGGAGTCCTCGACCTCGCCTCCGGGGGTGGTGACCGTCTTGTTCTCGAGGTCGACCGTGATCTCGGCACCCGGGTTGTCGTCCAGGTGGTCCCAGAGACGCTGGATGACCTTCTCGTCGACCTGGGCGGCCACGAGGCCGGCCTTGCCGGAGTTGCCGCGGAAGATGTCGGCGAAGCGGGCGGAGAGCACGACCTTGAAGCCGTAGTTCTGCAGCGCCCAGACGGCGTGCTCGCGCGAGGAGCCGGTGCCGAAGTCCGGTCCGGCGACGAGCACCGAGCCGGCGGCGTACACCTCGTTGTTCAGCACGAAGTCCGGGTCGTTGCGCCACGCGGCGAACAGCCCGTCCTCGAAACCGGTGCGCGTGACGCGCTTGAGGTAGACCGCCGGGATGATCTGGTCGGTGTCGACGTTGCTGCGCTTGAGCGGCACGCCCACGCCGGTGTGGGTGGTGAACTTCTCCATGACTCAGACCTCCACGCTGACGAGGTCAGCAGGTGACGACAGGGTGCCGCGCACAGCCGTGGCGGCAGCGACGGGGATGGACACCAGGTGGGTGCGACCACCCTTGCCCTGGCGGCCTTCGAAGTTGCGGTTGGACGTCGATGCGCTGCGCTCCCCCGGCGTGAGCTGGTCGGGGTTCATGCCCAGACACATCGAGCAGCCGGCACCGCGCCATTCGGCACCGGCGGCCAGGAAGATCTCGTGAAGACCCTCGGCCTCGGCCTGCATCCGCACCCGGACGGAGCCCGGGACGACGAGCAGGCGGGTGTTCGGGTCCACCTTGTGGCCCTTGAGGATGTCGGCGGCGAGACGCAGGTCCTCGATGCGGCCGTTGGTGCAGGAACCGACGAAGACCGTGTCGACCTTGACGTCGCGCATCGGCGTGCCGGCGGTCAGGCCCATGTAGGTCAGCGCGTTCTCGGCCGCGATGCGGTCCTGCTCGTCGTCGAAGTCGGACGGCGTCGGCACGACGCCGCCGAGGGCGACGCCCTGGCCCGGGTTGGTGCCCCAGGTGACGAACGGCGTCATGGTCGAGGCGTCGAGGACGATCTCCTTGTCGAACACGGCGTCCTCGTCGGTGACGAGCGTCTTCCAGTGCGCGACGGCAGCGTCCCAGTCGGCACCCTTGGGCGCCTCGGGCTTGCCCTCGATGTAGTCGAACGTGGTCTGGTCGGGCGCGATCAGGCCCGCCTTGGCGCCCCACTCGATGCTCATGTTGCAGACCGTCATCCGGCCCTCCATGGAGAGCTCCTCGATGGCCTGGCCGCGGTACTCGACGATGTAGCCCTGGCCGCCACCGGTGCCGGTGTGCGTGATCAGGGTGAGCACCATGTCCTTGGCGGTGACACCGGCGGGCAGGCTGCCGTTGATGGTCACGGCCATCGTCTTCGGCTTGGCCTGCATCAGGGTCTGCGTGGCGAGCACGTGCTCGACCTCGGAGGTGCCGATGCCGAACGCGATCGCGCCGAACGCGCCGTGGGTACTGGTGTGCGAGTCACCGCAGACGATCGTCATGCCGGGCTGGGTCAGGCCCAGCTGCGGGCCGACCACGTGCACGATGCCCTGCTCGATGTCGCCGAGCGGGTGCAGGCGGACGCCGAACTCGGCGGCGTTCTTGCGCAGCGTGTCGACCTGGGTCTTGCTCACCGGGTCGGCGATCGGCTTGTCCCAGTCGAGCGTCGGGACGTTGTGGTCCTCGGTCGCCAGGGTCAGGTCAGGGCGTCGTACCGGACGGCCGGCGAGGCGGAGTCCGTCGAAGGCCTGGGGGCTGGTGACCTCGTGGATGAGGTGGAGGTCGATGTAGAGGAGGTCGGGCTCTCCTGCCGTCGATCGGACGACATGCTCATCCCAGACCTTTTCACTGAGCGTCTTTGCCATGCCCCCACTGTACAACTTGCATCCCATCATCCGAGACGGCAGTATTGCCATATGGACAACTCGAGCGGCGTCGGCGTACTCGACAAGGCGGCCCTGGTGCTCACCGCACTGGAGTCCGGCCCTGCGACCCTGGCCGGCCTGGTGGCAGGCACCGGACTGGCCCGGCCCACGGCCCACCGCCTGGCCGTGGCTCTCGAGCACCACCGCCTCGTCGCACGCGACATGCAGGGCCGCTTCGTGCTCGGCCCGCGGCTCGCGGAGCTCTCCGCCGCTGCCGGCGAGGACCGCCTGCTCGCGACCGCCGGCCCCGTGCTGGCGCGCCTGCGCGACATCACCGGTGAGTCCGCCCAGCTGTGGCGCCGCCAGGGCGACCACCGCGTCTGCGTCGCGGCCGCCGAGCGACCGTCCGGCCTGCGCGACACGATCCCGGTGGGCTCGCAGCTGACCATGCGCGCCGGCTCCGCCGCGCAGGTGCTGCTGGCCTGGGACGACCCCGAACGCATCCACCGCGGCCTCCAGAACGCTGCCTACTCCGCAGCCGAGCTCTCGGCGATCCGTCGCCGCGGCTGGGCGCAGTCGGTGGGCGAGCGCGAGCAGGGCGTGGCCTCGGTCTCCGCCCCGGTCCGCTCCCCCGGCGGCAAGGTCATCGCCGCGGTGTCCGTCTCCGGTCCGCTCGAGCGACTCTCGCGCCAGCCCGGCCGGATGCACGCACCTGCGGTGCTCGCCGCGGCCGAGCGACTGTCCGAGTCCCTGCGCCGCGCTGCTGCGGAGTAGTCCTCAGAAGAGTGCGTCCTGCTCGAGCTCGAGCAGGGCCTGCTTGCGCTCGATGCCGCCGGCGTAACCGGTCAGGGTGCCGTCGGCACCGATGACACGGTGGCACGGGATGACTATCGGGATCGGGTTCGATCCGTTGGCCGTCCCGACAGCACGCGAGGCTGCATTGGTCTTGCCCAGCCGGCCAGCGATCTCGCCGTACGACGCGGTCTCGCCGTAGTCGATCTTCAGCAGCTGCGCCCACACGGCTCGCTGCCACTCGCTGCCCACCGGGTTGAGGGGCAGGTCGAACCCGGCGCGGTCGCCGGCGAAGTACGCCGCCAGCTGGCGCACGGCTTCCTTGAGAACCGGCGCATCGTCGGCCTGCAGTCCTCGCGGTCGACCGTCGTTGTCACGGAACGGAGAGAACTCGATCGCCGTGATGGCACCGGCCTGCTCCACGATGCGCAGCGGCCCGATGGGCGATTCGACAACAGTCCACATGATTCCCTCATTCTTCCAGCGAGTCGGGCGGTGATGCGGGCGGTGGGTCCGACAGGGACGTCCACAGGTGCAGGAGGGCATAGGAGCGCCAGGGAGCCCAGCGCCCGGGATCGACCGGTCCGTGACCGGCAAGCGCGTTGCGCACACCGACATCGGTCGGCAGCCAGATGTCGGGGTGACCGAGCGCACGGAGCGCGATGTAGTCGGCGGTCCAGGGTCCGATTCCGGGCAGCGCGACCAGGTCGCGTCGCACGTCGTTGCGGTCGGGGCCCCGGTCGAGGACGAGGTCGCCGGCCGCCAGCGCCGAGGACAACCCGACCAGCGCCCGGCCGCGGGCTCGCGGCATGCGGAAGTCCGCCGGATCGATCGCGGCCACCACCTCGGCGGTCGGGAAGAGGTGGGTGAGGCCCTCGACCTGCGTGCTGATCGGCCGACCGTGGGCGGCGACGAGTCGCGCGGCGGCGGTGCGGGCGGCAACCACCGTCACCTGTTGTCCCAGCACTGCCCGGACGGCGAGCTCGTGCCCGTCCACGTGGCCGGGAACGCGCAGGCCGGGTCGACGTGCGACGAGGTGCGCGAGCGCCGGGTCGGCACCGAGGTGACCGTCGATGGCGATCGGGTCGGCATCCGCGTCGAGCAGGGCCCGCATCCGCGCCACCGCAGCACTCGTGTCGCGCAGGTCGTCGAGCATCAGCACCATCGCGACGTACGACGACCCGACGCCGTCGACGTCGGCGAGTTCGACGCGCGCCGCGCCGGGTCCGTGGGGCAGGTCGAGGGTTCGGGCGTACCAGCCCGTGCCGTCCGGCCGGACGTCGGCGACCTCGACGCCGGACACCGCCCGGTCGGCGAGGAAGCGCAACAGGGCGCGGCCGGCGAACGGGGTGCGGACCGCGACCCGCAACTCGATCGCACCGGCCGCGCCGCCTCGGACACCGCGGCGACCGCGCAGCTCGCTCGGCGTCGCGGCGTAGACCTCCTGCATGGTCTCGTTGAACTGCCGCACGCTCGAGAAGCCGGCCGCGAACGCCACGTCGGTCAGGCTCAGGCCGGTGCTCTCGACCAAGACCCGTGCCGTCTGCGCGCGTTGGGTGCGGGCGAGGGCGAGCGGACCCGCCCCGAGCTCGGTCGTGAGCAGCCGCGAGAGATGACGGGGGGTGTAGCCCAGTCGCGCGGCCAGACCGCCGACGCCCTCTCGATCGACGACACCGTCACCGATCAGGCGCATCGCACGGCCGGCCACTGTCGCCGCAAGGTCCCAGTCCGGGCTGCCGGGCGTTGCGTCGGGCAGGCACCGCTTGCACGCCCGATAGCCGGCCGTCTGCGCGGCAGCCGCGGTGCGGTGGAAGGACACGTTGCGGGATGCGGGAGTCCGCGCCGGACACGACGGCCGGCAGTAGATCCCCGTCGTGCGGACGGCCGTGTAGAACACACCGTCGAAGCGGCGATCTCGCGACTGGACGACGATGTAGCACCGCTCGAAGTCGAGCCGCTCCGTCCCCGTCGTGATTTCCATGCCCCCCATCCTGCCTCGGCCAACCGACAACGACTCGCGGAAATCGGACACGGCGGTCGCGGCGCCACCTCCGGCGCGGCGCGACCGAATCGCTCCCGGTTCGGCTGGCGGTCTGCCACCCTGTCGCCATGGCCGATAACCCGCTCAACCCGCTCGACCTGCTGATCAAGTCGAACCAGCTCGCCGTCAAGCTCGCGGCCGACACCCTGCGCACGGTTCGCGACACGGCGATCACCGGAGTGACCCAGCCCGACGAGCTCGCCCGCCAGGTCGGGGACCTCGCCGGCGTCGTCGCCGGCATGGCGACCGCGGTGACCGGCCTGGCCGGGTCGACGGCCCAGCCGCTGCAGGACTTCATCGTCCGCCAGCGCGAGCTCGCCGACACCGTCGCGACCCTTGCCGAGGCGCAGGAGGATCTCGCGGGCGTCGTACGGGCCCTGGCGGAGCGGCATGCCGAAGCAGTCAGCGCCCTCGAGAAGGTGACCGCTCCCGTGTTCGCCCTCGTCGGCACCGAGCCCACGCCCCCGAAGACGCGGGCCTCGAGGGCCAACCCCACCAAGGCCACGGCGAAGCGCGCACCGAAGGCGACCGACGACGCCTGAGTCGACCCGGTGCGACAACGGGCGGCCACCGGTGTCCCGGTGACCGCCCGCCTCGCGGTGCCTCCGACTATCCGACGTTGATCGCGGTGTCGTCGATCACGAAGCTCGTCTGCAGCGACGAGTCCTCGTTCATCAGGAACTTCAAGGTGACGGTCTTGCCCTTGTACGCCGACAGGTCGAACGTCTTCTGGACGTAGCTGCTCGACTTGTTGAGGTTGGAGTACGTCGCCAGGGTGCTCGTCGTCGTGCCGTTGACGATCTGCACCTTCGCGGTGTCGTACGCCGTCGAGCCCGTCGTCTCCGCCGAGTCGATCCTGATCCAGAAGGTCAGCGTCGCCGTGGTCGCCGACGCGGGGATCGAGACCGACTGGTTCTCGTTCTCCGTGGACGTCGAGCCGTTGCCTCCGAGCCACATCTTCCAGCTGCCGGTGCGTGCCGGTCGGCCGGCGTTGTTGGTGATCGGCCCGCTGGTGCCGGTCCAGTCGACGAAACCGGACTCGAACCCGGGGTTCTTCAACAGGTTGCCGGACGGCGTGCCGCCACCACTGATCGTCCACGTGAAGCTCGTCGAGCCCGTTGCTCCGGTGGTGTCCGTCGCCGTGACCGTCACGTTGGACGTCTGGGCCGTGGTCGGCGTGCCCGAGACCAGACCGGTCCCGGCGGCGATCGAGAGCCCCGCCGGCAGGCCGGCGGCGGACCAGGTCAGGGTCTGACCGGCCCCCGACGACGAACCGGTCACCTGCAGCGAGGTGGCCGTGCCGACGGTGCCCGTGCGACTGCCCGGGTTGGTGACGGTGACCGTGTTGCCAGCCGTGGTGCAGGTCGGGTCAGCGGTCTGGGCGGGGACGGAGACGGCGTTCCAGGCCGCCTTGACCGCATTGAACTCGGCGCAGGAGCCGGGGTAGAGGTTCTTCGCGGCGGCGAGCGTCCAGGTGCGGTACTTCAGGTAGCTCGAGCTGGTGGTCTTCATCAACATCGCGTTGTAGAAGATCTTGCCGGCCTTCTGGATGCCGATGCCGGTCAGCGTTCCGCCGCTGTTGCAGGTGGTGCTGGACGGCTTGCCGACCGGGTTCGTGCCCTCGGCGAGCAGGTAGAACCAGTGGTTGCCGGGGCCGGCCGCCGCGTGCACCTCCGCGTTCGGGATCGAGTTGGAATAGCAGTTCGGGTCGCCCTTGGCCGACGGGTTGTACATGTTGCGGATCTCGCCCCCACCGACGAGATTGACCTCCTCGCCCACGAGGTAGTCCGGCTCGTCGTACGCCGTGGACTCGTTGGCGAAGTGCTCGGTCAATGCCCCGAAGACGTCACCGACGAACTCCTGGGTGCCGTTGCCCGATATGCCGCCCGGGGTGTTCTGGTCGATGCCGTGGCCGTACTCGTGCGCCATGACGTCGAGGTTGGTGACCCACTCGGTGTTGGCCTGGTTGTGGCCGATCCGAACCCACTCGGTGCCGGTGCAGTAGCCGGGCTCGACCAGACCCGGCGAGCAGTAGAACGCGTTGGTGTCGTCGAGACCGACTCGGGTCTGCCAACCTCCGCCCGTGCCGTTGAAGCCGTCGCGGCCCAGCCACTGGCCGAGCATCTTGTCCTGCGTCTGCAACGCGAAGAGGGCATCGACGCAGCCGGTCTCCTTGCTGGTGCCGGTGCCGTCACCCCAGGCGTTGTCCGGTCCGGCAAGGGCCGGGACGGTCGCGGTGCTGTTGTTCTCGACGCCGCAACTGACGCCCGGGTTGTTCGGGTCCGTCAGGTTGTACGACGTCGAGGAGACCTGGGTGGTCTCCAGCGACAGCGGGCTCGGACCGTTGTGGTGGCCGTTGCCGGTGCCCGTGGCGGCGTGGAGGAGCTCCGCGGACTCGATGACGGAACCCTGCTCGGCGTCGACGTAGACGTCCCGCACCGAGCGGTCGCCGTCGGACGTGAGGCCGCTGACGGTCACCTTCCAGGCCAGTCGCGGCGTCGCCAGCGCGTGCACGACGAGCTCCGGCGTACCGCGCAGCTCGCCCTTGCTGAGCGTCGCCTTCGCCGTGGTGGTGGCTGCCTTCGAAGCCACCGTCGGCTTCACGGCAAGGCTTCCGATCGCGCGCTTCTGAGCCACGGTCGTGTCGAGGATCTGCCCGTCGCGGTTGGTGACGACCACGAAGTCGCCGCCTCGCACCGGGAGGTCCTGATATGTCCTCGTGTACGGCGCGAACTGCAGGCCGGCTCCGCCGCTGACCACGGGTTCGGCGTCGAACTTCTCGTTTCCGCTCACCTTGAGCTGCGGGGCCCGGCTGTTGACCAGCGCCTGCGCAGACCGGTGGGCCCGCTTCTGCGGATCATCCTTGCCCGCCGCGGAGGCGACGGTGGGGTCCGCGTGTGCGGATTGAACGGCGGGGGGTGCCACGGCGAATGCCGAGGCGGCGACAAGGGTGGCGACGAGGCCACCCATCAGGTTGCGTTTCACTTCTTGACCCACACTCCTCTTGAGAGTTGGGCTCGTCGCACCCCGGTTCGGGGAGTCGGGCGAGCCGGCTGGAGGCCGACCCGGCGAGGATGGATGCCGGAGCGGCCAGAGCCCAACCTGTTGCCCGGCTGATTTCGCCGTCAATGGGGAGGAACCTGCGAGTTAGAGCAATGCAAGAAGATGAGCCAAGGCGCAAAAGGCCAGCAGGGCCCGGTCCAGATGGACCGGGCCCTGCTGATCTTGTACCCCCGACCGGATTCGAACCGGCGCTAACGCCGTGAGAGGGCGCCGTGCTAGGCCGCTACACAACGGGGGCATCCTTGTCGCCCGCGATCCCTTGCGGGCCGCTGACAACGACGTGAACTCTAGCGATCGTGCTTCTGCTGGGCCAAATTCAGGCCCCGCTTCAGCGGTTCTCGGAAGAACTCGCTGGCCTACTAGGACTCGAACCTAGAATAACTGGACCAGAACCAGTCGTGTTGCCAATTACACCATAGGCCAATGGCTGTTGCCGTACTTTCGGCCTTGATCCCGAGGGATCGAGCCGAGGGGGAACATTACACGCGGCCCCGCCGAGCATCCAAAATGGCCCCGCCCATCGGGGCTTTCGCCCGCGCCGCAAGGCCCGTTCGGCGAGCGGCCCAGAGTGCGAGCGCCAGATAGCTCAGCGACTGCGTGAGCGTCACCGGGATGGACCACCACGTGCCCCCGGAGGGATGCAGCGCCTCGGTCATGTCCCCGAAGGAGAGCGCCAGGCCGAAGGCGAGGAAGTTGTTCAGCACGTGCATCGCGATGCCGGCCTCAAGGCCGCCGGTCAGCAGCACCAGGACTCCGGCGACGACACCGAACGCGAAGCGGTCGAAGAAGGTCGGCAGGTCCTGTCCGAGCCCGTGCGCGAGCGCGAACAACAGCGCTGGTAGGCCCACCGCGACCGCCGCGCTCACCTGAGGGCCGAACCGGGCGGTGATGCCCCCGAAGGCCTGAGCCAGGTAGCCACGGAAGACGTACTCCTCCCCCGCCGCCTGAAGCGGGGTGAGCAACAGCGTGATCAACAGGAAGTCGCGTGCGGTGGAGGTCCACGGGTTGAGGTTGCCCTCGAGCTCCACGCCCGAAGCACCCTGGTCCGGCAGCACCGCGGCGACCACGACGGTCGCCACGAGGGCGACGGCCGAGAGGCCCAGGCACGCCAGTAGCCAGCGCCAGCGGATGCCGCGGACGACCGAGGCGACCCAGCCGGGCGCCTGGCCGTGCAGGGCGCGCGCGATCAGCCACACGGCGGGGATGGCCACCGCCCACCCCAGGTTCACCAGGGCCAGGAAGCTCGGCGTGACGGGGTCGCCGGTCAGCTTGTCGCTGACATCGCCGGACGGGGTGCCGGTGGCGAGCAGCACGACCATCACGACCACGGACATGACGAGCTGCGCCGCCATCACCAGCAGCACGAGCAGCAGCAGGCCCACCCACGGCCGCCACGCTCCCCGCGGGCCGAGTCGCTGGAGCTGGTCGTACCTCAGATCCTCAGACAAGGGCACGCTGCAGTCGTCCGAGGCTGCGGTCGCGACCGAGCAGCTCCATCGATTCGAACAACGGCGGGGAGATCCGGCGCCCCGTGATCGCGACCCGAACCGGCCCGAAGGCGTTGCGGGGCTTCAGGCCGAGGCCGTCGACCAACGCGGTCTGCAGTGCCGTCTGGATCGCGTCGGTCGACCAGGTCGACAAGCCCACCAGGGCGTCGTACGACGCCTGCACGACGGGGCGTCCGGCCTCTCCGAGCTGCTTCTCGGCGTCCTCGGGGTCCAGCGTGAACGCGGCCTCGTCGACGAAGAGGAAGTCGAGCATCGTGGGCGCCTCGGACAGCTTGTTGATCCGCTCGGCGACGAGCGGCATGGCGAGCTCGAGGAGCTGCGCGTCGGCGTCCGAGACAGGGTCGGACACGACGCCCTCGGTCTTGAGGAACGGCAGCGCACGATGCGTGATCTCCTCGACCGAGAGCAGCCGCATGTGGGCGGCGTTGATGGCGTCGGCCTTCTTGAGGTCGAAGCGGGCCGGGTTCGGCACGACGTCAGCGATGTCGAACGCCTCGACCATCTCCTCGAGACTGAAGATGTCGCGGTCGGCCGCGATCGACCAACCCAGGAGGGCGAGGTAGTTGAGCAGGCCCTCCGGCAGGTAACCCTTCTCGCGGTAGGACAGGGCGTCCGCCTCGGGATCGCGCTTGGAGAGCTTCTTGTTGCCCTCGCCCATGACGTAGGGCAGGTGGCCGAACTCCGGCGTCACCTTCGCGATGCCGACCTCCTTGAGCGCCTCGTAGAGGGCGATCTGGCGCGGGGTGGAGGACAGGAGGTCCTCGCCGCGCAGCACGTGGGTGATCTCCATCAGCGCGTCGTCGACCGGGTTCACCAGGGTGTAGAGCGGGTCGCCGTTGGCACGACACAGGGCGAAGTCCGGGACGAACTCGGTTTCGAAGGTCACCTCGCCACGCACCAGGTCGTTCCAGGTGATCGCACCGTCGGGCATCCGGAAACGCACGACCGGCTTGCGACCCTCGGCGAGGAAGGCATCGACCTGGCTCTGCGCGAGCTCGCGGCAGAAGCCGTCGTAGCCCTGGACCTTGGAGCCGGCGGCCTTGCGACGCGCGGTGGCCTCCTCGGTGGTGCAGTAGCAGTCGTAGGTGAAGCTGCTGGTCTTCAGCTTCGCCAGCGCCTCGGCGTAGAGGTCGCTGCGCTCGCTCTGCTGGTACGGCGCGTGCGGGCCGCCGACCTCGGGGCCTTCGTCCCAGTCCAGGCCGAGCCAGCGGAACAGGTCGATGATCGAGCGCAGCGACGCGTCGGTGCTGCGCTCCTTGTCGGTGTCCTCGATGCGGAACACGAACGTGCCGCCGTGGTGGCGCGCGAAGGCCCAGTTGAAGAGGGCCGTCCGGACCAGTCCGACGTGGGGACTGCCCGTGGGAGAAGGGGCCATCCGGACCCTGACATTCGTCATGCGCGTGCTTCCACCTTGTTCGTGAGTGTGCCGAGGCCCTCGATCGAGATCTCGATCTCGTCGCCGGGCTCCATGGCACCGACACCCTCGGGGGTGCCGGTGAGGATGACGTCGCCCGGCAACAGCGTCATGACGCTGGAGACGTGGGCGATGAGGGCAGGGATGTCGTGGATCATGTCGGCGGTCGAGCCGTCCTGCTTGACGTCGCCGTTGAGGAAGGTCTGGATCCGGCGGCCGTCGATGAAGTCCTGCGGGTCGAGATCCGTCTCGATCCACGGGCCCAACGGGCAGAACGAGTCGAAGCCCTTGGCGCGCGTGAACTGCCCGTCGCTCTTCTGCAGGTCGCGGGCGGTGACGTCGTTGGCGATCGTGTAGCCGTGGATGACGTCGGTGGCCTGCTCGGCCGGGACGTCGCGGCAGATCCGGCCGATGACGACAGCGACCTCGCCTTCGTAGCTGATGTGCTTCGACTGGCGCGGGTAGAGGATCGCGTCGCCCGGGCCGACCACGCTGGTGTTCGGCTTGAGGAACATCAGCGGCTCGTCCGGGACCGGACCGCCCATCTCGGCGGCGTGGGCCGCGTAGTTCTTGCCGATGCCGACGACCTTGCTGCGCGGGAGCACCGGCGCCAGCAGTCGGATGTCCGCGAGCCGGTGCTGCTGCTCAAGGAGCTTGATGCCGACGTAGAGCGGGTCGCCGGCGAGAGCGACGACGACGGCGTCCTCGTCAGGCTGGCCGTACTCGTCGAGGTCTCCGGTCAGGACGCCGTACGACGGGTCCTCGCCTGTGGTGAATCTGACGATGCGCACTGGTCGAGAGTATCGACCTAGGCTTGGTCCCCGTGAATGCGGAGGAATGGCGGGAGCGGGCAGAAGCCCACGCTGCGCGCATCGATGCGTACGTCGCCCCGCACCTGGTCCGCCGCGACACGGGCGTGAAGCACCCGGTCTTCGACTTCCTGTTCACGTACTACTCGCACCGGCCGGCGCAGCTGCGCCGCTGGCACCCGGGTTTCGGCGTCGTACTCGACGAGGGAGAGGAGTATGGCGCCCTCAAGGGCTACGGAGTCCCAGGGTCGTCGAGTGCCGTCGGCGAGGAACGAGCCGACGGTGTATCGAGACGCACCGTGACCCGCGAGTACGTCGCCTCCCAGCGACCGTTGATCGAGTCCCTCCACCGGCTCCTCACCGCCACCGCGGGCCGAGCCCCGCACTTCGGCTGCTTCGGTCTGCACGAGTGGGCGATGGTCCACCGCCTCAGCGAGGACGAGACCCGCCACGCCGGCTGGCCGCTGCGACTGGGTCCGGAGGGCACTGACCAGGTCGTCACCGAGAACCGGATCGTTTGCTCGCACTTCGACGCCTACCGTTTCTTCACGCCGTCCGCACGCCCTCTGAACACGCTCTCCCCCGGCCCCGACGATCGCCCCGCATTCGAGCAACCAGGCTGCCTGCATGCCGGCATGGACCTCTACAAGCACGCGTTCCGGCTCTCGCCGATGATCCCGTCAGACCTCGTCGCCGAGTGCTTCGAGCTCGCCTGGGACATCCGCACCCTCGACATGCGCGCAGCGCCGTACGACCTCGCGGACCTGGGCTTCGAGCCCGTCCGGATCGAGACGGTCGAGGGCAGGGCGGAGTACGTCGCGCACCAGCGCGGGTTCGCCGAGCGGGGTGCGCCACTGCGGGAGCGGCTGGTGGCCGAGTGCGCGCGACTGCTTCAGGTCACCTAGCCCGACTCAGACGGTGGCGGCGACCTGCTCGTCGGCGCCCCGGCGTTCGCGCAACCAGGCGGCCCAGGCGATCCGGCCGACGAGTGCGAGCCAACCGAGGATCAGGGTGAGGTCCAGCCAGCCGGGGAGATCCGTCAGCGAGCCCAAAACCGCGACGGCGTTCACGAGAATGACCAGGCCGCCGACCATGGCGCCCATGGGCGCGTGCGGGAGCCGGCCAGCCAGTCGGGCGGCGATCGGAGCGACGATGACACCGCCGACCATCAGACCGATCACCGGCAACCACGGGATGTCCTGGTGGGCGGCACCGGTGATGAAGCCGGTCGACACCGACAGGGCCACCACGAACTCGGCCGCATTGGTCGTGCCGACGACCCGACGCGGCTCGTGACGAGTGACAGTCATCAGGCTAGGGGTCACCACGGGACCCCAGCCGCCGCCCCCGGTGGCGTCGACGAAACCACCCAGCAGGCCGATCGGCGAGAGCCAGCGGGCGGTGTGGCCCGACTTCGGGACCGGGATGATCCGGAGGCCGAACCCGAAGCGCGCCAGGATCACCACACCGAAGAAAAGCAGCAGCCCGGCCATCGACGACTTCGCCGCCTCCAAGCTGATCGACGTGAGGATCACCGCTCCGAGGAAACCGCCGGCGGCGCCGGGCAAAGCCACTCGCAGGAGCACCTGGGGATCGACATTTCCTGCGCGCCAGTGGGAGATGCCGGACACGAAGGTCGTCGGGATCTTGGCCGCATGGGTCGCCGCACTGGCGGTTGCCGGGGCGACGCCGAGCGCCAGCAGGACGGTCGCCGAGGTGACCCCGAAACCCATCCCGAGCGTGCCGTCCACCAGTTGTGCCAGACCACCCGCGAGCGCGAACGCAGCGACCAACCACATGCGATTCCCCCCGACTGTCAACGTTTAGTCTATAAACAATACCTTTCAAGGTTACTAACAAAACCTAGGCACTGTCGAAACGGGCCGCCGCTTGTGGACAACTCGGTCCATCGCGCAGTCAATGTCGGTGGGTTCCGATCTAATACTCGTATGGCAATCGGGTGCGTGCAGGACGAGTTGGTGGAGAAGTCCGCCGGCGACGTCTTGGCGTTCGCCGAGCAGCGCCACCGCGACCGGATCGATGCCGAACGCGACATCTTGAAAGCCGCCTACCAATGGGCGGTGCTGCACAACCCGGACGCGCTGCCGCCTTCGGACAGGCGGGGGCGGGAGCGTGCGAAGCCAGCTGGCGGTTCCGGTACGCCGTTGATCACCGAGTACGCCGCGGCGGCGTTCGGTGCCCGGATCCAGGAACTGATCGACACCGGGACTGCCCGGCCCGGTCATGCCCGCCACGTCGCCG